>JAZSIF010000002.1:0-44770 GCA_045533675.1 Eubacteriales bacterium | reverse complement strand
GTCGGGAGCGGTTCGATGATGGTGGCGCAGGCAGGTACCAGCAGGACGGGGAAGGTGTATCGGTATTATGATTGCGTCAAGCGCAAGAAACGCCTGTGCGACAAGGAGATGCTGCCAAAGGTGCCGCTTGAGGACTTCGTGGTGAAAAAGACTATGGAGCTGATCCTGCAGGACGACGTTGTCGATCGCTTGGCAAAGGCGCTTTTTGAACTGCAGGAAAAAGAAAGTACCGTCATTCCCATGCTGGAACGGCAGTACAAGGAGAAGCAAAAGGAGATCGAAAACATTCTCGGCGCGATACAGAAGGGTCATGCGGTTGATCTGCTTTTGGAACGGCTCGATGTCTTACAAAAGCAACGCGACGAGATCGGTGAAGCGATCACAAAGGAGAGGATCAAGCGACCGACCTTTACCGAGGCGCAATTCAAAATGGCACTTTGCAGATACCGCACGCTCGATATTGCCACCGAGGAAGGGAAGCAGAAGATCATTGACACCTTCGTCAATGCGGTCTATGCCTTCGACGACCATTTCAAGATCATTTACAATACAAATGGAAAAGAGGAAACGGTTACTCTCGAGGAGTTGTCGTGTTCAAACGACATTTCTCGAGGGGAGCCATCCTCATAGGTCAAAAATGCAACCTATGCCAAAAAGCCTTGTTTTACAAGGCTTTTTCGGTTTTTTAGGGCGATTTTTTTGACCTTTTGTTTTCTGCAACTTTTTCCGAGCAAACGGGACTTGAACCCGCGACATTTTTCGCACATTTGAAGATCACCCGCTTTTCTGATATAATATAGACAGAAAGAAGGAAAGCGAGGATTTACAAATGAAAAACGGATATACCACGGTTCGCAGACTTAAACTCACCCCCTTTGAACTTCGAGTTGCTATCGAAGCTCTCAATGCAAAGAGACTTAAACAGAAGGCAAACGGGATCGACAACAGAGCAACCTCCAACCTCATACTCCACCTGCTCGATGCTCTTGAAGCTTGATTACATACGGTTAATATGAAGCCGACTTTATGACCACTAACGAAGTGGAAATAAGGTCGGCTTTTTTGTTTTCCGAAAAACAACCGACAGGAGGAAAAAATGTATATTGAAATGAAAAAGACAGGTCTTGATGTTTCAGACCTCATTACTTTGGTTCAGCGCAAGGGAGGAGGAAATACCGGGTTTCCGTATAAAAGCTTTGTTTGTCGATGCAGTAATTGTCTGTATTCGACCAAAGGGAAGTGCGCTCTGAAAGAGTGCTGCTGTATGGGTGAACGCATCCGCGCTCATACCTGTACTTTCGGGGAAATGATAAGATATTGTTTCTTGGGCATCGGAGATAATGTGTTTCAATTCCGTCTGCGTCTCGCCATTGAACGTGAAGCGGAACTGAAAAGCTGCTTCTTGGATGCAGGACATCGTAAACGCTTCTATGAAGGTCTTGCCTACACAAGAAAGGCAAGTAATAACCTTATTGCTCAGATCTTCTTGCTTTCCGCTCATGAGAGTTTGTGGTTTGAAGCCAAAAAGGTACTTGAAAGGAACTGTGTTGTTTACTCGGCTCTTGAAATCTCTATCAAGGGCATTGACGTAAATCCGCACAATCTTTTTATGACAGCGGTCGATCTTGAATACAACTCGGTACACTCAGATCTGCTTGACCTCTCCGATGATGAAGTTGTGGACTTTGACGTGTTTCGAATGATCTGTTATGCCGTTGTTATCAGCGCATACGGACTTGATGCTATCCAGGTCAGCGAGAAGCAGAGAGTAAAGAAATATAAGCGGAAGAGGAAAGGAGAGAGAACAAGTGAGTGAACCCATTGAGGAGTTAAAGGGGAATGAACCCAAGCGCGAGAAGGTGCGAATAATTCCCATTGAGCTTATCGACGATTTCCCCGACCACCCGTTTCAAGTGAAGGACGATGAGAGTATGGCGCAGCTTGTAAGCAGTATAGAAATGAACGGCGTTCTCAATCCCGTTATTCTTCGTAAAAAAGAAGGAGAGCGTTATGAGATCATTGCAGGGCATAGACGAAAGTACGCTTGCCGCAAGTTGAATATAAAGCTCATACCGTCCATTGTTCGGGAATTAAGTAGAGACGAAGCCGTTATCGAAATGGTGGACTCTAATCTTCAGCGCGAATATATCCTTCCTTCTGAAAAGGCGAGAGCATATAAAATGAAGATGGATGCTATGAAGCGGCAAGGAAAGCGTACAGATTTAACTTGTGTGCCATCGGCACACAAGTTGGAAGGCAAGAAAACGAGAGAGATTATTGCAGAGCAAAGTGGTGAGAGTCCCGACCAAGTAAGAAGATTTGTTCGTCTCAATGAACTTACTCCCGAACTTCTTGAGTTTGTCGATGAGGGGAAAATCGGTATGAGACCTGCGGTGGAACTCTCTTACTTGCAGGAAGAAGAAATGCGAGACTTGGTTGATTATATTGACACCGAAGGAACTTTTCCGTCTCACGCCCAGACAATAAGAATGAGAGCGTTGAGCAAGGAGGGTAAACTTGATACTGATGCTATCAATACCATTATGAATGAAGAAAAGCCTAACCAAAAGGCACGTATCAAAATTCCCATGGAAAAGATAGAGAAGTATTTTCCCGCAGGAACTTCCGAGCAGAAGATTGAGGAAACTATTATCAAAGCTCTTGCTATGTACCGTCAGAGGCAAAAGGAGAACCTAGACGCGCGATGAAACAACTGAATACCGAAGTCACGGGGTAAAGAAGATGAAACCAACATCTAAACTTTACCCCGTTTTTTATGCCAAAAACAGAAAAGAGGTGGTGCTTATGATTGTAGTGTGTTGACTCCAAAGATCACAGAAAAAGGAGGTAAACAGTGAAGAAATTCTTCGCAAGAGCAAAAGCCGTGCTTGAAGGTAAGCGCGGAGAAGGGTATATCGATACCGCAGTAAAGATGATTATTGCCGTAGTGATCGGTGCGCTGCTTCTCGGCGGTCTCTATTATATCTTCAACACCTTGATCCTTCCGGGACTTGCAGAGCGTATCCAAGATATGTTCGGTTGACGATGTCAATCAGTCTCTACAATGGAAGCGGAAACGATGATGGCGGCGGTGGCATCATCCTTCTCAAATCCAACAACCGCAAACAAAATCCAAATCAAAAACAAAACAACAAAAAGAAAGAATGAGGTAATTCAACTATGAAGAAGTTTTTCAACAAGATGCAGAACAAGGCAAAATCCCTCGCTATCAGAGCTAAGACCACCATCGAGAACGTCAAGGCAGAAGGCTACGTTGACACGGGCGTGAAGATCATCATCGCCGTTGTCGTCGGCGCGGTCATCCTCGGCGGTCTCTACGCCCTCTTTGACACCGTTATTCTCCCCACCCTTGAGACCCGTATCGACGGTATGTTCGATTACGCTGGTTAATCCGTACACCTATCCACAACCAATAACAAAAAGAAAGAATGAGGTAATCAAACAATGAAGAACTTTATGAACAAGATCCAGGCAAAGGCAAACTCCCTCGCTATCCGCGCAAAGACCACCATCGAGAACGTCAAGGCAGAAGGCTACGTTGACACGGGCGTGAAAATCATCATCGCTGTTGTAGTCGGTGCGGTCATCCTCGGCGGTCTCTACGCGCTCTTTAACGGCGTTATCCTCCCCCGTCTCAACACCGAGATCGGTGAGATGTTCAACTATACTGCGTAATCGAAGGGAGGTGAATCAGAATGAAAAAGCTTTTCAATAAGATTCAGAACAAGATGAACGATCTGGCTATCCGCGCAAAGACCACCATCGAGAACGTCAAGGCAGAAGGTTACGTGGACACCGGTGTGAAGATCATCATCGCCGTTGTTGTCGGTGCGGTCATCCTCGGCGGTCTCTACACGCTCTTTAACGGCGTTATTCTCCCCCGTCTCAACACCGAGATCGGTGAGATGTTCAACTACGCGGGTTAATAGGGTGGCGGATAAGGTGCGCGGTACTTTGATATAATTTGCCGCCACCCCGAAATATTCCTTGCGGTCTAAACAACCGCATTTCGCAAGCGAAAGCGGAATATTTCCCAATGTTATCACACGGAGGACGGAGCCACCCGTCCTCCTAATTTGAAGGAGGACAAATGGAATTTTTATTTTCAGCATTACCTTTTGCGGCTCTCGTCTTTCTCACGATCATCGTAGGCGGGCTGATGAACTATTATATGGTTCAGCGTGGCTTTGCCTTCAACCCCTACCTCACGTATCTTTTACTTCCCGCTATTGTGATCGCGCTCTACCTTGTAGGCGGCTTTTCGATGTGGACGGTGAAGGGTATCGTGTTGGCTCTCATATTGCTATACGCTTCTTTGCAGGACTTGTCAACTCACGAAGCAGACGATTTTCTATGGGTGATGCTCGTTATTCTGTCTCTCGTTAATTTCGGGGACATGGGCATTGGCTCTATGATATTCGGAGCTATTGCGGTATTCGTCCCGCAGATGGCAATAGCTATGTTTACGAAGAAGGGAGGTATCGGCGGTGCGGATATTAAGTTATCTACCGCCGCTACCTTGTCCCTCGGATTCTACGGTGGAGTGATCGGGTATTGTATCGGTCTCATTTTCGCTATTACAGTTCAGTTATTATCCAATAAGGCGAAAAAGAAAAGCCATGACGAACCCTTCCCGCTTTTGCCGTTTTTATCTACCGGTCTGATGATCGGATATTTCATTTAATTTATAGGAGGAAAAAAGAAAAATGAGTTTTGGAAATTATGGTGCAAAGCCCAGAGGAGTCAAAGCACCGAAGGCTCCCGGTAAGAAGCCGTTTTCTTCAAGAACGGTCATCGGTGTGGTATGTATCGTACTCGCCCTTCTTATCACCTTTGGTGTTGCTCCCTTGGTGAACAGCTTTACCGATCAGAAGGTGGATATTGTCAGACTCAAGGCAGATGTGCCGAGAGGTCAGATCATCACCGCAGACCACCTTGAAGTTGTCAACGTCGGTTCCTACAATCTCCCGAACAACGTAATCAAAGACGGTAAAGCCGTTGTTGGAAAATATGCTGCGACAGATCTGTACGCGGGAGATTATCTCTTTGATTCCAAATTGACTTTGGATAATAAGAGCGCGGACGATGTGCTGCTCGGACTTGATGGAAAGAAGGTCGCTATTTCTGTGAACATTTCCGACTTTGCCGCAGGACTTTCGGATAAGTTGGAGAATGGAGATATTGTGTCGGTCATTATCTATGACAAGGAAAACAATATTTCCTACACCCCTGCTGCGTTTCAGTATGTAAAGGTCATTACCACAACCACAAATGACGGTATTGATAAGGACGAAATCGTAGAGGGCGGCAAGGCGGCAACTGTGACTCTGCTCGTAACACCCGAGCAGGCAGAGCTTCTTGCAAACTACAACAGCACGACCAATGTGCATTTCTCTCTTGTTTATAGAGGAGACGCAGAGAAAGCCGATGCGTATATCAAAGTGCAGGACGATTACCTTGCGGCAAATCCGATTGTAAATGAGCCTGCGAAAGAGGAGGATGCGAACAATGGGTAAATTGATAGCAGTATGGGGTTCGCCGGGTAGCGGTAAGACCACTTTCTCGGTAAAACTCGCGGAAGCTCTTTACAATCGCTCCCGTGGCAAAAGTGCTGTTATCGTTGTGTTTACCGACATTGTGACACCTACCATTCCCGTAATCTTTCCCAACTTCCGTTCCGAGGACGTATTCTCGGTGGGAACTATCCTTTCCAAACCCGATTTCTTTGCCGATGACGTTGTTTCCAATATGGTAATGACAAAGGACAGAATGAACCTCGGTTTTCTCGGATATAAGGATGGGGAAAACCATCACAGCTTTCCCGAATATACGGATAAGAAAGCCAAGTATCTTTACGATGTGTTTGTCGGCATTGCGGACTACGTGATCGTGGATTGTATGTCGCTCCCCGACTCCAACTTCCTTACAAGTGTGGCTTTGGAGAACGCGGATCAGATCATTCGTCTTTCCACTCCCGACCTCAAGTGCTTGAGCTTTCAGATGTCGCAGCTTAAAACCTTCGCATCCCGTGGGTATCTCCGCGAGAATGATGTGGCGGTGATGAACATTCCCCGAGAGGAATTTAATCTTGCTGCCGCTGATGCGAGATTGCACCTCGGAAAGATCGCTTTTACCGTTCCGTATTGTAGTACGCTCATCGAACAGTATATGGAGGGAAGTCTGTATGAACCGATGAAAGACAAAAAGTTCATGCAGACGATCAAAGCGATTGCGGAAAGGGTGGTGTAATGTATGGCACAGATCGAATTATCTTCGCTTGTAGGTCTCACACAGAGCTATATTGCGAAGAACTACGCAACAGCACTCATCGACAAGAGCAAGACCGCCGAGCTCAAAGCGTATATCGGTAAGTATCTCTATGATACGGGATATTCGGTAGCAGGGTATGACACCAAAGGATTGGTAGAACGCCTTTTCACCGAAATGGCGGAATACTCAATCCTCACAAAGCACCTTGCAGACCCCGACCTTGAGGAGATCAATATCAACGGTTGGGATGACGTGGCTCTGACTCACCTTGACGGTCGTATTGAAAAGGCAGAGGAGCATTTCTTCTCCCCTCAACACGCCATCGACGTCGTAAAGAAGCTGCTTCACCATTCGGGTATGATTATCGACAATGCAGCTCCCATCGCGCAGGGGCATCTTCCCAATAATACCCGTATTACCGCGCTGAAAGAACCCATTGTAGATGCCGACAGAGGTATCGCGGTCTCTATCCGTATGCTTCACCCTCAGAGAGTAGATAGGGAAAACCTTATCGACACCGACTCTCTCACCGACGATATGCTTGCTTTTCTTGAAACCTGCCTTCGTTACGGTGTGTCCTTCGTTGTTGCAGGTAGAACAAGCTCCGGTAAGACAACGCTTCTGAATTCTCTCCTCGGTTCTATCCCCGACAGTAAACGTATCTATACGATTGAAAGCGGTGCAAGAGAGCTTTCCCTTGTCAAGAGAGACGAGCAGGGCAGGGTTATCAATAACGTGGTGCATACGCTGTCTCGCCCCTCGGATAAGGACATCTATGACATTACCCAAGAGGACTTGGTAATGGCAGCCCTCCGTTTTGACCCCGACGTGATCTGCGTAGGTGAGATGAGAGACGCGGAGGCTCATTCCGCAGTAGAAGCAAGCTCCACCGACCATACCGTTGTAACGACCGTTCATGGCGGCGGTGGAAGATACGCTCATCGCCGTATTGCTTTCCTTTCGCAGAGAAGATTTCCCATCGACATGAAGATCTCAATGCAGCAGGTGGCACTTGCTTTTCCCGTAGTCGTGTTCGCACACAAGTTGGAGGACAATACCCGTAAGGTAATGGACATTTCCGAGTGCATCGTTCACGATGACGGAGAGCTTGAGTACAGAACGCTCTATCGCTACAAGATCCACAGTAACGAGTACGTGGACGGGGTGTTCCACATCGTCGGAGAGTTCATCCAAGAAAACAGCCCATCGGAGTCTCTGCGCTCCAAACTCTTGCGTGGCGGTATCCCGCAGGAGCTCCTCAAAAGATTTGAAAGAAGGGAGGTCAGCGTGAAGGTATGAAAATCAGTAAAATGAAGTGTATCTGCTTCACGCCCGAATTTCCTTTCGGAAATTCCCGAAGCAGAAAGGAGGTTTATTGCGTATGACAGCACTCTATATTATCAGCTTTCTTTTGCTTATCGTTGCGACGATTGCACTTTTGAAGCTGACACCCGAACAGATCAATAAGGATATAAATGAACTGTTCAACAAACAGCAGACCCTTAAAGACCAAGCTTTGATGGCGCGAGGTAAGAAAAAGAAGAACCGTATCTTGCTTGAGCTTGAACGTATGAGACGAGCCTTGCAGGAAACAGGCAAAGAAAAACAGTTCTCGATTGCTTGCGCTGCGGCTCTGCTCCTTATGGTAGCAGGTTGTGTCGTAGCGATTGCCATTGATAATATGTTCCTCATTCCCGTTCTTGCGGTAGCCTTTGCACTCATTCCTTTTGCCTACCTCACAAAGACGATTGCCATCTATGAGACGCAGGTAAGACAAGAGCTTGAAACGGCGCTTTCCATTATCACCACCTCATATATCCGTAGCGATAACCTTGTAAGTGCTGTGCAGGAGAACCTTTCCTATCTCAAGCCGCCTATCAAGGGTATCTTTGAAGGATTCCTCGCAGAAGCGACCATTATCTCTCCCGACATTCGCCAAGCCATTCACAACCTCAAGGATAAGGTCAAAAACAGTATCTTTGAAGAATGGTGCGACACTCTGATCGCGTGTCAGAATGACAGAACACTCAAGGATACCTTGATGCCCGTTGTTTCCAAGCTGACCGACGTGCGACTTGTCAACAACTCCCTCAAGACCATGCTTTCGGAAACACGCCGCGAGTATTGGATGATGGTCTGTATGGTGGTTGCCAACATCCCGCTTCTGTACTGTATCAACAGAGATTGGTACGATGCGCTGATGAACACCACCTTTGGCAAGGTCGTTCTCGCTATCTGCGGAGTGGTAATCATTATTACCGCGATCCGTATGAACAAGCTGACTAAACCCATTGAATATAAGAGATAAGGAGGAAACGGTATGATTATTTTACAGATTTTCATCGGTCTCTTTGCGGCGGTGGGTATCGGCTGTATTCTTGCGGACTTGATGAAGGTTCCCACGATGAAAGCATCGAAAGCGGCGAACAACCTCGGTAAGAAGGGCGACAAGAAAACGAGTATCATCGAGATCTACCTCAAGGAGTTTGCGACAAAGCTCTCCGAGAAGATCAAGCTCAACGAGTACAAGAAGGCACAGCTTGAAGCCGACCTCAGAACAGCGGGTATGGATATTTCCCCCGAACTGTACGTTTCCAATGCTATCGTCAAAGCGGTTGCTATCGGACTTCTTGCTATCCCTGCGTTTCTCATTTTCAAGTTGCTTGGTCTCTTTATTGCCTTTGCCGCCGTTGTCGTGTACTTCTCGGAATCCAAGAAAGTAACAAAGATGATCGCGGCAAAGAGAAAGAAGATCGAGTACGAATTGCCCCGACTTGTCGGTTCAATCGAAAAGACGATGAAGCACCAAAAGGGAGCGATCTATGCCCTTGAAGCCTTTAAGGACACCACTTGCCCCGAACTCAAAGAGGAGCTTGAGATCACCATTGCGGATATGCGCTCGGGTAACGAGGAAGTTGCACTCACAAGACTTGAAAGCCGAGTGGGTAGCACGATGATGAGCGATGTAACGAGAGGTCTGATCGGTGTTGTCCGTGGCGACGACATGGAGGTATATTGGGGAACGACCGCACTAAAGTTTGCCGACTATCAGCGAGAGCAGCTTAAGGCGCAGGCAAACGCAGTACCTCGCAAGGTGCGTAAGCTCTCAATGGCACTTCTTTTCTGCTTTATCCTTATCTATGTGGCGGTGCTCGGACAGGTGCTACTCACTTCGATGGGAACGCTCTTTTAAGGAGGTACAACCGTGTTAAAAACACTCGAAAACAAAAAAGCAGAAGGCTATATCGACGTAGCGGTGGCGGTTCTCGTCATCGCTCTTGTTTTAGTCTTAATTATCAGCATTTGGTCAATGGTCACTCTCAAGCAGGATATGACGTATATGTGCAACGAGCTTTTGGAGGTAGCGACCGTAACGGGACGAATTGGTCCCGAGGTAGAAGCGAGGTTTGCAGAGCTTTGTGCCGAATCGGGTTTTACCCCAACGGTTGAGTTTTCGGCAACCTACTTTGACTACACCACGGGTAAGGTTCAGCTCGGTGACGTTATCTCCGTAACACTCACGACCGAAATGATCTTGCCGGGATTCGGTGGCTTTGAATTGCCTTTCGATGTTTCCGTGACACAATCGGGTCTCTCCCGTATGTATTGGAAATGAGGTGAGAGCGTATGAGAAAACCTTTGAGAAACAAGAAGGGATTCAGCTATGTTCTCACTTGCGTTTGTATTCTTGTTGTGATGATGCTTGTGGCAGTTGCTATGCAGTACGCCTTTATCTATCACGTTGCAAGAGAGCAGCAGAACGAAACGCAGCTCAAGCTCGACAGTTATGTAACGCGCTATGCCGTAAGCAAATACGATGCCTTGAAGCAGGGAGAGCCGTGGGATGATTATATCGACCGCGACGATCTTGTTGACGGAGCATATACCTTGCTCGGCTTTCCGCGCATTATCACGCTTGAATACCGAGAACCCGTGACGGTTGACGGAAAGTACGTTATGTCACGACCTACGATCTATGCGATGGCAGGGGATGCGTTTGGTGTGTATGTGGAATATGAGATCACGATCCCGTTTGAACTATTCAATATGGAGATAGCGGAGATCACCGTTCCTATCACAATCGTATCCCAATTCAAACAGAAATAAGGAGGAAACAAATGAAGAAAAACAAAGCAAATATCATCTGTACGGTGATTTGTATTGTCATTACTTTTGCCCTTGTAGGCTTAGCTGTCTTTGGTATTGTGAAGCACAATATTGAAAAAGAACGCGAGGCTGCTTTGAATGAGTATCAGCAGGCACAGCAGCAGACGGGTAATCATCAAGACGAAACATCCGACAATCACGAAACAGATGGTGCTAATGATACGACCGAACCGAAAGAAACAATTCCAACTATCAAGGATGATCCCACACTTCCCGATGTGCAGGGACAGCCGAGTATTGATGTTGGAGAAATGACAAAGAATCCCGAGGCAGAGGTTGTAGATAGTAAGATCGAATATGGTACGAAGGAGGGAGGTTCAAGCGATGAATAATAAAGTTCCGATTATTATTCTTTCGGTCGTCATTGTTGTTGCAATGATAGTTGGAGGTGTTTCGCTGTTTATTGACAGAGAAGAACCTAACGACCCCATTGATCCACCCATTACCGATGCTCCAACAGACGATAACTTCGGAGTTACGTTAGATCCAAGTACGGGAAACTATGTAATTGAGTTTGACGAAGGAAACGAAGTCTATCTTGATACAAGTTTAATTCCTTATCTAGAACGAATGGAGCAGGGTGTTCCCGATATTGACGAAAACGGCAATTATTATCTTTATAGCGACGGTGATTTGGTCTACGATGAAAGTCAAGAGAAAGATTTGGAGGGGGTATTGGATAATGTCGTTCTCCTAATCAATCATTTCGCTAAGAGAGAATATTCGATGGATGCAAGTCATCAGATTCAGAGATTTTACGTTGAGCATTACGACCGCTTTGAAGGTGTGACATTCGATGAAATGGCGAACAAGATGGCTGAGTGTTTTCCGAGTGGTGGAGCAGACCCCGAGGAATTGAACGATAAGGTCATCGAGGTATTTGGCTTTAATCGCGGAGACGAATGTGCGTTTGTTTTTTCGCCGCTAACCCTTGCAGAAGTCAAAGTGGAGTTCTATAACGTATTACCTCTTGAAGTAGAGGTGACGGATGAAATGGAGCCGCTTTGCATCTATGACAGTTGGTACAACGAGGAGGATGATGGGTATGAACGCAATCTTGAAGCGTGGTTGCACAATGTTATAAAGGTTGCACATGACTCTAACCTCTCGGAAGAAAAGGTAATTATAGCACAGATCATTTATGCGGGAAGTATAGCGGATGCTGAATATCGTTCAGATTGGGCAGAAGCACTTGTAAAATGCCTTTCTATTGAGGATTGGAGTTATGATAACCTCAAACTTGCGGTAGAAGCGGAGTTTGGTGTATGCCTTGATAATAACGTGCCGATTCAAGAATATTTTGAAGCTCTTGCTACGGAGGTGGTTGAATGAAAAAGAAATGGCTTAAGATTGTCGTTATTTTCGCTTTTGTGGTGTTTATGACAACGATTGCCTCCGTCCAAGTATTCGCCCGTGATTTCTATATGGCGGGACATTACGATGCGACGGGAACTACAACTACCTGCTATGCTTACAGTTCAAGCGAATGTGACCGAAAGATCAACGTGTCTTTTTATGATACAAGCGGAAACCTCCTAAAAAAAGTTGTCATTTACACAATGAAGGGCGAAGAACGAAGTTTTCACATTGGTATCGGTGGATATGACATCGTTAAATTTGAAAGCAATCAAGGCTTGTGGGAAACCTGCAAAATGGCCTGGACAAGTGGTACGGGATTATGTACGGAGGCAGATCTGTTTGTAACGTATTACTTTCGTACGGGTCTGAGTAAGGATGAACTCAATATCACAGTTACAATGCGAAAATGGGATACAATTGAATTTGAGGTTCGGCATTATGTAGAGCAGGATCCTTATTATGATTATTTCCATCGCAACAACTACACGTTGCATTCGACTACAAATCATACTGCCCTTAACTACAACGATTATTTTTCGACAAGCGCGAAAACTATTACCGGTTATACCCTGACAAACGGCTATCAGTCAAGTGTTTTTGGGCGATTGTGTTATGATAGTTTGGTTGGCTCCGTTGAGAATATGCCATCGAGCCCAAGATGTTATTCGTATGATTATCACAACACAGATACTTCGGATGATATGGAGCCGCTATCAAAATACGATGAAAGTAAACATGGTAAATTAAAATATTGTGATAACAGAAAGATTTGGGTCGAGTATTTTTATGATCGGCAGGAATATACCATAACTTATAATGCGAATGGTGGGACAGGAGCTCCATCTTCTCAAACAAAAGTGTATGGTTATGATTTGATTCTTGATGATACTGCTCCCACCCGTTCGGGATATACCTTTAAGGGGTGGGGAACGAGCAGTTCTTCCACATCTGCATCATATCAGCCGGGAGGCACCTATACTGCGAATACAAGTAGAACTCTGTATGCTATTTGGGAGTCAAATGCGCCCAAGACTTATACAGTGTCATATAATGCCAACGGAGGAACCGGTGCGCCATCTTCGCAAACCAAAACACACAACGTAGCACTTACTTTGAGGGCTAATACTCCTACAAGAAGCGGCTATACGTTTAAAGGATGGGCTACAAGTTCAGCTGCCACAATCGCGTCATATTCAGCAGGTGGGAGTTTTACCATTAATGCAAATACAACATTATATGCTGTGTGGCAGGAGGATGCGCCTATAACTTATACAGTATCGTATATTGCGAATGGTGGTTCGGGAGCTCCTGCTTCTCAGATAAAATATAAAGATGTAACTCTGACAATATCTTCGACAAAGCCAACGAGAAGTGGATACACATTTCTTGGGTGGAGCACAAGTAGCACAGCAGTTTATCCGCTTTATTATTCGGGAGGCAGTTACACTGTAAATGCCTCAGCAACTCTGTATGCGGTATGGTCATATAATGCGCCCACGGTCTATACCATTACCTTTAATGCCAATGGGGGTAGCGGAGCGCCAAGTTCCGTCACAAAGACAGATGGAGTGACCTTCTATTTGCCTTCAACAGAGCCGACCCGCACAAACTACGCCTTTCTTGGATGGAGCACAAGCAGTGCAGCGACCTCACCGACTTATTATGCAGGCGGTAGCTTCACACGAAATGCCAACACAACCTTGTATGCTGTTTGGGAATATGCCCCTGCAACCTATCGCGTTTATTACAATGCTAATGGAGGTAGCGGAGCACCGTCCTCTCAGATTAAGACTTATGGTTTAAGTCTTACGTTGTCCTCGACTATTCCTACCCGAAGCGGATATGATTTCCTCGGTTGGAGTACAAGCAGTACAGCAACGAGCGCAACCTATGATCCTGGTGACAGTTATACTGCAAATGCGTCGGTAACTCTCTATGCAGTATGGGAGGAGACCAACTACGATTTCTCCATTTCCAATTTGACCGTTTCCAATAGTGAGCCGTACAAGTACGATCAGATTACCGTCAAGGTAAGAACGGACAGTTGGGATCAAGTCAATGCGTATTCAGACATTCCCGTTCAACTTTACTATGACGGTAGATTGGTTTCCACACAGTATGTGGATTTCTCCGTGTACGGAGTAGCCAATATTACCTTTACTCTCAATATTGGAAGTTCGGTAGGCAACAAGACTATTGAAGCACGTATAAATTGGGCAGATCACAATAGCGAAACGAGGACGGGGAACAACACCGTTTCCACCACGATCAACGTGCAGGACTACGATTACGAAGTAACGGCAGATCCCGTTTCATCGGCAGGGTATTATTGCGAGGGAATGGAAGTCATCAGTAGCTTCTATGTGGTAAATAACAGCGACTATGATATTATCCCGAGTATGCACAATACCGCGAGATTCACCGCTTACTATTATAACGGTTCTCAAAAGGTTGTGATCTCTACGCAGGATTGGGATGACGTTGTGATTCCCGCCGCAGGAACAAACCTTGTGTATTTCAAGTGGACGGTTCCCACGGGACTCAACGGAAAGACGGTATATCTTGATTGTACGGTCAATGCCGATAGGTATATGAACGAGACGAACTATGATAACAACACCGCATCTTTCTCGACAACGATCTCTACCGTGGCAAAATCGCAGACCCTCAATACACGCTTTGAGAGCGAGGCACCGAGTTCTTATCAGAACGTAAGCGCACCCTCTGTCAGCACCGACAAGGCAACTTGGACGATGTGGGAATATGTGAATGGCAGCTTTGTACTGAAAAAGTACGGTGTTCAGATCTCGTCTGTATCTCCCGTTGTAGCTCCGAGTGCGGATTGCGTAACGGCGGTATATGAGAACGGCAAGTGGACGATGCGCTCGGGTTATGGTATCACGATGAGTTATGCACCGACCATTTCAACGGTCAGCGGATATGAGCGACCCGACAGTAACGCATACACTTCCGTTCAGTACGCGGTGGCAACATTCCCCGAGTTCCGTTATTATGACACGGACGGTAATTGCAGAACACTCCAATATGTAAACGGCAGTTATCAGTTCGTGCAGAATCCCGATGCAGATGGAAATGCAAGAGTCCACTTTATCCCCGTGTATGTAAGGGATGGTAACTACACTGTGTCCGTAACGGCAACACACGTATGGACACCTGCGGGTATGATCGAAGCGACGAGAAGTGCCAATGTTATCATCATCGACGGAACCATCTACGACGATTGGTATCAAGGCTGAGTAAGGAGAATTGTATGGACGAAAAAGAAGTAATAAACGGCTATGCCGTAGACTCAAGCATTTGGGTAGGCACACAAAGGATTTGCTTTGGAATTGCAGAAGATCGTAAAGAGGAATATCCGTATATGGTATGCGTCTTTGAGTCCGAGGGATATGTATTCCCGATGCGCGACAAGATGGCGTGCTACGATGTGTTCACCGAAGGTCTCAACGCTTATTCAAAGAAGATCAGCGAGTGTGCAAAAGCTCTTGACGAGCGCAGAGCAGCACTTGAAGTCGATGACCCTACTTGTCTCAAAGCGGATGCGGTCGAGCCTGCGCCGTGGGATGTAAGCATCCGAAACAAGGTGGTCGCTTTGGACGAGCACACGATGAACCACGGCTTCAGAGATATTGCCCATCAGTTATTTTACGTTTACAGCGGCTTTGGCGTAGAAGCCAAAAGCCGAGGTAGAGCGTGTTACGGGTTTAATCTCTATACCGGGGAGAAGTGCAGAATTGAGCGCCCCGATGTAATGGGTATTGTTCCCGAAGATAGGCTCCCCGATTTTGCCAAGAAAAATCTTGTAGCGGCGAAAGAGAAAGCGCATAAGGAAAGAGACAAAGACGCGAGGTGATACCGATGGAAGAAAACCATCCGAGTTGTATATGTCGAGAATGACAAATGCGCTCGGGTTATTGAGCTTGGAACAGAGCTTGAAGAAATGAAAAAGGCGGTAGATGGCGATATTGAAGGCATATTTCCTTTTCGTGAGGAGGTATGCCTTGTTTGCAATTCTATGGGCAAGCGTTTGTGTAAGCCCAACCGCGTTTTGAGAGATTCTGTCGGTCAGCCGTACCTCGTCATTTGCGGTTCTTTCTTTATCTGTGATTCCTCGGGAACACACTTTGACAGCCTAACCGAAGCGCAGATACAGAGATACTTGAAAATGTTTGAGTACCCCGAGCGTATCGGAATGTCAAATGGCAAGATCGTTGCGGTCTCGGTGAAGCCGAGAGAAAACACAAAGACAAACAGAGAGGAGAGATGAAATGGCAGAAGTAAACAAAGTAAATCTCCGATTGATTACCCGTCTTGTCGAGTCGGGGATCACATCGGAAAAGACGGTAATGGCATTGAAGCTCAAGGATATTCTTTCCATTCCCAACATCACAAAGCAAGAGCTTACCGCTATCTGTGATTTGCAGGACGCTATCAAGGCGGGAAGTCTGTTGGCGTTCTTGGCGGTTCCCGAAGCCAAAGACGGTAAGGCGGAACCCGTAAGCAAGGAGGGTGCAGACAATGAAGCTTGAACGCCTTGCACTATGGGATGAAAAGTATCTTTTCACCGAGCAGGGCGAGACGGACAAGGGATATATCGGGTGGCTCAAGGGTTGTTTCGATGAAGATAGATTGGTGCTCTCGGATATGGTAATGACGGGAGATAACGACTATATGATTCGTTACGAGCTTGAGTCGCTTTGCATTTTCCTTGCAAGTGAGGGTGCGGGGTATATGCTCCGCACTCTTTCCGATCTGAACGCTTTTTGCCGTGACAAGGTACACGACCACGTTCCGTATTCCTTTAACCGTGAGTGTTGGGGATTCAGAGTGCTGACCGAGGATTACGCTTGGTATATCGCGCTGACCCCTTGGAACCACGTAAGACACGTTACCATCCATTGTTATGACCGTAAAGCCCTTATGACAGCCCTTGCAAAAGAAAAGGGTCTGCCCGAGTTTTGCTACGGTGTACTGAAATATACGGGTGAGCGCATCCTTATCCGTTACGGTGAGGATGTATATGAGAGCTTTCCGCAGTACGGTGGCAATATGGTTGAGAACCGCGAATATGCCAACGAGCAGAATGAAGCGTTAAGTCTGACCATTGAGCAGGTAGCGGCTATGGAAAACGGCGTGATCTTCGGTTGGGATACTCCCGTGGCAAATCCCAAGTATTACGATGAAAACGGTCACTTCTATGTTCCCGTGGAAGAACCGAAGGAAAGGAGGAGATAAGTTGATTCTTGAACCTATCAAAATGAAAGAGGAAAGGGAACTTTTCTTTTCAAGCACCGATGAAGTCAAAGAGCTTGGCTGTATCGGTCATCTGCGTGGAGATTTCGGAAAGGATGGCAGAGAATTCAATACAACGTGGCACGAACACAAATGTCATGAATTCAACGACGATAAATTCCGGATCATCTTTGACGCAGTAATCAATAAGCTGCGCGAGAATGGCAATGTTCTTTGCAATCGCGGAGATATGTATAGTTACTGTCGTGGGCAGGATGCAAACCGCATCAATGGCTCGGTGTACGATTGTCCTTGTTGGGGCTTTCGTATTCTGACCCAAGACTATGCGATCTATCTGCGCTGTGAACCCCAAGACTACGGATACCATTTCTACGCATATTGCTATGACAAAGAAATTCTGTTGAGTAAGCTTGCCAAAGACAGAGGACTTCCGAGATATTCCTATGCTTATCTGCCTACCACGCAGGAGGAGATACGCATTGATATAGCCGAAAGCGGATATACCCCCATTCGTAAGCAGGGTAACGGTAGAGCAGCCAACGAAATGAACCGCGAACTTGGCATTTCTCCCGCGCAAGCGAAGGCGATGCAGGTTGGCTCTATGTTCGGTTGGAACGTGCCCGGTGCTGACCCGAAAAGCTATGACGCGGACGGAAAAGCTATCAAGAAAAAGAGCAGTAGGGAGGAACGATGATGGTAGAACCTATGTATTCTCCTTGGGGAACGGTAGATCATTGTAAGATGCTCTGTTACGGAGCTTTTGAAGTTCAGACTGCAAGACACGGCGGTGTTATGATAATACGTGAGCTTGTCGATGAATACCTTTCCAAAGAAGCACAAGCGGTAGGCTTTATGGAAGGGCGTTATCTCTGCTTTGAGGAAGATTGCGATGCTGCGGTTGCCATCCGAGAACTGCTTGACAAGGGCCTTATGAAAGCTCCTGTCAATCAGTATTATAAGGAGGGCGAATACAGCGCGATCATCGATGACGTGGTTGCCGCTTGGAATAAGGAATACTTGCAGGCGGTAGAAGCACGAAAAGCCGCAGAGCAGAAAGAAACACCCACACAGCCCAAACAGAAGAAATCACGAAGCAGGGAGGAACGCTGATGAGCGATTACGTTTATAAAAATCAGTACGGCGTTTTCGCCGTGCTTGACAGATCGAAAATGGAGGAGCCAAAGGAGATTCGGTTTATCTATCCCGATTATCAAGAGAAGTTCCGTATTCCCGATGGAGATCAGATCCTTGTCACCTATCCTACGGGAGATAGAAAGGCGTTTGTGTGCAAGTATATAGACGATTACCACGTGCTTGTGGGGCGCAACGCTTTTCACATCTGTGAGTACGCGGAGCGTCTGCAAAGGCTTGGCGCACACGTCTATCCTTTTCCCGAAAAGCGTATGATTTGGCAGGATATTGACCTCGACCTCAAGGATTGGATCGTCGATCTGAAAGAGAACTATCCCGACCTCAGCGAAGAAGAGCTTACGCAGAAGATGTATGAGATCAATGCCGAATACCTCGGTGATGAACGTGCCAACCTCAATATCCAATGCAATACCGACATTATCGTATTTGGTAATATCGGAAGGTGGAACGGCAGGGCGCACGGCTATAAGATCATCGAATCGGGAAATATCAAGGATTGCCTTTACAGCGATTGCGATATGAACGAATGGTACGTTGACCGTGACGGAGATCTGTGCTCGACACAGATACACCACGATGGACGAAACTATTTGTATTATCGCAAGTTCAAAGACGGACTTTCCGACGATGACCGTGAGGACTTCCTTGATAAGTTCTACGAGGGGAAGGCAACGCAGGATGACATCGACCGCGTTACCGATAAACTCGGAGAAATGATCGGGGCTGTCTATGGTTGGGAGTTCCCAACCGAACAAAAAGAAAGGGTATCAGCACGTGATGCCCGTTAAAATCTAAAAAAGGAGCAGAAACAATGCCGAGAAAAATTGACTTGATTACCGAACTGTATAAACGGACGATTAACGACATCACATCGGACTCGGTGGCGTGGAGAGCTTTTTTGCACTCGGCAGCGTATCAGTACAAATACCCGTTTGCAGATCAAGTTCTCATATACGCACAGAGACCTATGGCGACAGCCTGCGCCGAAACGCAGTTGTGGAACCAACACTTTGGACGGTGGGTGAACCGAGGAGCAACGGGTATCGCTCTGATCGACGGAAAAGGAGCAAAGAACTACCTCAGTTACGTTTTCGACGTCAGCGACACCCATCACAGAGACAACAAGCCCTTTGAGATTTGGGGACTCAAGCCCGAATGCGAGGGTGATGTGATCGAAGCCTTACAGAATCGGTTTATTGATGATGATAAGCCGAAAGAAAGAATTACCGATGCGGTGATTGCTGCCGCCATCAATCTCGGTGCGAACAATATTACGGATTATCTGCAAGAGCTGTCTTACGAAAAGGAAGGGAGCTTTCTTGAGGAGTATGACGAAGATAACCTCCGCGTCAGATTTCTTTTGACCGTACAAGCAAGCGTTGCCTATACAGTGCTTACCCGTCTCGGATATACCGCCGACGATTTCATTGGAAAAGAAATGTTTGAGCGGGTGCATGAGTTCAATACCCCTGCGACCGTAAACATTCTCGGAACTGCCACAAGTGATATTTCCGAGATCTGTTTGAGAGAAATCGAAAGGACGGTCAAGAGCGTTGAGAAAAGCATCCAAAGAGAAAATCGCACATTTGACGGTAGAAATGAAATCGGGTATAATGGTGGCGAAAAAACAAAAACTGAAAATGGAAACGGAGGTATTTATAATGAGCTTGACTTACAGGACAGAGAACGGAGTGCAGATTCCGAACTTGGAGCTGCCCGAACAGACAAACCATCAGATCGGAAAGTACGGTCAGATGAGATTGAATTTCATGAAGGAACACCGAAAGGGAACCTACACGACCATACTGACAGAGGGACGGTTGAATCAGTATCTACACGAGATCGACGAGAGAGCGAAAGCGCAGATCGAAACGAGTATATCCCGGATGGCACAGAGCCTTGGGGTATCGGAGAAGATGAAAGCCGAGAACCCGATGCAGTGGGTTCAGATGATGAACAACTTGAAGAACTCAGCGGAGGAGGAAGTGCTGACGTCTCTAATCTACGCATAAGCGACAGCACCCTACCTCAGATCAGCGACCCCGAAAGTCTCATCCAAATTTTAAGACACGGTGACTTCTTGCGACATAGCAAGGAAGAAATCGTGTCTTTTTTATCTTCCGGGGCAAGTGAAGCGGAAAAGGTGGAGTATGTAAAGAAAGCATACCTGCCTTTAGTCTTTACGGAGTTTTACAAGCAGGGAACAGAGCAACACATCGGTTATCGTGCTGATGATGAAAGTCTGCTTCTCTACGTTGGCAACTTCCCGTCGAGAACATCTGAAATGCGAATGGATTGGGCGTTTGTCACAAGGCTTATTCAAGCCCTTATAACCGATAAGAACTACCTTGATAAGCCCGTTGTCAAAGAACATCACCAAATGTCTCTCTTTGACACGGATATGCCCGAGGTACAGACGGTGGCAGAGAGTGAACCCAAGCCTATTGCCGACACATCCAAGCAGATGCGTATCTCGCAGGAAGTTATTGACGAATTTCTCAGACTTGGCGGTTGTACCAATAGAAGTACACAACGTATATACGGGTACTATCGCAGAGCCAATAATGTCAAAGAAAATATTGCTTTCTTAAAGGAAGAATACGAGACAGATAACGTCGGTATCGTCGTCAATGACAGTAAATATGCCGTGTCTTGGAACGCTGACGGGGTGAAAATGTCAAC
This sequence comes from Eubacteriales bacterium, assembly GCA_045533675.1. Classification (GTDB taxonomy): domain Bacteria; phylum Bacillota; class Clostridia; order Oscillospirales; family CAG-272; genus HGM12713. Next base: position 23,845 of record JAZSIF010000002.1, on the reverse strand, counting down.
GGGTGAAAAAGTATCGGAGATCACTTCCGTGTTTTTGCCTTGGGAAAGCATTGATAAGTGCATCCGTGAGCTTTTAGAGACAGGACAGTATATCTCTCGATCTGAAGCGGAAAATGCAGATAAGCTATGGATGGAACACGTGGCAAACAGAGTTTCATTTTTGTACCGAGATAAGTTTCGTAATATACCAACTGAACTTCAAAAATGCAGACCCGTAAACTTCACGTGGCCTGCTGCAACAGAGTTCTATATGGCATATCTTACGGATACTGAAAGACTCAAGGATCTGATTACCGACATTGAGGATAATGCTGAAAATTTGGTTGAATATCTCGGTTTTAGTTATTCACCCGAACCCGAGGACTTGCTGTATCTTGTCAAGGCTTTTTTCAGAGACCCAATAGAATTTCCCGTGGCTGACACTAACATTTTACCTCCAAGACAGTTTGTTTCGCAGGATATGATCGACCGAGAGCTACTTCGTGGTGAAGCTAAGGTTGATAGTCGCAGACTACGAGTGTATTCATTCTATTGTATGAACAAGGACTTGCAGGCAAGAGCAAAAATGATTAGCAACGATTATGGTATATCGGGTAGTGCAACATTTAGAGGAGACGTTGAAGCTTCGGGAAAAGGTCTTGCTATCTGCGGTGGGCTTATGGAAAAGAACAATCAAGGTGTTCTATTGAAATGGACGCAGGTTGCCAAGCGCGTTGACGAGCTTATTAGGCAGGGCAGGTTCAATAAAGGGTTTACAGAAGAACTCTTTGATGAGTATGAGCGTATGGAAGTTGCGCGTACTATTCGAGGTTTTTATATCCACATGAATTTATCGTTTCAGCGCCCTTATGACAAATCGCTTGAGGATGATTTTTCGGAGGCGTGGGAGAACTTGGCGGAACAAATCAAGGATAGTAAACGTGCAAACGAAATCCTTGAAATGATGCAATCTGCTTTTGAGTTAGTAACCCCCGATGACCACAGGCGAGACTCATACAGAAAGGATATTGAAATCGTCAAATCTTTTGTTGACGGAAAATATAATCTCTTTCCGGGGGCAAAGGAGCGCAGAAAAACGCCCATTAGACCCGATGAGACCAAGACCGAACAAGAAGCCGCCGTTGAGGTCGACGCACCGACAGAGGAGGAAATACCCGAGTCAGAGTACAAGCTGCACCTCGGCACTACGGTGTATATCGGCAAGGACGAGTGCGACATTCTTTCGCTCTCCAAAGAGAAGGTAGAGCTATTTAACGGAACGCTCATACCGCTTGAATTGGATTATGAGACCTTTATGAGACGTGTGAGGGATAATCCCCTCAATAACCATCTCCGTAAGGATTCCACCGAGCAGGCGGTAGAAATGCCCAAGCCAAGCTTTACAACTGAAATAAAGCCAAAGCAGAGCAGAAAGAGAAAAACAAACGAGCCTACCATCGAGTCGATCGCGGCTGACCTTGAAGCAGAATACGCACGTTGGGATGAGCTTCTGACAAACGGAGGCTCCGATCCTACTTGGTCTGACGGTGTGAATATGAACTTGGTACAAGGTCGAATCGTTGCAAGACGACGTGAACTTTTCCAAATGTGCGGAGACGGTGAGAAGCCTGCAATCCTTAACCGTGAAGAACCTCCCCGTATGTCGAGTGACTATATGGCGAGAGCTGACGAGATCAGAGAAGCAGCCAAGAAGTCGCTTGAGGTGTATAAAGCCGATCCCACGTATCAGTGGTGCAAGGTGCAGTTTGAACGCATCCCTCAAAAGATGCTTAAGAACTCTGTTATTCCCAACATTATGGGGTACGTTTCGGGACTTGAAAAGTTTATCGAGAATGACGATCTTGTTGCAATGAGACGCCACAGAAATCCCGAAAGATATATCGAGAGCTTTGAGCGTTGCAAAGAGGAAATTGAAAAACTCTTACCTCAGATCGAGCGTGAGCAGATGACCGATGATATATTCGCCTCGCTTATGAACGAGGATAAGTCTGCCGAAGCCAAAGAGGAAAACGTAACGCGCGTAGGCGTTCCGAATGGTGACATTTGGGGCAAGTACGAGCAGATGAAGCAGCAGTTTCCCGACCATATCGTTATGGTTCGCGTGGGAGATTTCTTTGAGTTCTTTGAGCAAGACGCGGTTGAAGTTTCCGATGCACTTGAACTAACACTTACGGGCAGAGCCGTTGCAGGTAAGCCTACAAGGGTTCCTATGTGCGGTATTCCTTATCATAAGGAGAGCGACTATGTTAAGAAGCTGATCGACAAAGGCTTTAAGGTCGCCATTGACGGCGGCGAGGAGCTGATTCAGAAAGGGAACGAACAACCCGAAAACAGCGAAAAGAAATATTCACCGCTTGGTAGAAGATACCTTGAAGCACAGAAGGAGTACCCCGACCATCTTGTGATGATGTTGGTGCTTGATTCCTATGAGTTTTACGGCGAGGACGCAAAGGTTCTCTCGGAGGTTGCAGGGCTTGAACTTACAAGCAGGGATATAATGGGCATTGGCGAAGTGCCTATGTGCAAATTCCGTGTTCATCAAACCGACAACCATCTCCAAAAGTTGCTTGATGCGGGTCATTCGGTGGTTATCTGTGATTCCACTTCGATGAAGCCCATTAAGGCAACGACCGTTAAGGAGCAGACACACACCGACGCGGAGATCGCGCGGATTCTTCCCGATAAGGGCAGCGACATTCTCCGTCTGTATGAGAACCGCTTTAGCGATGACCGTTTCTACGTTGATATGGAAAAAGGCGAGGTCAGATGGCTCTATTTCAATCCCGACAGTACCTCAAGAGGACAGTTCATTGAGAACATCGTCACCTTTGAGCAGATAGTCGAGCACAAGGACAATATGGATTATTCCGTATTCTTTGATAAGCTCGGCTCTGAAGCAAAGCAGTATATCGTGGATTCCGATGATAAGGAGTTTAAGGACTCAGCATATCATTATCTGACCGACGAGTACACCTTCCGTGGCTTTGGTTCTGCGGCAAGAGAGATTCTTATTTCTACTGCCGAAGAAAAAGAGATGGTAGATATGAGGGAATCGCCTAACCGCTTTTCGATTCGCCGTGTACCTCATGAGGGCGGTAGGGTTGGATTGTGGAATGCTTCGATCAAGAAGTATCTCGGAGAAAACGGTCAGCTTTATCTTTTCGCAGATCAGAGAGATGCAATCAGACACCTTGCCTACCTTCAGCACGAACACGCTATCCCCGAGGTTGCTATCTTTACGACAGAAAAGGGCAAGGCATATCACGTTGGTGATACGATGTTCGCGTCATTTGACAACAACGGCGGAGTTCACATGGAGATCGAGCGAGTCGATGAGTATTACGTGTGGTACACAATGCCGAGTGAACCGGGGCAGGGCGCTGTCAGTATGGATCGTGAAGTGTTTGAAAAGTATTTGGACACGGGCAATATCAGCGTACTGTTTTCCGAACACCTTACCGCAAACGATGATAGAACCCACGAGGAGATCGAAGCAGACAAAGCCGAAGAAGCAGAGCTTACCGCAGTATCAAGATTCCTTCACGCAACAAAAATGGAGGATATTGACCTATCCTTTGATATGGGAGAAATCGTCGCAAAAGACTCAAGCAACGAATGGCGCGGCAAGGAATTTTACGAGTTCCTTTTGAACGATGCTATCGCGCTTGACGAAAACCTTGACCCCGTGGAAGGTATCAGTATCAGTGATGAGATCTTAAATCCCGTTATTGAGCTTGCCGAAAAGTACGGTGCTAATATCGTTAGAGTTCAAAACCGTGAGGGTGATGAGCTTGAAATGGCAAAGGACTTTATTCGTGAGTATCTTGTAAGAGAGTTTGACGAGCATGAGGATCACTTTGACGACCTCTCTAAAATTGAGCTTGCATACACTACTGTGAGTGACGCGCAAATTCCCATTCAAGCCAATATAAATCTTGTCGATTACAAACTTGAAAAATATCTTGGTGACGTGCTTGTTGAGGAGATTCGGTTTAGTTCTCTCAAAGAAATGAACGAGAATCTTCTTTCACATTTGGAATTTGCAGAACTTACAGGTGCAACCGATGATGAAATCGAGCAGTATTGGCAAGAGCAAAGAAAAGAGATCCCGCAGCTTGCGGAAGAACCCAAGCCGAGAAAAACTTTCCCCGTGTATAACTCACACCCCGAGATACCCGATAGCGAGAAGAACAATTACCGTATTACCGACAACGAGATCGGAACGGGTGGAGCAAAAGCCAAGTTCAGAAAGAACATTGATGCCATCAAGCTTTTGTATCAGCTTGAAGCAGAAGATCGCTTGGCAACACCCGAGGAGCAGGAAGTGCTTGCACAGTATTCGGGATGGGGCGGTCTTGCCGATGCCTTTGATGCTACCAAAGATAATTGGCACTTGGAGTATAATGGACTGAAAAATCTGCTTTCCTATGAGGAATACGAAGCCGCCAACGAATCGACGTTGACGGCTTTTTATACGCCTCCCGTTGTTATCAAGGCAATGTATAACGCTCTTGAAAATATGGGCTTCAAGCGTGGCAATATCCTTGAACCCTCTTGCGGTGTAGGTAACTTTATGGGACTTCTCCCCGAGAGTATGGATGCCAAGATGTACGGTGTTGAGCTTGACAGCATTTCGGGTAGAATTGCAAGGCAGCTCTACCAAAAGAACGGTATCACCATCGACGGATATGAGAAAACGCATTTTCCCGATAGCTTCTTTGACATGGCAATCGGTAACGTGCCGTTCAATGATTTCAAGTTGCTTGACAAGAAATACGACAAGTACAACTTCCTCATTCACGACTATTTCTTTGCGAAAACCTTGGATAAGGTTCGCCCCGGTGGTGTGATCGCGTTCATCACAAGCAGCGGTACTCTTGATAAAGAGAATCCATCTGTCAGAAAGTATATCTCGCAAAGAGCCGACTTCCTCGGTGCTATCCGCTTGCCCAACAATACCTTTGACGGAGCAGGGGCAAAGATGGTAGTCTCGGATATTATCTTCCTCCAAAAGCGAGACCGAATCGTTGAGCGAGACGAAGATTGGGTACACCTCGGTGTCGATGAGAATGGCATCCGAATGAACCAATACTTTATCGACAATCCCGATATGGTACTCGGTGAAATGGTAATGAGAAGCGGTCAGTACGGTCCCGAGCCGACCTGCCGTGCCTACGAGGACGAAGATCTCGGAGAGCTTCTTGCAGAAGCGGTCAGCAATATCCACGCAGAGATCAGTGAGGTTGAGATTGAAGAACTGTCAGAGGATGGAGAGGACAAATCCATTCCCGCAGACCCGACCGTGAAGAACTTTTCCTTTACCATTGTGGACGGAAAGGTTTACTACCGACAGAACAGCGTGATGAACCCCATTGAGACTTCCGTGACGGGCGAGAACCGTATCAAAGGAATGATCGGTATTCGTGACACGGTGAAGGCTCTGATTGAAGCACAGCTTGAGGACTATCCCGAGAGCGAGATCAAAGCACTCCAAAGCAAACTGAATCGACAGTATGATGAGTTTACGGCTAAGTACGGACTTATCAACAGCCGAGGAAATGCGATGGCGTTCAGCGACGATAACTCATATTTCCTTCTTTGTTCTCTTGAAATCCTTGATGAAAACAAGGAACTCAAAGCAAAAGCGGATATGTTCACCAAGCGTACCATCAAACCGCAGGTCACGGTTGACCGAGTGGACACGGCAAGCGAAGCACTTGCACTCTCCATCGGAGAACGTGCGATGGTGGATATGGAATATATGAGCGAACTGACAGGGAAGAAGGAAGAAGAACTCTTTGCAGACCTCAAGGGCGTTATCTTCCGCAATCCCGAACACGGCGAAGTGATCGGAGCCAAGCCTTACCTTATGGCTGACGAATATCTTTCGGGTAACGTCCGCGAGAAGCTGAAAAAAGCCAAGTGGAAGGCAGAAGTCGAACCCGAGTTTGCCGTAAACGTCGAGGCGCTTGAAAGGGTACAGCCCGTTGATCTGACCGCCGCCGAGATCGGTGTGCGACTTGGTACAACGTGGATACCCGAGACCGACGTGCAAGCCTTTATGCAAGAGCTTCTCGGAATGTCATACTACACCAAGCAGTATATCCAAGTGAAATATATTCCTCAAACGGCTCAATGGGTTATCAGCAATAAGACAAAAGACCGAGGAAATGTCAAGGCGAATAACACCTACGGTACTCACCGTATCAACGCCTATGAGATAATCGAGCAAACGCTGAACCTCAAGGACGTGCGTATCTTCGACTACTATTACGATGAGGACGGAAACAAAAAGCAGGTTCTCAACAAAAAGGAAACGGCAATCGCGCAGGGTAAACAAGAGCAGATCAAGAGAGCTTTTGATGAGTGGATATGGAAAGACCCGGCAAGACGTGAAAGACTTTGTAAGCTCTATAACGAGCGATTCAACAGCCTCCGCCCCCGTGAGTTTGACGGTAGCCACATCAAGTTCTACGGAATGAATCCCGAGATCACTCTGCGTAAGCACCAAAGTGATGCCGTTGCAAGAATTATGTACGGCGGCAACTCTCTCCTTGCTCACGTTGTTGGAGCAGGTAAGACCTTCACAATGGTTGCGGCGGCGCAGGAGAGCAAGAGACTTGGACTTTGCTCCAAGAGTATGTTTGTCGTTCCCAATCATCTTATAGAGCAGTGGGCAAGTGAGTATCTGCAACTCTATCCGAGTGCAAATATCCTTGTCGCAACAAAGAAAGACTTTGAAACCAAGAACCGTAAAAAGTTCTGCGCGAGAATTGCAACGGGCGATTACGATGCGGTTATCATCGGTCATTCTCAGTTTGAGAAGATCCCGATGTCACTTGAAAGACAGATCGAAACCCTCAATAAAGAACGAGACGAGATCTTGAGAAGTATGGAGGAGATAAGGGAGTCTCGCGGTGACAGAGTGACGACCAAGCAGCTTGCCAAAGCCAAGAAGCAGATCGAGACCAAGCTAAAAAAGCTCAACGACCAAAGCCGAAAGGATGACGTTGTGACCTTTGAGGAGCTTGGCGTTGACCGTCTGTTTGTGGACGAGGCACACTTCTATAAGAACCTCGCCGCATATACCAAGATGCGAAACGTGGCGGGTATCTCGCAGACCGAAGCGCAGAAATCCTCCGACCTCTATATGAAGTGCCGTTATCTTGACGAACTGACAGGAGGAAAGGGATGTGTGTTTGCGACGGGAACTCCTATCTCCAACACGATGGTAGAGCTTTACACGATGCAGAAATACCTTCAGTACGACGAGCTTCAGTTGCGCGGACTTCTCAACTTTGATGCGTGGGCATCCACCTTTGGTGAGACGGTCACGGCGATAGAGCTTGCGCCCGATGGCAGCGGATACCGTTCAAAGACGCGCTTTGCAAAGTTCTTCAATATCCCCGAGCTGATGGCGATGTTCAAGCAGACAGCGGATATTCAGACCGCAGATATGCTGAGCCTGCCCGTACCCGAAGCGCACTATCACGTGGTCAAAGTAGAAGCAAGTGACATTCAAAAGGATCTTGTGGAATCCTTTGCCGAGAGAGCAGAGAGAGTACACAACCGTGAGGTTGCATCCACCGAGGACAATATGCTGCTCATCACTAACGACGGACGAAAAGCCGCCCTCGATCAGCGACTTATCAATACGGGACTTGGAGATTATGAAGGCAGTAAGGTCAACACCTGCGTGGAGAATATCTACGAGATTTGGGAGCATACAGCGGATAAGAAATCCGCACAGCTTGTATTCTGCGACCTTTCCACTCCGAAGGGCGACGGTAGTTTCAACGTGTATGATGATATTCGTCAAAAACTTATAGCGAAGGGAATCCCCGCCGATGAGATCGAATTCATCCACAATGCAGACAGCGATGCAAAGAAAAAAGAACTCTTTGCAAAGGTACGCCGAGGACAGATCAGAGTGCTGATGGGTTCCACCTTCAAGATGGGAGCCGGCACGAATGTTCAGCAGAGACTTATTGCGCTTCACGACCTTGATGTACCGTGGAGACCCGCAGACCTTGAACAGAGAGCAGGTCGAATCGTGCGACAAGGCAACTCCAACCCCGAGGTTGACCTTTACCGTTACGTTACGGAGGGAACCTTTGATGCCTATTCCTATCAGCTCCTTGAGAGCAAACAGAAGTTTATCTCACAGATCATGACGAGTAAATCGCCCGTGAGAAGTGCTGAGGACGTGGATGAGACCGCGCTATCCTATGCGGAGATCAAAGCTCTTGCAAGTGGTAATCCGAAGATTATGGAGAAGATGCAGCTTGACGCAGACGTTGCAAAACTGAAGCTTCAAAAGGCAGACCATCTTAGTCAGAGGTACGGTCTTGAGGATGCTCTTATCAAGAAATTCCCAAGAGAGATAGCCGAGCAGGAGGAGAGGATCAAATCTCTGATTGCGGATATGGAAACGGCAAAGAACAATACCTTTCCGAATGAGAACGGCTTCTCCCCGATGGTGATTATGGGTACGACCTACACCGAAAAGGCAGAAGCGGGCAAGGAGATACTTGCTATCTGTGAATGCTTGACCAATCCTGAACCGCGACCTTTGGGTGAGTATCGCGGCTTCAAAGCCGACATCGGATTTGACACAATGCTGAAGCAATTTTATGTTAAATTGCGCGGAGCACTCTCCTATGAAGTTCCTCTCGGTAAAGATCCTAACGGTATCTTTACACGTCTTGACAATGCCATTGAAGGCTTTGCAAACAGAAAAGAGAACTGTGAATATTTGCTTAGTGAACTTCACAAGCAGGTGAAAAACGCAAAGGTAGAGATCGCCGCGCCGTTCCCGCTTGAAGCAGAGCTTGACGAGAAATGCAAGCGACTTGCAGAACTCGATGCCGAGCTGAATATGGACAGACGCGAGAATGAAATCGTGGACGGAGTGGACGAGATGAGAGAGGATGTTCTAAGCTTGCCAAGTGATGATCGCCGCTATGAAAGAATAAAATGGAAGGAGCGTTAAAAATTTTTTAAAAGAGAGTATGCAGATGCATGAGAGCCGTAATAATTGGTCTTGAATTCATACTAATAGAAAAAGCCATTACGCAAAACACAGTTAACAGATAATTCTTCTGTCTATACTTGCTTTGTAATGGCTTTTTTTGTATAATAAGTGCACATATGAATATGTGCACTTATTATACAAAAATTACAAAATGGCTTGCGTTAAGCTGAAAGCATAACGCAGTAGCATATTATACCACAAGTGGACTCTTTTGTCAAGATGTTTTTTGAATTATTTTTTTGAAAAGTATTGACAAAATCTAATGTGTTATGATATAATGTTATTGCGAGGGAGGTTTATACGTGATGCTCGCTCTCGTGTTGTGTTTTTTGGGCGAAAAAAACAAAATTGCATCTGGAAATAGGAAATGTTGTTGACATTTGCTGAAGAATGTGGTATAATGAGCCTATGTGGAAGCAAATTGTCAAGGAGGATTTTGTTTTGTCGGGAAAGTTTAAGACCCTTATTATGTATACTGTGTATGTAGTGATTCTTGTGTTGTTATTTATTTTTGTAGCATCATTTGTGATTACTATGATTCAGCCGACTCTTTTCCCCAACACTGATATCAGTGGATTTAAAGATGGCGTCGCCATTGTAAGTATGATACTTGGACTTGTGTCTGCGTTTCTTGCAATCTACTCTGTTTATTCATCGATTCAAAGCACTAGGGAATTAAAACAGATGTTAAAAGATGCGGAAGATCGACTGATTAAAAAGGTAGATGGATTAAGAACCAACCAGTCTTATGAAACAAGCACGCCTTCTTCCGTTAAGCGCGGTAACGGTGCTGATAGCGTGAAATAATTTTGAGGATAATATTTATGTGCAAGAAGTATGTTAATGCTAATTTAACCTGTTTCAAGTCAATCGTTATGGATAACGATGTTCCGTTAGCGTTTCGTAACCCTTTTGATGAAATAAGCGTTGAGGAATGTTTAAATGGGATGTATTCGGTAGACGGGTTTCAAATTCTTTCCAATATAAATATATTGGGTACTGCAGACGAGGATAAACAAAAACAGCATATTTTGTATAAGGAAGATGGGAAATTGGATTTTATTATTCGCTTGACAAAATGTGATCCTGACCCTAATAAAAGAATTTACTATGATTTGGATTCGTTTACAGTAGATATTAAGGAGCTTCGTGATAATCATCAGGTTGACGGAGCTTGTTTTGATTTCGTTAATTACGCAAGAATCACAACCATTCCGGATTTCCAAATTGAAAAGGTGGGTTCTTATGTCGTTAAATTACTGATAAAGGAAAACACAGAACAAGATTATTCGGTTCAGTTTATTAAAAAGCTTTTAATAAAAAACAACTAAATGAAATAGTGGCTTATGATTAATTCATAGGCCACTTTTGTTGTGAAACGACAATCATTGAAGGTAATAAGGGTCAATAACTTGGCGTTGTCAAGTTTTATTATTTGCACGAAGTAAGAAATATGCCCATTTAAGGACATTAAATAACCGAGAGGGTTAACACCTTTTGATCTTATAGGTTTTTTTGAGAGAGGATGAGAGCGCAATGAAATACGGTGTAGCCATAATAATTGTATAGACTAGATATATCGATGTTGAAACCGATTGCGAACAAGGAGCCAAGGCTAAAGGCGCTGAAGCCGTGTCTGAAGAACGTATCTTGTATTACGGAACCAAAGTAAAAGAGTGCAAGATCAAAGGATATTATTGTGGGTGAATAACTTTTTTCGCCACGATTTTATGATAATAATCAGCAATTAAAAGATAATAAAAGGAAGTAAAGAATTAAAAATGTAGATTAGTGAAGAAAAAATGCTTTTTCGCAGGTATTATAAGTAGAACCCAAAGACAATACTATCAATTACAGAAGGTACTTACTTCTGGATAATAGATCATATTTTGTTGCGATAATTATATTTATTTAGAACCTGTTTTTTTCTTTGGGTTGTTACTTCCGTATATATCTCGGTAGTTGAGACACTGCTATGTCCTAACAATTCTTGAACGGACCGAAGATCTGCTCCATTGGCTAACAGGTTGGTTGCAAACGTATGCCGTAGATAGTGGGGGGTGGATTGGCTGTTAATTCCGGCTTCAATAGCCAAATGCTTATAAATATATTCAATACCATAAATACTTAATACTTGACCATTGCGGTTAAGAAATAATCTATTTGATCCATCGTTTCTTCTCTTGCGGATTCTGATCCAATTTGTCAGGTGGTTCCATGTCTGTGGACATGATATGTATATTAGTCGTTGTTTTCTTCCCTTACCGTGAATCAATATGGTGTGCTCAGAAAAGATGATATCGTCAAGTGTTATGTGTGAAGCTTCTCCAATTCGAATTCCGGTGCTAACTAAAATATCAACAAGAGCAAGATTGCGTGAACTTGTCCATTTTTCAAATTCTGTTTGAGCAAATTCACATTTCTTCATTGCTGTATTGAGCAATTTGGTACTCTCTTTTACAGATAACGTTTTGGGTAATTTGCGCTCTTTTTTATACTGAAAGGTGTGGAGTAGAAAAAAATTTGCGTCGATTTCATGTTGATCAGTCAGATATTTATAGAACAGTTTTAATGTTATAAGCTTTCGGTGGATGGAAGTGTCTTTTAATGAGCGTTTTTGAGATAGGTAGTAAACATAATTAAGAACTGTGTTTTCATCCAAATTAGTAGAACAACAGAAATTGAAAAAGTCATTTAAGTCGGAGCGGTATGCGGTGACTGTGTTTTCTGAAAGATTTTTGGTCGCTTGAGAAAGCGACAGAAAGTCTTCGATTTTTTTGTAATCAAACATATAGACATTCTCCTTTGCCAAGTAATCTTGAGATACATGAATTATAACACATATACATTAGAAGATTGGCAGTTATTTCATAATAATAGTATTTAGATGGGAGTCATTATTGACTTTTTTAGGTTTTTATGTTACAATATAGGCAAATTACTTACAATAACTAATAATTATTGTAAGATAGTGTTTTAAAAGCAAACAAAAGCAATAACTAATTATTCTATAAAAAGGACAGCTCGATATGTACGATATTTTCATCTCACATTCTAGTAAGGATAAGGCTTGTGTTGTTGAGCCACTTGTAAAACTTCTTGAAGCCCAAGGGTTGGCAGTTTGGTATGACAAAAATAGCATCTACAAAGGTGATCGAATAAGAGAGTCTATTCTATCTGGAATTAATGAGTCGATAATATACTTGGCAGTAATAAGTGATAACTTCTTTCAGAGCAACTGGGCTAGCCTAGAGTTAGGCATACTCCAGACAACTACGCCTGATAATTTCCTTCCATTATTCTGCAATGGTGTGCAAGATAAAACTGCGAAAACCTACCCATTTATTCTTGATTATAACTACATTGAGTTATCTACCAACATTGAAACAACAGCAGCAGAATTAAACCATATAGTAACACAAAAAAAACAAGATCGCGGTTTTTGGCACATCAACAAAACAAACTTAAAGCATTTAATTAGAGAAATACACTCATATAATGATTTTTCCCTGGATCAAATCGCTATCCATCTGAGCACAGTTACTAAGAGGTTGGAAGCAAATTATCGCAATACCTTGGAGGATATAATTGGATTATTGCATGAAATTTTAAAAGGCGTAGCCTTCCGAGAAAACATATATATCCCTCCGCAAGCCTCCCTGATCTCATTGTTTCTGGATATGGATTTTTTAAGCCACAATCTGAAGGAGCATATCCGTTTCCTACAATCAATTAACAGAGACGCTCTTTCTCACTATGACAATTGGAATTTATCACAAGAAAATCGGTATCTCATCCAACTGTCAGTATATTCAATTATCGAGTGGTACATTTTGAGTTATTATAAAAAGCCGTCCATTTCCAACAAAACGGTTCTTCCTGTTGCACCAGAAGAATTTACATATGACGATATTATTGAATCATATAGGATTGAACAGTTAGTTCTCCCTCCTACTTTAATTGCCAGTGCCGAAACAACATTCGAATGGTTCCAGTATAATCCGCTCACTATAATTGGAGCAAAAGATGCTACTACTGGAAAACTAATCGGTTTCTTTAACACCCTCCCAGTAACTGATGTTTTGTTTGAGCAAATCAAATCTGGAGATTTTGATGATACGAAGTTCAGTTTGGATCAAATTAGACAATATGACATGCCTGGTTTTTATAAACTGTATTTATCTTCTTTCTGTATCCATCCTGCATACAATACAACGACTGCATTTAAAATCATATACACCAGTTTTGTGGATTTTTTACTTAATATGGCAACAGAACGTGAGATTTTCATATCCGACATAATTGCCGATGGAGTTACACTTAAAGGATCGAGTTTGTGTGAAAGTATAGGCATGAATAGGCTTAAATTAACAACTCATAATTCTAATCTGTATCATGCTACTCTCATTCCGCCAGAAGTTACCACACTCAAACTTAACAATTTGGTTGGAAGACGCCTCATTTCGTATTACATAAAGATTTATAGTGAGTATAAAGATCTCTTTTAATTAAGGGGTGTACTCTGTATAGTGAAATATTGGATCGTTCATCGCAATCGATAATCCCCATTTTCGAACAAGTTCATTGATTCTCGGAAGGTTTTCGAGAATGAGATTAAACATAATTTGATTAAGCATACAATACTCATTTGTGTGATTAGGATCAAATTCTTTATGCATGCGGCCACACCGACCCTTACAAATATGTACATATTTGCAGTTAAGACATTTAGTATCGTTGATGCTAAACTCATCAAAATGAAATCCCGATTCAATTGATCCAACCAAATTGTGTTTTGTTGTCATATCTTCTGCACAAGTATAGCAATCTCCGTTTGTTTGTACATATATCATGCTGCGATTATAACCACAACAAAAGTGTTTGGGGGTGTCTAAGTTATTCGCAAAGCAAGCTGTAGCGATAAACGGTATGTAGTTGAGAAGAAACCCTCTCTCAAGATATTTGAGCCAGGAATTAAATACAAGTGTTAATTCATACTCATATGATTCATAAAATTGATTAAAGTTTTTGAATTGGTAGCAATTTTCGATTTGCCAATAGATTGCATCAAAAAAACCATTAAGTAATGCAATTTCAGAAAACAAGCTTGTTTCCTCTGTAATAGTCATTCTTCCAATAATGGGTATCTGCTTTTTCCGACGAATAGTCATTATTGAATCTGCTATAACACGAAAATATCCTTCATTGAGATGATAGTGCGGAATCATATCATAATTTATTGATAACATTATAGCGCTAATACTATTCAAAATATCATTCGGAATATTGCCAAGCTCCAAACCATTAGTATGAAGGACATACGAATATGTGTAGGGAAGCCGACTATTTTCGTATTGCGAATGTATTACATCACGAATGAAGGAATAGTTCAAAGTTGGCTCGCCTCCAAAAAACACCAATTCTGCGTGCTTATCATGTAATTTCACCTGTGTATTATGAATAAATGCATTTAATGCTTCTAACGAATATATTGGTTCCAAGGGAATACTATTTTCAACTGTCTTTAGTAGGACAGAACAGTATTGACAATTTAAGTTGCATTTATTAGTTGCAAAGATATAATATTCCATATTTCCCTCGCATGTTTTTTATTTATCTAATAGTAAATGGGTTTCTAATTCTCTGATAAATAACTTACAATAATTATTAGTTATTGTAAGATGAATAGCCGCATGGTTCGTTGCGAACTCCATGCGGCTATAAGTATAATATTATAAAAATCTCAAAAACTATTGACATTATAACGGAAAGGCGTTATAATAATATCGAGGAAAGGAGGCTGATTCCATGCTTGAAGCCATTTTAAAAGAAAAGAACATGACAATGTATCAGTGTGCAAAGCTCAGTGGGATTCCTTATACAACGCTGTCCGAAGTGGTGCGCGGCAAAACAAGACTTGAGAAATGTTCTGCGGAAACGGTATATAAACTATCAAAGGTTTTGAATGTTACGATGGAAGAACTTATGGTGGATTCTATCGAGCCTCGCGCGGATTTTGAAATCTTCAAGAGCAATGTCTGCCACTTTGTAAAAGATAATGACGAGCTTGATTTTATTGTGACTACCTTGCAGGAGGATGAAATCAGCAGATATTGGAATAAGAAGTGGTATCCCGAAGCGTTCTATTTGCTTGCTATGGTCGATTATCTGAGCCGTGTAAACGATATTCCTCTGTGTACCAAATACGATGAGATAAGAACCTACTCACTTAAAGAACCGCTTTACTCAAGAGATGTTATGTTAGCGGCAATGTTACATTCTGAACTTGATGTTAGAGAGAAATGCAGACAAGAAGCAATCCCGGAATTTCTTCGATTTAACATCATAGAAAGTGAGATCAGAAATGTCTATTGAGGTCCCTTTTACCAAAGTAAATCTTGAAGGTTACTTGAAGGAACTTGCCAAAGAGTATAAGAAAAGAGGTCGCGGGATGCCTGCTGAAATGATATTAGTGGGTGGTGCATCGGTGCTGATCAACTATCAGTTCCGTGCCGCTTCTTACGATATTGATGCGAGTTATGAGTCGCCCGCGATTATGAAAGAAGCAATTAACGCAGTGGGCGATAAGTTTGGCTTGCCTAACGGTTGGGTCAATGATGACTTCAAGAAAACAGCATCCTATACCCCCAAGATCGTGCAGTATTCCGAGTATTACAAAACCTTTTCGGGTGTCCTTCAAATCCGTACGATAAGAGCCGAATATCTTGTTGCGATGAAGCTGGTATCGGGCAGACAGTATAAGAAGGATCTGTCGGATATAGCGGGTATTGTGTACGAGCAGCAGATGGCGGGCAAACCTTTGTCCTATGAAATGATAGACAGAGCCGTATGCAATTTGTACGGGAATTGGGATAACGTCGAGGATTATGCGCGCGGTTTGCTTGACAGAATACTTGCTTGCGAGGACCTCCAAGCATTGTTTGTTGAACTCAGTGAGGATGAAATGGTAGCAAAAGAAGCACTTGTCGAGGTCAACAAAAAATATCCGGGAGCTGTTAAACAAGACAATGTAAATGATGTTATTGCGGTAGCGTTAAAGAAAAAACGCCAAAGAGAAGAACGATAAAAATGGTAGGAAGGATTGGTCACCATTAAACCGATAGTATCAATCTGTTGAATATGGGGGAGAAAAACATGAGTTATATTAAGTCGCTGCATATTGAGGGGCTTAAGAAATTTGCCACTCTCGATGTGGAGTTCAATGAACATATGAACATTCTTGTCGGTGAAAATGAAGCTGGCAAAAGCACGATCCTTGATGCGCTTAAAATTGTACTCAATCAGCAGTATCGAACTGCCGATAAGTCAGTGCTGCGAGATTTGTTTAATACACAGATGATTGCGGCCTTCCAGACCGAGCCAAGTGTAAAGACTTTACCTCGAATCTACATTGAGATTGAGCTGGTAATTGATCCAAGTCAGAAGAATGCATATTACTTCTACGGGGAAAACTATGGGCGCAGAACACAACAGGATGAAAAATTTGGGATTCGTTTTGAATGCAAGTATGACGAAGAGCTTGGTGCCGGGATGGAGCCATCTATTCTTGATGGAAAAATCCCTTACGAATACTATACTCTGACTTGGACAACTTTTGCCAATCGGCCTTATCAAACCATTAAGCGACCGTTGAACTTTCTGTCTATTGATACAACCAATAGCGCAACAGCTCAGTCGTTTAACTATTACAATAGAGCATTATTTACAAGCAGATATGATGAAGCAACTAGAGCCAAAGCGAAAAATGAGTTCCGTTCTAAATTAGAAGATGCGCTTGAAGAGGCTAACTTGCCCCCAATTAGTGAAAAGCGGAAATTTGGCGTAGATAGCAAGAAAGTAATTTTAGAAACTATTCTGTCTGTATATGAGGACTCCGTTGCTCTGGAGAATCGTGGCAGTGGCATGGAGAGTCTGATAAAAACACAGATTGCTTTGGATAGAGCGAATGGTTTAGATGTCATTCTAATGGAAGAACCAGAAAATCATCTTAGTTTTACAACCTTACGAAAGATGCTTCAGGAAATCTCTGGCCAGCAGGACAATTCTCAGATTATTGTCGCAACGCACAGCAACATGATTGCAAGTAGATTAAATTTGAACAATGTTCTATGGGTCACAGAATGTGGCGTTAAGACTCTTGCGAGTGTAGACAGGGGTGTAGCGGAATTTTTCGTTAGAGCTGATGATAATGCTTTTTTGCAGTTATTGTTATCCAAAAAGGTGTTTTTGGTAGAGGGGGCAACAGAGTTTCTCCTTCTCCCTATGTTCTATAAACAGATCACAGATCACACTATCGAAGAAGATGGCATTTCTGTTATTTCTTGCAACGGTATTTCATATGCGCGATATCTTGAAATTGCAAAAGCAACCGATAAAAAGATTGCTGTTATTACTGATAATGATGGTAAAGCCAATAGAATTACGGTAGCCGATGCTTTCAACCAATCCCACATCATGCAACATATATTTATGGGAGCAACAGTAGATGAATGGACTTGGGAAGCCTGTTTGTATAAAGAGAACAAAGACACCTTGGATGAAATGATTGTTGTTCAGGCAGAAGCAGAATATAAATTTCACGGAAAAGACTATGGTGTTGTATTAGGCAAAATGTTAAACAACAAAGTTGACGTTGCCTATCAAATACTAACTTCGGATACCACCTTTGTGGTGCCGCAGTATATAAAGGATGCGATTGAATGGCTAAGAGAGTAATTCTAGCGGTAGCCGGTGCGGGGAAAACCTACCATATCTGCCATGAGATAGACCCGAATAAGAGAAATCTTATACTGGCGTTTACCCACGAGAATATATATAATATTCAGAAAGAACTTTGTGCTGCACACGGATGTGTTCCTGAATTAACTACAGTAACTACTTTCGATTCATTTGTGTATCACCACTTGGTATTGCCTTATGAACCAAGCATTGTAGAATACTTCAGCAATCCAGGATTTGTCAGTCGTGGAATCTGCACAGTAGATCCGCCGCCTATGCGTATTCCTGGAAGGGGCGGAAAAATGATTTCCAATCCCCATTATTTCAATAAAGATAGGCTAGAACATTATATTTCTAGCAAGCATCAGTATTATTGTGCTACATTATCGGAGCTGGTGTTACATGTCAAGCAGAATCGTGAAAGCCTTGTAAAGAGAGCAGCTAAACGCTTAAACTTATTTTTCGATTGTGTATTGATCGACGAATTTCAGGACTTTCGGGAATATGACTACGAATTGATTATGGCGTTGGCAAAGCAGCTCAATGATGTTGTTCTTGTGGGCGACTATTATCAACATTCTGTTTCGGCAATAAACAACTCGGGTAAGCCATTTAAGAAGAAAGCTGGTGATGTCAGTTATGATGAGTTTGTGACCGAACTTATTAGCGCAGGATTTGAAGTGGATTTGACTACTTTAGATAAATCAAGACGATGTTCTACAGAGGTGTGTCAGTATGTGAGCAATAAACTCGGCATTTGCATTGATTCTTGTGGAGTAAACACAGGAGCTGTTATTTGGATAGATGAAAATGCTACTGCATTTCTTGACGATCAACAGATTGTAAAGTTGGTCTATAAAGATGCTGCAAACTATACGTTCCGTGCAATGAACTGGTCATACTCCAAGGGGGATACGGTCGATGCTGCTTGTGTTATTTTAACTGATAGATTTGATCATCTTGACGATGCCAGATTTACCATTAAGGGGATTCCTGTGTCAACCGTAAACAAATTGTATGTTGCCCTGACAAGAAGTCGAGGAAATTTATACTTAATTAAAGCATCTACATTTAAGTTGCTAAGAAACAAGTATATTAACACTTAATAGCGTAGACAAAAACGGTATTCAGATGCTTTATATCGAGAGAATCAGACAGATGTATAACGAAAAACTGATTTTGGATTTCTGATTAATATTTGAATTATAACTGAATATCAACAAGAACAACAGAGTTTCTTGTTACATAGCCGAGCGTACTGGCACCATCAGTATGCTCGGTTTTTCTTTTTGGGAAGGAGGATGTTTATTGAAATACGGTGTAGCAGTTACAATCACACAGACCGGATATATCGAAGTTGAAGCCGATTGCGAAGCAGAAGCAAAGGCAAAAGCTGAAGAAGCCGTGTCGGAAGATTGAGTTTTGTATCACGAAACCGAAGTGAAAGAGTGCAAGATCGAAGGATATTTTTGAGGAAAGGAGAGTGATCTTATGAGTGTAAGTTCAATGAGAGTCGAGAAATTACACGCCGAGCTTTTTGAGAAAATGCAAGAGGAACAGCGCGTATATATCGAAGATCTCAAAACGAAAACAGCCGATGAAATTCTAAATCATGCGTATGAATACCTTATACGCGAGGACTTCCTTGAGGAGATGGAGAACATCAATCTGAACGAGAGACAGATCAGAGCGATGCTTGCCACGGAAACTCCTCTTGCAGATTTGTACCGCAAGTAGATAGATACCGAAGATCCTCACAAGGAGGACATCAAGTGTACTATCAATAACTATTCTGCCGATGAAGCAGAGCGTTTGGGTATCAAGGAAAAGCGAAGAGACAGAGACGCAAGGTAAGGTATGGCATATATTCAACCCGAGGTTATAGCCGAAGCGCGAAAGGTCGATCTGTTTTCTTACCTCCAAGCAACAGACCCGAATGAGCTTGTCAAGTGCGATGGGAATGAGTATTGTACTCGCACTCACGACTCGCTGAAGATCTCAAACGGGAAGTGGTTTTGGTGGTCAAGAGGTATCGGCGGTGCATCTGCACTTGATTATCTTGTGAAGGTTCGCGGTGTGGATTTTCTTACGGCGGTTGAAGCAGTTATGGGTAAGGCGGTATAGATACCGTCTTTTATTGCGCCCGAAAAAAAGAAAACCTATGACCGATTGTACGTTCCGAGACACACGTTTTCTTGTAATCAAGCGAAGAAATATCTGCTTGACCGTGGCATTGATGAAGCGATCATCGACGAATGTATCTCACGAAAAATGATTGCCGAGAACTCAAAGAACGGTGCGGTGATGTTCCTCGGTTACGATGAAAAAGGAGAAGTGAAGCATTGTTGTTCACGTGCGACCGATGGCAGCTCGGGTAAAAAAGATATGGCGGGAAGTGATAAAAGATACACGTTCAAACTCGCAACCAATGATGAAAACACTACGGTCAGAGTCTTTGAAAGTGCGATAGGTCTTCTGTCATACGCGACGATGCTGAAGGAGATCGGAAAGGATTACCGAACGGAAAACCTCATATCTCTGTCGGGGATTTACCTCCCGAGAGAGAAGATTGAGGAGACCAAGATACCGATGCCAATCGAACATTACCTTGCCACACACCCAAACCTAAAACGAATTTGTCTTTACCTTGATAACGATTTCGTGGGACAGAGAGGTGCTGATGCCCTGCAAGTTATCTTCGGAGGAAAGTACAAAGTGAAATATATTCCACCGCCCGAGGGTAAGGACTACAACGATTATCTGCGGATAAAAAACAAATCAATTTCAAAAATGAAAGGAATGAGAAACGTGAAAATTCAGATCAAAAGAGATGAAGTCAGCAAGGACACCAAGAACCTTTTGAAGTTCAAAAAGAAGCTCCGCAAGATGCTGATGCAGAGAGATTCCAATAAGTTCATCGCAGATGAGATCGACGAAATCATCGAAAGCTTCAATGATTTCGATCCGTTGCTTGATTGGGAGTTCCGTCCTGTATGCGGATGTGAACTCAAAGGAATGGAAGGTCACTTCTACAATGTCAAGCACAATAGCTTGTTCGGCAAGAACGGCTTTTTGCTTTGCGACGTATGCACCAAAACCTGCGGTGGACCGACTTATGCTTGCGAGGGTTATGAGATTTGGTTGCTCGATGACCTCTCCTTCGTGTTCACTTACTACTGTATGATGAAAGATGCGAGAACCAATGAAGCTATGATTTATCGCTATCCTCTCGGTAAAAAGATTCCGGTGGATATGAACTTTGATACCACGGAGTTTTTGGAAGATCTCGGCTATGAGATTTTCAAATTGCGCTGTGTAGCGTGAGGTGGTTATGAACAAAGAGGCATTTGAATACGGCGGTTATCACTTTATTCCCGAGCGACAACTCAAGGGTGCAGAAGCAGGCTTCTATGCAATCTCAAAGAAACTTTGCGAAGATCGTGAACTTGGATTTTGCGAGGAAGGGTACGTTTATCCGAGCAAATTTCCTTATTCTCACGGAGCATTTATGCGAGCTTCAACGGATAAAGAATGTGACCTTTACCGTTGCGTTGAGAACGGAAAGCTGTATATCCCGTGCAATTACGACTTGCAGATATATCAAGAGAGACCGCAGAAAACTTTTGTGGTAACGATAACCGAAACCCTCCAAATGCAAGTTGAAGTTGAAGCCGAGAGTCAAAAAGATGCAGAACGTATTGTATCGGATGCTTGGGATAAATCCGAATATATTCTTGATGCAGAGCATTTCAAGGGCGTGGTGTTTTCCGCAGAAGCAATCACGAAAAATCGTGAGCGAAGTGAACGATGAAAGGAGGATAGCGACGGGGAGGAGCTGTCCGTCAGTCTTAGCAAGCACTGCTTTTGGATATCCAAAAGCGCTTGTTAGAGGGACACCCCTAAAACCCCGTCGCAGAAATCACGATGAACAAGAATGTTGCTAATCGCAAGCGTAAGCATTTTGTGCCGCTTCGCCTTGATGACAATGAGTATAAAAAGTTGAAAGAGTGGTCAGCGGCATCCAACCGTACAATGAGTGATTATCTCAGAGAATTACTTGAAGATAATCAGCCTATCGAATTTCCTCCCATCGAGTATCAAGAGGTTCTTCGTGAACTCCGTAAAATCGGTATCAACTTAAATCAGCTTGCAAGTAAAGCGCATACCCTCGGCTTTGTCGATGAGCGAGAGTACAAGGCAGAAAGCGACCGCCTTTGGAGAGTGGTGGCAGAGCTTTCCTCGCAGATGTCAAAAGGTGGTGTGAAGTTTGGCAACAACAAAGATATGGGATGTTAAAAGCCATTTAAGTCAGTTGATCGCCTACGTTGCAAACGTTGAAAAGACGATTAAAAAGTTTGACGATGAAACCCTAAAGGCTCTTGTGTCGTATGGTATTGACGATCTCAAAACCGAGGAACGTAAGTTGGTTACTCCCATTAACTGCACTGTGGAAAATGCTCCCACGGAAATGGCGCGGCTCAACTCAATGAGCAAAAGCAAATCGGATACGGTCGCCTACCATGCCTATCAGAGCTTTGCACGTGGAGAAGTAGATGCAGAGAGCGCACACCAAATTGGCATAAGACTTGCCAATGAGTTATGGGGAGATAAAGATTTCCTTGTTGTAGTTGCGACCCACGTTAATACGGGAACCATTCACACACACTTTGCAATAGGCGCGACGGCGCGAAATCTTGTTCGCTATCACGATTGTAATGAGACTTACCGAATGATGCGTGAAGCATCCGACCGTCTCTGTTTGGAGTACGGTCTATCCGTAATCAAGAACCCGCAGAGAGGAAAGACGCGGCATATCGGAGAGATCAAGGCAGAGCAAGAGGGGAGACCTACGGTGCGCGGAATTATCCGTAGAGATATGGATATTGCCATCAAGCATTGTCTGCGTATGCAGGAGTTCTATAACTTGTTTCAATCTCTCGGCTATACGCTTGAATGGAGAGGGAAATATCTCCGCATCCGTCCCGACCACAGCACAAAGTTCTTTCGTATGGATAAACTCGGAGAGGGTTACACCTATGAGGACGTGCAGGCGAGGATCTTGGACAATGCGAGAAATCAACGCATCATTCCTTATGCTCCCTACAAACCGAAAGAGAAGCCGAAAGGACTACTTGCACTGTATATCCATTACTGCTATCTGCTTGGTGAACTCCCGAAACAGAAACCGAATAACCGTGAAGCATACGCGGTCATCAAAGAAGATGTGAGACGTGCGCGAATGTATAACGAAGAAGCAAAGCTGCTTGGTAAGTATAACATCAATACTGCCGAGGAGCTTTCTTTGTTTACCGAAGGTTTATCGAAAAAGTTCAAGGGACTTGCTTATCAGAGAGCCAAGCTACGCAACAAGCTCCGTCGTATGCACGATACTACAGAGATGCAGCCCATTAAGGACGAGATCTCACAGCTATCCTTGCAGATGGCAGAACTGCGAAAGCAGATGAGACTATGTGAGGATATTGCCGCGCGAAGCGGTGTGATCGAGAGGGTGGTGAATACCATCGACATTCCCGATAAGGAGCTTCAGAAGAAAGAAGCCAAAGATGCAAAAACCAAAGAAACAAAAACAAGAGAAAGAGAGGACAAGAGATGAACACATCCGGAGAAGCCGCCGATCAGGTCATGCGCATGATGCTGAACGGCACGGAGGTATTGCTCAAACTTACGGGCACCGGTGTCATGCACGTTTCGACCTCCCTGTTTTCTACTTTGCGTCAGCAAAAGAGAACGAGAGGACGGGCGCGGCTGGAAACCATGCTCAAGAGCGGAAAGCCTTTGAAGGTCTATACCTTCAGAGACCGGGACCTCCAAAAATTCAAGGAGATCACCAAACAGAACGGCGCCCTCTACACCATCCTAAAGGAGAAGGACAAGACGGACGGAGTCTTTGACGTGATGGTGAGAGCCGAGGACGAGAGCAAGATCGCCCGCATCGTGGAGCGATTCAAGATTGCCCAAGTCAACTCGGCAGACCTGCGCGCCGAGATCGTCCGCGAAAAAGCCCAAAAGGAGCATACAGGGGAAAAGACCGATGCTCCCGAATCCGATCAG
>JAZSIF010000056.1:0-14057 GCA_045533675.1 Eubacteriales bacterium | reverse complement strand
CTAAGACTTTTCCGAAGCCCTCTTCCGTAAAGACTATATTCCATAAAGCGACCGATCCGCCGAGATCTCAACTCACTGGAGGTTCGTTGCCCTCCTTTCGTCGGGTTCGACTACGCAAACCATTCACCGGATGGTTTGCTCCGCTCAAGATGACACGGCGGGGGCGAATCCCTCTTCCGTAAAGACTATATTCCAAAAAAGAAATCCGTCGGTGGCGTGCAAAGCTTCGCAGTCCGACGGATTTCTACCTTAGAAAAAATATTCAGTTACACGGTACATAAGGAATAGGAGATCTTGTAAGACCCCAAAAATAAATTTATGAAAAGTTTTGCCGCGCTTTTTCAAAAGCGCGAAAAAATCCAATCCTCAACTAACTTCCCCCGAATAAAACATCCTCCCGCTTGCGAATACTAAGCAAAAACGGGAGGTTTTTTATGTTTGATCTTTCACCCTTTGACCGTATGAGTCTGTTCTCTCCGCAAAAGGAGATCGACGATTTTGAAAAGCGATTTTTCGGCAGGACGCTCCCCGCCATGCGAACCGACATTCGTGAAACCGATAAGGCATATCTTTTGGAAGCGGAGCTGCCGGGGTTCAGCACCGACGACATTCGAGTATCGATCAAGGAACATCTTCTGACCATCTCTGCCGAGCGCAACGACACAGGCGAGGAAACAGACGAAGCGGGGGGATATCTCCGCCGTGAGCGGACACGGGGATGTATCCGCCGAAGCTTTGATATCACAGGCATTTCCACAAGCGGCATTTCCGCCTCCTTTCGTGACGGGATTCTGACCGTCACTCTGCCAAAGCCAGAGCATCCTCACGACACGGAACGAGACGTAAAAATCAACTAATCAACAAATCCTTTGACAAAACTCTTTTGTAAAGGTATCAAGCAGCGAAAAATCCATGCAAGCGCCGTAGATTTCTTCCAAGCGTCCATGGACCCGTCCCGCTTCCGATAGAGTTGTCTCCGCTTCGAGGATCATTGCCTCGGACAGTCGGCGGTTCATCCGAATCCTTGCCTTGCTGTCGGGCGGAAAATCGGGGTTGAGAAACCGCCGCATACGGATCCTTCCGTCGGGAAGCGTTTCCCCGCTTGCCCCACAGAGGAAGCAGTCCCCCAACGACCGAAGGAACACACCGTCGGGGCGGTCCGGCATCAGGGGCTCATAGGACACCGAGATCGGCTGCCTTTTTTTCATCGCCTCATCAATGAGACAGGACAGGAACATCGCCCCGATGCCATAACAATCGTCCACGGCATACAGACACCCCGCCATCCGCTCATAGGAATCGAGACGCACCCGCCCCCTCATGCCGATGGCGCTTTGCAGTCCGGGGAGAAGATCAAAGCCCTCCCCCTCGGGGAGCGAGCGAAGGATCCGATGGGCGGCGGCGCGCATCTTATCCCATAACACGTAGGGACGGACGATCTCCCCGTTCAGCTCCTCCAGCTCGGTAGCGGCGGACAGGTAGCGATACGCTTTCGCGTAGCACGCCGATTTTTGCTTATCAAGCGCCTCGATCTCACCGTAGCGGGCAAGAAGAGCCTCCGAATCCCAAAAGGCACCGAGATTCACAAGTTCATCTCTGGCACCGGGAAATTTGGGCTCCACCGCGTGCGGAGCCGTGCCGTCCAGCACTGCCAGCCGATCATCCACAACGATTCCGTCCAGGGAATCGGGATCGGAGGAGCATCGATAATAGCGCACGCCTCTTCCTCGTTCTTCCGCGCAAGCGGCAATCCTGCGCATAAAACCGCTCTTCCCCGTCCCGGGACCTCCCTTGAGAATATACCGTCTGGAAAGCTCGGGACGGTCAAATACCCCATCGTAAAAGCTGACAAATCCGCGTCCGCTGTTTGCCGCCGCGAAGAGGCTAATGCCTTCCTCGCGGGCGGTCTTTTTTTTCGTTTGATCCATAGCTACCTACCTCCTATCGGCTGAATCAGTACAGTGTACGCCAAGGAGGTGTTTTTTGTTCCCTCAACGCTCAATAATGGTGATATCCACGGGCTTGATGCCTGCTTCGTTATAAACGATCTCATTGATCTGAGACAGCTGAGCGGCATTCAGTCCGTCACTCTTGACTACGATGCTGGCACCGCCGCCGCTGATGACCGCCACACATTCCTCAAAGCCCTTTGCCACAATCAAGGATTCGATGTTGGACTCGGTCGCCATGACGGTCGCCAGCTTGTTGATCTCCGCCAGAGCCTCGTTCTTTGCCGCCTCGGTAGAGGACGTATTGTCAACCACCGCCTGAAGCACCTCAATCGCCTCGTCACGAGTCCGCTGACGGCTCACCTGCACGCTGGAAAAATAGGAATCCGACTTGTTTCCCGCATCCTCTGAGGGGTTCTGCTGTCCGCCGTCCATGCCCGCGGACTGATCATAGGAAAATCCGTCCTCTCCCGCTCCCGAGAAGATCGATACGTTGATGATGACCGCCGCCGCGATCAACAACACCGCCCCTAAGATGACGAAGTTCCGTTTCCCTACCTTCTGACAAAAGCTCTTCACTTTTTCTTTCATGCTTTCTGTTTTCATATTCGCTCCTCCGAATTTTTGTGTTTACGCTACATTTGTATGTTGCTCTGTTCCCGTTTATGACTCCCCTCCCGCCGCCACGTAAATTTTATTGATCTTGACGTCAAAGGCGGCGCTGACCAAGGAAATGATGGTATCCTTGACCGCGGGATCGGTCGCTCCCCGACACACAATCCCCACCCCACCGATCTCGGGATTCTCGTAGCAAACAAGAACCGCCCCCTCGGAATTTCCGCTTCCGATGAGAACCGTATTATTTTTATACCCGCCCCCGTTGCTTTGAGAATCGGTGGCATAGACCGCCCGATACCCTCCCTTGAGTGTCACCGCCACGCTGACCGAGCCCGCGCCTCGAACACGGGAACAGATGGCGCGGATCTCCTCCTCCACCGCCTCGGCATAGGCAGAGGCATCCAAAGTCAGCTCCTCGCTCAACGACGGCGATTGCTCTTTTTCTCCCCATCCAAGGCTTCCAAATATCAACAAAAGCACGCCCGCCAATCCTCCAAGCAGAATCCAGATCCGTTTTTTTCCTTGCTCGGTTTTTCCATCGGAACGCTCTGCCATGATACAATCCCTCCTTTTTATTTGTATTTTTCGACCGTTCAATCATATACGATGATACACGGACAGCCAAGCTCTGTATTGATAAACGAGCTGATCTTTTTCGGGTCGGCAAGCACACCCCGATCCCGTAGAACCACCGTCACCGATTCAAGCTCAATGGTTTCACTTTTCGACACAATTTTCATCGCCACCTCAAAATCCGACGCTTCCATAGAGAGCTTCGATATCATGGACTCCTTCAAAATTTTCTGTGCCGTTTCAATTTCATACTTTTTCCATGATTCTTTATAAAATTCGTCATAATTCACCTCCTCATTCTGAACCGAATCCCAAAGGTCGTTTAAGGAAAAATCCCCATCGGTCGCCAAGGAAACGAGGGGCGAGACAAGGACGCAGAGAACCGAGAGTGAGCAGAGGAGCTTGATATAATTTTTCAATCCTCCCTCTGCCCCCAAAAGAGTGATCACACCCGAAAGGATCACCACCCCCGCAAGGGTCAAAAGATATTCCCTCATAGCGCTACCCCACGGCAACTACGGTCTTGATAAAAAGACAGAGTGCCAAAATAAACATGACCGAGGTCATGGCGACCACGGCGATCATGGTCCCCCACACGCCGCCCAACTCAGAGAGAAGCCTTGCCTCTTGATCGCACCCCAAAAGCTCCGCCACCCCCACCGCCAGCAAAAAGGACAGACGGGCTAAGATCAGAGAGACGAGAACGGGAAGCACCAAAAGCAAAAGCAGAACGATTCCTCCCACTCCCACGATTCCCTTCATGTACTGCACCCCCGAGGAAAGCGTGCGCAAGGTCTCGCCCACAGAGCCCCCGACGATGGGAATTGCCGTGGAGGTGACAAGCTTTGCCGCCCGCGCGGCGGTGGAATCGGCAGCCGCCGTCAGGGTGGTCTGAGCCGAAAGACTTGTGAGCAAAAGCGTCATGATCGTTCCCAAGGAAAAGGTGTAAATTTTTTTCAAAGCTCCAGTGATCCCCCGAACGCCCACCTCGGGAGACAGGGCATTGCAAAGCGCCAGTACAGTACAGACTCCGCACACGGGGAGAACGGTCACGGAACAGATCCGCTGGCAAACGGTCAAAAATACGTAGAGCGTTCCCGTGCCCGCCGAGGCGGTGGCTACGTTTCCTCCCATTGCCCAAAGACTGCCAAGCACAGGGATCATAGAGCCCATGAGACTGCCCAGCCGTTCAAAAAAGAGCGCCACGCGCTCCATCTGTTGAAACTGAAGCGTGGCAATTGCCGAAAAAATCGCGGCGGTCGAGCAAAAGCCAAAGGCGGTGGAGAGCCGCTCTGAGGACAGGGATTTTTGCGCCGTTCCAAATACCGCCGAAAGGATTAACAGTCCGCAAAGCACTGCCAACAGCTTGACCGCCCCGGAAAGCTCCAATCCGATCAGAGAGAGGACCGTGTCTACCAAATACTCCACGCTTACCATTTCCTCCACAGCCTCTCCCGCCGTACTCGGATCGGAGGAAAAAAAGCCCTCGGGCAGGGTGGACAGGCTCTCGTCGGGAAGCGCTCCCGCCGCGTCGGAGAATCCATCGGGGAGCGTGACTCCCCCTTCCTCGGCAAAGGCGGGCAGACAGAAGAAAAGTCCTGTGCCGATCAACACGGCAATCAAAACGCATATTCGTCTGATCCGATCTCTCCTCATATCATCCGCCCTCCAAGAGCCTTGACGCGTAAGAAAGCAGTTCCTTGATCAAAGGCACACACAAGAGAAGAATGGTCAGCTTTCCCGCCAGCTCTACCCCCGAGCCGATGCCGCTCTCCCCCGCGTCACGGCAAACGTCGGAGGCGATCTTACAAAGCAGGGAGATTCCCAGCGCCCGAATCATCACTTTGGCGTAGGGTTCTATGGAGCCATCGCCCACCAGCGCCAAAAGCTCCCCCATGGCATCCGATATGGGAGAAAGAATCATGGAAAGGATCAACACCGTTCCCCCGACACGGACCAAAGGAAGCAAATCGCTTTTCATTTGTTTCAAAAGCAGGCACACCACCGCCAAAAGGACACCTACACCGCAAATACGGAGCAGGACGCCCTCTGCCCCCGCGCTCACAGCTCAAAAACCGAGCGCACCGATTCAAACAGTCCGCCGATCTCCCCGACCAACATCAGCATGACCACAATGATGCCCGCAATGGTCACCATCATCGACTGCTCGTCTCTTCCCGATTTATTTAAAATGGCAGAGGAGATCGATACCAATACTCCCACGCCCGCAATCTTCAAAATCAATCCGACGTCCATCATTTCTTCCTCATCCGAGCGCCATGCGCTCTCTTTCTTTTATATGAATAAAATCACCAATGCCGCCGCCCCCGCCGCCGAGAGGGTCATGTTCACCCTTCTCTTTCCTTCCAAGCGAGCGCGAAGCTCTTCCGCTCTACGATCCAGAAGCGCAAGATAATAGTCACACCGAGCCAGCTGCTCCTCCCGATATTCCCGTCCGAACTCCGCGGAAAAATCTCTGAGGATCCTTGCCAGCTCCCCGTCCGAGGGGCGAGAGCCCTTGAGAAATTCCGAAAGCTCCGAGGGCGGTCGTTCCTCCCTCCAACCGCATGCCCTCAAAAGCTTAGGATCTGCCCGCCGAAGAATTTCCTCCACGGGGAGCGAAAAGCAGGAGACCTGAAGCTTGATCCATCGCACCAGTTTTCCGTAAGCCTCGACCTCGACAAGCACCTCACGAAGCCCGCGATTCAAGGAGCTTCCAAGCAAAAGTCCGCTAAGAAGAAGCAAAAGCGCTCCGAGAAGCCGAAAAAATCCCATTGGCATCCTCCCATTCCGTAAACCGATAGTCGTATTCCACTTTTCCCATTCTCCGACGGATTCCCACATAGGTTTCAAACACCCTCGCCCGATGCAGTCGGGCAATGCTCTCTCGCAGAAGCATCCCCCCGATTCCGTCTCCGTGAGCGGTAGCCAGAAAGGGGACTCCCGCATTGGCGGCACGCAGAATGGAGTCGGCTTCCTCTTCTTCCCCAATCTCGTCGCAAACGATCAATTGGGGGTTCATGGTTCGCAGAGCGATCTCGATCCCGAGGGAACGGGGATATCCCGTCAGGATATCCAACGTCAGCTCGGGGGAATCCAGCCCCGCCCGAAGCTCTCCTCTGCTATCCACCACCGCCACCCGCCATGCCCCCTGCCCCGATGCCATTTGGCGGGAGATCCCGCGAAGAAGAGTGGTCTTTCCCTCCCCGGGAGGGGCGTAGATCAGAATGCCTGTCCCCTTTCTCCGAAGCAGTCCGCAGATCTCCCGCCCCACGGGCAAAACCCCGGCGGGAAGACGGATGTTTAGTCCATCCACATCGTAGACCCCCACGATGTGTCCGTTTTCCAAGGAGGCTCGTCCGCAAATTCCCACACGCACACCGCCCTCCAAGGAAAGAAAGCCCTTGGCGATAGAATCCCGATACGCGTAGAGAGAGCCTTTACAGAGACGCAATACCAGCTCGTCCGTTTCCTGCCGCCCCGAAACGTAGGACAGAGTGACCGTCCCCTTGGGGGTAGTCAGGCAGGCGTGACGTCCGCAACGAATCCGCAGCTCCTCGATCCGTCCCCGTCCATCGCCGATACTCAATAGCTCCTGCCGAAGAGAGGACGGCAGAAACTGCCAAAGATAGGATGGAATTTCTCTCGGGCGCTCTCTGTAATTTTGAATCACGATCGCCATACGCACCCTCCTTTTATCTTGTCCACTATCACTTGTATTCGCGCTCCTCTCGGAATATTCCAAGGGAGAAAAACCTACGACATTTTCCTGTCCCGAACCTACGACATTTTTCATACAGAACCACCAAATTTTTGTGGGTATTTAACGCTTTGTTCACAGTTTTTTTGTAAAAATCCCTTGCAAACACCGAGATTTCATGTTAAAATGGATTTGTATAAATTTGTTCAATTCATTTGAGAATGGAGGATGTTTATGTCACCCAACCAAAACACTCGTCAAGGCTATTACGGCTCCGATGAGGCTCGTGATTTTCAATCCTTTGAAAACGGAAGCGGACGCGGCGATCTGTCGAACCGTTCCGGCGGAAAAGCTTCCCGAAAAAGAAAAAAGCCTCTTTCCAAAAAACAGAAGCTTCTTTTGATGATCGGCGGGGCGGCGCTTTTGGTCGTTCTCCTTGTGACCGTTATCGTTCTGCTGCTCTCGGGAGGCGATGATATCACCTACGACAACACCAGCTATTTGGTATACACCGATGAAAAGGGCGAATACCACGTCTTGGTGAACGGAGACGAGGTGGAGCACGAGTTTCACGGCGATGTGGAGCTGATTCCCGCCCGTGACCGCTCCTTTGCTTACGTGTTGGATCGCACCTCCTCTGGTGTCCGCATCTACGTACTGGACGGAACCGATATGCAGCGAGTTGCTCCCAAGCCCGTGGATGACGTGGTGGCGTTTGCCGATCTGGAGCCAGGTGTCATCTACCTGCGGGACAACGCCTATATGTTCTTCTCTGAGGAAGCGGGCGAGCATTCCCTTGCCAAAGAGGATGAGCAAGCACCGAAGAATTTTATGATCTCGGGAGATGCCTCTACCGTGATCTATTCGGCAACCGACCCCGATAATTCCAAAGAATATCTCTACATCTTCTACGATGAAACCAACCATAGAACCCGTGCCAATCTCACTCCCGTCGCCGTTTCCAACTACGGTGATTACGTCTACGCGTGCGGTGTGGTAAAGGGCGAAAAGCTGCTGATCCATATGGACCCTAAAAATCCGGACAAGCCCCTGAACGTACCTGACAGTACGGGATTTGATGACAGCCGCGCGCCAATCCTCAACGCGGAGGGCGACGAAATTCTCTATTATACCGCCGAGGGATATACCATGCTCTATCAGGCAGTGGACGGCGAAAGCCACACCATCGGCAGAGGAATTCTGACCCCTGTGATCATTGACCCCGACATTGCTGTTCCCGAGACCTTCAAAAAATCCTACTTGATGGGTGAGGACCCCTCGGCTGTGGACAGCACCGAAGTGACCTACTTTGTTTCGAAAAAATACGAGGGAAGCGCCATCGCCAACTTCCATGGAAAATTCTCCCCCGACGGCGATTACTTCTATTACGTTAACCGAAGCGGCACCCTCATTCAGATGGATCTGACCGACGATACCTACCCGAAGAAGAGCCTGGGCCTTACGGACGTGGTGGATTTTGTGATCACGGAAAAGGGCAATATCTACTCCCTCAACGACAACAACGAGCTCTATTTCCGCAAGGTGTCCTCGGGAAAGAACACCTCCCTCTCTTGGGATGCCACCGAGATCAATTTCTACAGCTATGCCAATACCCTATTCTTTGCGGAAAAGGAGTCCGAGAATCTGAACGTATGGAGCTCCGAAGAAGGCTCCAACCAAGAAAAGGTCAAGATGGACAAAATCCAAATTACCAAGGTTCCCTTCTTCTCCCACCCCAACAGCAAACGTTGCTATGTGTATTACGTTGACCCCTCCTCCGGAAACTGGCAGCTTTATTACACCAAAAACGGAAAATCCTATGACCTTTTGGCAGACCGCTGCACCGACATTTATTTGGACGGCGTAAGACTTTTCGATCGGTAAGGATTTGAGGACGCGGGGGCGCGGGGGATGGATGCGGGTCTGCCTTTCTCCTCCGCTACGCTACGGGGCACGAGCCTTCGGTTCGTGCAAAAGGCTCCGCAAAACCTTTATACAAATTTATTCCTTGACGTTTATTCACGTTCCTCATCATTATTTACGTGAAGCATTATTGTTTTTCTCTGAGGTAAAAATCCGTCGGCGCCTTTCCCGCGCACCGACGGATTTCTTTTTTTATAAAAGTGTCCGAAAAATGATGAATTTTTGACAAAATTGTGAAAAAGGTCTTGCCTTTTCCGACAAATTATGGTAAACTAAGGACAAGAAGAGCTTGCCTGTGTCGGCGGCTCAAAAAATTTTATAAGGAGAAAAACAAAATGGACAAGTTTTTCAAGATCAGCGAACGCGGATCTACGGTAAAAACCGAGATCATCGCGGGTCTGACCACCTTCTTCGCGATGGCTTACATCGTGGTGACCAACCCCAACCAGGTTGTCGGCTTCACCTTCGGCGGTGACTTTGACGCAATCTGGAACTCGGTTTACGTGGCTTCGGTTCTCGTCGCCATGATCGGTACCCTCTTGTATGCCTTCTACGCAAAGCTTCCCTTTGCCCAGGCATGCGGAATGGGTCTGAACTCCTTCTTCTTCGTATCCTTCATCCTGCCCTCTATGGCAGACCCGATGAACGGTTACAGACAAGGACTTGCGATCATTCTTCTGTCGGGTCTGGTCTTCCTGATCCTCTCGGTTACGGGAGCAAGATCCTACATCGCAAGATCTCTGCCCGACTGCTTAAAGAAAGCAATTCCCGCAGGTATCGGTCTCTTCATTGCCTTCATCGGCTTTAAGAACGTAGGCATCATTCAGGCAAACCAGTACACCTACGTACAGTTCTTTGATTTCCACGGTGCCATCGCTGACAAATCCTTTGCGGATGCTTGGACGGCAATCGCTCCCGTTGTGCTGGCTCTCCTCGGTCTCTTCCTGATTGCCGTTCTCGACAAGAAGAAGGTCAAGGGCTCGGTTATGATCACCATCGTTGCGATCACGGTTCTTTACTATCTGTCCACCTGGACTCTTCCCAGCTTCGATCTTGGCAAGATCGGTCAGTCCTTTGCTGACTTCGGCTCCTACGGTTTCCTGGGCGCATTCAAGGGCTTCTCGATCTTCGAGGGCGGCGCGTCCGCGATCATCAACGCCATCGTTCTGACCATCACCTTCTGTCTGGTGGATATGTTCGATACCATCGGTACTCTGTACGGAACCGCTTCTCAGGCAGATATGCTGGATGAGAACGGCGACCCCATCGACATCGACAAGTCCATGGCTGCCGACTCCACCGCTACCGTTGCGGGTGCCGTTCTCGGAACCTCTACCTGTACCACCTACGTGGAATCCGCCGCCGGTGTTGCCGCAGGCGGTAGAACCGGTCTGACCTCTTTGGTGACCGCAATCTGCTTCGCAGCGTGCCTGTTCCTCACTCCCGTTGCCGCAATCGTTCCCGCTTGCGCAACCGCTCCCGCTCTCATTTACGTGGGCGTTCTGATGCTGAAGAACTTCGCAAAGGTTGATATGTCCGATATCACCTCCGCTGTTCCCGCATTCCTGGCACTCATTATGATGCCTCTGACCTACTCGATCTCCAACGGTATCGCTGTTGGCGCCATCGCTTACACGCTGATCACCCTGGCAACCGGAAAGTTCAAGAAGAAGGATATCATCGTTGCCATCATCGGTGTTCTCTTCGCTCTGCGCTTCTTCTTGGTTACGATGTAATCAAACCAAAAACACAAGCCGCCGTGAATTTCACGGCGGCTTTCTTTATGTTTCATTGTGTCTTTCCCACAAGCCCTTACGCATCCAGTAGTAAAGAATTCCGTCGCCATGCTCGTAAATGCTCGGCTCTTGCCGTTGTCGTCGGCCACAAGGCAGTTGGCGGCACAGGGAGCTCGAACCATTTCTGCGCGCATTGGATACATCAAACAAACGTTCATAAAAAGTCCTCCGTTCCTTTTATTTTCTTCATTATATCCGCCTTCCTCACCTCTGTCAATGCCGTATATGACTTCTTTTTAAAAAAATGTCCGAAAAATCTTGTATTTACCCCAAAATTGTGATATAATCAGCCTGTGAACAATTTTTCCGAAAGGAAGAAAAAGCATGAAAAGAAAATTCGGAATTAACGTAGACTGTCAAAGGGACTTTTGCTCATCTCTGGAAACACTGGAACGAGCGCACAAGGTAGGATTTGATACGTTTTTTACGGGTGAGCAGGATCGGGAAACGATCGCGGCCCTCAAAAAGAAGGGTGACGAGTATGGCATGACCTTTGAATTCATTCACGCGCCATTCCGCGGAATCAACGAGATGTGGATGCCCGGTCTTGGCTACCTGACCATGATGAACGCTATAAAGCGCACCATCGATCTCGCCGCTGAATTCGGTGTTCCCACAGTGATCATCCACGTGTCCAGTGGATGGGCTCCCCCTCAGGTCAATGATCTCGGTCTTGCCCGCTACGATGAAATCGTACTGTATGCCAAGGAAAGAGGAATCATTGTCGCCTTTGAGAATCTGCGGATGCTTGGAAATCTGGCGGTACTGATCGACCGTTACGAGAAGATGGACAACGTCATGTACTGCTACGACTCGGGTCACGAGCATTGCTACACCAAAACAATTTCTTGGTTGGATATTTTTACCAATCGTGTGGTCTGCACCCACATTCATGACAATCCGGGTCGCTCCCTTGAGGACAAAACAAAGGATTACGATTGGCACTTGCTTCCCCTCGACGGCAGCTGTGACTACGAACAAATGATCCGCAAGATGGACAAATACGGCTATGCGGGGCCTCTTTCGATGGAGATAAGCCAGAGCGTCCGCGAGGATTACAAGGCGATGAGTCTTGACTCGTTCATTGAAACGGCATATGAACGCATTAAGAAAATTTCCGAACTGTAAGGAGACAACAATGAAAAGGATTTTGGAGAAACAGGGCTTTATCTGCGACATGGACGGCGTGATCTATCACGGCAACAAAATTCTCCCTGGTGTGAAGGATTTTGTGAACTGGATGATCGAAGCCGACAAAAAATTCGTCTTCCTGACCAACAGCCCCGAACGCACTCCGCACGAACTGAGCATGAAGCTCATGCGCATGGGGCTTTCGGTCTCTGCCGATCATTTCTATACCAGCGCCATGGCAACGGCGGAATTTCTCTATTCCCAAGCCCCTGGGTGCACGGCTTACGTCATCGGTGAGGCGGCACTTTCCAAAGCGCTTTACGACCGTGAGATTTACATGAACGACATCAACCCCGACTACGTGGTAGTGGGTGAGACGAGAACCTACTCCTTCGAAAAAATCGAAAAAGCCATCGCGCTGGTCAACAAAGGCGCAAAGCTCATCGGAACCAACCCCGATACCACAGGCCCTACCGAGCAGGGTGTTATGCCCGCTACGGGCGCCTTGGTGGCTCCCATTGAGATCGCCACGGGCAAAAAGGCGTATTTTGTGGGCAAGCCCAACCCTCTGATGCTCCGTCACGGACTCCGCATCCTCGGTTGCCACAGTGAGGACATTGCCTTCATCGGAGACCGCATGGATACCGATATCATCGCGGGAATCGAGTCCAACGTGGATACCGTCCTCGTTCTCAGCGGGGTCACCGCCAAGGATGACATCAACTCCTTCCCCTACCGTCCAAAATATGTGCTTGACGGCGTGGGCGACATTGTTGCCGCTATTCAAAAGTAACATCCCCATCTATACCAAACGCCCTTGCCATCACGGCAAGGGCGTTTCCTTACAAAAAGCAGAAGTATTTCCCAAAAAACTCTTTACAAATTTCGTTTCCTATGCTATAATAATACATTATTACTCTTTGAAGGAGAACATACTATGACTTTAGATGGTTCGAGTATTCAGATCCTGATCGCTATGATCGTTTATATGGCGGCGGTCATTGCGATCGGTATTCTTTGCTCCAAGAGAGCAAACAAAAGCTCGGAGGATTATTTTCTCGGCGGACGGTCCCTCGGTCCCTGGGTCACCGCAATGAGCGCGGAGGCATCCGACATGAGCGGATGGCTTCTGATGGGACTTCCCGGTGTCGCCTACTGGTGCGGTCTTGCCGACGCGTTTTGGACCGCGCTCGGTCTGGCTGTGGGTACATATTTCAACTGGCTGATCGTATCCCGCCGCTTGCGTCGCTACAGTATTCGCGCCAACAACTCCATCACCTTGCCCGATTTCTTCTCCAACCGTTTCCGCGAGAAGAAGCCCATCATCATGACGGTGGCTGCCGCTTTCATTTTGATTTTCTTTACGGTCTACGCGGCAAGCTGCTTCGTCACCTGCGGTAAGCTCTTCTCCTCCCTCTTCGGCGGAAATTACGTGGTTATGATGCTCATCGGTGCCATTTTCGTGCTGGTCTACACCATCCTCGGCGGATTCCTTGCCGAGAGCGTATCCGACTTCATGCAGGGTATCGTGATGATTATCGCGCTGACGGTCATCGTCATCGTCAGCACCATTCACGCTGGGGGACTCGGCGCGGTGATCGACAACGCGCAGAATATTCCCGGATTCCTTGAATTCTTCGGTCTGGCAAATCCCGTCGTGGGAGAGACCGGTCAACAGGCTGTGGTTGGCGGCGCTCCCCTCTTCGGCGAGGCGCTTCCTTACGGCATTCTCAGCGTTTGCTCCATGATGGCTTGGGGGCTTGGCTACTTCGGTATGCCTCAGGTGCTTCTGCGCTTTATGGCGATCCGCAAGGAGGGCGAGCTGAAGCGCTCCAGAAGAATCGCTATCGTTTGGGTGCTGATCTCCTTGGCGGTTGCCGTATTCATCGGTATCGTCGGAAGACAGCTCTTCCCCGTGGAGCATCTGACCTCCGGCTCTGCCGAGAATATCTTCATTACCCTGTCCACCAACTTCCTGCCTCCCCTCTTGGCAGGTCTTGTTATGGCGGGAATCCTGGCAGCTACCATCAGCTCCTCCGACTCCTACCTTCTCATTGCCGCTTCCGCGTTCTCCAAGAACGTGTTCCAGGGAATCATTAAGAAGAAGGCAACCGATAAGCAGGTTATGTGGGTTTCCCGTATTACCCTCCTTGTCATTGCCCTGATTGCCATTATCATTGCTTTGGATGAAAATAGCGTAATCTTCAAGGTCGTGTCCTTCGCGTGGGCTGGCTTTGGCGCAACCTTTGGACCGCTGATGATCTTCTCCCTCTTCTGGAAGAGAACCACGCAGGCGGGTGCCATTGCGGGCATGCTCGGCGGCGCGGGCATGGTATTCCTTTGGAAGCAAGTCGGGGGCCAAGCCGG
>JAZSIF010000042.1:0-35395 GCA_045533675.1 Eubacteriales bacterium | reverse complement strand
ATGCGCCATAACGAAAAAATTCCAACAAAAATTGCAAATTCGGTTGAAATCCAAAACGGTTTGTGATATAATAATACAGTCGAAAATCCTTCGACCCATATCTGCCCGTGGCACAGCTGGATAGCGCGTCAGACTCCGACTCTGAAGGTCGAAGGTTCAAATCCTTTCGGGCAGGCCAAAAGAAAAGTCCAACCCTTAGGTTGGGCTTTTCTTTTTCGATTTAAAAATTTTCCGATACCATCTTTCGTTTTTGGGAAGAACAATCTGCTCGTACAAGGCGGTCAGGATGAAGGTCACAAGGACCGCTGACAGTCCGACCACGGAGGAGGTCAACCAAGGAAGATTTTCAAAGGGGGCATACACCAAATACATGGCATTAACGGGAGGAAGCTCAAAAAAGTCATAGAGCCAATTGATCACCGCACCGTCAACAATGAACAAGGCAAGCCCCGCCATCACGGAAAGCACGTTTCGGACTCGGATCTTCACCATACCACACAGCGCAAGATACAAGCAACCCACGATCATGGTAGAATGGCTGAGTAAACCCTTCAGCACGTAGTAATTTGAAAGATCCGACACTTCGGCATAAGCGTAGTTAAACAAAATACCGATGGTGCCGCACACGCTTCCCGCCCAAAAGGTAAATTCCGTAAGAATCCGATAAGCTCTGCCATCTCTCCGTTTCCAAAAGGCAACGATCAAGAGCAGCCACATACAAATATGGCAGGGGAAGATGGGTAAAATCATTCCCTGTTCCACGAGAGCGGCTCCGGTTGTAAAATAGTCTACCCAGAGAATACTGTAGTAGATCAGAACGGTGATCACCGCAAAGAAGCGCAATGCCCCTACCTTTCCTCTCTCGCTTTTCAGGAATAGGCACATCAGCAAAAGCAAAAGCGCGCTGACCGCCGCGGATATAAGCATATAAGAAATATGACCCGAATCGAACATGTTTTTGGTCTCCGTTCTCGTTTCAATGTATGAAATACTATACCACAAAAAATAGAATTTGTAAATAGGCTTTGATAAAATATACTGGATTCGACACATCGCAAAGGAAAGCCAAGGGAAAGCTCCTTCCCCTACTTTACATTTTTGCGGAGGTATGCTATAATAGTCCCGAAAGGCGGTGTTTTTATAAACACCTCTATGAGCTGATCACGGACGACTCCGAGCATCGCGCGCCAGAAGGATCCGCCATGCTTCAAGCATAAGTTTTCAAAGGAAGTGACTTTACTCATGCAAAACATTTACACCAAATCCGATATTTTCGATCAATTGGAAGCCATGAAGCTCCCCCGTGACCGTGTGGTTCTGATGCACTCCTCGCTTCGTCTCATTGGTCCGATAGAGGGAGGTGCCCGTGGACTTCTTGACATCCTCATCGACTACTTCACGTCCAAAGGGGGGCTCTTTTGCGTTCCCGCCCATACATGGATGAATCTCAAAAAGGAGATTACCCTGGACATGACCGATCCCCACACCTGTCTTGGTGCCTTTTCGGACTTCTGTGCTACCGATCCCCGTGGGATCCGCACGGAGCATCCCACCCATTCTATGGTTGTGTTTGGAGACAGCGTTCGAGTTGAGGAGTTCGTCAAGGACGATCCCTTTGTTACCTCTTGTACCTCCCCCGACAGCTGCTACGGAAAAATCTACGAAATGGGCGGGTTTATCCTCTTAGTCGGTGTCTCCCACAATCGGAACACCTATCTTCACTGTGTGGACGAGATGCTGAATATTCCCAATCGAATGTCCGACAAGCCAAAGACCCTTACCATCAAGCGAACGTCGGGTGAGATCATTGAACGGCAGATGCGGATACACCGCTGCGATTTCACCGATGACATTTCTCTTCGATTCCCTAAATATGAAACCCCCTTCCGCTATTATCATGCCATTACCGACGGATTTTTAGGAAACGCTCCTACGCAAGCCTGTGACGCAAGGATCATGAAGGAAGTCATGGAGAAAATCTTTCTCAGTGGAGGCGACGATCCTTTGGAGGGGGAGAAACCCATTCCTCCGAAACGATATATAGTTCATCGGAATTAAAATGAGGATCACTGTAAAAAAAGTGTGAACAAATGTACTTTTTTCTTGCAGTGCTTTCCAAAATATGCTACAATAATATTGTCAAAAAATTTAATGAAAAGGAGATTTTATTATGCAAAAAATTCTTGACATTGTCAACCAGGTATGGTCGATCGGTGTGGTTCGTTTCATCGTATATCTTGCCGTCGCGTTCCTGGCTGCCGGTCTTGCAAGCTGGCTTATTACCAAGCTGCTCAAGCTCTGTAAGCTGGACAAGAAGCTGGACAAATGGGGTGTAAATGAAGGCGCACTCGGCACGTCCATGAAGTTTGTTGGCAAGCTTGTTTACCTGATCGTATTCCTTCTGTTCCTCCCCAACGCGCTGGAGGCAATCGGAATCTCTTCGGTATCCACCCCGATCCACGGCTTCGTTAATACGTTCATCAACTACCTGCCCAACATCATTGCGGCTGTAATCCTCGTTTATGTAGGAATTCTGGTTGCGCAGATCCTTGGACAGATTGTTTTGGTTCTTCTCAGAAAGACCAAGATCGACAACCTCGTTAAGAGAACCGACGCGGAGGATAAGAAGGTGGTTCTTCTTTCCGACATTCTCGTGAAGATCATGATGGGTGTGATCATTCTCGTAACCATTGCCGCTGCTCTTGGCGTGCTGGGTATTGAGGCAATTTCCGCTCCCGCATCCGGTATCGTCAATGCCATCTTCGGTGCCATCCCCTCCATCATTTTGGCTGTGGTTGTTATTACCGTTGGCATCTTCGTCGCAAGCCTTGCTTGCGGATTGCTCTACAACGTTCTCGTTGCCGCTAACTTTGACAACGTAGTTCTGAAGGTCATTCCTCAGTTGAAGATCTCCGCTACCAAGATCGTTGTAAACCTTGTGAGAACCATCATCATCATCTTTGTTGCCGCTCAGGGCGTCGAAGCTCTGAACCTCTCGGTTCTGACCATGATCGTAACCGCTCTGGTTTCCTACCTGCCTTTGGTTATCAAGGCAGCCGTGGTACTCCTGGTTGCTTTCATCGGCGCAAATCTCCTGGAGACTGTCATTACGAAAGCAAATCCCAAGGCCGCAGGTCTTGCAAAGATCGTTAAGGTTGGCATCTTCACCGTTGCCGGCTTCATGATCCTTTCTCAGCTCGAGATCGCTTCCACCATCGTCAACACCGCGTTCATCGTAACCATTTCCGCTGTTGCCGTTTCCTTTGCTTTGGCATTTGGTCTGGGCGGCAAAGACTTCGCTAAGAAGACTTTGGATAAGGTTGACGACAAGATCGAAACCTGCAAGAAGGACGACGAGAAGGACGCATGATTGCTCCTTGAAAATCTGTAATAAAGGGACTGAGTTGATCTCAGTCCCTTTTGTTTTTTATTCTCATTGAAAAAAACAATAATTTATGCTATAATAGTCTCGTATTTCAAGCAAAGAGGTTTATTACCGTGAGTCAAAAAAGCATTTCGAAGGATTTTACAAAAGGAAATATATGGAGACAGCTGATCTTCTTTTCCCTGCCCTTTATGGCGTCCAATGCCTTACAGGTCTTTTATAGCACCATTGACATGCTGATCGTGGGAAAATACGTAGGCACGGCGGGGCTTTCGGCAGTGGCGCAGAGCAGCCAGATTATGAACTTTGCCACCATGCTCTGTCTTGGTTTTTCCAACGGTGGGCAGATCCTCATTTCCCAAGCACTGGGCGCGCAAAAGAAAAAGGAAATGAACGATGTCATCGGCACGCTCTTTAGCTTTATTGCCATTCTCTCGGTGGTGCTAACTGCCATTGTTCTCGGGTTCTGCCACCCCATTCTATCCTTAATCAAGGTACCTGTCGAATCCTACGATATGGCAAGGGATTACATGATCATCTGCGGAGCAGGCTTGATCTTTACGGCAGGCTACAATCTGGTCTCCGCGATTCTTCGGGGCATGGGAGATGCCAAGCGTCCCTTTCTTTTTATCGGGATTGCGTCGGTGGTGAATCTGGTGCTCGACATTCTCTTCACAGGCATCTTTGGATGGGGTGTCGCGGGAGCGGCATGGGCGACCATCATTGGTCAGGCAGTGTCCTTCCTCTTCTCCCTCTTTTATCTCTTTTTCCGTCGAGAACAGTTTGGCTTTGATTTTCAAAAGAAGAGTTTCCTACCCAACCGCAAATACACGGGCATGATTGCTTCCCTCGGCACGCCCATGGCGATCCAGTCGGGCTTTATCAACATTTCTATGCTCTTCGTCAACGCCATGATCAACAGCACGGGCGTGGTCGCTTCGGCTACCTTTGGGGTGGGCTGCCGCATTGACGACATTATTAACAAGATCTGCCAAGGAATTCAGTATGCCGCCATGCCCATGGTCAGCCAAAATATTGGCGCGGGACAACAAAAGCGAGCGCGGTACGTAGTGTGGAGTGCCGTGATCTTTTCGAGCATCCTAACCGTGTTTTTCCTTTTGCTTTACGTTTGCTTTGGTCTCCCTCTCTTCCGTCTTTTCTCCGATGACCCTGCGGTACACGAAATGTCAGGCACCTTTATTTCCGCCATTCTCTGGATGTTCCCCGCTTTTGCGGTGATGCGGGGAAGCGGCGCCTTCATTCAGGGGATCGGACATGCGAAGCTTTGCATGGTTCTTGCTCTTCTTGACGGCGTGATCCTTCGAATTGGACTTAGCTGGCTTTTTGGCACCGTCTTTGGCTGGGGCTTCTTCGGCTTCATTTTAGGGTATGCCTTGGCACCCTACGGATACGCCATTCCCAGTATGATCTATTTCCTCTCGGGCGTTTGGAGGAAGCGAAGGACCCTAGCCGAGAAATTATAATGATCGAAAGGATTGGAGTTATGAAGGTTTGTCTCATTTAACCCGTCTTACAGATCGTGGCAAAGCGAGAGAAATACGTAATCTATTAAGCCGAAAGCCCTCCCAAAGGAGGGCCCTCTTATGACATTAAAAATGTGTAAAAATCTTTCAGATTTCAAAAGAAGCCTTGAAAAACCGCAGATTTATACTATAATAAATTCAGAACCAATCGTTCAACAAAAAGAAAGATGAGGTATTTTTATGAAACTGCGCGCACCTGCTGTCCCTTTGATCACGGTGGACCCCTTTTTCTCCGTCTGGTCTCCCGACACCACGCTGAACTTTGTAAAAACCATGCATTGGACGGGAAAGTCCAACAACATCCTCGGTACCGTCACGGTGGACGGTTTCGAATATTCCTTTCTCGGCTTCCGCCCCAACCTCGCAAAGCTCCCTCAGGTCCGTTTGGACATTGACGCACTGAGCACCCGCGCGGTGTTTGAAAACGCCAAAATCCGACTGACTGCCACCTTCACCACCCCCCTCCTTCCCGACGATTACCGCCTCTTGACCCGTCCCGTGTCCTACATGGCTCTTTCCTAC
Organism: Eubacteriales bacterium; assembly: GCA_045533675.1. GTDB lineage: Bacteria > Bacillota > Clostridia > Oscillospirales > CAG-272 > HGM12713. Next base: position 29,944 of record JAZSIF010000042.1, on the reverse strand, counting down.
GAGTCCGTAGACGGAGCGGCACACACGGTAACGGCAAAGGTATCCGCTACCGAGGAGCTTTGTTTGAACATTCCCTTGGAAAGTCCCGTTTCCGCAGAGGAGGTTATCCCTTGTCGGTGCGTACGCGGCATGAGGATGGGCAACACGGTGCAAGAACCCTTGAACCGCAGTGGCGACGACCATAGAATCAACTGGGGTTATTTCTATCTGACCGTCAAGAGCGAGGAGATCGTAGCCTCTGTCGACACCACCGGCAAGCAAACGAGAATCAACGTATCCGCATCCATGGAAGCGGGAAAGAACCTGCTTTGGCTCTTTGCCTACGATGACGTGGTCAGCATTGAATATTTCGGAAAGCACCTGAAATCCTACTGGAACCGTGACGGTCAGACCATAGAGGAAGCGATTTGTGAGGCGGCAAAGGAGTATGACGTTCTGATGCCTCGTTGCGATGCCTTTTCAAGGAAGCTCTACGACGATGCCATGGATGCAGGCGGTGAGAAATATGCCGAGCTTCTCTCCTTAGCCTACCGTCAGGTCATTGCCGCTCACAAGCTGGTATTGGACGAAAATGGCGAGATCCTCTTTATTTCCAAGGAATGCTTCTCCAACGGATGCGCCGCGACTGTGGACGTGAGCTACCCCTCCATCCCTCTCTTTTTGCTCTACAATCCCGAGCTGGTAAAGGCCATGATGCGTCCCATCTACCGCTATGCCGATTCCGACGAGTGGAAGAAGGAGATGAATTTTGATTTTGCTCCTCATGATGTAGGACGCTATCCGATTCTCAACGGTCAGGTCTACGGGAAAAAGTGTGTGGACGATAGAGGCATTTATGAAGGACCTCTCGCCTACGACAATCAGATGCCCGTAGAGGAATGCGGCAATATGCTAATCATGGAGGCGAACGTAGCGCTGGCTACGGGCTCTGCCGACTTTGCCGCCGCTCATTATGACGTTCTGGTTGACTGGTGCGAATACCTTCTCAGATATGGAACCGATCCCGAAAATCAGCTTTGCACCGACGACTTCGCGGGACATCTGGCACACAACTGCAACCTTTCCCTCAAGGCAGTGATGGGCATCGTAGGCATGTCTCTCCTTTGCGAGATGCTGGATAAAAAGACGGAAGCGGCAAAATATCTGCGCAAAGCGCGCAAGATGGCAAGAGTTTGGATGAGTACCGCGATCAACGAAGACGGAAGCTCCCGTCTTGCTTTCGACCAGCCCGACACCTTCTCCATGAAATACAATATGGTTTGGGACAAGATCTGGGGAACAAAGATCTTCTCTCGTAAATTTATGGATGCCGAGATCGCCCACAACCGAAAGCACTTCCTAACCTACGGCATGCCTTTGGACAACCGTGCGGAATACACCAAATCCGACTGGATGGTATGGACCGCCTCCTTGGCAACCTCCAAGAAATCCTTCATGAGTTACATTGCTCCCCTTTGGACAGCCTACAACGAATCTCCCTCCCGTGTTCCTATGACCGACTGGTATGATGTGAGCAGCGGACGGATCATCAGCTTCCAAAACCGCACGGTTCAAGGTGGACTTTACATAAAATTGCTCATGAACGAATGGGCAAAGAAAAGCTAAAGAAGAGGAATCAACGTCATTATAGAAAAAACAGAATTTTTTACATTATAGAGAAATGGCAGCGCATGGATGCGCTGCCATTTCTTGAATTTACCTCTCCCATTTATCGATCAAGGCTCGAATTTGGGCGGTGAGCTTGGCATTATCCTTATTGGTACGGAAATCCGACCGCTTAGCAAGGGAGAGGAGCGCCTCTGCCGCCGCTACCAAATTCCGATACACCGAGGATTTCCTGGACTGTGCCTTTGCCACAGCGCCTCGGTCTACCCGTTTCTTCTCGGCATAGGCGGTCATCGCGCCGCTCAAAAGGTCATATTCGGTTCCGCTGCACGGTGTTTCCACCGCGTATCCTTTATCCTGAAGCCGTGCGGAAAGCTCGCTGACGGCTTCCTCGTTGCCGTGATTCAGATATACAGTTCTCGGCTTTTTCTCAAATCGGGACAGCCAATCAATCAAACCCTTTTGATCGGCATGCCCGCTGGTTCCCTTGAGGGCTCGGATCTCTGCCATGACGGCAATCTCCTCTCCAAAGAGATGCACGTGATCTGTCCCCTCCAAAAGCGTTCTTCCGAGGGTCCCTTCGGCTTGATAGCCCACAAAGAGAATAAGATTTTCCTTCTTCCACAAGTTGTGCTTCAAATGGTGACGAACCCGTCCCGCCTCACACATCCCGCTGGCGGACAAAATGATCTTTGGCTCGGGATTTTCATTGATCGCCTTAGAATCCTCCACCGTAACCGATAACCGAAGCCCCTCAAACTGCAAGGGATCAATCCCCGCCGCAAGCAGACGGTTGGTCTCTTCGTCAAAGCAAGTGGGATCACAGTTTCCAAAAATTCTTGTCGCTTCCACCGCCAAGGGACTATCCACGTATACGGGGAATTCCACATTCTCCATCAAGTGCTTTTCCTTGATCTCCCGAATGGCATACAAAAGCTCTTGGGTCCGTCCCACCGCAAAGGAGGGGATAATCACATTTCCTCCCCGTTTTAAGGTTCTTTCCAAAAGCTCGGCAAGCATGGTGATCGCATCCTCTGACTCATCATGAAGGCGATTGCCATAGGTGGATTCTAATACCAAATAATCGGTCCTTGCGATCGGCAAGGGATTCTTAATAATGGGTTGATCGAGATTCCCCACGTCCCCGCTGAAAACGATCTTCCGCTCCTCACCATTCTCACGGAGCCAAAGCTCCACGGCAGCGGAACCGAGAAGGTGTCCGATGTCGGTAAACCGAAGCTCCACGTCTGCCGAAACGGGAATCCTCTTGCCGTAGGGAAGTCCTCGGAACAGTCGGATCGCACCCTCGGCGTCCGCCATATCGTAGGTAGGCTCTTCTGGCTCCTCACCCGCACGCTCTGCCCGTTTGTTTTTCCAAAGCGCCTCGGTCATTTGAATATGGGCACTGTCTCGAAGCATGATGTCACACAGCTTCGCTGTCGCCTCGGTCGAAAAGATGATTCCCCGAAAACCGTCCTTATACAGTCTCGGAAGCATTCCCGAGTGGTCAATATGGGCATGCGTCAGAAAGACCGCCTCGATCTGTCGGGGACTGACGGGCAGGGGCACATTCTGAAACACGTCAATGCCCTGCTCCATCCCACAATCCACAAGATAGTACCGTTCCCCCACACAAAGGAGTGTACAGCTTCCCGTAACTTCCTGCGCCGCACCGATAAATTGAATCTTCATACTCTTCCTCCTTCGTACTGATTTTATGAATCTATCCTCACTTACAGTATACCACGTTTAAAGGATTTTGTAAAGTTTTTTTACGGCAGGGAATATTTCTCAAAACCCGATGAAACCGTGACCGTTCGGTCCTCATGAAGCCAAAGAGCTTCTGTGTCGGAAAGAGATTCGATCAGCGATCTTCCCTCTTCCAAGCTCATGCAAAAGAGTGCCGTAGAAAGAGCGTCGGCAAGTGCCGAGCTCGGACAGACCACCGAAACCGACGAAAAACCCTTTGCGGGCATTCCCGTATCGGGATCGATGATATGGTGGTAGCGCACTCCGCCCACCGTATAATACCGCTGATAGGAGCCACTGGTGACCAGAGATTCCCCGCAGAGAGAAAGACGCGCTAAATAATCCTTTCCCGCTTCGGGGTGCTCCACACCTACTGTCCAAGGACTTCCGTCTGCTTTTTCGCCAAGAGCACGGACGTTTCCGCCCACGTTCATCACATATCCCGAAATTCCCTGTTTCTCCAAGGCTTTTGCGACCTGCTCCACCGCGTACCCCTTGGCAACCGCCCCCACGTCCAATCGAAGAAGAGGATCGGAAAAGAAGACGGTTCCTGCCGCTTCGTCAAGCAAGAGAGCATTGATGTCGACATGATTTCTCGCCTCGGCAAGGGCATCCGTGTCAGGGATTGTTGCATTCTCAGTGGCTTTTTTTGCTTGCTCCCGACAGGCATGCCACAGAGACAGAATACTTCCCATGGCAATGTTGACACTTCCCTCGGTCAGCTCGTGCATTTCCTTTCCGTAAAGCAAAAGGTCCATGATGCGCGCGTCAACCTTGATGGGGCAAGTAGCCGCTTGGCTGTTTACGGCATGAAGATTTTTAATTCCCTCATAGGAATTGTAAATATCGAAAAGTCGATGATACTCCGCAAGCATTTGGAGAATCTCTCCCGCCACCTCATCAAACTCTTCACGAGAATCGGCATACCCCGTCACCGTGGTAACGGTGTCGAAAAATTCTAAGGATTCGATCGAATAGGACTCCCGTTCTGTACCGCAGGAAGCAAAGCACACCGAGGATAGCGTTAAGCAAAGCGCCGCAAACACGCTCAAAAGCCTTTTCTTCATCCATCCTTCTCCTTTCGTCATTTTGAATCGAAGCAAGGGGCGCAGAAAGCGCCCCTTTTCTATGATTTCGCGTCGGTAGAGATCCGACGGAGGACAAATCCGCCAAGAAGTCCCACAAGAACGCCCGACACCGTTCCCGTAACTGCCAGCACAGCAAGGTAATATCCGATCTCTGCTGTTCCCAATATCAACACGGCACAGAGAATCTGTCCCGCGTTATGGAGCACGCCCCCCGCTACACTGACTCCCACCGTGGAAAAGCGGTCGCTTTTCCAAAGTAAGGACATAGCAAGCAGGCTGAGAATTCCTCCCGCCAAACTGTAAGCCAGTGCCATCACGTTCCCAAAAAGAAGTGAAATCGCGCCAATACGGCAAATTGACACCGCCATAGCAGATCGAAATCCAAGACGGTATAGAACAAACAGAATCACCACGTTGGGCAGTCCTATTTTGATACCCGGGACTGCCGCGTAAAGAGGGGGGATCAGGAGCTCCACATAGGAAAGGAGCATGGCAAGCGCCACACAAAGACCCAAAAGGGCGTATCTTTCCGCTCTTCCTCTCATATCCTCTCTCCTTTTTTCAATGCAGATCAAGTAACGAGATCCACGTCTTTGCCATCTTCTCCGCCCCGCACCGTAATGACGACTCCATGGGGCAAGCAAACAATGCTTTCCTTTGTACGGGAGATCGGGTTATGGTCGGCGCAGATGCCATCGGCACAATCGGCGAATTCCACGTAGACCTCTCCGTCTTGAATGACCAAACGATTGACTCCTTTTTGCGTACGAATCTCCACGACGCGGTCCTCCATGAGGGAATAGCGCCCCCACGTCTCGCCGTCCACCGTCACCTGCACCTCGGTTCCTTCTCCCCGAAAGAGATAGAGGAATAGCCCGGCGGCAATCGCAAACGACAGGAGAAGAATGATCAAAATCAGGTCATTTCGAAATCTACGCTTTGGTTCCGTTCTCAATCGCTCAGACATTTTGTGTTTCTCTTGTAAACAAAAGGTTTTCCAGACATCCCACGGGACATCCTTCTACGCATGCGCCACAGCCTGTGCATTTGTCATAGTCGATCTTTGCAAGCTGATCCACAACCTTGATTGCCTCGGAGGGACAGACCTTTTCGCATTTTTTACATCCGATACAAGCGCTCTTACACGCTTTACGGGCATCTGCGCCCTTATCCTTATTGTTACAAAGAACAACTGCCGCCGATTCCTTTGGAATCACGGAAATGATCCCCTTGGGGCAGGTAGCGGCACACAGACCGCATCCTGCGCAGAGAACGGAATTGACGTGAGCAATTCCGTCTTTTAAGCAGATCGCGTCCGCGGGGCATACGTTGACGCAGTCGCCGAGTCCGATACAGCCAAACCGACAGGCTTCAGGTCCGCCATAGAGCATCGCGGCGGCACGGCAGCTCCGCACTCCCTCATAATCGGCTTTCCGCTCTGTAACCGCGCAGTTTCCTCTGCAATGCACGAAAGCCGTAGCATTCTTGGGAGGCTCAACCTCGATACCGAGAACAACACCCAGCTCTGATGCCGTCGCATCCGATCCCGGAATACAGAGATTTGCGGCAGCCTTGCCCTCGGCAAGCGCTGAAGCATAGTCATCACAGCCCTTATATCCGCAAGCACCGCAATTGGCTCCCGGCAAACAGGCGCGAACCGCCTTCACTCGCTCATCCTCCTCCACTCCGAAAAAGTGGGAGATCAGCGCCAACAGGATGCCCGCCACCAATCCAACGGCAGCGACCACCAAAAAAGCAAGTAAAATTTCCATGTTTTCCTCCTTACGCGAAGAGCTGATCCACGATGCCGGCAAATCCCATAAAGGCAAGGGAGATGAAGGAAGCGGCAATCAGCGTCACGGCAAGCCCACGGAAAGGCTTCGGCACACGGCTCTCATCGATACGGGAGCGCAGACCCGAAAACAGAACCATTGCCAAAAGGAAGCCAAGACCGCATCCCAGCGAGCTGACCATGGATTCCAGGAATCCATAGCCGTCGGTAATATTGTTGATGGCAACGCCCAATACGGCACAGTTGGTAGTAATTAGGGGCAGATACACACCCAATCCCTTATGTAAGGAGGGGGAGAATCGCTTGATGATCAGCTCCAGCATCTGCACCAGAGCCGCAATGACCAAAATAAACACAATGGTCTGCATATAGCCAAGTCCTACCCGATCCAGAAGCAGATACTGAATGGGCCAAGTAACCGCAGTCGCCAAAAGCATAACCGCCGTAACCGAAAGTCCCATACCCGTCGCCTGATCCAGCTTTTTGGATACCCCAAGGAACGGACAGATGCCGAGGAAGCGGCTGAGCACGTAGTTATTGACCAATACCGAGGAAAGCAGAATCACGACCAAAGATTTTAAAAGATCCATTAGGTTTCCTCTCCTTTCTCAACGCACGCCCCCGCCTGACAATGACCCGCCGAGGGACAGCCCTCGCAGGAAAACGACTGTTTACGGGGCGCGCGTCCGTGAGTGATGACATAGACCAGTGCAATGAGAAGACCGTAAACCAACATGCCTCCCGGCGCTTTTACAAGAAACGCAATCTTATAGGGCTCAAGGAACGGAATCGGAATGCCCGCAAAGGTAGCGTTTCCAAACACCTCTCGGACCAAAGCCATGGCACAAAGTGCCAACGTAAAGCCAAGTCCCATACCAATGCCGTCCAGCGCCGACTTCCCTACGGAATTCTTACCCGCAAACATTTCAGCACGTCCGAGAATGATACAGTTGACTGTAATCAGCGCCAAATAGACGCCGAGCATTTCATAGAGGGCAGGGAAAAATGCCTGCACCAGCATTTGCACAATGGTAACAAAGCCCGCGATAATCACGATGTAGCAAGGGATTCTCACGCTATCCGGAATCACCCGACGAAGCAGAGAAACCAGAATATTGGAACAAACAAGAACCACCAACGCCGCAATGCCCATACCGAATGCGCCCACCAGATTGTTGGTAACAGCCAAGGTGGGACAGGTACCGAGGACCAGCACGAAAACGGGATTTTCCTTCAAAATTCCCCGAAGAAGCACTGACGTATTTCCGTTATTCTTCATGCGTTCGTCCCCCTCTCTGCCGATCTCAATGCTTCCGCGGCATCGATCGCATCCTGTACGGCAGAACGATAGGCTGCCGTGGTCTTGGTCGCGCCCGAGATGGTATCCACCTTCAAAGCGCCTGCTTTATCTTGATCCGTAAAATTTTCTCCATAGGTCTTTTCAAATCCGAGGGTTTCATTGGAGGACAGGCAGACCGTACCGCTCACCGTGCCATCGGCTCTGACTCCACACAGGATCAAGAAATCCGCGCCGTAGCCCGCCGTTTTCAGCTTGATCACATAGCCTCCCCCGTTTTCCCGATATATCTCAGTCACAGTGGCGGGAAGCGTCAAATCGCTCTCTATCATTTCAAAGCCTTCACCCTCGGGCATGACTTCTTTGAGTGCCTTCTCGGTAGCAAGCCTTTGATTCTCTTCCACCAAGGGAGCTGTGATTAGATTGGTCAGCGCCAAAAGAAGAGCGATCACTCCGCAGATCGACACCAACACGATCATACTTTTCATCGATTTTTTCATGCCTGCTTCCCTCCTGTGCCGAACACCTTGCGCCTGGTCCAAGAGTCAATATAGGGGGTCAGAATATTCATAATCAGAATCGCAAAGGACACCCCCTCCGGATAGGACCCGAAATAGCGAATAAGGAACGTAATCATTCCCGCTCCCACACCGAAGATCACTTTACCCCAGGGAGTGGTGGGAGAAGTAACGTAGTCAGTCGCCATAAAGATGGCTCCAAGGAAGAGCCCCCCCGAAAGAATCATGGAAAGCGCCGAAAGGGGCTCCATCCCCTCCATAAAGAAGGACGCTGCATAGACCGTTCCCACGAAGGCAACGGGAATATGCCAGCTAATTACACGCTGAACCAATAAATAGAGAAATCCAATCAACAAAGCGGCTACCGAGGTCTCGCCGATCGCACCGCCGTAGGTTCCCCAAAACAGGGTCGAAAGCGAGGGCATGTTTGCCACGCTCTCCGCCGCCAAGGGGGTAGCGCTCGAAACCGCATCGACACTCACGGGGAAGGATTGTACAGTCATGGAGCCAAATGCCACCAGCATAAAGACACGGGCGGTAATGGCGGGATTGACAGGATTGCATCCAAGACCGCCAAACAGTCCTTTTACCACCACCATGGCAAAAAAAGAACCAATGACGCACTGCCAGAGAGGAATCCCCGCCGGCAGATTGAGCGCCAGCAAAAGTCCCGTCACGGCAGCGCTCAGGTCGCCCACGGTCTGCTTCTTTTTCACGATCAGGTTAAACAGCGCCTCAAATCCCACCGAGGAAGCAAGGCAGACGGCAATGACCAAAAGCGCGCGCCATCCGAAGATTGCCACGCCCGCCATGGTAGCGGGAATCAACGCGATCAAAACTTCTCCCATAATCGCCGCGGTAGAGCGTCCGCTGTGAATATGCGGAGACACCGAAAGGGTCAAGCGACTCATGCCTTTTTCTCCTCCTTTGCCGATTCTTCACGTAAAAACGCCTTAGCAAGCTTGTTGGTCTGTACCAAGGGTCTTGCCGCGGGACAACCAAAGCTGCAACAACCACACTCCATGCAGGAATTCAGGGATAGCTTGCGAAGTCCATCGGCATCCCTTTTCTCATAGGCTCTGGCAATCTCCGCCGGAGAAAGCCCAAAGGGACAAGCATTCGCGCAGGCGCCGCAGCGAATACAAGCCGTCTGTTTCGGCACATGAAGTTCCCTTTTTGTCAGAGCCAGGATCGCATTGGTATTCTTTAAAACGGGAACACTCAGATCGGGAACCGAAATTCCCATCATCGGTCCGCCGTAAAGGACTCTTATGGGCTCTTCCGTCAGTCCGCCGCAAAAGTCAAGTACGTCCGAAAATGCCGTTCCGATGGGAACGATAATGTTCTTCGGTTCCCTGACCGCTCCACCGTCCACAGTGACACACTTGTTCACCAAGGGCTTTCCCGTGGTAAGGTAACCGCCGATGGCGGCAAGGGTGGTACAGTTCACCACGATACATCCCGCATCGATGGGAAGCTTGCCTGCGGGAACCACACGTCCTGTGGTATGATAGATCAATACCTTTTCTCCGCCCTGAGGATACACGGCGGGAAGAACCTTGACCCGAACCAAGCAGGTGTCACGAAGGCTTTCGGCAAGTCGCTTCATGGCGGCAATGGCGCTCTTCTTATTGGACTCGATCCCAATGACCACATCCTTGATCCCCAGATGGGCGGTCAGAGCACGCAGAGCCGTAGCAATCTCCTCTCCCTTGGCGTTCATGGTATAGGTATCGCTGGTGATGTAGGGCTCACATTCCGCTCCGTTGACCACCAGAGTCTCGATTCTTGCGGGGTCCACGCTAAATTTGATATGTGTGGGAAATCCCGCTCCCCCAAGCCCCACTACGCCGCTTTCCAAAATGGCACGGACAAGGTCCTCCCTGGAATCCACGACGGGAGGAGTCAGAGTCTCATCAAAAGTCATTTCTCCGTCGGATTCAATAACCACAGCAGAGGTCATCGTGCCATTCGAGAGGGGAAAATCTATGATTTTTTTGACTGTTCCCGACACTGATGCGTGCATGGGAACCGAAACGGCGCCCCCTGCTTCCGCAATTTTTGTGCCTATATGCACCAAATCCCCCGCTTTCACAATGGGACGAGCCGACGCGCCAATGTGCATCGACATAGGGATCGTTACCGTTTTCGGAGGGTCCATAAAAAAGGCTCCCTTGTCTTGGGTATGCTTTCGATGGGGCACATGAACCCCGTGAAGAGAAAAAGCCATAATCCAACTACCTTTCCAAAGCTTGTCTGCGCCGGGATTTTCCCAGAGTTCCCCGCACGCAAAAATCAATATTTATATAAATTTTATTATACATGATTCTAAGGATTTTGTCAAGTTATTTACCCTCGGTTTTCAAACGGAAAAAGGTTTTTCCAATCACAAAAAAGGGTTGCGTTTTTTTGGGGGGTGTGTTATAATATGTGTGTTTTCAGAATACACTTTTTGAGATTTGACTTTTTAGGAGGTTTATTTTATGAGAGAATTTGTTGCATATCTATTGAGTGAAAACAATTCTTCCTTGCGGATCGGTCTTTTTGACATTTGGCATTTTTTGTATTTATTTGTTATCTTTTTCAGTGCCATTCTGATTGCGGTCCTGATGCGTAAAAAATCCGCCGCGGCAAAGGACAAGGTTCTGAGAATCTACACATATCTTGTCATTGGCTTCTATATCGCCGACTTCTTCCTGATGCCTCTGTCCGACAGCTATGATCGCATCTCCATTGACAAGCTTCCCTTCCACATCTGCACCCTGACCGGTGTTTTCGTTCCCTTTGCTCAGTTTAATAAAAATTTTTTGAGGATTCGTCCCGTCATCGTTACCTTCGCCATTGCGTCCTCTATGATGTGGATGTGCTATCCCGGCTCGGCATTGGGCGGAGAGCCCCCCTTCAGCTACATCATATTCCAAACCTTTATGTATCACGGATTCCTGTTCTCCTGGGGATTTTTGCAGCTGGCGTTCGGCGTGACCGAATTGAAGCTTCGCAACCTTTGGATGGAGCTTTGCGGTGTCCTTCTCATCCTTTTCTGGTCGATCCTCGGGAACACTCTTTACGAGGGGCAAAACTGGTTCTTCGTGGAATACAGCATCTTTTCCTTCTTGCCAGACAATGTAATGCCCCCCGTGGTGGTATTTTGTGTCATGGGAACCTGCTTTCTCGTACACTGCGCCTTTTACGGCACGCGGGGAATCGCGCGGCGCATTGGTAGCAAAAAGGAAATTCCTCGGGATTTGACGTCACACGAGATCGAGCATTCGAAAGAAAAAGAGCCTGTGGGAAGGATTTGAATTTCACTCTAAAACTTGATACGAAAAAAATCGAAAATTCCCTTGACAACCCTTAGGGATGATGCTATAATGGGTAGGCTTGTGTTTTTGGCAAGCCTACCTATTTATATTATTACTCTCCGGAGGCTGTTATGGAAATCATTCTTTCTTTATCCATTGCGCTGTTCGCGGGTCTGATGCTTTCCCGTTTGGCAAAGCTTTGCAAGCTGCCCGCTGTTACCGCCTATCTGATCGCGGGTATTCTCGTAGGCCCCTATCTGCTCGGCAATCTGGGCATTGGGGGAATTGGATTTCAAAAGGAGAGCCTTGGCGGTCTTTCCTTGATCTCCAACGTGGCACTTGGATTCATCGCCTTCTCCATCGGAAACGAATTCCGCGTTTCCCAGCTGAAGAAAATCGGAAAGCAAGCGACGATTGTAGGAATTTTTCAAGCCGTTGTAGCCACTCTTTTGGTAGACGCCGCTCTAATCGGTCTGCATTTTGTCTTCCCCGAAGCGCTCCCTCTGCCCGCCGCCATCCTTCTCGGTGCGGTGGCATCGGCAACCGCTCCCGCGGCAACCCTGATGGTCGTCAAGCAGTACAAGGCGAAGGGACCCGTCACCGACATTCTTTTGCCCGTGGTGGCGCTGGACGACGCGGTTGGTCTGGTTCTATTCTCGGTCTCCTTTGGAATTTCCAAAGCACTGGCATCCGGTGTGTCGATCAGCATTCTTTCGGTGGTAGTGGAGCCCCTTTTGGAGGTAATCCTGTCCCTTGCTCTCGGCACAGTGGTGGGTGTGATCTTTAATTACTGCGAGCGTTTCTTCCATTCCCGCTCCAAGCGTCTGGCTATGTCTGTGGCGTTCATTTTCTTTACGGTCGCCATCTCCATGCTGAAATTTGAAGTGTTCGGCGTACATATCGCGTTCTCTTCCCTTTTGTCCTGCATGATGCTGGGAACCGTCTTCTGCAACATCTGCGACTTCTCCGAGGAATTGATGGACCGTATGGACCGCTGGGTGGCTCCCATTCTCATTCTCTTCTTCGTCATCAGCGGCGCGGAGCTTGATTTGAGCGTATTTACAAGTCTTACAATCGTAATCATCGGTTTGGTTTATATCCTGACCCGTTCGGCAGGCAAAATTAGCGGCGCATACCTTAGCTCGAAGGCAACCCATTGCTGCCCCGCCATCATTAAATATCTGGGCCTTACCCTGCTTCCTCAGGCGGGCGTTGCCCTCGGCATGGCGATCAAGGCGAAGGAGGAATTTACTTTGGTCGATCCTACGATCGGAAACGTTGTCAGCAATATCACTCTTTTTGCCGTACTGATCTATGAGCTGGTCGGACCTCTGCTCACCAAGATCGCTCTGACCCGAGCCGGAGAGATCGTTCCGCACGAAAAGACCAGCGCCCGTCAGAAGCACGTGCGGGAGCACCGCCACGACCATCATCCAGACACGAAGTAAGCCATGGAACCGAAGGATTATACTGTCATAAAGATCGAGGGAGAATATGCCACGCTTCGCGACCGAGTGAGCGGAGAGGACCTGTTTATCGCCATGGCGCTCCTTCCTCTCGGAACCGACGTTGGTTCTCTCTTGCGTTTTGAAATGCTGGAATACACCCTTATTAGATAAAAATGTGAATTTTTCTGGTTTTTTTTTAAAAAATACTGTACAAACGAAAAAAAAAGTGATAAAATAATCGTGTTAAATGATTCTAAACAAAAAAGGAGTATGGTTATGAAAAAGCTTTATACCGGTAAGACCAAGGATGTTTACGCTCTTGACAACGGCAACGTGCTGTTGAAGTTTAAGGATGATTGCACCGGAAAGGACGGCGTGTTCGATCCCGGCGAGAACTCGGTGGGTCTGACCATTGACGGTATTGGTCGCGCCAATCTTGAAACCTCGGTTCTCTATTTCGAGCTTCTGAAGAATGCCGGCATCAAGACCCACTACGTAAGCGCAAACGTAGAGGAAGCAACCATGGAGGTTCTTCCCGCTGAAAACTTCGGCAAAGCGCAGGGCGGAAACGGTTTGGAGGTTATTTGCCGTTTGGTGGCTACGGGTAGCTTCATCCGCCGCTACGGCGAATATATTAAGGACGGTACCGTTCTCGAGGGCGGTTACGTGGAGTGCACCTTTAAGAACGACGAGAAGGGCGACCCGCTGGTTACCGGTGAGGGACTTGCCGCTCTGGGCGTAATGACCCCCGCCATGTTCGAGTCCATGAAGGAGCAGACCCTGAAGATCACCAAGATCGTCGCGGACGATCTGAAGTCTATCGGTCTCGACCTTTGGGATATCAAGTTTGAGTTCGGTTACCACAACGGCGAGGTTATCCTCATCGACGAGATCGCCTCGGGCAATATGCGTGTCTACAAGGACGGAAAAATCGTTGCTCCCGTAGATCTGACTAAGCTGATTCTTAATAGATAAGTAAAAAAAGGAAGCCATCGACGATGGCTTCCTTTTTTTCGTGAAGCGAGAACACATATCTATTATAAACAAATCAAGAAATCCGTCGGTAGCGTGCCCAAGCAACGCGGTCCGACGGATTTCTACCTCAGAGAAAAAACAATAAACTACACGGTACATAAGGAATAGAAAGGTGTGTTCCCCTACACATAATTTGTATAAAAGTTTTGCGGAGCTTTTTGCACGAACCGAAGGCTCGTGCCCCGTAGCGTAGCGGAGGAGAGAAGCAGACCCGCATCCCCTCGCATCCCCTTTACTTGACCTCAAAGGCGCAGAAGCCGTAGGGGGAAAGGTCGGACAGCGTAACCGTGTTGCCCGAAAGGGTGCCCGAGCAGTTCAGGACGGTGATCTCCCTATATTCACGATCAAGGGTGATCTTCGGCGCATAGACCCGGTCGATGCAAAAGTTCCAAATGCCCACCGCCATGGCACCCTCCTTCCCCTTCTTGGAAAGAATATACAGGTCAGGATTTCCATAGGCATACGCAGGCAGTACCTTGCCGCGGGAGAGCCACTTGACCGCCTCGGCATACTGACGGGATCGTGCATAGTGACGGGTCGAGGGGGGTATGCACATTTGTGGTAAGGATCCGCGTATCAAAGTTCAAGACAAGGAAGCGCTTGCCGTTTGCGTTCTCATAGTCTGTCAATGGTGATCACAACAAAGTATGTGGGGTCGATTGACGCGATTTCATCGGAGATCTGACCGCGAAGCTCGTCGTCTCTTATGTCCAATTCAAAAGGAGCGCACACGTCAAAAATCAGATTCGTATGGGTGGGTCCCTCCACAAAACGGAAATCATGGATCGTTAAGCGCTCGTCAATACGGCGGACTGCCTCCGCTGTCGCCTCCCGCAGAGTATTAACACGCTCGTCATCGGTAACGATCGGGTCCATATGTACCGTAGCCCGTACCTTGAGCTCATTCCAAAGCCGACGCTCTACGGTATCGATCACGTCGTGGGTATCAAATACGTTGGCGCTTCCGTCCACCTCGGCATGAAAGGACGCTACGGTATTATTGGGTCCGTAGTTATGCACCACCATATCGTGGATTCCGAGAATTTCCGTATATTCTCCGCAGATCGCCTCGATGCTGTCCACCACCTCGGGATCGGGCGCCGAGCCGAGGAGCGAATTTTTGGTTTCGTTCAGTATACGAATCCCCGCAACGAAAATGAAAATCGATACGAAGACACCCATATACGCATCGGTGCGGATTCCAAAGAAACGGCTGATCAGCGCCGAAACAAGGACCGCTGCCGTAGCTCCCGCATCCGAAATGCTATCGGTGGCAGTTGCGATCATCACCGAGGAATCGATCTTCTTTCCAATCGAACGGTTAAAGAAGAAGAGCCAAACTTTAGCAACAATGGATATACCGAGAATAATCAGCGTCAGATCGCCGAACACAGCATCGGCGGTTGGGTCAAAAATGCCCCTCAAGGATTCTCGGAACAGCTCCACTCCCACCATAAGAATCAAGAAGGAAACGATCATAGAGGCGATATATTCCATCCTTGCGTGACCAAAGGGGTGGTCGCGGTCGGCGGGCTTGGCTGCCATTTTAAAGCTGATGAGGGTAATGACCTGCGATCCCGCATCGGACAGATTGTTAAGGGCATCCGCCGTAATTGCGATGGAGCCCGAAATCAGACCCGCTAAGAGTTTAATGGCGGACAAAAACAGGTTGAGGGCGATACCGGCAAAGCCCGACATGGTCCCGTATGCCCGACGAACGGCGGGATCTTTGGTGTTTGATGGATCTTTGACAAACAATTTGATCAAGAGTGCGGTCATAGAATTCTCCAATCTCAAAATCTGAAATATAGAAAGGGATTGTATCCCGAGGACGCGAGATAAGCAGTGCAAAGGATCAGGGAGCCAAGGCACAGAATGATACGCAAGGGACAAAAAGCACGGGGAGCACGGCATTCCATTCTCTCATACAATCGTTTCGGAAGCGGTGTACATCCAAGGATCAAAATACACAGAAAGAGCGCGTTTTTTCGAAGCTCATATAGGATCCAGCCGTCGAGAAACGGAGCGTTTCCAATGAGGGAAAGTAAGAAAAGGGTATTTCTTGTTCCGTCGGAGGCAAAGATCAACCACCCGAAAAGAATCAGAAAAATGGCATATAGATGACAAAAAAATGAGGGAATTCGATGGAAAATCCGATTCAAAAATGCCTTTTCCACACATAGAATAACAAAAAAATAGAGTCCCCACAAAAGAAAATTGACAGAAGCGCCGTGCCAAAGTCCCGTCAGACTCCAGACAATCAGCAAATTGAGATAGGTGCGTCCCCTGCCCCGTCGATTTCCACCCAAGGGAATATAGACGTATTCCCGAAAGAAAGAGGACAGCGTCACGTGCCATCTGCGCCAGAAATCGGTAATGCTTTTCGCGATATAGGGATAGCGAAAATTTTCGGGGAAATCAAACCCCAAAATCCGTCCGAGCCCCACCGCCATATCTGAATACCCCGAAAAATCAAAATAAATTTGAAACGCAAAGAACAGGAGCCAAAGAATGGCGGAAAGCATCGTATCTGCCCCTCCCAAAAGCGTGTCGGCAAGCGCCCCCGCGGGATTGGCAAGAAGCACCTTTTTCGAAAGACCCGCCAAAAAGGTGGCAATGCCCGAGGCGATCCGCTCCGTCGTATAGCTTCTATCCTTTAATTGCCTCTCCACGTCGCTGTAACGGACAATGGGACCCGCAATCAGTTGAGGAAACATGGTAATATAAGCTCCAAACGCCACGGGACTGTGTGAGGCATCCACTTCTCCCCGATACACGTCCGCCACGTAGGAAAGAGCCTGAAAGGTATAAAAGGAAATTCCTACAGGCAGGGGGATCGTTCCAAGAATAGGAAAAACCACCCCCGCATATTTAAAGAAGAAAAGCAGACCTACATTGACCGCCACTGCCAAAATCAAAAGCGCTCGTCGGCATTTCCACCGACCAAGACTTATGCCAAAGAAGTAATTGACGGCAATGGTGACGATCATCAAAAAAACGTAAATCGGTTCCCCGTACGCGTAAAACAAAAGACTTAGAAGCAACAAAGTAAAATTTTTCAGTCGCCTTGGCGAAAGAAAATAAAGAAAAAGAGTCAGAGGAAGAAACACATAAAGAAATTCAAGGGAAGAAAACAGCATAAGAGCATCCTTTCGGGTGATATGTAGCTGTATCCTTTTCGTTTTATTTTCTTCCGAGTCCCGCTTTCTGTACCTCTTCAGCGGCGCTCATGATCCCGATCTTGCCGCTTTCGTAGGTCAGTCCGCCCTGGAAAAAGGCGGTATAGGGCTCGCGGAGCGGACCGTCCGCGGACAACTCGATGGACGAGCCTTGGGTAAAAGCTCCCGCCGCCATGATGACCTTATCGCCGTAGCCCGGCATCTCCCAGGGCTCGGGAGTCACAAAGGAATCAATGGGCGAGCCTGCCTGAATGCCCCGACAGAAGGCGCAGAGTCCCTCGGGGCTTCGGGTAATGACCGACTGGATGATGTCGTGTCTCTCCTCGTCCCACTTGGGCTCTACCTCAAATCCGAGTCCTCGCTCGCCGAAGAGGTATGCCGCCAGATGCGCGGTCTTCAACGCTTGCGCCGTGGTATGAGGAGCGTAGAAGAGTCCCTTGAAAAGGCTCTTGTTCTGCCCCATGGATGCTCCCACCTCCAATCCGCAACCAACTGAGGTCAAACGGTAAGATGCCAGCTCCACGGCACGTGCCGTTCCCGCGATATATCCTCCCGTCTCTGCCATGCCGCCGCCGGGATTCTTAATGAGGGAACCGATGATCATGTCCGCGCCCACGGCTGTGGGCTCACGAGTCTCCACAAATTCACCGTAGCAGTTATCAACAACCACAAACGCATGGGGTGTCAACTCTCTGACCATAGGCATGAGGGCGCCGATCTCATCCACGCTGAGCGTCTTACGGTTGAGATACCCTTTGGAGCGCTGAATGAACACGACCTTGATCCGCTCTCCCTCTTGGGAAAGCACACGGCGAATCGTTTCCACGTCAAAGCTTCCGTCCGGCAAAAGATCCGCCTGGCGGTACTCCACACCGAAATCACGGAGGGAGCCGTTACCGGGGGTGCCCGAATTTCCGATTACCTCATCCAAGGTATCGTAGGGCTTTCCCGCTACCGAGAACAAAATGTCGTCGGGACGCAAAAGACCGAACAGACCGATGGTAAGAGCCTGGGTGCCGTTGACAATCTGGTGGCGAACAAATGCCGCCTCCGCCCCCATCACCTCTGCCCAAATGGCATCCAAGGTGTCTCTTCCGCGGTCGTCGTAGCCGTATCCGCTGGTAGGGTTGAACATTGCCTCGCTGACCCGATGATTTCGAAAGGCATCCATAATTTTTTTCGTATTTTCAAAGGAAACTCGGTCAATATGGGCAAAACGCTCGGAAAGAGCCGCTTCCGCCTCCTCGACTAGCTCCAGGGTTTTTTGGGAAAATTCCATTTTCTTCTTCCTCTTTTGTTTTTGGTTTATTCCGCAAGCTGCTTGACAAAGGCAAGCGCTAGCTCAGCACAGGCATTTGCGTCTCCAAGATCACACATCTCAACACCCGAATGAATATAACGGCTGGGGATAGACAGAGCGCCTACACGGCATCCGCTCCCCGCAAGCTGCATGGACGAGGTGTCCGTGCCTCCCGCCAAGAGGATCTCTCGCTGATGGGGAATCCTCTGCTCTTTGGCAAGATTACATAGGGTAGTTACCACTTCCTCGTGACAAATTACCGAACGATCCTTGATTTTGATCGCCGCGCCATCTCCCAGCTTGCACGCCATGGGAGACGCACCCGGGACGTCACCCGTTGCCGTGACGTCAAAGCAAAGACCGTAATCGGGGGCTATGCCAAAAGCGGCGGTCATCGCGCCTCGGCAGCCGACCTCCTCCTGAACCGAGAATACGTAATATACGTCTCCCACCGTTTCTTCTTTCCAAAGCTCTTCGGCAAGGGACAAGAGTACGGCGCAACCCACACGGTCATCTAAAGGTCTGCCTGCCACACGGCTGTGCATCAGTCTGTGAACACCGCTTCTCTGTACGAAGCAATCTCCCACCGACACCTTCTTTTGAGCATCCTTTCGATCGTTCGCGCCGATGTCAATATAGAACTTCAGCGCGCCATATTCCTCGGGCTTAGTCTTTGCTTCGGGAACCAGTACGCCCGAAATTCCTTTTTCGGAGATCACCTCGCTGTAAGCAGCCGCTGAAAAGTGAATCCCTCCCACGGGAGCAATGCGGAGCATTCCGTTTTCCTCAATAAAGGTAACGAGAAATCCGATCTCGTCCATGTGAGCGCAAAGCATTACCGAGGGAGCGTCTCCCTTTCCCTGCTTTTTGGCGATCAGGTTTCCGAGATTATCGATCCGTACCTCATCCGCATAGGGGAGTATCTTTTCTGCCAGGAGAGAACGGATTCCGTCCTCTCTGCCCGAGACCGAGACGGGAGCGCAAAGCTCCGCGAGAAGCGTATAAAGATTTCTTTTTTTCATAACCGTCAGATCCTTTCTGTGGACAGTCGGCGAAGCAAAGCCTCACAAAGCGCCGTCACACCGCGAAAATCGTTGAGATTTGCCACCGAGGCGGGAGAATGAAGATAACGAGTGGGAACCGACAGCGCAAGAGTCTTGACCCCCTCGCCCGATTTATGGATCGAGCCTGCGTCGTTTCCTCCCGAAACAAACTTTTTGACCTGCACGGGAATGCCCTCCTTTTGGGCAGTTTCCAGCGCGAAATTCACAAAGGCTCGGTCATAGACCGTGGATCGGTCCATCAGCGAGATCGCGCCTCCTTTTCCCTGCACCGCCACGCGGCGATGCTCAGGGACCTCGGAAAGATCGGACACGGCGGTGCATTCCAGTACCAGCGCCGCATCGGGTTTCAGACGATTGGCAACCACCTTGGCACCCGACAATCCGATCTCCTCTCGCACGGTGAAACAGAAGTAGAGATCTACGTCACCCTTGGGAGGATCCTTGCGCATCGCCTCCATGGCGCGGATCATCACGGCGCAACCCAGACGATCGTCCAGCGCCTTCGCCTTGATCTGCATTCCTCCCTCTCCGAATCGGTAGCATTCTGAATCGAAGGTGGCAAGCGTTCCTACCGAAACGTACTTCTCCGCCTCCTCTCGGTCCTTGGCGCCGATGTCGATATAGAGCTTATCGATGGCCGTGGGCTTTTTTCTATCCTTGGGCTTTTTATGGTGGATCGCCTTGGATGCGATCACACCCGCGATTCGGTTTGTCTCGTCTCCCAGGGTCACCTTTCGTCCCTCCATAACGGTAAGCATGATTCCGCCCACCGTATCGAAGCGGCAATATCCCTCCTCGGTAATCTCGGTGACCATCATTCCCACCTCATCCATATGGGCGGAAATCATAATTTTTTGTCTTTCCTCACCCTCTCCGAACCGACAATGGCAAATAAGATTCCCCATGGAATCCCGCAAAATAGAATCGGCGAAGGGACGGACAAGCGGAAGGATGGTCTCTCGAACGGAATCTTCACAGCCCGTGGGACCAAACGCTTGGCAAAGGGTGTAAATCAGCTCCTCCTCGGACATGGGAGAAAAGCCTTCAAAAGCAACGGTTTTTTCAAACACCATCGGTTTCATCATGCTTCCTCCTTTTCTATCACATCAAGTTCCGCAAACGCGGAGGCAATCGTCTCCGAAGAAATAAATTCGGTGATCAATCGGGAAAGCGCCTCGGCATCCGCTAAGCTGATGACCTCGTTATAGGTATGCATGGACGCCAGGGGCAGACCCACATCCACCACAGGTACTCCCTTGCCCACCAGCTGAACCGTGGCGGCATTGGTTCCCGTAGAGGTTGGGGCGGCGATCATACAGTAGGGGATGCTCCGCTCACGGCAGAGCGTTTCGGTCATGGCGGTCAATCTGCGATCGGTCGCCGCGGACACCGACAGAGAGATTCCCTCTCCGAGGGGGACCGTCTCCCGCTTCGGGGTATCGGGGACTCTCGCCAGATTCACGTCCACCACCATGGCATAGTTGGGAGAGAGGTCGTATACGGCGGGAGCGATTCCTCCGAGCGCGGAGGTCTCCTCATAGCAGGAAAGGCAAAGCGCTACATCTGCGCAGAGCTTTTCTTTCGGCGTTGCTGCAATGGCAGAGATCGCAACAGCGGCACACGCCTTATTATCAAAGCTCTTCCCCATGATCCGATCATTCAGTAGCTCTCCATAGCAGGGAGAGAAGCCTATGGGAGTTCCCACGGGGCAGATCTCCAAGAGGGTTTCCTTGTCATATCCCGTATCGATCAGTAGCTCCTCGGGATCCGAAAGGGATTCGTCCGTCCCCGTACGCAAATGGGGAGGGGTAGAGGTAATAACTCCGCGAATGACCTTTTTTCCGTAGATGACCACATCGGCACCCTGAAGCACCGAGGGAGAAAGTCCTCCCACCGAGGTAAATTTCAAAAAACCACCCTCGGTCACGTCGGTGACCAGCATGCCGATCTCGTCGTAGTGCGTATCAATCATGAGAAGCGGTGCGTTTTTCTTTCCGCATCGACGGATAAACAGATGGTTACCCACCGCGTCGGTACGACTCTCGTCAAAAAAGGGAGCGATCATTCCATGCAGGGCATCGGCATAATGGGTCTCAAAGCCCGATACCGACATGATCGAGCAAAGGGAAACGATCGTATTCTTTAAATCCTTACGGTTCACGTTTCTTCTCCTTTACGGTTGATGTAACATTATTGGTTTCCCCAATATTTTTTGTCAAGGGAACGATACTGGATCGCTTCGGCAATATGTCTGGCACCGATCTCCTCGGCTCCGTCCAGATCGGCAATGGTTCTTGCCACCCGCAAAATGCGGTCGTATCCTCTTGCCGAAAGTCCCATACGATCATAGGCGGCATGAAGCAGCTTATCCGCAGAAGGATCAAGACGGCAGTAGGTCCGAAGCGCGGCGGAAGTCAATTGCGCGTTACAGTATATGCCCTCCTCGCCCTTCATTCGGCGGGCGGCTCGTTCTCTGGCTGCCGCCACACGTGTGCGGATTGCCGCGGAGGGCTCCTCCGCCTCACTTCGGGATGCCAGCTCCTCATAGGAAAGAGCAGGCAACTCGATCTGTATATCGAATCGGTCGAGAACAGGTCCGCTGATCTTAGACAGATAATTTTTTACGTCCTTCGGCTTGCAGGTACAGGGCTTTGTAGGATGTCCAAAGTTTCCGCAACGACAGGGATTCATTGCCGCCACCAGCATGAAAGAGCAGGGGTAGGTCAGCCGTCCCGCCGCACGGGTAATGGTAACCCGACGATCCTCTAAGGGCTGGCGAAGCGCATCCGTGACCTGCTTTGGAAATTCGGCAAGCTCGTCAAGGAACAGCACACCGTTATGTGCCAGGGAGACCTCACCGGGCTTCGGCGTGGTTCCTCCTCCCACCAGGCTGACCGCACTCATGGTATGATGGGGAGAACGGAAGGGTCGAAGCGGCAGAAGCGAAACGTCCTCGGGAAGTGTTCCCGCCACCGAGTGAACCTTGGTAGTCTCAATGGCTTCTTCAAAGGTCATGGGAGGAAGAATCGACGGTATTCTCTTAGCGAGCATGGATTTACCCGTACCGGGAGGTCCGATGAGAAGCACGTTGTGACCACCTGCGGCGGCAATCTCCAACGCTCTTTTTGCCATTTTCTGTCCTCGCACATCCGAAAAATCAAGTGCGGAACGTTCCATGCCTCTTGAAAAAGCGGTATGGTCAAATTCTACAGGAGCCATCGGGTTCTCTCCATTCAAGTGGCACACCAGCTGTCGAACGTCATCCACAGCATAAACACGGATTCCCTTTACCGCCGCCGCTTCCTTGGCGTTCTCGGCGGGGGCATAGAACTCCGTAAAGCCCGCCTCCTTGGCGGCGACACACATGCAGAGGATTCCGTGTACGGGGCGCAGTCTGCCCGAAAGAGACAGCTCGCCCACGAAGCATTTATCGGAAAAATCCACCGTCGTCCGCAAAATTCCTCCGTTGCGAAGAATCCCGAGTAGAATGGCGGTATCAAAGCCTGATCCCTCCTTGCGGCGATCGGCGGGTGCCAAATTCAATGTCAATGCCAGCTCAGGAAAACGGTATCCGCTATTTTCACAAGCAGTTCTGACCCTCTCCTTTGCCTCTTTCACAGCAAGGTCGGGCAGCCCCACCAATTCGAAACCGGGAATCCTCGATTGGGCATTGCATTCCACGGTCACAATATAACCGTCAATCCCCAAAAGTCCTGCGCTGAAAACGGTCGAAAGCATAAGCATTCCTTTCCTCGGTCATGCTCGGTCGGTCTAATCGCATGAACCCAAACATAAAATAAAACAACTGCTCTTTATTGTACCACATTTTTACTGATTTTACAATACTTTTATATGACTTATACATGGAACTCGGAAGTTTTTGAACAAGGAAGGAGATTTTATGAAACGGCTCTGTCTTGCGTTATGTGTTCTTTCAGCGGTCCTATATTCGGTGGGATGCAGTCCCGCGCTTCCCTCCTTTGTTCCCTTTGACACCGAGGAGGAAACGATGGAATCCTCTCCCGAAGCAGAGAACGATCCGACGATCCCTCTCCTTTCCTTGGACGGACGACGCTATTCCTTTACGGGAAACGACAAAGCCATCTCTGTCAAGGACGATCTGCTGTCCATCAAAGAAGCGGGCACGTACCGATTAACGGGAGATTTGACCGAGGGAGGACTTTCGGTCGAGGTAGGCTGGGGTGAGACGGTACGGCTCATCCTTGACGGCATTTCGATTCGCTCCTCGGGGCGTGCCGCTCTTTCGGTTTCCTCCTCCGCCGCGGTCATCGTGGAAAGTGAGGTCCATTCGGTCAATGTCCTGTTCTCCGAGAGCGACGCCGTCATTCAAGGAAACACCAATCTGATTTTTTGCGGAAAAGGAAGTCTTTCACTGAGCGGAGCCAAGTATGCGGTCCGTTCTTCGGGGACCATTGCCATCGAGGACGGAATTCTTCGCGCCACCGCCTCGGAGTACGGTTTTTTCTCCGAAAAACGCATTGACATCTTGGGTGGCAAGGTAGCGGTCAACGCCGCGAAATTTGGGTATGCCACAAAAGAAACCTCTTCCTCCCTCGGCGGAATTTATCTCTATGGCGGCCAGATCACGGCGGTATGCTCCGAGGCAGCCCTTTCCGCCCAGACGCAAATTCTTTTGGCGGGCGGGGTTGGTAGCTTTGAATCCCCCATGTATTACCAATGCGAGCACGTGGAAAACGGAAAAACCGTAAAGGGAGCGATCCTCAAAACGGGCGGAAGTTTTCCTCCGCTCCCCTCTTGAAAAATTCGCTCTTTTATGTTAAAATGAATGGGATCCTTTCGCAAAGAGCATACTACCCTTAAACAGTTCTCTCATGAAAGGATGGAAACACATGAAGAAATTTTCCGACACCGCCCTTTGCCGAACGATCTGCGAAAAGTGCCGCTCCCTATTTGGGCTTCAGCTCCGTCACAAGTACGATATGTCCTTTTGGATCTATCCGGACGAGCAGTCTGATACTCCCGAATGCACCCACCGTTTTACGGGAGATTCCCGACACCACATCTGGAAAATCGTGGCGCTTCTTGGAGGGATCCTCCTGTTTTGGGGGTTGATCCGTTCGCTTTGCCGCCTGTTACGCAGGGCATGATCTTGGATAGAAACGAGGACGTTATGACCCAAATTTATTATCTTGACCGAGATCTTTTGGTCTCGGTCAAGCCGCGGGGGATCCTCTCCGAGGGAGAGGGCAACGACTGCTTCCCCTCCCTGCTTGCCGATACTCTCTCAAGACGCGGCGAGAAGGACACCATCTACCCCGTACATAGACTGGACAGAGAAACCGAGGGGCTAATGGTTTACGCCCGCACCGAGAAGGGGGCGGCGGCTCTTTCCCGCGCCATTGCCGAGGGAAAAATGAAAAAAGAATATTTAGCGGTGGTCTGCGGTATTCCCCCGCAATCCGAGGGAACGCTTCGGGATCTTCTCTTTTACGACCGTCAGCGGGGAAAATCCTTTGTGGTCGATCGGGCTCGCAAGGGTGTCAAGGAAGCGATTTTGGACTATGAGATTCTTTCTTCCAAGGAGGGCTATTCTCTTCTCCGAGTCAAGCTCCATACGGGACGGACTCACCAGATCCGTGTTCAATTCGGCAGTCGGGGATTTCCCCTCTGCGGAGACCGTCGCTATGGAGCGCCTGCCTCGGAATTTTCCTTGGGGCTTTGCTCGGTCCTTCTTGCCTTTCCCCATCCAAGGAACGGACAACCCCTGCGTTTTTCCTATTTGCCGAGCGAAAAAGCCACAGACCCACGGACAAGCCCCTTTTCCCTGTTTGCAAAGGAATTGGGAATACAAAAATAATACTCTACAAAAAACAGACCGAACCCGCATAACGCAGATTCGGTCTGTTTTTAATAGGTTTCATAGCTCCTACGGACGGGAAATCTCCGGTCAAGGCAGACTTTGAACAGCGTCGTAAAACTGTCCCAATTCCTCTAAGGTCATTTCGTTGCGGAAATGATATTTCTCGTCTATTCCATTCTCCGCAAGCTTTTGGTTTGCCTAATCATATACTACGTGTAAAAATCTCATTATCTCGGCATCCGACAAAGAGCGACGAAAATAAAAGAAGCAGGTCTAACAGAAAGCACATTTGTTTTGCCATTCGCACGACCATCTCCTCCTTTCAAAAATCCAAAAAAAGCAAAAAGCGGCAACGTTTTGTTGCCGCACAACTATCCTGTGTGTTCCGTTCGCTAAGATCGCCGTAGAACGTGCGGCATCCATCTCTGTGCTTATATTATAGCATATTTTTCTGTTTTTGTCAATATAATGATGTTTTTGAACTTCACCAACTCCATATTGGAAAATCTCTTGACAATCCGGTCTAAACCGTGGTATAATACTATGGAATATGACAAATTTTAGATACGAAGCAACGAATGTTGCGGGAGGTTTTTTTGATTATCGCATTGGAAGACGCAAAATATAAGCTGATCGGATTGAGAGAGGATATTGCCGATCTCGGCTCCGCTCTCCGAATCACCGAGCTGAAGGCTCTCGCGGAAAAGCTGGATGCGGAGACGCTCGACCCCGATTTTTGGGGAAACCAGGAAAACTCCTCTAAGGTCCTGCAAAAGCTGAAGCAGACCAAGGACACCATTGAGGGCTACGAGGCGCTGGCGGGTCGTTTGGAGGACGCCATCACCTTAGCTGAAATGGCGATCGAGGAGAACGATGAGGCTTACGTAGAAGAAGTCCAAGGAGAACTCGATGCCATCGCCAAAGAGGCGGAGGAAAAGCGAATCGAGATCCTTCTGTCGGGCGAATATGACAAAAATAACGCCATCGTTTCCTTCCACCCGGGTGCGGGCGGAACCGAGGCACAGGACTGGGCACAGATGCTGTATCGCATGATAACCCGTTGGGCAGAGCGCAGAGGCTACAAGTATAAGCTCCTTGACTGGCTGGACGGTGATGCCGCGGGCATCAAGAGCGCCACCATTATGGTAGAGGGACTGAACGCCTACGGCTATCTGAAAGCGGAGAACGGTGTACACCGTTTGGTCCGTGTCTCTCCCTTTGACGCGGCGGGCAGACGCCAGACCTCCTTTGCGTCCATCGAGGTTATGCCCGAATTTGACAACATTGACAAGGTAGAGATCCGTGACGAGGACATTGAAGTGACGGCACATCGCTCCAGTGGCGCGGGCGGTCTCCACATCAACAAGACCGACTCCGCCATCCGTATTCTCCACAAGCCCACGGGCATTGTGGTAGGTTGTCAGACCGAGCGTTCTCAGCTCCAAAACAAGGAAACTGCCATGAAGATGCTGAAGGCGAAGCTCATGGAGATCAAGCTCCGCGAGAGACTGGATACCATTGAGGATATTCAGGGCAACAAGACCAACATTGAGTGGGGCGCGCAGATCT
Organism: Eubacteriales bacterium; assembly: GCA_045533675.1. Classification (GTDB taxonomy): domain Bacteria; phylum Bacillota; class Clostridia; order Oscillospirales; family CAG-272; genus HGM12713. The sequence goes on along the minus strand of JAZSIF010000042.1, from coordinate 3,156 downwards.
GCTCCTACGTGTTCATGCCCTACACCTTAGCAAAGGACACCCGTACGGGCTTTGAGGACGGAAACATTACCGCCGTAATGGACGGCGAGATCGACGGATTTATCAACGAATATCTGAAAATGAACGCAAAGCAGTAAAAGACTTTTTGCGGAGAAGCCTTTTGTGGGTTTCTCCGCTTTATTTTTTATCAGAAAGGACAAGCACCATGAGTGATGAGACCATCATTCCGAATAAATTAATGTGTGACGAGGACGTAACGCTGGACAGCGACGTGAAATTTTACGACGTCAGAGAAAATCCCTTCCGCGTTTAGGTCTCTTTTTGAAAAAAGCTTGGTAAAAACTTTTATACAATTTTTTGCTCCGCGTACATCACGTCCTACATTTGGTGTACCATATAACTGCAATTTTTTCTTATTAAGTTAAAAAATTGAAATCCGTCGGTGGCATGTGCGAACAATGCGGTCCGACGGATTTCTTCCTTCGTTGTACACGCCAACTTGAAAGAACAAACGCTCATTCAAGAACATGACAAATTCCCTTGTCTCGGTCTTTGTCTCAATTCGTTCGTCCCAGAAGCACTTTTCCAAGGAGGAAAGCAGCTTCATTTTTTAGCATGGCATAATCGTATCTCCTTTTTTACTATATCTCCTAAAGGTTCTTTACGACCAAAATTTGCTCTCCCTCTTGAAAAAAGAGCAAGGATTTGGTATAATAACCGTATGACGGCAGGATCGGCTCTCCCAAAGGCAAAGGAGCGCTCCCCTTCTTGCCATTCTTGTAACAAATTTCCCTTCGATTGGCAAGGGAATATTTAAAAACATTGGGAAAATCAATAAATTTTGTAAAACGGCAAATGCCGTTTGAAAGGAACTTCAAAAACATGTCAGCAATTACAGAGGTTGCCGTTATCGGCGCGGGTCACGCGGGGATTGAGGCGGCACTCGCGGCAGCGAGAACAGGCTCGGACACGGTTCTATTTACCATGTCCTTAGAGTCCATCGCCAATATGCCCTGCAATCCCTCCATCGGCGGTACGGGAAAAGGTCATTTAGTTTATGAAATTGATGCGTTGGGTGGCGAAATGGGTCGGGTTGCCGATTTGGTTACGCTGCAATCCCGTACCTTAAACCTCGGAAAGGGTGCGGCGGTCCATTCTAAACGTATTCAAGCCGATCGAAAGGAATATCATCGCTTGATGAAGGAAAGGCTGGAGAAAATCCCCAATTTACGTTTAATTCAAGCGGAAATCGTGGATATTGGTGTAAAAAACGGTCGTGTTTGCTCGGTCACCACCCGTCTTGGCGAGATATGGCAATGTCGAGCGGCGGTCATTTGTACGGGAACCTATTTAGACAGCCGTATTTTTGTTGGTGACGTAAACTATGAAAGTGGTCCTGACGGATTTCTCGCCGCCAAGGGACTTTCGGATTCCCTATCCCGTCTCGGAATTCGCCTAATGCGCTTTAAAACAGGAACCCCCGCCCGTGTGAATCGACGTTCCATCAATTTTGAAGGACTGGAACGCCAAGAGGGAGAAGCTCCCATCATTCCCTACTCTTCCCTCACAGAAGAGTCGGATTATGATGAAAAAAAGCAAATCCCCTGCCACGTAGTATACACGAATGCCGATACCCACCGAATTATTCGGGAAAATATTACCCGTTCCGCCATGTATTCGGGGCAGATTCACGGCACGGGTCCCCGATATTGTCCCTCCATCGAGGACAAACTGGTACGATTTGCGGACAAGGAGCGTCATCAGCTTTTTGTGGAGCCCGTGGGAGAAGACACCGAAGAGATGTATATTCAGGGTTTTTCCACCTCCCTCCCCGTGGATGTACAGCACAAAATGCTGCACTCACTCCAAGGCTTTGAAAAAGCAGAGGTCATGCGCTATGCGTATGCCATTGAATACGATTGCATGGACCCCACTCAGCTCTATCCTACGCTGGAATGTAAATTTTTGGAAGGACTTTACGGCGCGGGACAATTTAACGGAACCTCAGGCTACGAAGAAGCGGCAGCACAGGGTTTAATCGCGGGATTAAATGCTTCTCTAAAGCTCCGTGGCAAAGACTCCTTGATCCTTTCCCGTTCCGAAAGCTATATAGGAACCCTCATTGACGATCTGGTTACAAAGGGAACCAACGAGCCATACCGCATGATGACCTCCCGCTCAGAGTATCGGCTCCTACTTCGACAGGATAACGCCGATTCCAGACTGACTCCCAAGGGCTATGCCGTGGGCTTAATCTCGGAGGAACGGTACAAAAAATTCCTTGAAAAGCAGGAAATGATTAAGACCGAAATTGAGCGATTGGAGTCCACACACGCTTCGCCAGAGTTTTACCGCCCATTTTTGGAAAAATATGGAATGCCACTTTTGAACAGTGGTGCTTCCCTTGCCGATCTGCTTCGCAGACCCGATATAACCTACGAAATGCTTCGGGAAGTCGATTTTCAACGCCCTTCCCTGCCCCTGCGTGTTATTTTGACGGCAGAGGTTTCGATCAAATATGAGGGCTATATCAAGAGACAGCTTCGTGAAGTGGAACGGCACGAGCGGCTTGAAGCCAAACGATTGCCCGAGAATTTGAATTATACCACGATAAAAGGATTGCGGATCGAGGCAGCGCAAAAACTGGAAAGAATCAGACCCGCGACCATTGGACAAGCATCCAGGATTAGCGGTGTTAATCCAGCGGATATTTCTGTTTTGCTTATCTATTTGGGAATGAAATGATTGTTTCACGTGAAACATACAGAAAGGACAAACCATGACTCTATCCGAGTTTACAATCGCCTGTCAATCTGCTTTTTCAAGAAATGGATTGGAATGCGACAACTTGCAGGCGCAGACGCTATATAAATTAACCGAAAGAATGCTTTCCGTCAATCAAACAATGAACTTAACGGCAATCACCGAAGAAAACTCCATTATCTTGCGGCATTACGTGGATTCATTGATGATATCTGCCTCTATACCCCAAAACAAATCCGTGATCGACGTAGGATGCGGCGCAGGCTTTCCTTCCCTCCCCTTGGCGATTTTTCGTCCCGATCTGCGCATTGTCGCCTTAGACGGAACAGCAAAGCGAATCCGATATGTAGAAGAAACCGCCGCGCTGCTTGGTCTTTCAAATATAACCGCCAT
>JAZSIF010000019.1:0-18143 GCA_045533675.1 Eubacteriales bacterium | reverse complement strand
TTCCGCGCGCGGAATCGTCAAAACAAAAGGACTACACCTTGCGGTGTAGTCCTTTTGTTTTGGTGACCCGTACGGGAATCGAACCCATGTTTCCAGCGTGAGAGGCTAGCGTCTTAGCCGCTTGACCAACGGGCCGTCTTTTTGACAGCTTTGTTATTATATCATATCTTTTTTAGAAATGCAATAGGTTTTTTAAAAAAAGTTCCGAGAAAATGAAAATTTTTTTCATTTTCTCGGATGATCTTAATATTCCGGAGTAATATGCACGGTATAGGTAGTGCCCATTGCCTCTTCCACGAGGGCATCGAAGTCCAGTTTGTTTTCTTGAACAAGGACTTTTTCAAGCTCGGGCTTGGTACGGGGGTGCTTGGGCGTAAAGACGGTGCAGCAGTCCTCGTAGGGCTGGATCGAGGTCTCAAAGGTCTCGATCTTGCGGGCGATGGTAACGATCTCTTCCTTGTCCATGCCGATGCAGGGACGGAAGACGGGCAGATTGACTGCCGAATCGGTCACGCCCAGAGCCTGCATGGTTTGCGAAGCCACCTGACCAAGGCTTTCACCCGTGATCAGCGCTTGGCAGTTATGCTCCTTTGCCACGCGCTCGGCAATGGTCATCATATAGCGGCGAAGCAGGAGGGTAAAGTAGTCTTCCTCACAATGCTTGACCAGCTCCTCTTGGATATGGGTTAAGGACACGACGTGAACGTAGATATCGCCCGCGTATTCCGAGACAATCCTTGCCAGCTCCAGTACCTTTTCACGGGCTCGCTCGCTGGTGTAGGGGAAGGATTCAAAGTGAACGGCATCCAGACGCACACCGCGCTTTGCCATCATATAGCCCGCAACGGGGGAGTCGATTCCGCCCGAAAGGAGCAGAAGACCGCGCCCATTGGTTCCCACAGGCATACCGCCCGCCCCCTTAAACTGCCCTGCCGAGATATAGGCACCGAACTCACGAATCTCCACCTTGACAATGACATCGGGGTTATGGACGTCTACACGGATGTGAGGATAAGCGTCTAAAATGACTCCTCCGATCTCACGGGAAATCTCCATGGAGTCGAGGGAGAAGGTCTTGTCGGATCGCTTCGCCTCCACCTTGAAGGTATGCTTTCCGTCAAGGAATCGGGGTACGTATGCGGCGGCGACACGGGAGATGTCCTCCATGTTTTTCTCACACACGGCGGCACGGGCAATGGCAACGATGCCGAACACCTTGGAGACGGCATGAAACATTCCGTCCAGATCCGCATCTTCCGACAACGGCTCAATATAAATGGTGCTTTGCGCCCGATAAATATCGAACTTTCCGTAGTTTTGGGCTCTTTTTTTGACCTCGCGGCAGAGCATGTCCTCAAAATATTTTCGGTTGGCGCCTTTGAGAACGATCTCGCCGTATTTGCACAGTAAAATTTCTTTCATTCCATTTCCTCTTCGCATTCTTCATGTTCGGGAACTGCCGAGAGAAGCTCGGCGGCTGTTTCCAAATGCTCGCGGAGCACGTAGATGTCGGTTCCGAACACGGAATAGCCCGCAATAATCTTCATGGAGTTGCCCGTTCCTCTTTCCTTTGCGAGAAAAGGGATTTCGGCATCCTTGAGAATGCTCTGAATGATCAAAAGCTCGGGTTGGCTGTATGCCGTAGTCAATAGCACAAGGTCCTTATTTTGGGGGTGTGTATGCTCCAGACCGAAAAATCCGTCCATGCGTATACTCCTTTTTAAATGGGTATGGTGTTAATTATTGTAGTAATTGGGGAAGAGAACCTCCCAGACCTTCATGCAGGCGACGGTGTCGGCGGCAGAGGTGTGTGCCACGCCGTCCCACTCAATCTCAAAGCAGCTCATGGCATCGGTGAGGGACGCATGGGAGAGGTCGGGGCGGTGCTCGGTGATATAGCGGACGTATTCCTGGGCGCAGCAGCGAATCTTCTTATGGAAATCGTCTCGCTCCTCGGCGGTGTCGTAGATGTATTTAATATGGCTGTAATCGGTGGAAACGCCGTAGGCGATAATATTCTCGGCGGCATCGAAGATCTCTCGAATGCGGGGCGTCAGCTCCTCCATGGTGGGCGCGTCGACGACCATGTCGGGGGTAATGCCGTGGATCTTTTCGGTGTTCTTCCACTTTTTCTTTTTCTCGGGTTTTACGAGGGTATCCATGATCAGCTTGCCCGTGGCATCGACAATGGTGACGGACAAAATCTCGTCGTGGTCATAAAATCCCGTCAGCTCCAGATCGAAAAAGAGAACCTTCTCGCGATCCATGTGATAGGCTGCGTTTCTGTGCGCATCGCCCTCACGGCGACGAATCTCCATTTCCGCTTCATAGCAGGCACGACATAGCTTCTTTTTGTAGCGGATATCCTTTCCGCAGCGGACGCAGTTTAAGGGCAGACGCTTGGCGGTGCGCTTGTCGTAAAAATAGAGAATGCTTTTATCGTTGCGGACCGTGTACGCCACAGGCTCTTCAATGACCTCGTAGTGCATCCGCAGAAGTCTTTCTTCGGTATAATAGCCGGCGGCGGCGGCATTTTTTGTACTCATCCGCTCAATGGTCGTGCCGCTGGGCAGGGTCATGGTGTCCCGCCGAGCGTTGGGGAAATACCATTTTTCGGGGGGCGCCTCCACAACTCGGGCGGGATCAAAATAGTAGATCACGCTGCCGTCGGGGGCTTCGTCGTAGGCGATGGGCTCTCCTTCGGGCATCAGGTGCATTTTGGAAAGCGTTTGCCGTGTCAGATAATTTTTTTTATTTGCTTCCTCGCTCCCGATCCGACGGATGCTTGCGCCCGAACGGAGCTTCATTTCGTTACTCAAGGGATGCCTCCAAGAACTTTATAAAAATCATACAAAATTTATTATAACACGGTTTTTTGTATGTGTCAAGGAGAAAAAGGAAATTGGGCGGGATCGGTGACGAAATATTGGGAATTCATAAGAATTCGAGGAGGGAATTTCTCAAGAATGATTGACATTTAATTTTTATCGTGTATAATATAAAGTGATGATTTATGGCTGCATAAAGGAGAAGAAAAATGTCTCAGTTGTACTATTCCATGAAGCTGGCGGGACTGGAACGGGATCTGCCTCTTTGTCCCTTGAATGACAAGCTGATGATCGGTGCTTTTGTCATTTTCGGAGATCCCGAGTTGACGACCGCCTGCGCGCGGGCGCTTCTCGACCGCGCTCCCGAATACGACTATATGATCTCCGCTGAGGCGAAGGGGATTCCGCTGGTCCACGAAATGGCTCGTCTTTCGAACAATCAGAAATATTTTGTGGCAAGAAAGCACCCGAAGCTCTATATGACGGGTGTGTTTGAATCCACCGTTCGTTCTATTACCACCCAGGGGGAGCAGAAGCTCTTTTTGGATACGGCGGATGCCGAGCTGATGAAGGGAAAAAGAATTTTGATCGTGGACGATGTGATCTCCACGGGAGAGTCGCTGCGTGCGCTGGAGATTCTCGTTGAGAAGGCGGGTGGAGTGATCTGCGGAAAGATGGCGATCCTTGCCGAGGGCGATGCCCAGAACAGGGAGGATCTGATCTATCTTGAAAAGCTTCCTCTGTTTGACCATGAGGGACGTGTGATTGACTAATCGAAAGAAAGGATACAGAAAAGAAATATGGCAGAACTATTGAGAGAAAATGATAAGAGGACCCATTATGCCACCGAGCTTTCCGCCGCGGACGTGGGCACGCGCGTGTGTGTTATGGGATGGGCACAGAAGCAGAGAGACCTTGGCGCGTTGATCTTTATTGATCTTCGTGACCGCACGGGTATTATTCAGCTCGCTTTTGATGAGAAGACCGACCGTGAGATTTTTGACAAAGCATTTTCGGTCCGTGCCGAATACGTATTGTGCGCCAAGGGCGTGGTCAGACGCCGTGGAGAGGGCGCGGTCAACAAGAACCTTCCTACGGGAGAGATTGAGGTTGCTGTGGATGAGTTCCGTGTGCTGTCGGTTGCCCAGACTCCTCCTTTTGAGATTGTGGAGGACAGCCGTGTCAATGCCGAGCTTCGTCTAAAGCACCGCTATCTGGACCTCCGTCGCCCCGATATGCAGGGAAATATCATTGCCCGTTCCCGCATTTCGAAGATCGCGAGAGATTACTATGCTGAGAATGGCTTTATCGATATTGAGACTCCCAATCTGTGTAAGCCTACGCCCGAGGGCGCTCGTGACTATTTGGTTCCTTCCCGTGTACACAGGGGCAAGTTCTACGCGCTTCCCCAGTCGCCGCAGCTCTACAAGCAGCTTCTCATGGTATCGGGCTTTGACCGTTATTTCCAGATCGCTCGCTGCTACCGTGACGAGGACCTGCGCGCGGACCGTCAGCCCGAGTTTACCCAGATCGATACCGAAATGTCCTTCGTCAGTGCCGATGACGTAATGAAGATGCACGAGGGCTTTATCAAGCGTGTGTGCCGTGAGTTCCTCGGCAAGGAGATCGAGGGAGACCTTATTCGTATGCCTTATGCAGAGGCAATGCGCCGCTTCGGATCGGACAAGCCCGACATTCGTTTTGGCTTCGAGCTGACCGACCTTTCCGAGGTCGTAAGGGACTGTGGATTTAAGGTCTTTGCGGGTGCTGTGGAGATGGGTGGCTCGGTTCGCGCCATCAACGTCAAGGGCGGAGCGAAATTCTCCCGTAAGGAGATCGATTCCCTGGTCGAGTTTGTGAAATCCTATCGTGCCAAGGGCTTGGCATGGCTCAAATGGGCAGAGACGGGTGATATTTCCTCGTCCTACGCAAAATTCCTGACCGAGGAAGAGAACGAGGCGATCAAGGCGGCGATGGGTGCCGAGGCAGGCGACCTGATTCTCATTGTGGCAGATAAAAACAAGGTTGTATTTGATTCCTTGGGCGCGCTTCGCTGTGAGTGCGCAAAGCGCTTGGGTATTCTTGACCCCATGGATCTGAAGTTTTTGTGGATCACCGAGTTCCCGCTTCTTGGGTACAGCGAGGAGGACGGTCGTTTCTATGCAATGCACCATCCCTTCACCGCACCCATGGACGAGGACCTTGAGTATCTGGACAGCGATCCCGGACGGGTTCGCGCCAAGGCGTACGACATCGTACTGAACGGCACCGAGCTGGGTGGCGGGTCCATTCGAATCCATAGTGGAGAAATTCAGTCCAAGATGTTTGAGGTTCTGGGTCTTTCCGAGGAAGAGAGTCAGGAGAAGTTCGGATATCTTCTGGATGCGTTCCGTTACGGTGTACCTCCCCACGGCGGACTTGCCTTTGGCTTTGACCGTTTGGTCACTCTCCTTTTGGGTCTTGAGGATATTCGTGACGTCATTGCCTTCCCGAAGGTACAGAACGCTTCCGAGCTGATGACCAAGGCTCCCTCCGCCCCCGATTCGGGTGCGCTTGCCGAGCTGGGAATTGCTATTGTAGCTGAGGAATAAAGACAAATAGGGGGACTTCCAGGGAGAGGTCCCCTTTTTAAAAAATAAAGGAAAAATTATGTATCATTTTTTTGCGTATATGGCTCGGATGAAGCTGATCCGTCGGTGGAGTCTGATGAAATCGGTGAGTGAGGAAAACATTGCCGAACACAGCGCGCAGGTGGCGCAGATCGCCCACGCGTTGGCGCTGATCAAAAACAAGAAATTCGGAGGCAATTTGAATGCCGACCGAGTGGCGACCATGGCGCTCTATCATGAGACCTCCGAGGTTCTCACAGGAGATTTGCCCACACCCATCAAATATTATAACCCTGAGATTCGAGAGGCATACAAGGAGATCGAGGGGATCGCCAACGAGAAACTGCTTGGGATGCTTCCCGAGGAGCTTCAGGGCGATTATCGGGAGCTGATCGTGACCGACCCCGATTCCTATGAGCACATGCTTGTCAAGGCGGCGGATAAAATCTCGGCATATATTAAATGTCTGGAGGAGCTTCGGAGCGGAAACCGCGAGTACGCCAAGGCGGAGATTTCCCTTCGGGCGGCGGTGGAGGAATATTGCGCGTATGACGAGGTGCGGTATTTTTGCGATACCTTTCTGGATACCTTTCGTAAAACCTTGGATGAATTGGAATAAATTTTAGAGGACAATGAGATGAAATACGGATTACAGCTTCACAGTGTCCGTGATATGGAGGAGAGAGCGGGGATGCGGTCGCTTTTGAAAAAGCTCCACAAAACTTTCATATAAATTTATTTCTTGTGTTAGCAAAGACTCCTCGTCTTTGTGTATGAGGAAAAGAGATTCTTTTTTTCTAAGGTAAAATCCGTCGGGGCCTTTAGCGCCACCGACGGTTTTTTTTTTAAATCTTGACAAAACGACAAAAATCGACTATAATACAGTTATGCAACCTGAGTTGCTTATCTTTTGGGAGCGGAGGATTTTATGGATTTACGAATGGTGAAGACTCGTCGTCAGATCAAAGACGCTTTTTTAAAGCTTCGAGAAAAAATGACGCCGGACAAGATCAAGGTCAAGGATATATGCGAGCTGGCAATGATCAACAAGACCACCTTTTATCATCATTATACCGACTCTAAGGCGTTAGCCGATGAGATCGACAATCATGCCATTGATCGGGTTTTGTTGTATTTTCCCGAACGGGATAAGATCTTCGAGGATCCTCATATGTATATTACGGGACTTCTCGGCGCGCTTGAGCGGGAGGCACCAAATCTTCGGGTAGTTTTCCGAGGCAAACAAGAGACGCTTTGCGAAAAGCTTGAGGAACGCTTATACGCGTTGTACGGAAATGGAATCAATGAGCTGGAGGACGGAGTGCTTCTTTCCTTTACCGTTGGTGGGTTTGTGCGTGTGATTCGCGATTATTTGTTTGTAGAAGAGGAACAAAAGACCAATACAAAGCGTTTGGCGGAGTCGCTTTCCACCATGGTGGAAATGCTTCTGAAGAGAAGAAAGCCCGCATTGGATGCGCAAAAATAAGAGAATAACCGATGAATGGAGAAAATATGGAAGTAAGAGAGCTTGATGGAGAATTGTTTCGAAAGATTCTCGTGGGAGGCGCCAACGGTATTCGCTCCCACATTGATCAGATCAACGATTTGAACGTATTTCCCGTTCCTGACGGGGATACGGGAACCAATATGAGCAGAACCATCGAGAGTGGTGTCGCCAAAATCTCCTCGGAGGAGCACGTGAGTCTTAGCAAGGTAGCTGAGGATTTCGCCAAGGGCTCGCTTTTTGGAGCGAGAGGAAATTCGGGAGTCATTCTGTCTCAGTTTTTTGCGGGACTTTGCGAGGCACTTTCCAATAAGGAAACGGTGAGTGCCGAGGAGCTGGCAGAGGCGTATCGGGCGGGCGTGGAACGTTCCTATGCCGCCGTTGCCAATCCCGTGGAGGGAACGATTCTCACGGTGTTCCGCGAGAGTGCTGAGTATGCGGGTTCTCATCTTGAAAAGGACAGTACCCCCGAGGACTTTTTGAAGCTGAACGTAGAGGAGGCAGAACGCTCCTTGGAGCGGACTCGGGAGATTCTTCCCGTTCTGACCGAGGCGGACGTGGTAGATAGCGGCGGAGCGGGATATTTGTGCATTGCCAAGGGAATGTACGAGACGCTCAGAGACGGTGAAACGGCAGAGACGGTGCCTTTGTCAGTCACGACCCACAAAACGGAGAATGTGAACTATGATCTGTTTACCACCGATTCGGTCCTTACTTATGGATACTGCACCGAAGTGCTGGTGCGCTTGCAACGGGCGAAAGGCGATCCCAAGGATGTGGACGATCGGGCGATTGCCGATGAGCTTGCCCGTCTGGGTTGTGATTCTATTGTTGCCTTGAAGGATGGGGATGTGTTGAAGCTTCATGCCCATACCGTGACCCCCTCCGACGTACTGACTCTTTGTCAGAAATACGGCGAATTTTTGAATATTAAAATTGAAAATATGAATTTACAACATTCGGAGCGGGAGGCTGTGAAGAAAACGAAGAAGCCCCGCACGAGATACGGTGTGGTAACTGTGGCAACGGGGGATGGCTTGAAGGCACTTTTCCAGTCGCTTGGCGCCGACGTGATCATTGACGGCGGTCAGACGGGAAATCCCTCCGCGGAGCAATTTCTCCATGCATTTGAGGAGCTGAATGCCGAACACATTTTGGTGCTGCCCAACAATAGCAACATTCTCCTGACTGCCCGTCAGGCGGCAGAGCTTTGGGAGAAAGGAAACGTATCGGTGATTCCCTCAAAGACAATACCTCAAGGATATTCGGCTCTGTCGGTCTTCAATGGCGCTTCGGAAGAGCCGGACGATCAGATCAGAGACATGACCATGGCGATGGAATCGGTGGTGTCGGGCGAGGTGACGGTTGCCATTCGGGACTCGGTGGTGGACGGAAGAGCGGTCAAGGAGGGAGAGTATATCGGAATTCTGGACGGACATCTGGTCAGCAATCGGGCAGACGTCTTTGAGACGCTTTGCGGTATGATCGAACAGATTGACGACCTCGGTGAGCGAGAGCTTTTGACCCTCTTTGTGGGAAGAGGTGTGGACGATGAGTCCCGTGTGCGGATGACCGAACGGCTGGAGGACGCCTTTCCTGAGATGGCCTTGGAGGTATTGATCGGCGATCAGGAAATCTACGAGTACCTCATTGCGGTTGAATAATCAATGAAGAAGGAGAGACGGATATGGTTTCTTATAAAATAGCCATCGACGTGATGGGAAGCGACAACGGTCCCGAGATTTTGGTAGAGGGTGCATTGGCGGCTCTTCGAGAGCATGAGGATTTGGGCATTGTTCTGTTTGGTGACGGAGCTGCCATTGAGGGGAAGCTGCAAGAGAGCGAGTATGACAAGGACCGAGTGGAGGTGGTAGCCACCACACAGGTCGTAACCAATTACGATAACCCCATGGAAGCGATTTTCTACAAGACCGATTCCTCTCTGGTCAGGGCTCTGACCGCTCTTTCGGCGCGTGACGACCTGATCGGACTTATACAGGCGGGAAGCACGGGCGCGCTGCTTGCGGGTTCTCTTCGCTATGTTCCCGCGAAGGAGCTCAAGCGTCCTGCCTTAGCGGCGATTCTCCCTGCCGAGCAGGGCGGCTTTACCTGCCTTGCCGATACGGGCGCCAATATTGATTGTACCCCCGCTCAACTGGTGGCGTTTGCCCGAATGGGAGCTGAGTTTATGAAGAAATATTATCGTTTGGAGAATCCGAGGATCGGACTTCTCTCCAACGGTGCGGAGGAGACCAAGGGAAACAAGCTGGTCAAGGAAGCACACCGACTCTTAAAGGAGGAAAAGGATCTGAACTTCATCGGAAACGTGGAGGGAAACCGTGCTCTTTCGGGAGATTGCGACGTACTGGTAGCCGACGGCTTTGCGGGCAATCAGGTCTTCAAGGTGTCGGAGGGAATCGCTCGGCGGATTATCACTGACGTGGTCAAATACGCGAAAAAAGCAGGCAATCCGGAGATGATGAAGCTGGTGGGACATCTACTTAGCATATATGATTTCAGCGCCCTTGGCGGCGGGATCATTCTCGGCGCGGGCAAGCCCATTATTAAAGCGAGAGGCTCGGCAAACGCCGATTCTATCAAGAACACCTCGGCGATGCTTTTGAATATGATGAAAAATCAAGATTTATTTTACGGAAAGGATCAGAGATAACATGGCAAGCAAAATTAAGGTAATGTGCACCTCCACGGGGTGCATCGAATACGCGCCGGAGCGCTATCGCGCATACGACATTGACATTATCCGCATTCACGTGAACTTCAAGGGGAAGGAATATTTGGAGGGACCCGATCTGGACCCCGTTGCCTTCTATCGTGAGTTGGAGGTTTTGGAGGATCCTAAGAACAATCTGCCCTATACGGCAATGCCGACCCGCGAAGAGATTATGGGGCACTTTGACCGTGCGGTGGAGGAAGGATACAATGAGGTCATTGTGGTGGCGCTCAGTGCCTACCTCGGCGGAACCTATAACCTGATCCGTTTGATCGGTGAAGAGTATGCCGACCGCATAAAGATCACCGTGGTAGATGCCAAGATCACCTGCTTTGGCGAGGGACTTTTGGCGATCAAGGCGGCAGAGCTTGCCGAACAGGGAGCTACCACCGAGACCATTCTTAAGGAGCTTCATTGGATGATGAAGCATCAAGAATTTCTGGGGATAGACGGAAAGCTGGATTACCTGATCTACAACGGCAGACTCAAGGGCGGTAAGGCACTGATGGGCAAAATGCTCAGCATCTGCCCCGTGGTGCATTTTACACACGAGGGTGAGCTTTGCGCGTTGCAGAGTGTCAGAACTCAGAAGAAGGCATTGCACCGCACCTGTGAAATTCTGAAGGAGATGATCGGTGACCGCGCTCCCGAGGATTATCTTTTGTGGCATGTATACACGGGGACCTCGCTCCTCGGCGATTTGGAAGAGATTGAAAAGGGATATGGAATCAAGACCAATCACGAGTCTGTGATCGTATCTCCCGTCAGCGGATGTCATAACGGTCCTTGGCTTGCGGGTTACGGACTGGCGTTTCTGCGTCGGGAGGATGAGCCTCTTGAGGACGGAGCAGAGGCATGAAGGTAGAGATCATCCAGGTCAAAAGCAGAGCGGAGAAAAAAGAATTTGTCAAATTTCCTCTTCGTCTCTACAAGAAATGTCCTTGGTTCGTTCCTCCCCTGTTTTCGGACGAAATGAAAATGTTCACCGATAAAAACGCCTATGCGGATACCTGCGAATCGGTGTTCTTTCTGGCGATTCGTGGAGCGGAAACGGTGGGGCGGATCCAGGGAATCCTGCAACGTCAGTCCAATGAGACGCATAGCGAGAGGCGGATCCGATTCATTCGATTCGACGCGATCAACGACCGAGAAGTGGCAAAGGCATTATTCGATGCCGTGGAGGCATGGGGAAGAGCAAAAGGCATGGATACGGTCTGCGGTCCTCTGGGCTACAGCGACCTCGAGAGAGAGGGACTTCTCATTGAGGGCTTTGACCGTCTGTCTACCTTTGAGGAGCAGTATAACTACGACTATTATGCCGAACTGATCGAATCCTGCGGATATCAAAAGGAAATCGATTGGTTGGAATTCAGTTTGCGTGCTCCCGAAAAAAAGAACCTGATGCTCAAAAAGGTTGCCGAGCGTGCGCTGGAGCTGAGCCGACTTCATGTGATCGATTCCGACACCATGTCGAAAAAAGACTATATCAATCGGCACAAGGACGGCGTGTTTGCTTGCATTGACCGTTGTTACAGCCATCTTTACGGAACGGTGGAATTTACCGAGAGCATGAAGAAGCAGATCATCGACCAATTTATGCTGGTGATCAACAAGAAATATTTGATCGTGATTTGTGATGAGAACGATCGGGTGGTTTCCTTTGCGCTTTGCATTCCCGGCTTTGGCGAGGCATTGCGAAAAAGCGGCGGACGCTTGACTCCGACGGCACTTCTTCGGATGCTTCGATTGATTCGCAAGCCAAGAGTGGTGGATCTGGCACTGGTAGCGATTCTGCCCGAATATCAATCGGCCGGCATCAATGCGGTGATGCTCCAAAAGATGACCGAGTATTTGGAAAGCGGAGAGATCGAACGCTTTGAGACCAATCTGAATTTAGAGACCAATGTGCAGGTCATGGCGCAATGGAAATATTTTGATGCGGAGCAGCACAAGCGCCGCCGCAGCTACGTAAAAATCTTGGAAGAGACGAAAGGATAACAATATGTTAGATCAATTGAAGGAAATACTTTGCAAGGTAAACGAGGAGATCGATATGTCGAAGGTGACCGAGGAGACCAAGCTGATCGAGGATCTCTGCTTGGACTCTCTGTCGATCATGCTCTTCGCCATGGAGATTGAGGCGGCAATGGGATTTCGGTTTACCGAGCCTGTGCGCTTTGAGACGGTAGGCGACGTTTGTCGGTTCCTTGAAAATCGCAATGGATAAAGAGACAGGGCTGTCATAGGAACGACAGCCCTTTTTTCGTATAACAAAAACCACGCAATCATCGCGTGATTCAAGTCAGTAACGGGAATCGGTCTCGCCTGCGGGCTCGGTTACTACGCGGCTCTGACATGCCACCGGCATGTCATTCACTACCGCTCCGCCTTCGATTCCCGTCATTCTACAACCAAAAAGAAAAAGCCACCGTAGTGACTTTCTCTTTTTGGAGCGAGTAACGGGAATCGAACCCGCAGCATCAGCTTGGGAAGCTGAGGTTTTACCATTAGACTATACCCGCGCAAGATTTATTATACGTCTTTTTCTTCCATTTGTCAAGTCCTGATCGTAGATTTTTTGAGAACCGTTTTCGCTACCGTTCTGGTAGCAAAAACGGTTCTTTTATGTAACGTCAAAAATTCCGTTGGGCGCACTTGGGAGACGCATGCGTGACGATGGCATACCCTCCGTCCCGTTCTATCTTCTCTCTTGCCTCGGTACTAAAGTCCTGCGCAATAACAATTAAGGTTTTTTCGAGTTGTCCTCTGCCTAATACCTTTACAGCACCGACCTGCTTTGAGATCAGCTTTTTGCGCTTCATATCATTTAAGGTAATCCGATCGCCCTCCTCAAAATTGGCGGCGAGGGTGTCCAGATTGATCTCTCCTCTGCGGTTGCCCGTGTACTCTTCAAGGTCGATAAAGACAGGCTCCGAAGCAGGGGGGAGGACAGGGATGGGTTCTGCCCTCGGTAAAATCGGTATTGCCTCTGCCTCGGGCAGGGAAGGAACGGTTTCCGCTTCGGGAAGTGCCGGCATGTTCTCTGCCTCGGGCAGGCTTAGTGTGGGTTCCGCTTCGGGAAGCTCGCAAGGAGGCGCTGTGCTTTCCTTGGCGGGTCCCTCCTCTTTCTCAGGCATCGGTTCGGGAACAGGGCGATTTGCCTTTTTGACTGCCATTTTCTCAAGAATCGGGATCGACGCGATCCATCCTCCCAACAGAAGAATGGCGATACTGAGCAGGATAATGGTCATCCATCCGTTCTCGGGGAAATAAGGAGGAACCAGTGCCATGGCGGAGAAGGACAGAGGCGCCTTCTTGCGGCGGCTTCTTCTCGCGTACATGATGGCGAGAATGACGACCTCCGCTATGAGGATGGCGGTTAAAATCAAGATGATGGGGAGGAGATTGACGACGTTGGAATTGACCACGTAATAGGCGGAAAAACGATTCGGGTCAAAGCTGATCTTCAATCCGTCATTTGTCATTTCGTAGTATTCGGCGCTTCCGTCCTCAGCGAGAAATACCACGCCGATTGCGTGCGCAAGAGATGTGCCTTTGGGAAGAAGCACCGACAGTGAATAGGTGGTTTCGTCCTCCGTAGGGGTAAAGGAGACGTCAAATCCAATCGAGACATAGCAATCCTTGAGCAAACGGTTCAGATCCTTTGGAATGGGATTTCCGTTTCGGTCGGTAATCCTTCCGTTCTTTGCCGCCTGCATAATGCGCTTGGCGACACTGTCTCCCGAATCCTTACCCACTCTTCCGATAAACAGCTGGCTGTCACTGGGAAGACCATTGGGGGAGAAGATGGCACCGTAGTAGGGATCTCCCTCCTGATAATCGGCGGGATGCTCGGTCGCCAACTGCTTGTCGGGGGTATAAATAATCTTAGTACGGACCTTTTGCATCTGGCTGATCCCCACTTGAATCAGTTCGATCGCCGTCGTTCCTTCGGGGAGATCGATCAGCCCGTTTTTGGTTTGATTATAAATATTCTCCAGCCGGCTCCAATTTTCGGCAGAGTAGCTCTCTTTGTTAGAGGATAGCTCATGGAAAACTTCGTCCAACCGATTGGGAAGTTGATTGACGCTGCCGAGCACCTGATCCTTCATGTTCAGATAGTCTTCGCGGGAGGGGACACCGCCAAGCTCGCTGTCTGCCCGATCGAGGATGTCCGTAATCTTGCCATATTGCTCGTCGGAGTATTCGTCCTTTTTATTTTTTACGTGTTCCAGAGCCTTCTGGTATTCTCGCTTGGCGGCATCCTTGTCGATTTGATCCAGCTTTTTGGAGGCTTCCTTTTGGATGGAAAGAGCCGAGACAGAGTCTCTGGCGGAGGAAAGCGCGGTCAGCGCTTCCGCCTTAGCGGCTTCCAGCAGAGAGAAAAATTCCTCCTTGGATTCTCTGTCGAGATATTCGTACCGCTCAATGGCGGCATGGATCGCCGCTGTTTTCTTGGTCAAATTGCTTTTGGCTGCTTGGCATAGGAGCGTGTTGATTTCAGCACGGCTTTCTGTCAATACGGCTTCCATGGTTAAGAGGTCCTCGGCTTGGCGGGTGGCGGATGCCGCGGAGTCGTGCAAGGTGGAAAGCTCATCCTTGATCAGCGCAATCTCCTCTTGGGAGAGATAGGGCATTTCGCTTTGCGCAACGGCATCCAAATATTCGTCAAAAAGAGCCATTTCGGTCTTTCCTCTGGCGGTCTCAAGAGAGATCCCATGGTTGTCCGTGCACGCGTCTAAGGCGGAAATTGCCGTGTGGGCAAGAGCTTCCAGCGTGGCTTTTTCTTCGGAGTCCTTGGGGTAACGCTTGGTGTTTTTTAAGAGGGTATCAAGTGTTTCCGATATTTCGTCCTTGCCGCTTGTCTTTGCAAGTGAGAACTCATACTCCGCAAATATATTGCGTATGTGGTCTGCGTTCACAAGGGTGTTTGTCGCGTTGGCGGTATCAAAGACCTGTGCGATCTGTTTCCGAAGAGAGCTGAAATACGCAAAGGAGTAGGTATTGTTCGTTGTATCGGTTCCTTGTAATTCCTTGAGTATGCGATCCAGCGCGGTTTCTAAGATTTCGTTAATCTCGGAATTGTGTTTAGCAGAGGAGAGAGAGGAAATTAAATCTTTTGTTGCTGTGGATTGAGAAAAATCCTGCTCGGGACAGAGGAGGGAGTAAAGATCGGAAAACTCCACGGCAAGGGAAGCTTTTTGATAGATTTGACGGAAATTATAGCCGTCCTCGCCCTCCGATAACATGATTCCATCAAAGGTTTCTTCAGGAACGCCCGGCATGTAGGAGCAATTTCTCACATCCACCAGTGCTTGGTCAAGTATATGGCGAATGTTCTCCTTTTGCGCGGCGGGGAGCGAGTCATCGGGGGAAAGAAGAGAAATCTTTGCTTCGAAAATGGCACGGAACATCCATGTAAAATAACGGTACACGGAATCGGGCTGAGCTTTGGTGAAATAGTCGTTTGACTTTCCTCCGATGACATCGTCTCGCAGGTAGCTGTAATACGCGCTCACGGTCATTTCCGTGGAGGTGATTTGGTAGTTGGAGCCGAATTCAATGGAGACGGTCAAGGGGACGTTTTTGATGGAATCATCAATGTTCGAGTGGTAGATCCACGCAAGGGTTCCCGTGTAAAGTCCTTTCAGCGTTAGCCCCAAAAGATCGGTCTTCCTTTGGAGTGTATTTTGCCCGGGTGTGGTGTTTCGAATCAATCCGCCGATCTCGGATACATAAGGGTCGATCTCACCTCGGACGGTATTCAAAAGAGAAAGGTCCGCTTGCTTGTTTCCGTAGTGAGTAACCAAACGTTCATCATCTAAGATGTTCTTTAAGTCCAGACCGTAGGACATATCGCTCATGGAAGGGGAGAGGGCATTCGCCTCGTCAATGGCATCCGCCAGGGAGTCTTGCATATTTATAGCGTGGATTGATAGAGCGGGAAGAATACAAATGCCCAAAAGGGTAAAACATAAAAACGTGATCAAAAAACGGCGGCTTCGTTTCATGAGGTGCTCCTTTTTGTTTGTATGAAAATAGGGAAACGGGCAGGCGGGGGCTTGTCCGTTTGAAGAGATCAATGAAAGATTTTATTAAGATCATTCTATCATTTTTTCGTTCTTTCGTCAAGAAAAAAAGCCAAAAAACAGAGGGGAATCCCTAAAATGTTTTTTACCGTGTGGCAGATTGTTTCGAAGAAAATCATATCCCGTCGGATTTCCTCAGCTTTTTGCGCGGGACAAAAAAAACAAAGGAATCTATTGCAAATTCACATGGATTCTGTTATAATAAGGGATGAAATTCTTGTTGAAAGGAAACAGATATATGAAAGCAGTTGTTACCGTCGTAGGACACGATGCCAAGGGAATTATCGCCAAGGTGAGCCAAAAGTGCGCTGAGGCAGGTGCGAACATCTCCGAAATTTCCCAAAGCATTTTGAACGAATATTTTGCCATGATTATGGTGATCGAAATTGAGGAGCTGACGGTCCCCTTTACTGATTTTGTCGATCAGATGCGTGTACTGGGAGAAGAAAATCAGTTGGATATCCGTGCCATGCATGAGGACATTTTTAATTCGATGCATAAGATCTGAGGTGCGCCATGAGTATGATCAATATGAATGATATTCTGGAAACCATCGGAATGATCAAGGAGGAGAATTTAGACATCCGAACGATCACCATGGGTATTTCCCTATACGATTGCGCGGGAGACGATATTCATACCGTTTGCGACCGCATTTATGACAAGATCACTCATGCGGCGGAGCGTTTGGTGCCCGTGGGCTGCGAGATCGAAAAGGAGCTGGGAATCCCGATCATCAATAAGCGTGTGTCGGTGACCCCCATTTCCTTGGTGGGAGGACGTTTTTCCTCCGATGATTACGTAAAGATCGCCCATACGCTGGATCGGGCGGCACACACGCTGGGAATCAATTTTCTCGGCGGCTACGGCGCGCTCGTGCAGAAGGGTTTTACAGACCATGCAACCAATCTGATCGCTTCGATTCCTCAAGCGCTGACAGAGACTGAGCGTGTCTGCTCCTCGGTGAACGTTGCCTCTACCAAGGCGGGAATCAACATGGATGCCGTTGCCCAAATGGGACGGATTATTAAGGAAACAGCGTATGCCACGAGAGATAAGGATTCGATTGGCTGCGCAAAGCTTGTGGTCTTTGCCAATGTACCCGAGGACAATCCCTTTATGGCGGGTGCGTTCCATGGTGTCGGTGAGGCGGAAACGGTGGTCAGCGTTGGCGTATCGGGACCCGGTGTGGTCAGCTCCGCCATTAAGAGAGTGGGACAGTGTGATTTTACCACCTTGGCGGAGACCGTAAAAAAGACTGCCTTCAAGATCACCCGTATGGGACAGCTGGTGGCAACCAAGGCGTCCGAGAGACTGGGCGTCCCCTTTGGAATTGTGGATCTTTCTTTGGCTCCGACTCCCGCGGTGGGAGACTCGGTGGCGCACATTCTGGAGGGAATGGGATTGGAGCGTTGCGGCGCTCACGGAACGACGGCGGCGCTGGCGCTTCTGAACGACGCGGTGAAGAAGGGCGGTGTCATGGCATCCTCCCACGTAGGCGGACTTTCGGGTGCTTTCATTCCCGTGTCCGAGGACGCGGGCATGATTGATGCGGTGGCTTGCGGCGCGCTTTCTTTAGAAAAGCTGGAGGCGATGACTGCCGTTTGCTCGGTAGGTCTGGATATGATCGCCATTCCCGGCGATACTCCTGCCGAGACCATCAGCGGTATTATTGCCGATGAGATTTCGATCGGTGTGGCAAACACCAAGACCACGGCGGTGCGCGTGATCCCCGCGTACGGCAAGGGCGTTGGTGATTCGGTGGAATTTGGTGGACTGTTGGGATATGCCCCCATTATGAAGCTCAGTTCCTATTCCTGCGCCGACTTTATCGCAAGAGGAGGAAGAATTCCCGCTCCCATTCATTCCTTGAAGAACTAATTCTGAGATAGGAGAGCAACCTGTGGATAAAAAGATTGCTGTTTTAATTCCTTGCTATAATGAGAGTGTGACCATTGCCAAGGTGGTGGCGGACTATCGTGCCGTCCTTCCTGAGGCAGACATTTACGTATATGACAACAATTCCTCGGACGGGACCGACGAGATCGCCCGCATGGCGGGCGCCATCGTGCGATATGAATACCGTCAGGGAAAGGGGAACGTGATTCGTTCCATGTTTCGGAACATCGATGCCGACTGCTATCTGATGATCGACGGCGACGACACCTATCCCGCCGAGCATGCCCGTGAGATGTGCGAGCTGGTGCTCGAAACGGGCGTGGACATGGTGATTGGGGACCGCTTGTCCTCCACCTATTTTCAAGAGAACAAGCGTCCCTTTCATAATGCGGGAAACCGAAGCGTTCGCTTTTTGATCAATCGGATTTTTAAGAGTGACGTGAAGGATATTATGACGGGATATCGAGCGTTTAGCAGAGATTT
>JAZSIF010000046.1:0-6056 GCA_045533675.1 Eubacteriales bacterium | reverse complement strand
CCCCCCTCTCCATGCGCGGATCGCCCTACGGGGGCAAAGCAAGGGAGCTCCCCGCAGATACAGAAGGAAAAAGAGCCCCACACCCACCAAAAGAAGCGGAACCGCCGTTCCGAGCACATATCGATTGATCGTCTCCAGCATGAAAATCCCCCCCTATTTTGCCGTTTTCCATGAATTGTAAATTAAATGTTAACTCTCGCAAAAACACTTGATTTTTTTTAAAAATCGTGTAAAATATGTGTATGGGTTAGCACTCAAAGATTTAGAGTGCCAAGCCTGACAACATACGTTTAACAATATCATATTATAAGGAGGAAACAAACATGACGATTAAACCTTTGGCAGACAGAGTGGTTGTCAAGCTGTTGGAAGCAGAGGAAAAGACCAAGAGCGGTCTGATTCTGACCGCCGCCGCTCAGGAAAAGCCCCAGGTGGCTGAGGTCGTTGCCGTAGGTCCCGGCGGACTGGTTGACGGCAAGGAGGTCGTAATGACCGTGAAGGTTGGTGATAAGGTGATCACCTCCAAGTATTCGGGCACCGAGGTAAAGGCAGACGGCGTAGAGTATAATATCGTTCGCCAGAGCGATATTCTCGCCATCGTAGAATAAGCAAACAAACCCCACATTCAGAAAGGAATCAAGATTATGGCAAAAGAAATTCTCTATGGAATTGAAGCACGCAACGCGCTCTGCCGTGGCGTGGATAAGCTGGCAAATACCGTCAAGATCACCCTCGGTCCCAAGGGCAGGAACGTGGTCCTTGACAAAAAATTCGGCTCTCCCCTGATCACCAACGACGGTGTGACCATCGCCAAGGAGATCGAGCTGGAGAACGAGGCCGAGAACATGGGCGCGCAGCTCGTCAAGGAGGTCGCTACCAAGACCAACGACGCGGCAGGTGACGGTACCACCACCGCAACCCTTCTCGCTCAGGCATTTGTCCGCGAGGGTATGAAGAACGTGACCGCGGGTGCCAATCCCATGGTTGTTCGCAAAGGTATCAAGAAGGCAGTTGACAAGGCGGTTGACACCCTGATTGCCAACTCCAAAAAGGTCAACGGAAGCGACGACATCGCAAGAGTCGGAACCATTTCCGCGGGCGATGAGGTCATCGGTCAGCTGATCGCTGATGCCATGGAAAAGGTCACCTCCGACGGCGTTATCACCGTTGAGGAGTCCAAGTCCGCGGACACCTACTCCGAGGTGGTTGAAGGTATGCAGTTTGACCGCGGATACCTGTCCCCCTACATGGCAACCGATATGGATAAGATGGAGGCAGTCCTTGATGACGCTCTCCTTCTCATCACCGATAAGAAGATCTCCAACATTCAGGAGGTGCTCCCCGTGCTTGAGCAGGTTGTTCAGGCAGGCAGAAAGCTCCTCATTATCGCTGAGGACGTAGAGGGCGAGGCTCTCACTACTCTCGTACTCAACAAGCTCCGCGGAACCTTCGTCTGCGTAGCGGTCAAGGCTCCCGGATTTGGCGACAGAAGAAAGGAAATGCTCCGTGATATCGCCATTCTGACGGGCGGTCAGGTCATCTCCTCCGAGATCGGTCTGGAGCTGAAGGACGCAACCCTCGACCTTTTGGGACACGCAAGACAGGTAAAGGTCAATAAGGAAAATACCATCATCGTCGGCGGCGCAGGCGACCCCGAGGAGATCAAGGCTCGCATCGGACAGATCAAGGCAGCCATCGAGACCACCACCTCCGACTTCGACCGTGAAAAGCTCCAGGAGAGACTGGCAAAGCTTTCGGGCGGTGTTGCCGTCATCAAGGTCGGTGCCGCTACCGAGGCTGAAATGAAGGAAAAGAAGCTCCGCATCGAGGACGCGCTCAACGCGACCAGAGCGGCTGTGGAGGAGGGTATCGTAGCAGGAGGCGGAACCGCTTACCTGAACGTCATCCCCGAGGTCGAGAAGCTGGTTGAGACCGTGGACGGCGACGAAAAGACGGGCGTAAAGATCGTCCTGAAGGCTTTGGAGGAGCCCGTTCGTCAGATCGCCGCAAACGCGGGCTTTGACGGCGGCGTGATCATCAACGAGATTATGAAGAGCGGCAAGACAGGCTACGGCTTTGACGCTTACAACGAGGTATACTGCGACATGATGGCGGCGGGAATCGTGGATCCTACCAAGGTGACCCGTTCCGCACTCCAGAATGCGGCATCCATCGCATCGGTGATCCTTACCACCGAGTCGGTCGTTGCCGATAAGAAGGATCCCGCCGCGGAGGCAGCCGCAAATGCCGCAATGGCAGGCGCCGGCGGCATGGGCGGTATGTATTGATAGGAGACGCGTTTAGGTCGCTTTTTGAAAAAAGCTCCGCAAAAACTTTATTACAATTGATTGATTCGTTTTTGTGAAGTCTCCTCTTCATCCTTTGGAAAATAAAATATGATTTTCTTTTTAGGAAGGAAAGCCGTTGTTCACTACGTAGCAACGGCTTTCCTCTTTAATAATGAATCGGGTGTCATCCTGAGAAGAGCCGTATAAAAACGAAATCCGTCGGACCCTGTCCCGACGGATTTTCTCTATTTCCCAAGGGGGATTCCTTGGCATCCTTTTGCACCGCTTTTTTCAAAAAAGCGGCAAAAATCCACTTCCCTGCTAACCTTACAAAAACTCTCTAAGATCGATTGCCAGCTTCTCCTCCAAGTTGATCAGCCGTTTGGTAATATCCTTGGAAAACTCGTCTGCGGCCGCATATTGATTGAGATAGCGGTTCAGAGTCTTGACACCCATGTTGCAGCCGTCGGTGATCAGATCGGCAATGGTGTGGTCCGATTCGTGCATGGCAAGCTTCATATTGGTTTTCATCCACGACATTCCCTTGGCAATGGCACTGGGCTCCTTGCCATCATCCTGAAAACGGCTGAGGCGCTCCTCAATCTCCTTTTGCAGCTTATCGTGCTCCAGCTTACAATCCACCAGATGCTCGTGAAGCTTGGGCTCCTTCACGTACTCCAGCACTTCCTTGATAGAGGAAACGCCCATCTTGACGCCCGCGTCACATTCTCTTAAGAGCTTTATGGTATCCTGTTCGATCATACGTTTCTCCTTACATAAAAAATTTTTTTCGATGGATACTAATAGTATGAACCAAAAGGAGGACGATATGTGTACCGCCATTCATAAAAATCAATTGTTCGGACGAACGCTGGACTTAGAATGCTCCTTCGGGGAATCGGTGGTTTTTACACCACGAGACTACCCGCTTTCCTTTCTGTATGACACCACACTTTCCCACCACCCGGCATGCTTGGGCTGCGCCCACCTGCGGGAAGGCCGCCCCCTCTATTATGATGCCATGAATGAAGTGGGACTTGCCGTTGCCGCCCTGAATTTTCCCGTCAGCGCGCGCTATTCTCCCCCTCATCCATCCAAGCGGAATCTTGCCTCCTTTGAGGTCATCCCCGCCCTTTTGGGAGGGTGCCGTACCCTATCCGAAGCAAGGGATTTTTTGAAGGACGCCCATATTACCGACGATTCCGCCTTCTCCGAGCTTCCCGCCACACCGCTTCATTGGATGGTAGCGGATGCCACGGGCGCATTCGTGGCAGAGCCCACCTCCGAGGGACTTCAAATTCACGAAAACCCCGTAGGAGTCCTCTGCAACGAGCCCCCCTTCCCCTATCATATGACCCATCTGTGCGACTTCCTTTCCCTCTCGCCCGTTCAACCAAAAAATCATATGGTACCGTCCGTCTCTTTGACTCCCTATGCCCGCGGCATGGGGGCGATGGGTCTGCCGGGAGATTCCTCCTCCGCCTCCCGCTTCGTGCGCGGAGTCTACGCCAGAGAGCATATCCAATGGGATCCCCATGAGGAAATAGAAGGATTTTTTCACCTGATGGACACCGTCGCCCAACCCAAAGGACTTGCCGTCACCGACGAAGGAGCTCCCATCTATACCGTCTATACCGACTGCATGAACCTATCTGCCCGCACCTATTCCTTTACCACCTATTCCTGCCGTTCGATCCGCACCCACTCCATGAGCGACCACCCCTTAGACGGCGATTCCCTTTGGCATATGCCCATGAATGAAAGGAAATCCGTCGGATAGCTTCGCTACCGACGGATTTCCTTATTCGGTTACATCCGCCAAACGGATCTCTGCCGTGTTGGCAAGCACCAAGGCGGCACGTCTTCCCCTCCGAGCGCCGTGGGCAAAAAGACACCCGAGCACACGATCCCTTGATTTCCTTCATCATTCATTCTCTTTTATTCATTCGTTGCGGCAGCAGACTCAAAGACAGACATACCTGCGAGGGAAGATAAAATGCCCACGCGAGATTGAAGTCGGGACGCAACAGCGCGTGCAGCCATCCATCCTCAGCCATCGGCAGATACTCCCCGAGGAGCGACAGCCCGATCACGGTGTCGCAAAGCAAAAAGAGAAAGAAGCCGAGGGCGAGAAGCCAATGGGTCCGAAGCTTCGCCGCCGACCACCAAAGATTCATCAAAAGATTGGCATAATAAAGCATAGAGATCAGCGCCAAGGCATCCGCTCTCTCACCCAAAACGATCCACGTCACCAAAAGAGCCAAAAGCGATACGCTCCCCCGCAAAATCAGATGCCATTGCCGTCTTTTCGCGTCCTTCTCCTCCCAATAAAGACGGAGAAAATAGGCGAGCTGCGCAAAAAGAAAGAAGATCATAGCGGGTAACCGCTGCTGCGCTTCGAGCCATACGAGAAAATAATCGGCGCAAACGGTCAGGATCAGAGCGAGCTGCGTAAAAACGTAGGAACAGGATCGCTCGAAAAAAAGAGCGAAAAAGAGACAGGCAAGCACCACGGCGGTATAGGAACAGAAGGCAGCCTCCCTACCCTCACGTATTTGTAAAAGGATACCGAGCACCATCTCCACGGCAAGAAAGATGCCCGAAAAAGCATAGAGAATCCTTTTGCTCCGAATCATACACGCTCCCCCTTCCCCTCTCTTTTGATGATTGTAGCACACCCCGTCTGCAATGTTTTTTACTTTAAATCCTACTTTTCCCCTTACGGCTACGAACAAGCCTTACAATATCTCCAAGGTATAGGATCAAAAGATACACGAAAATGACCGCAAACGAAAGATACATATACCAATACTGACACGGGATGATACGGTAAAACAGATCAAGCAACGGATTTTCGGGAGTGATCGAGAACATATAATTGACCTGAATAACGTTTGAGGCAGAATCAAGAATGTTGTGCTTGAGGGTATAGCTGTTGATCCAAAGATTGAGAAAATGAATGAGCGTATAGGATGCCAAGGTAATCCCCATGGTGGAAGCAATACACCTCACGTCCTTTTTGGTCAGCTTAAGTGTCAACATCAGAATCGGGATACCAAATTCCAAAACGTGCGGGAAGAAATAGAAAAAGAAGACCCAACTAAAGATCGACGCGCCCGCAATCGACGTATTCAAGACCAACGCGATCAATGCCCCCAGCGACCAAAGCAGAAGAAGATTGTTCAGAATTTTATTTTTTGTAAGGACCGCGATCGGCAGAACCATAGCATTGAGCGAGCATAAATGCAATGGCAAATATTCCAACGGCGAGCCCCATGCCAGCAGATTATACAGAATAGCGGCAATCCCCGAAAAGGATAAAACGGAAAGGACGATCGTCTTGGTTCTGTCGCTCTTTCCTCTTAAAACAAAATACAAGCCCACGATCATTGCTACGCCAACAGCCAGAGAAATGATGTGAGTAACACTAAAAAATCCCCAAACCATAAGTTCCTCCAAAAAGTTGAAATCATCAAAAGTCAGCTCTATTATTTTACCATGACCGTACCCAAATGTCAAGTGGATGATCTTGGAGAGGGGCGGATGCGGACCGATTCCGCCTTTGGCGAAACGGGAGACGTTTCGTGCGTAGCGCGACCAAAAAGAGAAGCGGTACGCTTTTGTCTTGACGGCGCCGTCCGCCACCGTCGCATAGTCGTCTGCTCTCACCTGCGCTTGCTCGGCTCGGCATACTCCTTGCGTTGGGCGGTTTCGGTGGCAGAAATCTAGTTCGATTTGTATACTGCTCACCTACCCTTCATCGGACCT
>JAZSIF010000034.1:0-15242 GCA_045533675.1 Eubacteriales bacterium | reverse complement strand
TGGGATGTACCGTTTCCGTAAAGCATATCGGCAGATGCGAAACAGAATTCGATAACCTGCGCGGTGAGACTGTGACGTGGCAGGCTGAGTTTGTCGGAAAACACGAAAGCATCATGGTAAACGGCGAAAAAATGCCCGCCGAGATCTTCACAAGAAGCGGTGTTGACGTAAGCCGTGTAACTGTCAGCGTTCCGGCAGGAACACGTGTATGTGCGAAGATTTGACTGTATAGTGTATAGCAAACAGTCTGTCAAGATGACTGTATCAAAGCTTTACACACTATAGACTTTTACCACTACAAGTCAAGACCACCAGCCGTGCTGGTGTCTTGTGATAGCCCCCTTGGGGCATTTCACACGCTGAGCCTATAGGCTCGTCGAAAAATCCGCCACTTGCGGTAGTCGCCCTATCACAATTGAAATAGTAAGTATCTATAGCCGTTTTGATAGCTTAAATTTATTATTTGCAAAGGGGTGGGTTCCTCGCTTCGCTCGGATAAATAAACTGGGCAAAGCTAAAGCTTTTTGGAACCACCAGCACTGCTGGTGGTTTTCAGGATACAAAAATAGACCTCCGATAAGACTCTTGTCGGAGGTCTATTTTGTTGAATATTAACAATTATAAAACAGAAAAATCATCGGCATCTAAATCCGATTTAAAGTTATCAATCTTAGCTTTCAATTCTGGCGGTAATTCTGATTTGATTTTCTCTAAACGATTAATCGTTTGATCAATGTCATGTTGGAGCGCACGCATTTTTTGGATTGTTTGTTTCAAGTCATCGAATTGCTCATCCAAATGTAAACCTGACTTAAATGTGTACCAAAGAGCGTACGCGCTTAATACAATACCAAATAAAGAACACAATACAGATATCCCAGTAATCGCATTGTTATCAATTACACCAACACCAGCTGAAAAAATAGCACAAGCAAGGCAAATAATTGATAGCAATACAATCCTCAGAATTAAAGTGAGTTTTTTCTTTTTTTTGTTCATAGTATGTTCCAAAATTCTTGTTTAGTTGGCCAGATCGGGTGAAGCGTTTCTCCTGATAAAACTGCTTCAATACTTCGGGGACTTCCTGCACGATATGCTAAATAATAAATAAAGTGTTCTCTCGCTTTTCCCCAATCCGCTTGTTTTTCTGGCGTAATACATTGTTGAATTGGTTGTCTTAAATGAAAAATCTTGGGACGAACATAATACGAAATGCAAACTTCATTTATAAATAATAACCATGCTTTGATTTTTTTGACCTGATCTTCCGATTTCCCCTCAACACACAATGTTGTTATGTCACCCTCAATAATTACGGGTTTTCGCCTTTGCCACCAATATCCAATATACGCAGCTTCTTTAATTGCATTGGCATTGTTAATTGGATGGAATTCGTGTATGCGCTTCAGGTCTTCAATTGCGTCGATCAATACCTGAGTTATCAAATTCTCATTATATCGAATAACGATGCTAGGGCATAATTTCTTGAGTTCTCGTGATACAGTATTAATCACCTCAACAATCTCACACGCATGTTCTTCGATATATTTTTGGGTATATCCGTTTTTTTCGTCAATAATATCGTTTATGTCTTGGTATTTTACAATCATAACAGCATCTTCTTTATCTCAATATATCTTCACAAAAAGAAGAACAAGAAGTTTCAATTTCGTCTTCGGTCAATTTCACATAGCTACCATTATTTTGTAGTCTTAATTTGGGAAGCGAATTTTCATTAAAGGGACGAACAATGTTGGCCACAGAACTATTAATTTGTTCTTCTGTTAATGCACCCGCCACCTTAATATTCTCACTTGTCATCAGCATTTATCTCCTTACGCCATTTTATATGCCAGATTTCTTTGTTATACATCTTATGCAAAATAACGCCGTTTGATAAAATTGCAAAGATGGTATGTCTCGAAATCCAAAACATATATTGATATATTTTCATATATACAACACTATCTTTTGTGTGTACAGATAAAAATATACTGTATTATTATACCTCTTTTTTATATGTTTGTCAAGCCCTTTTGGGATTATTTATGCGTTTTTGATAATAATTTTCATTCCTTGATATTAATATTGAGATACTCAAATAAAGCAAATAATCCGAACGTTTCTCCGAGTAAGAGAATATTCGAATTATTTCGTGAGATCGCAATATGTCAACCTTAGTTAAACGGCTACGATTAACCTCAAAACAAAGCCAAAAATGATGGCGGGAAAGCGGTATTTTTCCTTGTTTTACAAAGATTTTTCATTCTCGTGTAAGCGAGAATAATATTGGCTTTACCCATTACAGTATAGCACATTTTTCACCAAAAGTCAATGCGAATGACGGCTCAAAAGTACATTTCCAAGACAAAAGCATACCCCAATGCGTTATAATTCAATCCGAAGTCTTTGGGGTTAATATCGCAATCTTGCCTATATATGCAGAAAGCCTGATGATCCAAGTCATCAGGCCTTTTCTTATCTATGCAGTTGTAATACACCTCTACTTTGTCGTCGTATAAGATGATCTCCTTAACGAGCAGCTTGATCATCAGCCGAGGATCCTTTTTGAGGGCTTTCATGATGAAGCGTTTGATGTCCGCCGGGGTGATTTGTACTTTGTCCTTGGATTTTTCGACGAGGATCTTCCCCTCTGCCACCTCCAAGGCGGCTTCCAATTCTTCTATGCGTTGCTTGGTGGAGCTGGTGATAATGCCTTGCTCCACGGCGTTGAGCATATTGTCGAGAGCCTTGCGGATCTTATCTCGCTCGGCTTCCAGGATGTTCACAACGGAAGTGTCGGCAAGTCTTCTTTCATGGGCTGCAAATACACGCTCCGTGATTGTGTCAATGGTTGCCGGATCGTTCAGAACCTTTAGTGTAACGTCCACGATGAGTTGTTCCAGTATCTCTTTGCGGATCATGGACTTGCGGCATTTGGAAGAATCCTTTTTTCGGGTGCTGCACTTATAGTAACGAACAACAGCACCGGTGCTTGACGTTCCCGATTCAGATGCGATAGACTTGCCGCAATATCCGCACTTCAGTTTATTGCGGAGTAAATATACAACATCCTCCGGATGCTTGCCGTGGCGGTTCCCGGCGGTGATCGTTTGTACGGTATCAAACAAATGCTGTGGAACGATCCGAGGAAACATATCCGTGTAGGCGCCTTCGGTTTTATGGTTGTATATACCGACGTACCGCTCATTCTGTAAAATCCCGTATATGATGGATTTCGTAAACGGCTTGCCCTTACGGTGCATGATACCCTCGTCGGTTAAAGTCTTAATGATGTTTTTGCCAATCACTCCCGCTGCATACATTTCATAGATGCGGATCACGATTTGGGCCTCGTCCTCACAAATCACAAACTTTTTATTCTCCACCTTGTACCCGTATGGAATACCGCCACCGGAGTAGTTGCCCTTAATGCGAGTCTCACGTTGCCCACGGCTGACCTTTTGTGCAAGCTCTACCGAGTAGTATTCAGCCATCCCCTCCAGCAAGGATTCCAGAATAATGCCTTCCGGTCCTTCGGGGATATGCTCCTTGGCAGACACCAAGGTTATGCCATTGTCACGCAACGTCTTTTTGTGGATCGCCATTTCATACTTGTTTCGTGAAAAGCGATCAAGCTTGTAGACTAGCACAACATCCCACGCTTTCTTCTGAGCATCCTTCAGCATTCGCTGAAAATCGTTTCGGTTGTCATTGGTGCCGGTCATGGCACGGTCTATGTATGTGTCTACGACCATCATATCGTGATGCTCGGCATAGGCCATGCACTCTCTGAGCTGACCTTCAATGGACTGTTCGGTTTGCCGCTCGCTGGAATAGCGGGCATAGATGACTGCTGTTTTCATGGATGCAATCTCCTTTCTCTTGATTTCACCCATAAGCATACACGTTTGTCGTTCAAATGTAAACTTACGGATGTGGAGAGTTTTTCGCCTTTACTGGACACTTTTGAGCCACATTTACATCGGCTTTGCCTCAATTTGTTTCTTGCTCTTATCTGCATACACTTTTCTCCTTTCTGCCCAAAGGGCACCCTCCCCCCATCAGAACCCACCGAAGCCGTCAAGGGAAAAGGAAAAAGTATTGCAGTCCTATTACGCAAAAGAGCCGACTTGAAAAACAGATCATTCTGTTATTCAAGCCGGCTCTTTGAATTTTCAGCGATACTTTTTCCCCCTTGACGGGGGCGGTGGCGTTCTGATACAATCTATTTTCAATACCATACTTCCTATTAAGCCAGCTTCAAGCGAAATCGAATTATGCATTATAGGAAAACTTGACTAATCAATATCCCGGCGCGATGGATTTTCAACTTTGAGTTAACACAATGTTTCCTAACGATACCTTTACTACGTATTTTTAGTATGCTATAATAAAACATAATCTAACATCACTTGGCATCATTCCGAAAGATTTCACAATTCATGTGAGGAAAACATCATGAAAAAACTCAAAAACCTGCGCTTCTATTTCAAAAAAGCAAAAGAAATGGCCAGTGCGTATATGGCAGCGACCCTGCTCCGCAGTTTGTTTTTTGCACTTCTTTCACTTATTGACATTGCCGGGCTTGGTATCATCATCGATGCACTTGTTTCCAAAAAGCCCTTCGACAATATCTTGCGTCTCATTATTTTTTATGTACTTGTAAATCTTGCGGTTGGTTTAGGGGGGCATTTCCTTACTTTATTTGAAAACAGATCAATGCGACGTGCTACGAACACCTTACAATATCAGTACATGAGGGACTGTCTGGACATCGACTATCACTATGTTCAGGACGGAAACGTGCTGAATCTGAAGCGGAATTCCATGCTTGCAAATCCTGCGTTTTCACTCTCAACATTCGGTGAGTGCTTGAACGCTCTTATAAAACTACTCGGAACGATTTCAATTTTCTTCCTGCTCAGTCCCGTTTTTATAGTCGTTCTGACTGTGTTGTCTGTACTGATTATCACATTGACGATTTATACACAACGATGCGATTATAAATTCAAACTCGATTGTGCAGACGATGAACGCAGATTGCAATACTTATACGAGATCATGACCAAATACAAGTTCGCAAAGGAGATCCGCATCAACAACGCAGCTAGCTATATCTCGGACAAGTATCAAACGGTGTTTTCAGAGCATATGAGTAAATTCCGCCGCCTTCTCAGAAAAAAGCTTGGTGTGAACTGGCTTGGCATCCTGCTCTCTTGCCTGCAAAGTGCATTAATGTATTTCTATTTCACATACCAAGCTTCGGTTGGGGTACTCAGCATCGCTGATTACACAGTCGCACTTGCCTCCACAATGCTATTTACATCGGCACTTCTTGCACTGTTCAAAAGCATTGGTACAATCCGAAACGTGCTTGATTCAGTGGATATTTATCGAGATTATGAGGAAACGCTGAAAAATAATTCCTTGATACGTGAAACAAGCGAGCTTCATGAAAAAGAGATCAACATGAAAAATGCCACGATTCGCTTTGAAAATGTTTCTTTCCGTTATTCGAATACCGACACAGACACACTCAAGAATATCTCGTTTTCAGTCAAACCCGGGCAACGGTTGGCTATTGTAGGATTGAACGGTGCCGGTAAAACGACGCTGATCAAGCTACTTTTGCGCTTATATAAGCCAACAGAAGGCAAGATCACGCTTGATGGGGTAGATATTATGGAAATTCCATATAAACAATATTCGCGATACGTGAGTACCGTTTTACAGGATTTTGCTTTGTTTTCCTACAGTGTAAAAGAAAATATTGTATTCGATCAAGCATATGATGATGTGCGATTTTGGGACAGCATTGAAAAAAGCGGGCTTGTGGATAAGCTGACCAACCTCCCGAATGGCGTTGATACCTCGGTCAATCGCGACCTTGACGATGGCGGTATTGAGTTATCCGGTGGCGAGGGACAAAAGCTGGCAACCGCCCACGCAATATACAAGGATGCCCCACTTTTTATTTTGGACGAACCGACGGCAGCTCTCGATCCCATTGCAGAAGCTATCCTGTTTTCACGGTTCGATGAGATCACACGCGGAAAAACAACGATATTTATCACGCACAGACTTTCCTCCACGACGTTCTGTGATGACATTTTAGTGCTTTGCGACGGTGCAATCATTGAGCAAGGCTCACATGAGACGTTACTGTCTAAGGCAGACGGAACATATGCAAAGCTGTATCGGTCACAAATGCAGTATTACGAAGAGCACAAAGAAACGGAGGGAGCAGTATGAAAGCGAGAAAAACTACAGTTTCCTTTAAAGTTCTGCGCATGATCGCAAAAAACGAGCCGGGGTATGTATTCTTTTCCATCCCGCATCTGCTCCTATCCTCCGTCCTCACGCTACTTGCTGTATATTTCCCAAAGCATTTCATTGAACAGCTTGAGAATAGACAAGATTTCCCCAGCATCGCTACATCTGTCGGAATCTACATCGGGATACTGATTATGATACAATCTGCTGATGCGTTTTTTGTTCACAAGACAGAGCGTTGCAGAGAGCACTTTTCGAAGCAAATTCGTCTGCGTGCGGGAGAAATCACCATGGAGCTTCCGCTCGCCAATATCGAGGGGGCATCCTTCGGAGATAAGCTCGCGATGGCAAACCATATTACACAAATCATGGATGCTTTCTCTATCTTACAGAGCATTTTGATCAGCTTCATTACCATTGTGGGGTTGTCCGTGATTATCAGCAAATTGGATATTGTCTTTCTTCTGACCGTTGCGGTCGTGCTTTCCGTAAAGGTTCTGTTTGTATGTCTTACATACCGGTACCGAAAGAAGCGCCGTGTTTTATATGGAGAAAACGATCGGATCGGTAGCTATCTTGAAAACACCGCTTATTTCAATCAGGGTGCTGCGAAGGAACTGCGGATCGATGCGCTGGGCGATTGGTTCATGAAGAAGATCAGAGGCTATCGTGAAAAGATGCTCTCACTTCAATACGAAGATTTCGGTCGCTCGGCTCTTTTTGACATAATTTCCGCTATCCTGCTGGCGCTTCAATCCCTGATTATACTTGTGTTACTGGCAAAACGTGTCACAACCGGTGAAATCGGCATAGCAGAGTTCACAATGTATTTTTCGGCAGTCGCAACGCTGACAGCAACACTTTCATCGGTTGTCACCCAGATCGGTGATTACAGTCATCGACAGATTTATTTATCTGATTTTGAAAAATTGTCGGCAGATCAGCCTATACCCGGAATAAAGACGGAGAAGGACCTGAACGGCTTGGATATCGTATTTGAGGACGTTTGGTTTGCCTATCCGAACACCGAAAAATTTGTGCTGAAAAGCATTAATATCCGTATCGTCCAAGGGGAAAAGCTCTCGGTTGTTGGACAGAACGGAGCCGGAAAAACGACATTTATCAAACTCCTCTGCCGTTTCTACCGTCCAACGCGCGGCAGGATCACGCTTGGTGGAATTGATATTCATGAAATTGAGGAGGGCGTGTATCGTCGGCTACTCTCTGCTGTTTTTCAGGATTTTCAGAATTTCCCGTTTACAGTTGAAGAAAATATCACCATGGGAAAAGATGAAATGCCGTCTATATCCTCGCTAGGTGGTTGGATAAGCAGACTGCCGGCGGGAGTCAAGACCTATGTAACCCGCAATTTCGAAGCGGATGGCGTTGAATTATCCGGCGGCGAGGGACAAAAGCTGGCCATCCTCCGTGCAGTGCACAAACATACTCCGATTCTCATATTAGATGAACCGACCGCATCTCTCGACCCCATGGCTGAATGTGAGATATACGATGAATATTTTAATATTGCGAAGGAAAAGACGACGATCTTCATATCTCACAGGCTCGCTTCATCAACGATTGCCGACCGTGTTGTCCTTTTTGAGAATGGGCACATCACGGGATACGGTTCGCATGAGGAACTGATAAAAAGCTGTGAAGCATATGCTCAGATGTTTGCGCTTCAGCGGAGTAGTTTCAAAAATGAGCAGTTAGCATAGCACATGAACATAATAATACCCCTGTTGTTCAGCACTGTCTCGAAGTAATTGTACTGAATATTGCAGGAGAATGGAGAATCCTATGAAAATGACCATCGGCGCAAATATCAAGCGCCTTCGCATGGAAAAAAACGCAACTCAGGAGCAGCTTTCGGTAGCGATGAACGTCACCTGCGCGGCAGTCAGCAAGTGGGAGCGGGGCGATACCTATCCCGACATCACCCTGCTGCAACCATTAGCGTATTATTTCGGCGTGACCTTAGACGAGCTCATGGGCTATGACCAAGAAAAGATCGCTGCGGATATCGATGAGGTACTTGCCTTATATCATCAGCATTGGAATGACAGTATGGGTCAAGAAATCATCACCAAGGCTTACCGCGATTATCCGAATGACTATCGGATCATGCACAGTTATATGTGGAATATAGCGGGGGATCGGGCGGACAATGACCCTGCGGTACTTCTTGCCCACAAGGATGAACTCGGGTCTATTTGCGATAAGATTCTGGAGGGCTGTACCGATGACAATCTCCGGTTGGGTGCATGGAATATGAAGGCAAAGCTTCTTCATGCAGAAGGTAAGACGGAAGAAGCGTGTGAAATTTATCGCACCAAATTCAAGGGGTGGTTCGACACCTGTGGACAGATGACCGAACAGCTTTTTGCCAAGGATACGAAGGAATACTATTTCCACTTACAGAAGAACCTGTACGAGTTAGCGGATTTCGCGGCAGATAAGCTGGGCAGGAGTGTATTCTTCGATCCATCCCTCACCTTGGCCGAAAAGACCGAGCGCGCATCGAGATACTGTGATATTCTGCTGAACGCCCATGAGCAGACAGGTGACGATTTCTTTCTTCTGCTTGCTGAATCCTTTCTGGGCAGAATGGAGAACGATCTCTGCTTTCGTGGCGGCACCGACGCTGAGATTATAGCAGTTATGGAGAAACATCTACACACCGTCAAGCTTCTTGCGGAGCACATGGAGGAAAATGTACCTCTGCATCATGCTTACAGCGACCATCGTCCGTATGTGCTGCAGGACGGACTTCTCCGGTGGAACCTGAACTACCGCACCAATACCACAAGCGGACGACGTGCAGAACTTTTGCAGAATCCAGGATATACTGCGGTGTTGGAGCAATACCATTTAATTAATAGTTAATTATATAATACTCAGGTAATAACTCAATGATAACACTGCCGAGAGTAACAGTTTAGTTGCTCTCGGCTTTTGATATAGACAAATTCACTTTTTTATGCTATAATAAAACCAATCACCAAATATGCAGAAATGGAGATTATACCATGACCTACCGCATTGCCATCTGCGACGACGAGCAGAGCCAAATTGAATATCTGACCTCTGTTGTATCCGAATGGAGTAAGGAAAACGGTCACATCTGCGAGATTCGTTCCTTTCCCTCCGCTGAGGCATTCCTGTTTGCATATGAGGATGACAAAGCATACGACATCCTTCTGCTCGATGTGGAAATGAGAAACTTAACGGGTGTTGATTTGGCCAAATGTATCCGCAAGGAAAATGAGACCGTGCAAATCGTTTTCATCACAGGCTACGCCGACTATATAGCCGAGGGCTACGAGGTGGATGCACTCCACTATCTCATGAAGCCTGTATCCCCCAAGAAGTTATGCTCCGTTCTCGACAAAGCCACGCACAATCTTGAAAAAGCAGAAAAACGCATACGCATCACCTATGATCGCCAGGTTGATTTTGTACCCTTGTCGCAGATCACATACATTGAAGCACAAAAACAGTATGTGCTGATTCAAACCGTCTCAAAATCCTATCGCATGAAATGCTCTCTGGCTGATATGGAAACTCAGCTCGACGAGTATTTCTATAAATGCCAACGGTCTTTTATCGTAAATCTGCGGTATGTTACCCGCATCAATGGCGATTGCGTTACGCTGAAAAACGGTGCGGAAGTACCGATCAGCCGCGGCATGGCTGAAAAGATTGGTAAAGAAATCATACGGTTGTTTTAAGAGGTGCTTATGTTATTTCAAAAATGGATCGACAAGCGAATCGAAGCGTATCAAAGTGACTTGCTGCAAAAATACTGCGATGAAGTAGAGTCCATGTACACGAAAATGCGTGGATGGCGACACGATTACCACAATCATATACAGGCTTTACAGGCGAGCATGGCACTTGGGAATTACGATCAAGTCAACGAATATCTTCGCTCCCTGAACGAAGACCTGACGAATGTAGACTCCACGATTAAGACCGGTCGGGTTATGGCTGATGCCATCCTGAACGGCAAAATGAACATTGCCGCGCAAAATAAGATTCCTGTCAATGCCAAGGCGAGAATTCCCGAAAGCACGCCTGTTTCAGATGTGGATCTGTGCGTCATCATCGGAAACCTGCTGGATAATGCGATTGAAGAAAACAAGAAGCTACCGGAGGAAAACCGTTTTATCCGTATTTATATCGGACAGAAAAACACCCAGTTTTATCTTGCCTTTACCAACGCAGCCGGAAAGAAACAGGAAAGACGTGGGGGTCTGTTCAGTTCCACGAAGGGCTCCTCGCATGGCTTTGGACTTGCCCGTGTGGAGAGCATTGTCAAGAAATACGGCGGACTGTTCTCGGCCGATAGCGAGGACGGGGGCTTTACAACTGAGATATTGATTCCTCTTGCATGACACAAGTGCATTTCGTACACCGAAAACAACGTTTGGTACACGAAATGCACTTTTTATGTGGAGATGTGCTATGATATGGTCGCAACAGATGAAACTCTGTAACTGGTTTGGTTGATTACAAAAAAGTAGCATTGCGTGACTACGATAACAGCAATGTTTACTGTAGCAACCCTACTCGGAGAATGGACAGTTGATTCTGTGAGTGAATTTTTGATAATGAAAGGATTCAATTATGCTTGAAAAGACAAGAATCGGCAGAAAAATCTGCGAAAGAAGGAAGGAATGCGGCATATCAATAGTAGAATTAGCAGACAAAATAGGAGTTGGTTGTGGCGTCGTTTCAAATTGGGAAAATGGGGTTGAAATGCCTGACATAACTTACTTACAGCCGTTAGCGGATACTTTAGATGTAACAATTGACTATATCATAAGAGATAATTGTTTTTCAAAAGATGATCAATCAGCCACCAATAATATGCCGGATAATTGTCCCGAGGACTCTTCCTTTATTCAAGCCCATAAACTATATCTGTCTGGTAACATCCCCATGTTTTGCGCACTACTTGAATCATTTAATGCCGAAACGTTATCGAGAATTTTCGAAATTGTATATAAAGATGGTAATATACAAGTTGTAGCGGTAATGGCAGATTATGTTTCACAGACTGATTTAAATAATTGTGCCATATATGCATATGCAACAAACAATCGATTGCTGTGTGCAGCAGTAATTGCGAAACTTGATGAAAAAAACATCTCGGTTTTAAAAAACATGGCAACGATGGATAACCGGTTAGAAATTATGGCTCTGTTAGCTATGTTAACGGAATAAGGAGGTTTCGTTATGGCAAAAAAGGAAAAGAAGAAAAAAGAATCCAAGCGCAAGCCGAAATACGGGCTATTCTCCTGCGTTGGGTACATTTATCGATTGCTTTGGAAATACGAGCGAAAATTGGCATTTGTGGGAATATTCACCGTTCCCATCTCACTTTGCCTGTCTGCATTGGCGCTCTATACACCGTCCGCAATTCTTTCGGTATTGGAGGTATCGGAGCGATTCTCGTATATTGCTCTCGTTATTGTCGGGTTGCTGTTGGCAAAACTTCTGTTTGATCTGATCAACAGCATTCTTAGCAATCGAATCTCCAACGCCGAGCATTATGTTCTCAAACGAATGGAGTATATGTGGACTGCACGGCAACGTGATCGCGATTGGTATCTGGATTTCGAACCAGAGACGGAAAAAATGAATGAACGAGCTGAAACCGCCATACAAAACAATCATACGGCAGGCGTACATTTTCCTATGGATTTTTCCAATATGCTTGCACAGTTATTGAACTTTATACTGTTCAGCTCGGTCATCTCGTTGCTCCACCCGGTCATCATTCTGCTCCTTGCTGTTGGAGCAATACTCAATTCATTGATGAGCCGTTGGCAAACAAACAAAAACAGGGCTGATATGGATATCCGTAACGATCTTGATAAAAAGATCGGCTATTGTACGTTTGGAATGTCACGTGATTTCAAATATGCAAAGGATGTTCGGCTTTACAGTATGGCATCTTCAATCGGTAATCGCCTGAACAAGATATTCAAGTTGAGAGAAAACGAGCAAAAGAAATTGGAAAACTACGGGTTTGTTACAGCTATTGTCAGTTTTCTTATCGTTCTCATTCGTGACGGTGCTGCATATGCGTTTCTGATCTACAAAGCCACACAAGGCGAAGTGGATGCTGCCTCCTTCGTTCTGTACTTTACAGCAATTGCTTCTATGTCCGGGCTGATGGGAGGAATCCTTGGAACCTTTGACCGCGTGTTTTCCGGTGCACTACAGATTTCAGATTATCGTGAAGCCATGGAGATTCCGGACCGACTCAATCGAGGCGAAGGAATTCCTGTACCTACTGCCCCCTTCTCCATTGAATTCAAAGATGTATCATTCAAATACCCAATGGGAGAGAAAAACGTTCTCGAACACGTATCGTTCAGAATTGAACCGGGAGAGAAGATTGCCCTTGTAGGATTGAACGGCGCTGGAAAAACGACGCTTACTCTGCTCATGTGCGGAATGTTTTTGCCGGACGAAGGTGAAATATTACTGGACGGTCATCCCCTGACCGACTACAATCGGGACGAAATGTACTCTCTTTTTGGCTTTGTCCCTCAGAATTATCATCTACTCCCCATTTCAATCGCACGAAATATTGCTTCTGCCATGACAGATGAGGAAATAGACCGTGAAAAACTGAATCGTTGTATTGAGATTGCAGGCTTGGAAGAAAAAATCACCTCCCTGGAAAAAGGGGCTGATACCCCTCTGAATCGAGAGGTGAATCCCGATGGAATCGAGCTTTCGGGTGGCGAGATCCAAAAGCTACTGCTGGCCAGACTGCTGTACAAAAATCCATTCTGTATCATTTTGGATGAGCCTACAGCGGCACTGGATCCCCTCGCCGAAGACAGAATATACCGCAGATATAACGAAATAGCCAGCCATGCAACATCTGTGTTTATCTCTCACAGACTGGCATCTACGAGATTCTGTGACAGGATCTTTTTGCTCGATGGAGCAAATTTTGCCGAGGTGGGAACCCACGACGAGTTGATGAAGCTGAATGGAAAATATCGTGAACTGTTCGATGTTCAGTCCAAATACTACAGAGAGGAGGAGAGTGACCATGAGCAATAACAACAAACGAACGCTGCGTGAGGATTGGCGCATGATTAAGCGTGCGGTTGGCATATTGAATGAGATCATGCCGCATTTCTGGTTTTGGCAAGTGGTTTGTACCCTTCTTGAAACATTTACGCCGTATTTTGGTGTGTATATGTCAGCACTCATGGTTAACGAGCTCGCCGGGAATTGTGATATTGAGAAGTTGCTTTCCTATGCTGCAATTACAGTGATCGGTATCTTTGTCATATCCATTATCACAAGACTCATACAGCGCAAACGCACACTCAAGGACTACATGCTGTGGCAACAACATGAAGCGTATATCATTCACGCTCAGAATCATCTACAATATGAGCATCTGGAAAATCCCGATGTCGTGTTGAGACGTTCTAAGATCTTTGGCGCATTTAATGCCACGGGTGGAGGATTGCCGGTTGTTAAATGGTCTGTTCAAGGGATACTCAGCAGTATTCTGAATATCGTTTTCTCGGTATCCCTCACGATCTCCATGTTCGCTATGGCAGCCGAAGGTGAGTTCACCGGGATATGGGCATTTGTCAATTCGCCTCTTTCGTCGGTGATCATAATTCTTCTGATCGCAGTGAACACAGTTCTGTCCGTAAAAATATCAGCAAATGCAACGGTAAAAATGAACGAAGCGGTATCAGATCTGGCACACGATAATACTCGCTATGGTGCGTATATGCGTTTGTGGGGATCGGATATGACCGTGTTTAATCTTCATAGGATTGTCCTTGAAGAATTTCGCCGACATATGCTCCGCCCCGAGTGGGTTGCGAAAAAGGAAAAAATACAGAATCAACACAGTATATGTTCAAACATTTTGAGTGCCGTGATGAACATTCTGCTGTTTATATTCGTAGCCGCTAAAGCGTTCATTGGTGTCTTTGGAATCGGTAATTTCATATTGTACCAAAACACTATCAGTCGTTTTGTAGATGCGGTATCAAGTTTGGCGTCCGAAATCGGAAGACTTCGACATAACAATGTCTATCTTGAAGAGCTGTATGCTTATCTTGATCTGCCAAACGATATGTACAAGGGTACGCTTGCCGTGGAGAAGCGCGATGACAACGACTACGAAATTGAATTTCGTGATGTCAGCTTCAAATATCCTCGTACCGAAAACTGGGTACTTCGCCACGTCAACATGAAGTTCAAAATCGGTGATAAATTAGCTATCGTAGGTGAAAACGGCTCGGGTAAGACCACTTTCATTAAGCTCCTATGCCGTTTGTATGATCCGACGGAGGGTAAGATCCTGCTCAACGGAATCGATATCACACGGTATCGGTATGACGAATATATGGCACTGTTTTCGGTGGTATTTCAGGACTTTACGCTGTTCGCGTTCCCCCTTGGAGAAGTCGTGGCAGCAGATTATACCTATGACTCTACCAAGGTGCGGGATTGTCTGATCCGCGCAGGCATGGGAGACAAGCTTGCGGATCTGGATAACGACCCACAGGCTACGGAAAAGGATGCGCTGAAACGCGCCATTGGCAGAGATTACGACAGAGAAGGTATTGACTTCTCCGGCGGTGAGATGCAGAAGATCGCGCTGGCACGTGCATTGTATAAGGATGCACCGTTTGTGATCCTGGACGAGCCCACAGCCGCACTTGATCCCATTGCCGAAGCGGCTGTATATGAGAATTTCAATGAGCTTGTCAAAGATAAAACGGCTGTATTCATCAGTCACAGACTTTCTTCCTGCCGATTCTGCGACCATATTGCCGTATTCGATCACGGTCAGATGATTCAGCATGGATCGCACGATGAGCTTCTCACAGACGAAAGCAATAAATACTATGAGCTTTGGCACGCCCAGGCACAGTATTACACAGAACAGGAGGCTACTTGAT
>JAZSIF010000054.1:0-96888 GCA_045533675.1 Eubacteriales bacterium | reverse complement strand
CCCCCTCCGCATTGGGAATTGAGAGATTCGCCGCTTGGAGCATCATATTATCCCAAACGGTAAGACCGGGAAAACAGCCGGGAGATTCGATAAGGACGCCTA
This sequence comes from Eubacteriales bacterium, assembly GCA_045533675.1. Lineage (GTDB taxonomy): Bacteria > Bacillota > Clostridia > Oscillospirales > CAG-272 > HGM12713. The sequence continues at coordinate 96,786 of JAZSIF010000054.1, read as the reverse complement.
TCTTGGCTCTTACCGCCTCGTCGGTGTAGTCCTTACCGTAAGGCTTGATAGAACCGCCACTTGTAGGAATAAGACCGCAGATCATCTTTTCGGTAGTAGATTTACCGCTTCCGTTTTCACCGATAAAGCCGTAGATCGCGCCCATCGGAACGGTCATATTAAGACCGCAAACAGCCTGCTTTGCGCCGAAGTTTTTGGAAAGATTTCTGATTTCTATTGCATTCATTTTTGTCGCCCTCCTTTTAATATACGTCGCTCTTGTTAAGGATGAGCGTTCCGACAAGGTTATAGATAATCGCCCATGCAAGCGACACGCCGATGCAAGTCAAGAGTGCGCCGAATCCGCTTGTAAGGCAAGCGTTGACCGATGCGCCATAAAGGAATATGTTGAGGAATCCCGTAGGCAAAGAAAGAGCTTCAACAACAGCGGCAACACCGATAATGAGGATACCCGTGCCAAAGAAGAAGGACGACGCAACGGAGATGCCGAAATATCTTCTGAAAATAATGTTGAGGAAGGTGAAAAGGCTTGCCCAACCAAGCGACATAATGATCTTGCCAAGGATAGCAATTACGAGCGAGCCGATATTAACACTCCAATCGTAGCCTGCAAATGCTCCACCGGCAACACCGCCGATAAAATACGTGATGCACATACACGCCATTGCAAAAGCACAAGTCAGCGACTTGGAGATCATATAGTCTTGCTTCTTTGCGTGGGTGGTAAAGAGCTGCTTAACATAACCACTCTTATAATCGTGACCGATAAAGATAGACACCATAATACCGCCAAAGATAAAGACCATGTTCATATTTGCATAGTCAGCAATAGTTTCTATAACGTAAAGCGATTTCGAAGCGGCAATAATCTGCCACACGTTGGAATACAGCGGTTCCATCGTATTTCCGTTCTGATCGGGCATCATGGTCATAGCGGATACCATCGCAGGAATGATTGCGGCAATGGCAAGGAAAATGTAAAAGAGAGGCGTATGGAACAGACGGTAGAAGTCCACACCAAGCATACCTTTAATTCTGCGAGCAAAGGTAGGCGATTCAAATTTGATTTCACGTGTTGTATTCATTATTCTGCCTCCTTTTTCGACATAAGCTCAATATAATATTCTTCAAGTCCGATCTTATTTCTTGAAATTTCGCTAACAACGTGACCGTTTTTCATCAAGAAGTCAACGATAGAAGCGGTATCGTCCACATCATAAATGCGGATATATCCTTCTTCCTCGCGCACGTCTGCGTAGTGCTTACAAAGAACCGTTTTTGCGCCCTGCATATCTGCGCATTTCAGTGAGGCAAACACCCGCGCTCTCGAATCCATCTCCTCGGCTGAAAGCTCCATGATCATCTTACCCTGACGGATAATACCGTAGTGTGTAGCAATCTTTTCAAGCTCACCCAGAATGTGCGAGGAAATAAGAACGGTGCAACCGTATTTCTTCGTGATATCCACAAGGATCTCACGCATAATCCGCATACCGTCGGTATCAAGACCGTTGATAGGCTCGTCGAGAATAAGAAGCGCGGGATCGCCGAGCAGAGCCATAGCGATACCGATACGTTGCTTCATGCCGAGGGAACAGTTCTTAAATTTGAGGTTTGCGTTGTCCTCCATACGCACGATCTCAAGCACACGGTGGATTTCCTCGTCTGCATTTTCAATACCAAGATTGATGCATTGCATCATCAGGTTCTGATACACGCTTGATCCGGGGAAACAGCCTGCGTTCTCGATAAGCGCGCCGACTCTGACTCTTACACCGGGATCGGTATAATCTCTGCCGAACAGCTTGATCTCACCGCAGTCGGGAACGAGATGACCGCAGATCAGTTTCTCGGTGGTGGATTTACCCGAACCGTTTTCACCGATGAAGCCGTAGATCGCGCCCTGCGGAACGGTCATATTGAGGTGATCGACCGCATACATTCCGCGAAAGCTCTTTGAAAGATTTCTGATTTCAATAGCGTTCATTTTTTACTCCTTCGTTTTATTTGCAAACGCAACACAAGCGAGCCGCATTTTTACGCCTCGCTTACGTTGTTTATTTTCATTATTTCTTCTTTGCAGCTTGGGTGCGTGCATCGGCTGCCGCTTTGCGCTCGTTCGCCGCCGCAATCTGAGCATCGCGCTCTTCCTGCATTTTTGCCTGTCTTTGAGAGGGTGACATCTTTGCTTCCTCCCAATTTGCTTTTGCCTCTGCTTTTGCTGCGGCAAAGTTTGCCTTGTCGACCTCGTGCTGTGCCTTGGTGCTTTCCTTCATATCAGCGAATGCCTTCTTAAAAAATGCTTTGATTCCCATTATAATTTATCTCTTTTTATTTTTATTACTTATTCATAATTTTGTCGCTGAGGCTGAGAATCTCAGTGCCGTACTTCTTCTTGCGCGAATTCAGAATCCCTTTATACATCGGATAGGTGAGAAGCGCCATGCCAAGCCCTACCACACCGATTGCAATTCCGGGAACAAGTGCGCTTGCGATGCCAATGGTGGCGCCAATGTCGGTCATCACAAGACTCATGCCTGCGCCCATAACTACCGCGCTAATGCTTCCGAATACATAAGCAAAGACATTTGCAGGACGCTTTACCTTTGCATCAAGCTCACGGAGTGCGTCAAGCTCCGAGGGAGTCTTTTCCATGTACTGCGTGCGAATTTTCTGTGCCATAAACTGCTGATCGTTTCTGTTCATTATAAATTACCTCTCTGTGTTTGTTTTTGATTTTGTGACTGTATTATAACAAGCGTTTGTTTTTGATTTTTTGTGAAATGTTTGCGTTTTGTTAATCCTTAATTTTTTGCGGATTTCATGATTTCTTCGGACAAACGAAGAATTTCGGGGGTCAGCTCTGTCTTGGTTTTACGTGCAATGCGACGGTATATCGGGTAGGCAGGGATCATAATGACCGCGCCGAGCACCATCAAGAGAGCTGTGAGCCAAGCCGCGCCTGCGAACACGTCAAGGAAAAAGCACATTCCAATACCGAATACAAGCGCTCCCACGATACCGAAGCAAAGGCTTTCGATCGTACCTGCCATTTGTACGCGCAGGTCGAGCTTTTTGAGCCTTTCAAGCTTGCTTTCCTCATGGGGCATATATTTTCTTCTAATGCTTTCGACTTCCTTGTTTCTTGCTACCGAATAATTGTAGCTAAAAGTGTTGTTTTCCATAATACTCCTGTTTCTTTCGTTTCATTGTGACATTATTATACGATACCGATTTTTGAGTTTTGTTGGCGATTTGTTTCTGAAATGTTATAAAAACGAATTTTCACAGCATCGGTGCAAAAATTCTGACTACCGAGCGAACAAAACGGGTAAACAGTCCTGTTTTAAGCATATCGGGAGTTACTTCTATGGATTTTGCCATAGTTTCCTCAATGTCCTTTTTCAAATCTTTGATGGAATCGCATCGATACATCCACACGCCGTTTTCAAAGTGGTGGACAAGGCTACGGTAATCAAGATTGATCGTGCCGATCATAGCGTACTCGTCATCTGCAATATAGCTTTTGGCATGAATGAAGCCGGGCTTGTATTCGTAGATTCTGACACCCGATTTCATCAAACGGTGGTAAAAGCTTCTCGTCATACCGAAAACGAGTTTTTTATCGGGAATGTGCGAAACGATGATACGCACGTCCACACCGCGCAGGGCGGCGTTTTCAATGCTCTGACACAGATCGTTATCTATAATAAGGTAAGGTGTGGTCATATACATATATTTCGTAGCCGAGACAAGCATATTTTGAATGACGCTTTTTCCGACACGGCGATCATAAAGCGGCGAGGGACCGTCGCCAAACGGAATCACGTATCCGTCGGCGCATATTTCGCTTTGCTTTGGATAAAGCTCAAATTCTGTTGTGGGCAATTTCTTTACGTTGATGCCGTAATCTGTGAGGAACAGTCGTGTCAGCTCCCATACAGCTTCACCTTCAAGGCGAAGGGCGGTATCCTTCCAATGTCCGAAGCGCACAATCTTATTTATATACTCGTCCGCAATGTTTACACCGCCCGTGTATCCCACCTTGCCGTCAATCACACATATTTTGCGGTGGCTGCGGTTATTGAACTCGCTGTCGGCTTGTCCGCGCAAGCGTGAGAACGGTTTGGCTTCAATGCCGAATTTGCCGAGTTGCTTGTGATAATCGCCGGGAAGCGTACTCATACAGCCGCTGATTGAGAGTGCCTTCCATAAGAAGCGTGGAGTGGTATCCCTTGCGATGCGCTTTGAGATATTCGAGGTGCAATCTTCCGTATTTGCCGACCTCTTTCTGTTCGGGAAGTTTAAGCAAAGGGTAGTATTGCTCGACTCTGAGTTCATAAGTGATTCCGTTTTGTTCAATGTACTTTTCCATATATTGCATCGTCCTTTCCTTTGGTGCTTTTAGTGTACTACAAAGACGGAAAATCTGCAAATGTGCAAAAAAGAAAAATACGAGAAACACCGAAATGTTCTCGTATTTTTCTTCGCCTTCGCAATGCTCGTAGTTCTTAAGTTTTAGAAACTGTCCTTAAGAGAACTGAGCATTGGGGCTTCCTCTTTCTTTTTATCGGATCAACCGCAGCAGCAGAACAGTACCAGCAGAGCGATAATAATGATCCAGATCCAGTTGTCGTCAAACAGGTTGCAAAGACAGTGATTCATTCAAAGGTCCTCCCACGTAAGGTTCAAGGGCGATTGCCCTTCGATATTATCATATGTGGGAGAGAACGCTTTGGTTCAGCAAATTTTGTCCTCAATGGCAACGGGCACGCCCAGCTCATCTGAACGGAACGCCGCCTCCATGATTCTCATGACACGCATAAGCTGATCGTGCTTGACAAGCTGCTCCTCCTTGCCGTCCAAAGCCAGACAAACGTTGCGGTAGAAATCATGCACGTCAGATACAGGCGGAGGAGACTGCTCTGTCGTAATGGTATTCTCGTCTCTGGGCGCCATGGTCTTGGTCAATCCCGCGGCGGTCACAACAGGAACCACATCCTTCTCGTCCCAGTTCTTGCAGCAAACCACACGGCAGTCCTCACGCCAGTCGTTAATCATGGCACTTCCGTTGGAGCCCGTCATGTAGTAACGGGGCATAGAAATGAAATGAGAGGTCCCCACCTCTATGCGGGCAGTCAGCTCATTTTCAAAATAAAGGTCCAGCTTAAAGCCGTCGTCCACCTCGTAATTGATAATATGATCGCAACGACAGTACACCCTTTCCACCTTGCGGTCATAAACAATACCCAGCATCTGGTCGATCAGATGCACGCCCCAGTCAAGGATCATACCGCCGCCATGCTCCTTGTGACCTCTCCAGTCACAGGGAATCCCTCGAGAGCCCTGCACACGGGACTCAATCCCGAACACCTCGCCAAGATCTCCGGAGGCATATACCTCTTTCATCTTCAAGTAGTCAGCATCCCATCTGCGGTTTTGGTGAACCGTAAAGAGCTTGCCCGTGCGGTTCGACGCATCGATCATTTTCTGCAATTCCTCCGAATTCAGCGCCACAGGCTTCTCGGAGATCACGTTTTTTCCTGCCTCCATAGCCTTCACCGCCATGGGCATATGAAGCTCGTTGGGTACCGCCAAAGTCAGAAGCTCTACCGTAGGGTCGGCAAGAACATCCTCAAACGTCTCATATACGTAAATGTCCCTCTCGCGGGCTTTCTCCTTTTGGCAATCACGAATGTCGCAAATGCCCGCCAGCTCGACCACGTCGCTATTCAAAATGTGCTTTACATGCCAGCCACCCATTCCACCGTAGCCGATCACCGCAATTTTCTTTTTTTGATTTTCCATCTCTCCGTTCCTTTCGCAACGTAAGATTTTGGAAGCCCACGCTCCGGTCTCTATTGGTATTATAAGACAAATTTCTCGTGATTTCAAGACATAACCCAAAGGTTTTTGGACATATATTGCTCATTTTTTAAAAATTCTCCTTTTTCAAGCCCTACTTGTCTCTTTTATACCAAGAAAAAAAGTCAAAAAGAAAAAAATTGCGAAATCCTATTGAGAAACGAGAGAAAATATTATATAATATTGGTATCTTAATCAAATGGAGACAAAGAATGGCGAACAAACAAGCACACATTCGAAATTTTTCTATTATCGCGCATATCGACCACGGAAAATCTACCCTTGCCGACCGAATTTTAGAGGCGACCCAAACCGTGACACAACGGGAGATGGAGGAGCAGCTCTTAGACAACATGGACCTGGAGCGGGAGCGCGGCATCACGATTAAGGCGCGCGCTGTCCGGCTGAATTATACCGCCCCCGACGGGGAGAGCTATCAGTTCAACCTGATCGATACCCCCGGTCACGTGGACTTTAATTATGAAGTGTCCCGTTCCCTCAACGCCTGCGACGGCGCGCTTTTGGTAGTGGATGCCACCCAAGGCATCGAGGCGCAAACCCTTGCCAACGCATATCTTGCGGTGGACTCGGATTTGGAAATTGTGCCCGTCATCAATAAGATCGACCTGCCCTCCGCGAACGTAGACCGTGTGCGGGGCGAAATCGAGGATATCATTGGGATCCCCGCCGAGGACTGCCCTGCCGTTTCGGCAAAAACGGGACAGAACATAGAGCAGGTGCTGGCGGCAGTAGTCCGCGATGTACCCGCCCCCGAGGGAGACCCTGACGCCCCCTTAAAGGCGCTGATCTTCGACTCCTACTACGACAGCTATCTCGGCGTGGTGGTCAACGTCCGCATCTTCGACGGCTCGGTCAAGAGCGGCGACCGCATTCGCCTCATGAGCAACGGAACCACCTTTGACGTGGTAGACGTGGGATACATGACTCCCTTCGGACTGAAAAAAACTGAAACGCTCTCGGCAGGCGAGGTAGGATATATCACCGCCTCCATCAAGAGCGTGGGAGAGACGCGCGTGGGCGATACGGTCACCTCCGACGAGAACCCCACCGCTTCTCCCTTACCCGGATTCAAGGCAGTGCAACCCATGGTTTATGCGGGAATCTACCCCGCCGACGGCGCTCGCTACGGAGACCTGCGTGATGCCCTGGACAAGCTTCAGCTCAACGACGCGGCGCTGGTATTTGAGCCCGAAACCTCCATCGCCCTCGGCTTTGGCTTCCGTTGCGGATTTCTGGGACTTCTCCACATGGAGATCATTGAAGAGCGACTGGAAAGAGAATTTAACCTTGACCTGATTACCACCGCCCCCTCGGTTATCTACAAGGTCAAAAAGAAGGGCGGCGAGACGGTCCGCATCGATAATCCCTCCAACTTCCCCGCGGCGGATGAGATCGACGTGGCATACGAGCCGCTGGTTCGGGCAAACATCATTACCCCCACCGACTACGTGGGCGGGCTGATGGAGCTCTGCCAGGATCGCCGCGGAAACTTCTTGGATATGAAGTATATCGACACCTCCCGTGTGGAGCTGCACTACGATCTGCCCCTCAACGAGATCATTTACGATTTCTTCGATGCCCTCAAGAGCCGCTCCCGTGGTTACGCGTCCTTGGACTATGAGCTGGGCGAGTACGTTCCCAGTAAGCTTGTGAAGCTGGACTTCCTGCTCAACGGCGAGCAGGTGGATGCCCTGTCCTTCATCGTCCACGAGGAAAAGGCATACGGCAGAGCCAGAAGAATTGCCGAGAAGCTGAAGGACAACATCCCCCGTCAGCTCTTCGAGGTTCCGATTCAGGCAGCCATCGGCTCCAAGATCATTGCCCGTGAAACCGTCAAGGCAATGAGAAAGGACGTGCTTGCCAAATGCTACGGCGGTGATATTACCCGTAAGAAAAAGCTTCTGGAAAAGCAGAAGGAAGGAAAGAAAAAGATGCGTCAGCTGGGCTCGGTTCAGGTTTCCCCCGAGGCATTTATGGCAGTGCTTAAGCTGGATGACGATAACTGATGTATGGATGCAGCCAGAGCTTTACGTGGGCCGCATCAACTGCCACGGCAACCATCAGACGCTAAAAAGAAATACCCGACGATCCATGGGACAGAGAATGTTTACGTTCTCTGTCCTTTTTTACAAGAGCGAACGATTTCGTCCCTCTTTCCGATGAGACATTTCTTTATGAAGAAAATAATTATTGACAATTCAACAATTATATGATATACTGTTGTTTACTTGTTGAGCGATCAACAAAAAACAAATTAAACCTAAATTGGGAGGTGTTTATGAGAACCGTAAAAATTGTAGCCGATTCCTCGTGCGATCTCTTTGCGCTGACACACGTTGAATTTTCCGCCACTCCGATGAAGATTATTACCGCGGAGAAGGAATTTTTGGATTCCCCTTCCCTCGATGTGGACACCATGGTAGATTATTTTGACCATTATAAAGGAAAATCAAAATCCTCCTGCCCCAATACGGGTGACTGGCTTGACGCCTTCGGCGATGCCGATGATATCTTTTGCGTTACCATTACCGCAGGCCTTTCGGGAAGCTATAATTCCGCCTGTGCCGCCAAGCAGATTTACGAATCGGAGCATGAGGGAAGACGGGTATTTGTACTGAACACACTTTCCGCAGGTCCCGAAATTACGCTGATCATTGAGAAACTGGAGGAATATATCGATATGGGAATGCCGTATGAAGAGATCTGCCCACGCATCACGCGATACATGGAAAAAACAGGGCTGATTTTTATGCTGAAATCCTTGAAGACCTTTGCCAATAATGGAAGAGTTTCCCCTATCGTGGCAAAAATCGTGGGAATTGCGGGAATCTGTGTGGTGGGCAGAGCAAGCGCCGAGGGCACCCTCGAGCCCCGACACAAATGCCGCGGCGAGCGCCGCTCATTGGAAACTCTGGTGAGTGATCTGGAGGAAGAAGGATTTTCTCCGAACGGCAGAATTTACATCGGGCACTGCCAAAATGCCCCCGCCGCCGAGCAATTAAAAAAGCTCATTCTCGCCAAATTCGAGAAGGCTCAGATCACCATTCACAAGCTAAAGGGGCTTTGCAGCTTTTATGCCGAGCGAGGCGGTGTACTGGTGGGATTCGAACGGGCATAACCTCCATTAAGATTCCGTATGGATGAGTTTTTTTATTTTCTATTGAAAACAGAAGGAGATTGTGGTACAATAATGAAAATAAGAAAATGGATTTTCCGAAAGGAGATTTTACTCTATGAACAAAGCAACCATCGACGAAACCGCCCTCTTTAAGATCGGATACGGACTCTACGTGGTCACCTGCCGCGACGGAGAGAAGGACAACGGCCTGATCGTCAATACCGTCATGCAGGTCACCAACACCCCCAACCGTGTGGCGGTGGCAATCAACAAGCAGAATTATTCCCATGACGTCATCAAGAAAACAGGGGTCATGAACGTCAACGTCCTCTCCGAGGAGGCTCCCTTCTCCGTGTTTCAGCGCTTCGGATTCCAAAGCGGACGGGACACGAATAAATTTGAAGGAATGCACCCCGCCCGCTCCAAGGGCATTTGCGTTCTCCCCGAATTTATCAATGCCTACTTTTCTCTCAAAGTGGAGCAGTATGTGGATCTGGATACCCACGGAATGTTTATCTGCTCCCTTGAGGAAGCGAAGACCGTCTCGAACATTCCCACCATGACCTACAACTATTATCAGGCAAACGTTAAACCAAAGCCAGCCCCCAAGGAGGAGAAGAAAAAAGGCTACGTCTGCAAGATCTGCGGCTACGTCTACGAGGGCGATCCCCTTCCCGAGGATTTTATTTGCCCCTGGTGCAAACACCCCGCCTCCGACTTTGAGCCCCTTAAGTAAGGAGATCATATGATCGTAAATTTGCATACCCACACCGCCCGCTGCGGACACGCGGTGGGCACCGACCGAGAATACGTGGAAACGGCGATCACCCGAGGTCTTACCACCCTCGGCTTTGCCGATCATATGCCCTTCGTCTTTCCCGACGGATACGAATCCAGTTTTCGTATTCCCATGAAACTGGCAGAAGATTATATGATGTCCTTGCGGACGCTTCGAGAGGAATACAAGGATCAGATCACCATCCATATCGGCTTTGAAATGGAATACTATCCCCTCTATTTCAAGGAGATGAAGCAGATCGCCCTGAATCTCGGCGCGGACTTCCTGCTCCTTTCTCAGCACTATATCAAAAACGAACACCCCAACGGCAGTCGTTATATGGGAAGAGGTGACCATGACGAAAAGGAACTGATCCTCTATGCCGACACCGTCCTTGAGGCCATGGATATGGGAATTTTTACCTATTTCGCCCATCCCGAACTAATCCGTTTTACTGGAAAAGATCGCGCGCTATATAAGAAACAGATGCGTCGGATCTGCCGCGGAGCCAAGGAGCACGAACTTCCCTTGGAGATCAACCTTCTCGGTCTCCGTGAGGGTCGCCACTACCCAATCAAACAATTTTGGGAGATTGCGGCACAGGAGGGGTGTACCGTTGTGTTTGGCAGCGATGCCCATTCCCCCGATGTTGTTTCCGACGCGGAGTCTGAGTCGATCGCCCTCGATTGGGTCAAGGAATTGGGACTTCGCTACGAGCCATGTCCCGCCATCCGAAATCCCAGAACGGGGAAAATTACCCTTACCAAATAATCCCCGACAAAAAACTCTTGATTTTTTACCCAAAGTGTGATACAATAACACGTGCTTTGCAAACATGCCGAAAGGAGATGAGATTCTTGGCAGAGAAGAAGCAAACGTCACGAACCGTCGCGCAAAACCGTAAGGCTTGGCACGACTACTTCGTAGACGAAAAATACGAAGCGGGAATCGCTCTCTTCGGCACCGAGGTCAAGAGCATCCGAGGAGGGGCAGTCAACCTAAAGGATTCCTATTGCTCCTTGAAAAACGGAGAGCTCTATGTCATCGGCATGCACATCAGCCCTTATGAAAAAGGAAATATTTTTAACCGAGAGCCCCTTCGTGACCGCAAGCTTTTGATGCACAAGAAAGAGATCATGAAGCTTGGCGGACTGGTTACCCAAAAGGGGTACACCCTCATTCCCCTTTCCCTCTACTTTTCGGGAAAGAATGTCAAGGTGGAGGTAGGACTCTGCCGAGGCAAAAAGCTTTACGATAAGCGAGATGCCGCCGCCGAAAAGCAGGCAAGCCGAGAAATGGATCGCCGCTTCAAGGAACGCAGGTACGATGACTGATTACTTCCCCCATCTTCTTTTTACTTCTTACTTCTTCCCTTTTACTTCTTACTTCAATTCATGGGCCCGTAAAGGTTTCGACGGGGATTTTGAGGTATAATAAGCGGGTAGAGCCGGGCAATCTCTGAAACGGCCCAACTTAAAATTAAACGCTAACGATAGAAACGTTGCATTGGCTGCCTAAGGGCAGTGCCGCGGCATAAGCCGCCCGTTCCTCCCGAGAGTATCGCGGCTCGGGACTGAGCGTCAAATGAGCGATGCCCGTGCATCGGCGGTTCGCCATTGAACCGATCACGCAGAAAATGGCTACCAGAGGATGAAGTCTGTCTGTTGACGGCATCGGACGGGAAATCCAAATAACAGACTGCACCCGGAGAAGGTTATATCAAGAGGTTTTCGGACAGGGGTTCGACTCCCCTCGGGTCCACCAAACGCTACTCAGACGAACACCTACTTCTTTATCGGCGGCTTCACCGTCAAGGTTTCGCTCTGATACGAACAGAAAACGCCATCTTAGATGAAAGTCTAAGGTGGCGTTTTTATGTTTGGTTATATCTCGTCAATCTTAATTAAATTTGTATTGCCGGAATGTCCTGTGGTATCTCCGCCGGTGATGACGATACGATCCTTTTTAGACAAGCCGAGCTCCTTTGAGGCAATCTTCTTTGCAGTATAAAACAATACATCGGTAGATGTGAATTTCTCGCACATGGCGGGGATAACTCCCCAAGACAACGCAAGCTTTCTCCATGTATTCTCATTGGTTGTAAGACCGATAATTGCAACGGGTGAACGGAAGCGCGACACCATTCGTGCTGTCATTCCCGAAAGTGAGCAAGCGACAATGGCTTTGGCTTCAATGTCGATTGCCATGCCGCAGGTAGAGTGAGAGATCGCATCGCTCATGTTGCGGATTTGGAAATCTGCGTTATAAAAATGTTTCTTGTAATTGATATTTCCTTTCAAAAGTTAAGGGCTTGCCGCACTCAGACAGCAAACCCTTTTCATGCATTTCTTACTTCAGCAACGATATGGAATCGCTGATATTTTTTTCAAGTGCTTCACGACCGTATTTATCGACCTCGGATTTGTTCTTTTCACCGTGAGTCAGACAGCCTGCGCCGCCAATGCAACCGCCGACACAAGCCATTCCTTCGATGAAATTGCCATCAAGAATACCCTTATTCAGCTTGAGAAGTGCCATACGGCAAGCTTCGATACCGTCGCATACAACGGGTTTGATCTCGAAGTCGATGTTTTGCTCTTTCATAGCCTGAGCTGCCGCATCGGTCAGTCCTCCGCTCCTTGCAAAAATGCGTCCAAAATAAGATGCGTTATCAAGAATGCCTTCTTCAAGCGTTTCGATTTCTATGTTACGGCTGTCAAAGAGCGCTTGAAGCTCTTCGAACGTAAGGACGGTATCAACGTATGGCTTGACCTCTTCAAGCTGTGCCTCTGCCTTTTTAGCGGTACAGGGACCGATGAAGATTACCTTTGCGGTAGGAGTTGTTTCCTTGATGTACTTTGCCAGCACAGCCATAGGCGACATATTATGTGAAATATGCTCTACGAGATTCGGGAACGTCGACTTTATGTACTGCACGAATGCAGGACAGCAAGAGCTTGTAAGAAGTCCTTTCTCGGACAGTTCTTTTGCTTCTGCCATAGCTACCATGTCAGCGCCGAGCGCAGCTTCTATCACATCGTGGAAGCCGAGCTTTTTGAGGCCTGTTACCACCTGACCAAGCTTTGCGTAAGAGAATTGGCTTGAAATGGACGGTGCGACAACGGCATAGACCTTATAGTTACCGCCCCGTGTGTTACGATTACTCTTTTTGAGAATATCGATGGCGTTCACCATATAGGATTTATCCATAATGGCGCCGAAGGGACACTGATAGACGCAAGCTCCGCACTGAATGCACTTGGAGTTGTCAATACATGCAGCCTTTTCATCATTCATTGAAATCGCCTTGACCTTACAAGCATTCTGACACGGACGCTTGCGGCTGACGATTGCGGTATAAGGACAAACCTTTGCACACGCACCGCACTCTTTACATTTGGATTTATCTATATGTGCAACATGATTGTGATCGAAGGAGATCGCTCCGAATTTACAAACGTCCTCACAACGGTGAGCAAGACATCCGCGGCAGGCATTGGTGACTTCGTAACCGCCCACGGGACACTCGTCGCAAGCAATCTCAATGACCTCGATAACATTGGGATTGTTTTTGTCACCACCCATAGCGAGCTTCACGCGCTCACCGAGAATTGCACGTTCCTTATAAACACAGCAACGCATCGTAGGCTCATTTCCAGGAACGAGACGCTGGGGAATATCCATAATATTCTCCAGTAATTTATCCTCCCACGCGAGGCGTGCTACTTCGCGTAAGACCCTATATTTAAGATGTTGAACCTTTGTGTCAAATCTTCTCATATATACTTATACTCCTGACTTGCGCCTACTCTTAAATACCGGCGCTTTTGATAACATCGGAAAGAGCCTTTGCAGATGCATGGAGCTTTGCTATTTCCTCATCGGCAAGCTTCTGTGTGATTATAGATCTTACTCCATTGCTGTCAACAAGAGTGAGCGAACTCAGACAAACGTCGTGTATTCCGTATTCGCCCTCGTGCAATGACGATACCGTAAGAGCGGTTTCTGAGTTTCCGCTAAGGGTCTTTATAATATGTGTTGTGGACATTCCGATACCGTAAACGGTACAGCCCTTGCGAGATATGATCTTTCCTCCTGATTTTTTTACGTAGGTCTCAATATCTGTGCGTGTATATTCAGTGGGAATACTTGAGGGTGTAACCACAGACTGTCTGTATTCATCAAGGGGTACTCCTGCAATGGTTGCGTTGGACCAGGATACAAATGAGGTATCTCCGTGCTCACCAAGAACGTTAGCGTGTACCTGTTGCTTGTTGACGTTGTAGATCTCAGCAAGACGGGTGCGCAGACGGATGGTATCGAGAACCGTACCCGTGCCAAATACACGATTCTTGGGGAGTCCCGTATATTTCAGAAATGCATATGTTAGAATGTCCACGGGGTTTGCTACGAGAATGTAAATGGCATTGGGAGCATATTTTACGATCTCCGATGCAATGGACTTTATAATTCCTACGTTGGTTTGTACGAGTTCCAGACGCGTCTGCCCGGGCTTTCTGCCGATTCCCGAGGTGATGACGACCACATCGGAATTGACGGCATCGGCGTAGCTTCCCGCGTAGATGTCGCAGTTGTCGATGAACGGCGTTGCCTGCTTAATATCCAAAGCCTCTCCAAGTGCTTTTTCTGTGTTGATGTCAATCAGCACGACCTCGGATGCCGCGCCGCGAGTCAGCAGGGCAAATGCGGTGGTTGCACCAACCGAGCCTGCTCCTATGATTGTTATTTTTTTCTGCATTGTCCTTCTCCTTATATCAGAAATAACTTACCTTGATCCGCTTGCCCATTTTTTTCAGGCAATTGGAAAGTTCTTCAACGAGATTCATTTTAATGTTAAAGTTGATCGGAAGATCGGGGTTTTGATGGGCGGGATTTACGGCTCTGCCCACGTAAAAGTTGATGTCGGTCGCCTCTTCAAACAACAGGCGGCTGATGAGCGACGCTCCGTCCTTTTTAAAATTCCATTCCTCGTAGAGCACATTTTCTCCAAGATAGTCCTTGGCGTACTGAATGACCTTGTTCATCGTGATAACCCCTTCGGTGACAAGATCAACGCCCTCAATGGTGGCAATGGGGGGAACGTCACTGCGCTCAAAATTCAGGCTCGCTCTCACGGGCTTGCCAAGATATTTTGATGCAATCAACGAGGTCGTACCGCCACAGATAATGTGCTTTCCTTCCTTGGAAAAGAAGAGGGACATCATTCTGTTGGCATCGTCACGGTTGGAAGGAGGACCGAAGAGAATGTTCATTGGCTCTCTTTTTCGGATTTTTACCACGCAAGCAGTGGTATCGTCTCCCGGTTTATGATTGTAAAGCTTATCACATTCGTCCACGAGCATGGTGGAGAGATTTTTTGCGGTATAACCGCCCGCAACAAGTGCTTGCATATAATCGGCAATATCTTCGCGCTTCCATCCGAAATTGTATTTTCCGCCCATGCCCGCGTGGGGGCATCCGTCGCTCATGGCGATGAATACGTCGTTTTCTTGCAATCTGATGGTGGATTTGTATATTTTCTTGCCGCCAATGTTCATTTCTGTCTTTGGATAATCGTATGGCGCGTAGTTTCTGATAATAATGACGTGCGGATTATCGTATTGAATGATCTCGGCGATTTCATTATTGAGAAGATGAATGATGGTAAACGTGGAGTATGCCACGCCGCGCACCGAACAAACGGGAAGGGTTGCGGCGATGGTAGAGACACACTCCTCAACGGGAAGTCCCGCCGCCATCATCGTGGAGATGATTTTAGAGGTGAGGGTAGAAAGAATACTCGCTTTTACTCCCGATCCAAGACCGTCTGCCAGCACGATGACGGTGGAGTTTTCGGTTTCTTCGATAACATCTACGTGATCCCCACACAGCACTTCGCCATCGTGATTGATGCTCTTATATCCAATATCTGCACACAAATCATTCATCGCTGATCGACTCCTTTAGCTTGGTTAGCGCGATCTTGGTCTCCGCGGCGGTCTCTCCGAGCAGAGAAGCGATCTCCTGAACAATCCGCATCTGCTTTTCTACCACGGTATCGGCAACCTCAACGGTCTGCTTATTGATCCTTGCTTTTTTCTCTCTGTCGGCTTCTTCTTCGGTAATATCACGCATGATGCCGATGAGCATATGAGACTCGGAGTCGTAAACAACGGTCTGCTCCACGTATTTTTTGTATTCTGCAAGATACGTGCGCTGATCTCTGACCGTTCGTCCGCTGTTTCTGACCTGAACAAATACAGTAGGATCGAGAATGCGAACAACAGGCTCTCCGAGCACGTCGGATGCCGCACGGATATTCATAATTTTTCTCGCCGCATTATTGATCTGCTGAACCTCCAGATTTTCGTTCAGAACGATAAGACCGTTCGGTGTATTCTTAACGATGGTATCCGAGAAGCTTTCCGCCCTATCCTTGAGGAACGGCAGACACATAGAACTTTCAGCCTTGCCCTGAATAATGGCGATTGCTTTTTCACGACAAGAATTGTATCCGCAAGAGCCGCAATTAAGCTCATCTGCGGGCTTGAACTTGCCCATCTGACGAAGAACTGTCATAATCTCGTTTTCCGAAGGCTCTGCGAGCTTGCGCTCGATCATAGTAAAATGCTTTTTCAGATCCATAGGAGCAGGCTGTTCGACCTCGAAATCATGCTCACCTGCATAATCAGCCACGGTTACGTAATCCTTAATTGGCGAGGTGCTATGGTATTTTTCCATAACGGGACCGCCAATACAGCTACCAACGCAGGCGGACATTTCAATGAAACACTTATGGATATTCCCGCTCTCAATATCTTTAAGAGCGGCAATACAGTTTTCAACGCCATCAAGCGCAATATAAGTATATCCGGGAGCATTCTGCGCCATTGTTTTCAGCACGCCGCCTGTTGTTGGGAAGAAACGAGCACGGCTCTGCGGTGTATTATCAACATCCCTTTCAAGCTCAATTCTCTCGGATTTTAGCCAATTGGTGAGCTCTTCAAAGGTAAGAACGGCATCAACGAGCCCTTCATAGTACTCAGCCTCGTCCTTCTTTGCTACACAAGGACCGACAAAAACAGTCTTGGCGTTCGGCATTCTTCTCTTGATATCCGCGCAGTGAGCCTGCATAGGAGACATAAGGTCTGCAAGATATTCAAGAGCAGAGGGAAAATGCTTTTGTATGAGCAAATTGATAGAGTGGCAGCATGAGGTAATGATAATATCTCTTTCTTCCTCACGCAGCATACGCTCGTACTCGGTTTTCACAATGGTTGCACCGATAGCCGTTTCCTCTACGTCGAAAAAGCCAAGCTTTTTCAGTGCTTTACGCATTGATTCAATTCCGACGCCGTCATAATTGGCAATAAAGGAAGGCGCAAGGCTGACAACGACGGGATCTCCGCTTTGAAGAAGAACGCGAGCCTTTTCGGTACTGTCTACGATCTCCTTGGCATTTTGCGGACAAACAACAAAACAATGACCGCACAAAATGCACTCATTGCCGATGATATGAGCTTGGTTTCCCGAAAAGCGAATTGCCTTTACGGGGCAGTGACGGATGCACTTATAGCAGTTTTTGCAGTTTGATTTTTTAAGTGTCAAGCAATTTGCCATCATCGTCACTTCCTTTCATTTTCGATCACATCGAGTATATTTTTCTTAAAAAATTCTCTGAAATTCTCTCTTGTAACACCAACGTGAATATCATCATTCACCTGAACGGTAACACCGACGCGGTTGCACTTTCCGATGCAAAAGCTACCGGAAAGCACGACCTCATCTTCAATGTGATGTTCCTCCACGGCTTTTTCAAAGAGATCGACAATATCCTGAGATCCCTTGAGGTGGCAAGATGAGCCAACACAAACCTGAACGAACAACATACTCTTATACCTTCGCGAGCACTTCTTTAGCGAAGAACTCTCCTACACTGTCGGGGGTAACGGAATGGAAGGAGTCATTTACCGTTACACATACGCCCTGCTGACACTTGCCCATGCAGAAGGTGCCGCCAAGCTCTACCTTATCACCGAGATTGTTCTCAGCGATCAAATACTGAAGCTGCTCTACTACCTGACGAGAACCCTTGATGTGGCAGGAGCTTCCGATACAAACTGTAATTTTAAGCATAATATTTTACCTCTCTTAATTCGTAAATATGGGAGCTTGACGCGGACTTGCCGCATCAAGCATTAATTTTGAAACTGAATTATTGATAATCGACAACGCCGACCCAGCTCATAAGGAACTCGCGCTCCTTTTCGTTGCCCTTAACCGACTGCGATGCAGCAACGATGGGCATCCACTTCTGAACGTACTGCTTTGCGGTATCGCTCTTCTTGCAGAAGGTATCGAGGTAGATCTCAGCCCCGGTGATATCTCCATTCAACCAGAACAGAAGATAAGTGCGCGCCACATCAGCAGATGCGTTACCCTGCGTTGCGTGAGACCAGTCGAGAATGTAAGGGAGACCGTTTTCGGTGATAATAATGTTGGAGGGGTTGAAGTCGCCGTGGCACACCTTATTATGCTTGGGCATACCTTCAAGGCGAGTGTGAAGATCGTAACGGGTGGTAGCATCAAACTCGGTCTCGGCGATCTTGCGGTTCATCTTATCCTTCAGTTTATTAAGAAGAGGCGATGTTTTTGCGTGAACACTCATCTGAAGATCAACGAGAAGCTCGATGTATTCAGCTTTCTTCTCGGGATTTTCTTCCATAAGCTGTGCAAGAGTCTTTCCCTTGATATACTCGGAAACGATTGCCCACTTGCCGTCGATCATAGTAACCTCAAGAACCTTGGGGATATTCAGTCCGGTTTCCTCGATTCTTGCCTGATTGAGCGCTTCGTTCAGCACGTCTGCCTTGGAATATTCTGCGTTAAATACTTTAATACATCTGTCGCCGTCACGGTAGATGGTCTTGTTATTTCTTACTGCAATTACTCTATCAAGATTCATTTTGATTTCCTCCTTTAATTATGCCTTTTTGCCCTTGCGGTAGGGAGCCTTGATGGGATCATGCTTTGCCTCATCCAGATCGGTAGCGGGCATAGCCTCCTCAACAAAGTGCTTGCCGTAGTAGGCGTTAAGGTACATCTGCTTGATCTCACTCATAAGAGGATAACGGGGGTTCGCGCCGGTGCATTGGTCGTCGAACGCCTGCTCTACCATGTCGTCGAGGCGAGCAAGGAAATCGTTCTCATCAATGCCGTAGTCCTTGATGGTCTCCTTGATTCCAACGCGAGCCTTGAGGTCGTTGATCGCCTTGATAAGACCTTCGAGCTTCTCTTCGTCGTTTGCACCCTTGATGCCAAGGTAATCAGCGATCTCAGCGTATCTTGCAAGAGTATGAGGATGATCGTACTGCGAGAAGGTACCCATCTTTGCGGGAGCCTCTGCAGCATTGAATCTGAGAACCTCTTCGATCATCAGAGCGTTTGCAACGCCGTGGGGGAGATGGTGGAATGCGCCGAGCTTGTGAGCCATGGAGTGACATACGCCGAGGAATGCGTTTGCAAAAGCCATACCTGCCATCGTAGCGGCGTTTGCCATCTTCTCACGAGCTTCAACGTCGGTCTGACCGTTGTCGTAAGCTCTGGGAAGATACTTGAAGATATTCTTAAGTGCCTGAAGAGCAAGACCGTCAGTATAATCGGTTGCGAGCATAGCCGCATACGCCTCAACTGCGTGAGTTACTGCGTCGATACCCGAAGCCGCGGTAAGTCCACGGGGAGCGGACATATGGAAATCGGTGTCGATGATTGCCATATTGGGAAGAAGCTCGTAGTCAGCAAGGGGATACTTAACGCCGGTCTTTTCGTCGGTAATGACTGCGAAAGGAGTTACCTCAGAGCCCGTACCTGCGGAGGTGGGGATTGCGATGAAGTATGCCTTCTCACCCATCTTCGGGAAGGTGTAGATTCTCTTACGGATATCGATAAATCTCATCGCCATATCCATAAAGTCTGCCTCCGGGTGCTCGTAGAGTACCCACATGATCTTTGCAGCATCCATAGCGGAACCGCCGCCGAGTGCGATAATGGTATCGGGCTGGAATGCTCTCATCTGAGTTGCCCCCTCGGTTGCGTTTGCAAGCGTAGGATCGGGCTGTACATTGAAGAAGGTGGTGTGCTGAACGCCCATCTCGTCGAGCTTGTCGGTGATCGGCTTTGTGTAGCCGTTCTGATAAAGGAAGGTGTCGGTTACGATGAACGCCTTCTTTGCGCCTCTGACGGTTCTGAGCTCATCGAGAGCTACGGGGAGGCAACCCTTCTTGATGTAAACCTTCTCAGGTGTTCTGAACCAAAGCATATTTTCTCTCCTCTCGGCTACTGTTTTAATGTTGAGCAGGTGCTTGACACCTACGTTCTCGGATACGCTGTTACCGCCCCAAGAGCCGCATCCAAGCGTAAGCGAGGGAGCGAGCTTGAAGTTGTAAAGGTCACCGATACCGCCGTGAGCGGAGGGAGTGTTAACGAGAATACGGCAGGTTCTCATTCTTGCCTCATAAGCGGCAAGCTTTTCCTTTTCCGTGATCTCGTTGATGTAGAGAGAGGAAGTGTGACCAAAGCCGCCGTCCTCAACAAGCTTATCTGCCTTGTCAAGAGCTTCTGCAAAGGTCGTAGCCTTATACATAGCAAGTACGGGAGAGAGCTTCTCGTGAGCAAATTCCTCGGAAAGCTCAACGCTCTCAACCTCACCGATGAGGATCTTAGTGCCTGCGGGAACGGTTACGCCTGCAAGCTCAGCGATCTTAGCCGCCTTCTGACCAACGATCTTCGCGTTAAGCCCACCATTTATGATAATAGTCTTACGAACCTTTTCGGTCTCAATAGGATCAAGGAAATAGCATCCTCTTGCGGCGAACTCTGCCTTAACAATATCGTAGATGCTTTCAAGAACGATAACAGACTGCTCGGAAGCACAGATCATACCGTTATCGAAGGTCTTAGAGTGAATGATCGAGTTAACCGCAAGGAGAATGTCTGCGGTTTCATCGATGATTGCGGGAGTGTTACCTGCGCCAACGCCGAGAGCGGGCTTACCGCTGGAGTATGCAGCCTTGACCATTCCGGGACCACCGGTCGCAAGGATGATGTCTGCTTCCTTCATAACCGTGTTGGTCATGTCGAGCGAAGGAACGTCGATCCAATCGATGATTCCTTCGGGGGCGCCTGCTGCTACCGCTGCTTCAAGAACAAGCTTTGCAGCCGCAATGGTGGAATTCTTTGCTCTGGGGTGAGGGCTGATAATAATGGCGTTACGAGTCTTGAGCGCGAGCAAGCACTTGAAAATAGCGGTAGAGGTGGGGTTGGTAGTAGGAATAACTGCGGCAACAACACCGATCGGCTCGGCAATCTTCTTGATGCCGTATGCCTTATCTTCTTCTATAACACCGCAGGTCTTGGTTTCCTTGTAAGCATTATAGATGTATTCTGCTGCGTAGTGATTCTTGATCACCTTATCCTCTACAATACCCATACCGGTTTCCTCAACAGCAAGCTTTGCAAGGCTGATTCTTGCCTTATCCGCAGCAGATGCCGCTGCCAAAAAGATCTTGTCGACCTGCTCCTGCGTGTAGGCTGCAAAAACCCTCTGTGCCGCTCTTACACGAGCGAGCGCTTCGTGCAATGCTTCTACACTGTCTACGATCTGATAGGTTTTGAGTTCCATTTTTATGTCCTCCTAAAAATTATTTACCGATTTGGTTGTTGAGATATGCGAGGGATAACGCTAAATTCTCTTGCTTGAGAAGTACTCCGTTTGGCACTTTTAGGGTAACGGGAGCGAAATTCCATATCGCTTCAATGCCGCTTTCCACGAGCTTATCGCAAACGTCCTGCGCCGAGCCTTGTCCTACTGTGATAATTCCGAGCTTTACGTCGTGTTCCCGACAGTAAGCTCCGATATCTCTGATGGGCAGTATATCCTTTGTATCTTTCTTTAGTGCCGTTTCGTTACAGTCAAAGCCTGCAACGATCTTCACTCCAAAATCCTCGAAGCCGTCGTAATCAAGAAGCGCTCTGCCGAGCTTTCCTGCTCCTACGAGAACCGCATTCGTCAGCCTCTCATACCCGAGATGGCTCTCAAGGTCGGTAATCAATTTATCGGTTTCATAACCAATCTTGGGCTTGCCTGCACCGCTGACAGCCGCAAGATCCTTGCGCACCTGAACTTCGCCAAGAGAAAGACCTTTGGCGATTGCCGTTGCTGAAATCGTCGCACCCTTTACGGCAGCTAAGCTTTTCAGATACTGTAAGTACAGCGGAAGCCTCCCAAGTGTTGCCTTGGGGATAGAATATCCGTTCATTTTCCACCTCCTTGTTTTCATCGTTAATATTCTAACACACATTTTGCTTCTTGGGAATTATTAAAAAGTTATATCGGTATTATGCGTATCGATATAACCATAATCGATAAATGCGTTATCAATAAAAATAAGCAGTTTCATCAAGCTGACAAAACTGCTTACGCATTCTATGGAATTGTATTGTTTGGGGTGATGGAGAAGGTGTGCGTGTCATTATAACGGTTACCCCTCTCGTAATCATTCTATTTACTTAACAAACTTCCTTCTTGCATTACAAAGCGCGGTAATGAAATCCTTATCAAGCTTTGTAAGCTTATATCCTTTATGATAAATCAGAATATCTCTATATACCTTTTTATTGCCCTCGCACACACGCTGAACAAGGCTATATCTATCGAGTATCTGCTGTGAGGCAGGCGATACCCACATAAAGGTTTTGGGATTCTCGGAGAGCAGATCGAACTGACTTGCTCGTTCAAAGACAAATATTCTTTGATTCACCTTGTCGGGAAGCTCCTCACGGAACACCTTGGACATAGAAAGTGTGGGAACGTAAGGATCTGCGTGCGCAATCTCGATATAATCGGAAAGATCTTCATAAGTAATCGTTTCCTTGGTAGCGAGAGGGTTTTCCTTACTCATAAGAAGAACGTAGGAGAACTCTGCCACAAGTTCATAAGAAAGTCCTTTTTCCTCAAGCATATCCTTGTAATATTTATCATAGTTATCCGAGTAACGAATGATACCGAGCTTGTATTCGTTTTCGAGAAGCTTTTTTATGGTCTTTTTGGAGTTGGTTTCCTTGTAGTATATTTCCACGGGCGCATCTCCGATGTTTTTTGAAAATTCCGCCATTGCGGCAGAAATATAGCACGCGCGTGGAACGGAGATTGAAAAGTTACGCTTTTTATGCGATCCGTCGCGGTAGGATTGCTCGATTTTATCGATACGGCGAAGAATATCACGCGCATAATCCATAAATGTCTCGCCATCGGGAGTTAAAACCATTCCTTTCGCGCTTCGTTGGAATATGGTGATTCCAAGATCAGCTTCGAGCTCTTTGATAGATCGGCTGATATTCGGTTGTGCAATCATAAGCGTTTCCGCCGCCTTGTTCAGCGATCCAAGCCTTGCAACTTCAACTGCATATTTCATATGTAGAATATTCATATACAAGTCCTCCTCTCCTTGCATTGCTTGCATATTCACCTCATTATACCACAAAAGTGTAAATACTTCAAGGCGTTTCTTTTCATTTACCTTGATGAGTGCAGAACAAGACGGCATCGGATATTTCACCGATAGTCAAACCGAGCAATCCATTGAAGGATAGTTAAAGGTCTGTTACGAATATCGACAATATCCCGCTTGACGAGATTGAAGAAGCCTTTGAAGGCGAAAATGAAGGAAAGGAGGGGGGTTCGTCTATGACGACACCTGCTCCACCAAAAAATACCACCCCCTCTCGGGGTGGTATTTTTTGCTTCCCTGCCCCAAACGAGCTTCGGGGACTTTTTCAAGTTTATAGTTACCTGATTTCTTATTTACTTTAAATAAAATCGTCTTGTTTTTTCAATTCTGCTCTTCTTTTTTTTATTCATTGTATTTTTTATGGCGACATGCTATAATATACGAAAGGAATCTTAAAAGAAGCATTTGATCTATATTTTATTTCATAGGAGGCATCGCAATGAACGATATCAACCTGAGAGGAAATCTTACGAGACTAAAAGAGGGAATCAGGAACGGAAAGGTGAAAATAGGTTTTGCGGGAGGCTCAATCACCACGGCAAGAACGCAAAGCAACTGGCCGACCTACATCAGAGGCTGGTTTGTTGATCGGTTTAAGGGCATTCGACTTACCGTTGCCAACGCCGCAATCGGTGCAACAGGAAGTCTCTGTGCTCTTTCGCTGGCAGAAAAAGAATTTATTGAAACATCCTGTGACCTTGTGTTTGTTGAATACGCGGTAAACGATCACGGCGTGGACCGTGACGAACGAATGAGAACAAGAGAAGGACTTATAAGAAAGCTGCTTGCCGCAAACATTGATGTTGTAATTGTCTATACCTTCTATCAGAATATGTTCAAGCAAGCGGATCAGGGCGAGCTCCCTGACTCGATCGCCGATTTTGAGAAGCTTGCCGAGCACTACGGCATCAGCTCGATATACATGGCAAATGCCGCATATGACCGAGTGAAAAGAGGAATGATCCCGTGGAAAATGTGGCTCCCCGACGGGACTCATCCGCAGAATCTTGGAAGCTATTTCTATGCTGAGAAGGTGATCGAATATCTTGAGGACGAGCTGGTAAGAACCGACTGCGTCCCAATGCCGAAGGGACAGAACCTGCCCGAGGCGCTTCATAAAATGAACTGGCAGAATACCGAGGAGATCACCTTTGATCGGGTCAAGACCGAGGGCTCGTGGTCCGTGGAGCGAGAGGTATTCATTCCTTGGTTCCGCGAAGCGCTTTACACCTGCGGTCTCCACGATTCCCTGTCCTTTGAGTTTGAGGGAAGAGGTCTCTGCCTTGTGTTCAACTACGGTAAGTCCACGGGAAAGATCCTCTACGCCATCGACGACGGAGAATGGCAGGAATACAGCTTTGAGAGAAGCTGGTGGGTACCGGAGGAGAACTTTACCAACGCCGTGAAGTTTGCCGACGATCTGGAATACGGAACGCACAGCTTTAGGCTGAGCGTAACGTACGGAGACTCGGAGGGCTACACCTCGTCCGACTGTAAGATCCTGAAAATATTCTCCGTGAAATAACGCTGAGCAAAGGAGTATTTGGAAATGAGAGAGAATATAGACACGAAAATCAAGGGCTATGATTTTTCCATTATGCCGCTGGATGAAAGATATGTTGAAGAAATATGTAACGATATTAAAGAACAGTACGAGAAAGGGATTTCGGATCTCGCTCTGTTTTGTATGACTCTTGTCCCCGAGGACAATCCTCCAAGGAATAAAGTGGATGGTCTTTGCAAGAAATACGATCTGTTCCGCGGCAGACTTTCGGAAATGGGCTTGGAGTGCGGCATACTCGTACAGGCTTCGCTCGGTCACGGCTACCCGATCAATGAAAACTTTCCTTTCCAACGGTACGTGGGAAGAGTGGACGGAGAAGAACAAAATAAGTACTGTCCATATGATGAGAAATTTCGGGAGCATTTCAACGGTGTGATGCGCACTCTCGCGGAGCACCACCCCAAGGCGATCATGGTCGACGACGATTTCAGAATGCTGTTCTTCTACGGAAAAGGCTGCGCATGCCAGCTACATATGAACAGATTCAACGAGCTTGCGGGAACCAATTTTTCACGCGAGGAGTTAAACGAGTATCTCTACCAATATGGCGAAGACTCCGAATATGCGAAAATTTATATTGAAACGCAGAGAGAAGCCCTTTTAGGCGCGGCAAAAGCCATGCGGCTGGGAATTGACAGTGTCGATCCATCCATTCAGGGAATGTACTGTACTACGGGCAAGGCCTGTGAATTTGCCCCCGAAATTGCGGCAACGTTGGCGGGAGAAGGAAATCCGACCATCGTAAGAACCTTCAACGGCGTTTACTGCCCCAAGGGCACAAAGAAATTTACCCACCCGCTCTACAACACCGCGGCAGAGATTGCCATTTTGAAGAATCATGTCGACGTGCTTCTGGCGGAAAGCGATACCTGTCCGCAAAACCGATATGCCATGGGCGCGCAGCATATGCATTCTTTTCTCGTCGGCGCGATTCTTGAAGGAGCGATCGGCTCGAAAAAATGGATCACAAGGCTGATGAATTATGAGCCGGAAGCAGGCAAAGCGTATAGGAAATGTCTGGAAAAGCATTGCGGATTCTACGCTTCCCTAAAAAAGTTGGTGGCAGACGTGAAGCCGTTTGGCTGCCGAATCCCTGTGTTTGACAAGCCGTATTATTCCCTTGATTCGGATCAATGGGATATGTCAAACGACGGATGGTCCTCCTGCTTTCTGGAGCGAGTAGGCATACCGATGTACTTTTCCGCAAGGAATGACGGCGTGGCTTTCTTGGAAGGAAACGTGGATCGAAAATTCAGTGACGGGCAGATGAAAGAGTTGTTCAAGGGAAATGTGGTTCTTTCGTCGGATACCGCGAAAAATCTGAACAAACGCGGATTTATTGAACTCACGGGTGTTGAAGTACACGAATGGAAAGGCAAAGCGATTACGGGAGAGATCGTGTGCTTTGATCATAATATTTGCCAGGCACAGAAAAATTCCATGGAGCTGAGACCCATCAACGATCAGGTGATTGTGGAATCATATGCCTACCACAGCAGTGATGAAAATATAACCAAGGAATACCTGTTCCCGGGCAGTACCGTATACAAAAATCCGATGGGCGGAACGACCGTTGTGTTCTCGGGAACTCCCGTATGCGAATTTTATTATACCGAAGGGTTTTCCTTTTTAAACGAAACACGAAAAAAGCAACTGGTACGAATGCTGAAGGACATGGATCAATTGCCTCTGTATTATCCCGGAGATGCGGAGCTCTATCTTCGCGCGGGAACTTTGCCCGACGGGCGGATCCTTGTGGCGGCGTTTAACCTCGGCTTTGATCCGCTGGATGAATTGCCTCTTCACGTGGAAGCAAACATCTCTTCGGTAGAGATCCTTGACGAAAACGGCATATTAAAACGCTGTCATTTCGTAGCGGAAAATAATAACGTGGTCATAAATACTCCTATTCAAACGTTGGAGCCGATCGTCCTGATATTGGAATGAAATCAATCGGTTCTATAAGGGGCGGAGCAAAAATTTATAAGCTGAGGAATCGAATACGCATCAATTCCATCCGATTCTTGCGTTCAGATCCGTGACTTCGACTCAATTCATATCGTCTTTTTCGTGAGAATAAGCGGTTATGGATGGAAGTACCAACTACAAAAGGACGTGTCAAGCACGTCCTTTTTTCGTATTCATTTGTTCGCCACGCCGATCCATTGACCGAGGAGCACACGAGTCTCCTCACTTTCCGAGAGAGCTTTTTCGATCTCCGAATTAAGGGCGATTTTTCCTTGCTCAAGGAGCAATACAATGGTGGAGCCTGCCAGCTCAAAATGTCCTTTTTCCTCTCCCTTGCGAAAACGGGCGTTCTCTTTCTCGTTAGCGATGCCGCCAACCACCAAAGCGCCGATCTCACACTGGACCACAGAGCCAAAATGCTCGGTCTCAAGCAGACACCAGCTGCGCTTGTTCAGCACGTAGATGGGATAGGTCTCGCAGGCGATGGGCTGTACACTGTGCAGCACACCGGGAATGGGGTGGTTTTCCCCCACGTGCCCATCGTCAATGTAGCAATAATGGTGATAGTCCGACGCGCAAAGCCGAAAAACCAGCAGCGTCCCGCCGCGGTACCGCTCCGCCAGCGCCTCGTCTTTTAAAAAATCGCTGACCCGATAGTGGGATTTTTTGATGGAAAAGACCTGTTCTTTATCAATTTTAAACGCGCTCAGCCAGCCGTCGCAGGGGCTGATCAAATGGTCGGGTGTCATATCGATCTCCAAATCATCCCTCATCCTCACAAAGAAATCCCGATAAGAGCCAAAGGCTTTTCTTTGCGCTTCGCTAAGAGCAATCCCGTTTTTTCGTGCGTAGCGACCAATCATGGGTTTGGAAAGAAACGACCGCAAAAACCAAACGGCAACACGATCCAGATGTAAGCACATAACAATCTTTAGGATTCCTCGCCCCAAGCCGGTTCCGTAAAGGAAGTCCACCGATCCCGATGTGTTTTTCATGCGGGTACACCCAAAAGAACGATCACCAGGCAGCCAACTCCGATCAACGTCATCACGATCTTGCCCACCATGTGGGGCTTGGGCAGACGGAAGGGGGTCAAAAACGCAATACCCATGCACAGAAGCACCCAGGGTGCCACGTATCTCATGTCAATATGTAACAGATTCAAAAGAGAGACCGCAAAGGGGATGAGCAGCGTGGAGGTGGTCACGGGCAGACCGAGATAGGTCTTACGGGCACCGTCCTCGGTTTCCTGACGCTTTCCCTCGTCCACATTGAACCAAGCCAGACGAATGAGGGCGCAGAGCATATACAGGGCGCAGATGGGGGCAAACCAAAGATTTCTGCCGCTGCAATGGAAGATGATCAGGGAGGGCAGAACACCGAAGCAGATCACGTCACTCAAAGAGTCGATTTCGATTCCGAAGTGCTTCTCCTCCTTCGTACGCTTTCTGGTGGAGGCGATCTTTCCGTCAAACATGTCGCAAAGTCCCGCAAACAAAAGGCAGATCAGCGCAAGTCTGAGATTTCCCGCCCATGCGCTTACGATCCCCGCAAAACCAAACATGGCTCCCACGTAGGTAAGGATCACCGTATAATTATAATATCCTATCATTTCTTCCTCCCACGTTTAAATCAGATATGCGGAAAAGATGCTGTAAAACAGAATGCACCATGGTTTTCCGACAAGAATGATCGTAATAAACTTTTTAGGTTTCATGTCAATCAATCCCGAAAAATAACAGAAAAAGTCATCGGGTGCCAGAGGCAGAAGGATCACCAAAAACAAAAGAACGGTATAGCTCTTACTCCGATTGATCTTATCAATATACTTCTCATATTTCTTCATGGACACCATTTTATTTACCAGCTGAATGCCAAACTTCCTTGCCAAGAAGTAAGAAATGATCGAGCCGGCACAGATACCGATATAGTTGACCATAAAGCCGCCAAAGGTCCCGAACAGTACCGCTCCCACGATACAACCCAAAAATCCGGGAAGCACAGGCAAGATAACCTGAAGCATTTGAATAAGGGTAAGGACAACGGGCCCCCACATTCCATAGGATGCCACATAGGCGCGAAATGAGTCAAAATCCTCAAAATGACCGCCTATCCATCCGGATATGACAAAGACGGCAGAAGCCGCCAGCAAAACACAGAGACTGATGATCACTATGTTTTTGACAAGTGATTCCCTTGATTTCATTTTATATCCTCCGTATACCGAAAAACGATCGGCATACCCAAAACCGATATCACATTAAAACACACAGTCCGACATCTTATATTATACAATAAATTATGGCTATTGTCAAGAAAAACATCCAAGTTTCTTTTCTTTGACACACAAAAAGAGCCTTCTCACAGATCGGAAAAGGCTCTTGACAAATTCCCTATTTTGGTGTATAATAAGAGAGAAGAGAGGCATCCATGTCGGTCGCTTCCCGTTTCGTTAAAAAATAACCGCCACGGTTTCGAAGAGTGGGCGGTTATTTCTTTTTATGGTCGATGTAGGTCAACAGGGCAAGAACAAATCCCGCTATCAGGAACAGTTGCTCGATCGTCAAGTACATAGGCATCACCTCCCCGCAAGGGAAGGCAAAAAGAAATCTGCTTTCCCTCAAAAATTGGGGGAAGCAACCGCCAAAAATCATGGCGCCTCTCGGGCTTTTGCCTTTTATATTATACCACAAAACGGGCAAAAAGTCAAGAGAAACTTCGCCCGCATCCCACTGTTCTTATATAAGAAATCCGTCGGACCGCGTTGCTTACGCACGCTGCCGACGGATTTCTTTTCATGATTTTAATTATTTAAAGAAGGACCAAAGTCCGCTTCCGAAGATTACGAGAATCAAGAGAGGAAGCACGAATCGGAAGTAGTGGCGGAAGGCGCGAGGCATCCTCATGCCCTTACCCGTATTGCACTCCTCCAAGTAATTGTCAAAGCCCCAACCGTACCTGGTAACACAGAAGATCACGAAGATCAAAGAGCCAAGCGGCAGAAGGATGTTGCTGACGATGAAGTCCTCTAAATCAAGAATATTCTTGCCCGACATCCATTCAAAGCCGGACCACAGATTAAAGCCGAGCACGCAAGGCACACTTGCCACCAGAACAAACGCGCAGTTGATGAGCGTTGTCTTGTTCTTTTTCCATCCAAAATTCTCCTGGCAAGCGGCAATCAAGTTCTGGAATACAGCAATGACCGTGGTGAAGCAGGCAAAGGTCATAAAGAGGAAGAAGAGGCTTCCCCAGATCCGTCCGCCGGGCATATTGATAAACACGCGGGGGAGGCTCATGAAAATCAGCGAAGGACCAGCATCAGGTTCTACGCCAAAGGCAAAGCACGCGGGGAAGATGATAAAGCCTGCCATCAGCGCCACAAAGGTATCCAGCGAGCAGATGCGAACCGCCTCGCCCGTAATGGTCTTGTCCTTTTTCATGTAGCTTCCGAAAATTTCCATGGAAGCAATACCAAGGCTCAAAGTGAAGAACGCCTGATTCATCGCCGCGGTGATGACATTGAAGATCCCCACATCCATGGCACGCTCAAAGTCGGGAACCAGATAAAACTTGATTCCCTCCATGCCGCCCTCCAGCGTCAGGCTGTTTACCACCAAAATAACGATCAAAATCAGCAGACCGAGCATCATGTATTTGGTGATCCGCTCCAGACCCTTCTGCAGACTGAAGCTACATACAAGAAAGCCAAGCACCACCATGATCGACATCCAGAGGATCATTTCCCAAGGACTCTCCATCAAGGAGCCGAATACACTGTCCACGGCGGTCTTCTGTTCAGCGGAGGTTCCAAGCTCGCCCATTCCCGAGAAGGTGCCCGTAGCAAACTTATAGAAATAGCCGAGCATCCAACCGGATACCGTGGTGTAGTACATCATCAGAAGATAGCATCCAATGGTACACACCCATCCGTGAATGTGCCATTTATGCCTCGGCTTCTCCAGCGTACGGAAGCCGCCCACCGCACTCTGTCGGCTGGCGCGTCCCACTGACAGCTCCATGGTCAATACGGGAATACCCATAATTGCCAGGAAGAGCAGATAGAAGAGTACAAAGACACCTCCACCGTTCTGTCCCGCCACATAGGGGAATTTCCACACGTTTCCGATTCCAATGGCACAGCCCGCGCTGACCAAAATGAATCCAAGATTGGATTTAAAATTTTCTCGATTGCTCATATCAATACATCCTTTTTGAAACATCTTACTATTTCATTTTATCATATCCAGATGGTAAAGTCAACCAAAAAGAAACGAAAGAAAAAAATTTTAATATTTTTTAAAAACCCCTTGCAAATCGGCAGAAGTTATGATATAATAACTTGGTCTTATGACACAGGGGTATAGCTCAGCTGGTAGAGTACCGGTCTCCAAAACCGTGGGTCGCGGGTTCGAATCCTCCTGCCCCTGCCAAATAAAAGCACCAAGCCAATCGGCTTGGTGTTTTTGTTTGGTATGGATTGCAACGGAGGATTCGAAGGGGAGCGGTAGTGAATGACAACACAGTGTGTTGTCAGAGCCGCGACAGACCGAGGAGCGTAGCAAAGCCGAAATATCTCTCGGCTTTGCGTCGTAGCGACGAGACAAATCCTCCTGCCCTTTTTTCGTAGCGGACTTCGGTAAGAGGAACCCCTCAAACGCGAAGCATTTGATGAGTTTGCGCTGTGCTGAACCATGGATATCCGCCTCGAATCGGCGCAAACCTGAGTTCTGAATCCTTGGCAAACATTTTATTTTCCCTATTTTCCTTGCCAAAATTCTCCCTCTGTGCTATAATATCCTCAATCCCTCAAAAGAAGGCTTTTATGCAAATCAAGAACTACGAAATTATCGATTTCCACACCCATCCTTCTTGCGAGCGAAGGACGCGGACACTCCCTTTTCCGCTTGATCCTGCTCATATCCTTGGCGATTTGGACAACTGCTTTCCTAATGCTTCATTCCTTTTATGAAATCCCTTGACATTTCCTCGGGTGAATGCTATAATAGCGAAAAATCCCCTGCTTATTCTATCTCAAAGGAGTTCTTATATATGATTTCCGAGAACATCGGTGATATGCCCGCAAAAAAGATATGGACACCGACCGATCACCTCTTGTCGGTCGCTCTTGACATAGGCGAGATGCTCCTCGAAAGCGGCGCCGAAATCCGACGGGTAGAGGATACCGTGGAGCGGATCTGCCGTGCCTACGGTGCTCTTCACGTAGAAGTATTTGCGATTGTTTCCATGCTGAACGTACAGATCCACATGCCGGACGGAAGCCATTCTACACAGCTACGCCGTGTATACGACACAAATACCGATCTCTATCGCTTAGAGCTTTATAACGACATTTCCCGTAATATCTGTAAAAAAACTCCTCCCCTGGAGCAGGTGGACGAAATGATCCGCAGGGCAAAAGAAAAAAAGCCATACCCCGGATGGGTGGCGAGTTTTATCGGTTCTGTGCTTGCCGCGGGCGGATTTGCCGTTTTTTTCGGCGGCACGCTGATGGATGGCGCGGTAGCTGCCCTCATTGGTCTTTTGATGGCACTTATTATCCGAGTAGAGGTCAAACGAATCAATTTTCTTGCCAAAACCCTTATCAACGCATTTCTTGCGGGAACCCTTGCCTGCCTTGCGGTATCGGTTGGCTTTGGTGACAACGCGGGCATGATCATGATCGGAACCATCATGCTCCAGATTCCAGGTGTGGCATTTAGTGCCGCCCTGCGAGATCTCCTTTGCGGAGACGTGCTGGCGGGCTCGCTGAAAACCGTTCAGGCGATTCTATCCGCCCTGATGATCGCCTTTGGCTATCTGCTGTCCATGCTGATGATGCGGGGGGTGATGTGATGTATTTGACTCTTGAATTTTGGATCCAAATGCTTACCGCAGTAATCGGAACCATTGGATTTTCTCTTATCTTCCGTGTCCGACTGATCCATCTGCCTTTTGTAGCGATCGGCGGTCTTTTGTCCTACTTTGTGTACTATTCTTTGGAACAGATTGGCTGGAATCTGTTTCTCATTTCCTTCTTAGGCGCAGTTGCGGGAGCAGCCTATTCCGAGATTGCCGCACGGCTGCGCCATGCCCCCGTTATCGTATTCGTTCTCCCCTCCATGATCCCCATTATCCCCGGAGGCTCGCTTTACCGCTCCATGGATGCCTTGATCCATAAGCGTTACGACTCTCTCTTTGGTAACTTCGGAGGAACCGTCAGCATCGGACTCGGTATGGCAGGCGGCATTGTTGCCGTCTCGGTCATGGCAGCAATTATCGTGGGAATTATAGAGCAGGCGAGAGCAAAAAAGAGCTAAAAGAATACAGGACAGAGAATGTTTTACATTCTCTGTCCTTTTTCTTGAACAGCATGCGTTATGTATAAAATTTCTTATACGCTAAACATCATATCGCCGTAGGTAGGCAGAGGCCAGTACTCCGAAGAGGTCATGGTCTCCATCTCATCTACCAGCTTGCGAAGCTTATCCATGGCGGGAAGCACCAGATCGCGACATGCTTCGGCTCTTGCCATCACTCCGGCAGTCTTTGCCGCCTTCGCCTCCGCCTTTTTGAGCTTGCCGAGGGCATCGTAGGTCCTTGCGTTCAGATCGGACAGCTTCATGAGAATATCCTCCTCCACCGCACAGGAAATTCCCGACAGCACCGCGCGCTTTGCCACGGCGGTATTTGCCACCTCGCCAAGGTAGGCATTGACAGCGGGAATGATATCACGGCTTGCCATTTCGATCATGGTCAGCGCCTCGATATTGACGATCTTCGCGTAATTCTCCAGTAGGATCTCCTTACGGGATTCGATTTCGGTACGGCTCATAACACCGTGTCTCGAGAAGAGCTTTACATTCTTTTCGTCGTCAAAGAGTTCGTATGCCTCCACCGAGCTTCTGAGATTGAGAAGTCCGCGCTTCTTGGCTTCCTTTTCCCACTCCTCGGAATATCCGTTTCCGTCGAAGAGGATCCGCATATGCTGCGAGAAGGTATCCTTGAGAATCTTGGCAACAGCTACGTCCAGATCCTCCGCGTCGTCCAAAATATCGGCAAACTGGCGGAAGCTTTCGGCAACGGCAGTATTCAGCACGATATTGGGCATAGCGATATTCTGAGAGGAACCAAGCATACGGAACTCAAACTTATTCCCCGTAAATGCCAAGGGCGAGGTACGGTTGCGGTCGGTGGTATCCTTGCGGAAGGTGGGAATGGTGGGAATGCCCAGATCCATAATGCCCGCTCCCGACGCCTCATAAGCCGTACCGTCCACAATAGAGCGGATGATCTCGTCCAGCTCCTCGCCGAGGAAGACCGATACGATAGCGGGAGGCGCCTCATTGCCTCCCAGTCGGTGATCGTTACCCGCGTGAGCAACCGAGATACGGAGAAGATCCTGATAATCGTCCACCGCCTTGAGAATGGCAGCCAGCACCAAAAGGAACTTGACGTTCTCCGCGGGAGTCTTTCCGGGATCCAGAAGGTTTTTTCCCTTGTCGGTGGTAATGGACCAGTTGTTGTGCTTGCCCGATCCGTTCACACCGGCATAGGGCTTTTCATGTAGCAGACAGACAAGTCCGTGCTTCTCGGCGATCCTCTTCATATACTCCATGATCAGGAGATTCTGATCCACCGCCATATTGGTGTTGGCATAGATGGGAGCCAGCTCGTGCTGCGCGGGGGCCGCTTCGTTGTGCTTGGTCTTGGAATTGATGCCGAGCCGCCAAAGCTCCTGGTCAAGCTCTGCCATAAAAGCACTGATGCGAGAGTTCAGAGGACCGAAATAATGATCCTCCAGCTCCTGACCCTTGGGCGCGGGCGCTCCAAAAAGAGTTCTGCCCGCAAACTGCAAATCCTTGCGCTGTTCGTACATTTCTTTATCAACAATGAAATATTCCTGTTCCGCACCCACGGTAGTATGTAAACGTTTGGAGGACGTATCTCCAAAATACCGAAGCACACGCAATCCCTGGAAGCTGACCGCATCCATGGAACGGAGCAAAGGGGTCTTGGTATCCAGTGCCTCGCCCGTATAGGAGCAGAAAGCAGTGGGGATGTACAGAGAACCATCCTTGACAAACGCATAGGAAGCGGGATCCCACGCCGTGTATCCTCTTGCCTCAAAGGTTGCGCGTAAGCCGCCCGAGGGGAAGGAAGAAGCATCGGACTCTCCCTTAATCAACTCCTTACCCGAAAATTCCATCACAACCTTACAGTTCCCCACAGGGGAAATAAAGGAATCGTGCTTTTCGGCAGTTACTCCCGTCAAGGGCTGGAACCAATGGGTATAGTGGGTCGCTCCCTTTTCGATTGCCCAATCCTTCATGGCGTTTGCCACCACGTCGGCAACCGATGCGTCAATGGTCTTGCCCGTAGCGATGGTCTTGGTCAGAGACTTATAGACCTCCACCGGCAAACGCTCTCGCATGACGTCGTCGTTGAACACCATACAACCGAAGAATTCCGAAACTTTTTTGGTCATATTCTTTACCTCATTTGTTTGATAACAGTTATTATATACCACCGATGCGCGAATTGTCAAGTATTTTTTACTCTCCAGCCTCGGTCTGTTTGTTAAAAAATGCCTCCATGACCCTTGCCACGGGTGTGGCGGCTCTGGCACCTACCGCGCCTTCTTCCAAAACACAGGCTACCACGATCTCGGGACTGCGAAGAGGAGCAAAGCCCGTAAAGAGGGCATAGTCGGTCTTCCCATCCACCTGTGCCGTTCCCGTCTTTCCGCCTACCGTCACGGGAACGTTCCGAAAGGTTGTTGAGAGCGTCTCGTTTTCCGACACAACCTGCCGCATGCCTTCGATCAAAAGGTCATAGGTCTCTTTGGAGAATTTCACCGATTCCTCCACCTTGGTCTGATAGGCATTGACCGTCTCTCCTGTATAAAAGGTATGGACCGAATCCAACAGATGGGCACTGTATCGGGTTCCCCCGTTGACGATGGAAGACAGATACACGCTCATTTGCAAAGGAGTATATCCGTGATCCGCCTGTCCAATGGCAGCCATCATATTGTTGCCAATATCTCCGTCTGCCGCCACGTTGCCCTTAGCTTCTCCCACCTCTACCCCCGTGGGCAAGCCGAGTCCTAAACGATTGGTATACTGTGTAGCGGGACGGACACCCATGATCTCACCCAAATGATAGAAAAACACGTTGCAGGAGTCTCGGATAGCATCCACCACGTCGGATGTTCCGTGGGTCCCGAGACAATCCAATCCCTTATAGGTATGGTCGCAGAAATAGGAGGAGGACCCTCCGATGCTTCCCGTCTCCAGAGCGGCAAGCGCCATCCCGATCTTGTAGGTCGAACCGGGAGCATATACTCCCTGCATGGCTCGATTCAGCCAGGGGTTGTTTTCGTTGGCATTCAGCGAATCCACGTAGGACTGACTTTCAAATTTGGTCAGGTCATAGGTCGGATAGGAAGCAGACGCAAGGACTGCTCCGCTGTTTGGGTCAAGAACCGTAATGGCGCCTGCCTCGGAGGAACCGCTCGACTCTACGCTGTTTCGAAGCCCTTCCTCGGCAGCGATCTGCAAATCAATGTCGATGGTCAGATAAATATCCTTACCGCTGACGGGTGCGGGATCGTAGTAGCTGTCGATCATCCGTCCCTCATCGTCATAGCGTACCACCTTTTTCCCGTTCTGCCCGTGAAGCCATTCCTCGAAAGCGGCTTCTACACCCGAGGTCCCTACCAATGCGTCCAAGGAATATCCTCGGGACAAATAGTATTCCTTCGTTTCGGCGGTGATCTTTCCCACGCGTCCGAGGATGTGAGACGCAATGCCGGGGTAGCAGTAGATCCTCTCACTTCTGAGAACAAAGACCACACCCTCCACATTGATCTCCTCCAAGAGATTGATGACCTCCTTTGGAACGTTTTCGGCAATGGTAAAGGATGCGTATGAACCAAAATCCACACGCTCCATTTCATAATACAGCCGAATCAAATCGGTGATCTCCTCGGCACTGTAAAGCGTATCGGACAGTGAATAGCGATTGACAAAATAGGACACTACGTCCGAGGCATCTGTGTCTGCCTCGGAAAATTGCCGACGCTCTAAGAATTTTATGTATTGTTTACACACCTCCGATTCGGGCTCCGAACGCTCGGAAACGAACCGAAGATCGGGATAAATCCCTTCTAAAACGAAGTAATCCTCCGAAAGGCAAGCCTCATTTCCCGTACGGCGAAGAGCATTCAACGTGATTAAAAGTCCCTCGTTGATCCCTCCCCGATCATCGGGCATGGCGCCATATTCATAGATCAGGTCATATCCTGTGGAATTTTTAACGATAGGTTTCCCGTTTTTATCGTAAATTTCACCCCGCACACCGGGAACAGTGTAGGTGCGAATGTGTCCCTCCTCCCTGGGAGCGCTTCCTCTTGCCTGATACACCGCAAGAACCACGATGAAAGCAAGACAAATCACAACAAAAAATGCCCCAACGGTAATATATCTCGCCCTGATATGAGAGGGACGGGGTGTGCGTCTTTTCACAAATCGTGCCATAGCAGTTCCTCCTCTCCGTCAATAGAGAGACAGAAGAAAGATGGCGGCAAAAACGGTCAACGCGGCAGCCGTTCCTACGTTTAAGAGGACCGAGGAAAAACGACAGGACCTTGGCACAGGCAAAAGACCCGCCTCAAATCGAATCTTCCTCCCTTTTCGGAAGAAATAGACAAAGCCGACCACAACGGCGGCAAGCATCAGACCCTCATATAAGAGGATTCCCAGCATCGGCAACATAATGGGAGCCAAAAGCTCCGAAAGCGCATCGGAATCTCCCGCCGCAAGATACTTCTCCATTTCCAAAAGGAAGGATTCTTCCATGGCAGGAGCGATCTTTTGCAGAAGCAGGGGCGCCAACACACCGCCCAACACATTGATCAATCCATGGTAGAGCATCGTGATCCAGATCCTGCCCGTTTTTACATAGACAACGGCAAAGATCAGTCCCACGGAAAAGGCATAAAAAAACTGGAAGAAGTTCCCGTGTACCAGTCCAAAGACAACGGCAGAAACTACCACCGCGTATCCCTCTCCCAAGGGGAGCAGGCGATCACAAAGAATTTTTCGGAAAAGCAGCTCCTCCAAAATACAGGGGATCACCGCAACGAAAATCAGATTCACCCACCAAGGGTTTCCCTCCGTTGCCACCGCCACGGGATTTTCCTGTACTCTTCCCATCATGCCCTCAAAAAAGGACACCACAAATTGGCTCACCGTATTTCCCATGGTCATCATGGCAATGCACACGCAAAATCCGCCAAGGAAAATCCCCGTCCTCAACGGTTGTTCCGAGGGAACACCCCGAGGAAGTCTCCGAAGAATCAGAAAAAAGATGGGAAGAGCGATTCCGTAAAGAGGAATGAGCGACAAGACCTGCGAAGCCACCGCATCCGCAAGAAGTGAGGGAAAAAGCCAATAGAGAAGATAGGAAAGTCCAAAGCTACTCAAATAAAAGATAAGCATCAGGGCAAACGCCGCAAAGCCCACCACCGAAAAATAGCGCTTGGCATCCTCCTCGGACAGACACCCCGTATTCGGTTGTATGGAAAATTTCATCCTCTTCGTTTGATTCATTTAATTACCTCCGCTCGCCAAGCCCCCGTTTTTCCCGAAACGGAAGCATGGAAAGCTTCACCAAAAAATACAGTGCCAAAGATGCCGCTGCCGTAACCGCAGCCTCGGGAACCAATCGTTGTCCCACAAAAACCCAAAGTCCTTCCGAAAAATCTCCCAAAAGAAACAAAAGAAACGAATACCCCGCCCGCAAGAGAAGGGACGGAAGCATCAGTACCAGATATGAGCCGTACCTCGGAAGCATTTTTTCACCAAACGCTCCCACCACGCAGGCAACCGCCACGTAAAGAAGAGCGGAAAGCGGTGCCCCTACACCGCCGATGGCATCCGCCATGAGACCCGCCGCAATCGAGAACACCAAAGATGCCCGTCTGGTATCCAAAAGCGATACCGCAGCCGTAGCTCCCAGTAAAAGATCGGGGACTGCGGGAAAAAAGCAAAGCGACGGAAAAAAAGAATATTCCGCCGACGCCAAAATCAAAATCAAAAATCCATAGCAAAGGATCCGCCAAAGGATCTCGGGCTGAAGCAAAACCGAGACCACAGAGCCTCTTCTTCGTCTCCTCATATCAATCCCCCACCGCATAGCCGCTAATGATCATGACACGTCTGAGAGACAGAGGGTCCGAGAAATCCACCGCGGGACGAATGGTAGCCACCAGCATGCGAGCGCCCTCGTCGGCATCCAAGCTCTCTACTGTTCCCAAAAGGAGGCCGGGGGGATAAAGACTTCCCTCTCCTCCCTTGGTATATACACAGTCACCGATGCGAATATCCGCCCCGGGCTCAATATAGGTCATGTGACAAACGCCGCTTCCCGACAGCGAGGCATTACCCTCGGCAACCCCTTCTATCCCTGTACGGTCAGTATAGACACCCACTGAGCTGGCGGTTTCAACCACGGTCACAACCTTGCACCAATCGAGTCCCGTTTCCTTTACATAACCCAAAAGCCCCGTGTCAGTGATCACCGACATCTGATTTTTTACTCCGTGCACCCGTCCCCGATTCAGGGTCAGAACAGTAACGGCACTGCCCGTCTCACGGGCAATCACGCGGGCATCGGTCATAGAAAATTCGGGATGCTCGGTCTCCATTTTCAAATACGTTTTGAGCCACTCGTTTTCGGCTCGCAATACCTCATTCTCCCTGGATTCATTTTCCATGGAATCCAGTGCCGCCCTCAGCTCTTCGTTCTCGGTCTGCAGATCGTCGTATCGGGTAAATGCTCCCACAAAGCCGTCTACCGCTTCCCCGACCTTGTTTCCACACCACACAAAGGGCGTGGAGATCGTTTTCACCGCGCTACGCAGAGGAGCGGGCAGACCCATGGCACCGAGAATGGCTGTGGCGGCGATCAATCCTGCCATCAGGAGGACCGACACGATGAAAAACTTTGATTTCAAAAATTTCATAAATTTCGTTTCTCCTCATCCAATTCGATGCCGATCGATCATCGCTCACGGAATCGAAGAATTTCGCCAGACTCCGCGCCACTGTCAATGATGCGAAGCATACCCATGCAGACGTTCTCCATAGGACGTCTTGCGATCCTCGCTCGCATTCCGATCCGATCGCCGATCAAGGCGGGAAGTCCGGGAAGCAACGCGCCGCCGCCCGTCAGCACCAAACCAAAATCATAAAGATCCGAGGAAATCTCGGGAGGAGTGCGCTCTAAGGTTCTGCCGATGGCTTGAAGGATTTGATCGAGAGCGGGCTCTACCGCCTCTCGGATCTCACTCGTATGTACGTCCATCATCACACCCATCCGCCTTGTCAGGTGCATACCACTGACCGTCATGGCCCCACGGTCCACCGACGGATGCGCCGAGCCGATCCTCAGCTTCAGCTCCTCGGCAGTGGCTTCTCCAATCAACACCCCGCGAGTCTCTCGCAAATATGCCACAATCGCCTCGTCCAGCTCGTCCCCCGCAATTCTGAGAGATTGAGATGCCACTATGCCGCCAAGACTGATGACCGCAACCTCGGTGGTTCCGCCGCCGATGTCCACGATCATGGTTCCCTTGGGTCCGCTGACACGAAGACCCGACCCAAGAGCCGCCGCAATGGGCTCCTCCATCAGCGCTACCCGTCTGGCTCCCGCCTCAAAGACCGCATCCTCAATGGCTCGCTTCTCCACCTCGGTCACACCGAAAGGAACGCTTGCCACCACCAAAGGTCGGCTAAAGGTAGAAATGGCGCCGATGCTCTTAAAATAGTTCCGAAGCATACCCGCCGTTACGTCGGCATCGGTAATGACACCGTCCTTTAAGGGACGGAAGGCAAGAATCCCACGGGGAGTCCTGCCCATCATCCGCTTGGCTTCGCCGCCCTGGGCGATGATCTCACGGGTTTCCTTGTCGATGGCAACCGCCGAGGGACACCGAATCACAATGCCCTCGCCCCGCATACAGATCAGCGTATTTGCCGTGCCCAAATCGACACCGATCACCTTCGCCATAGCCAAATATGCTCCTTTCTTTCGTATTTTTCTCCGTATCAGCTCAGTCCGCCGATCTCGGATATTCTCCCATACATGCGAACCACAGGCGGTTCAGGGCATTCATGGGAAGCCCCACTACGTTAAAATAGCATCCGCGGATGCCCCGCACCCATCGGGAAAAATCCCCTTGAATGCCATATCCCCCCGCCTTGTCCATAGGATCGCCGCTATCTACGTATCTCTCGATCTCCTCCATAGGAATGGGATCCACCGTAACCTCGGTCACCTCGTAGGAGGAGTGTGTAACTCCGTTTACCGTCAGCGCGATCCCCGTGATCACTCGGTGGGTCGTGCCCGAAAGCTCGGAGATCATCCGAACGGCATCGGCGCGGTCACGGGGCTTTCCGAGGATCTCTCGGTCGGTAGCGACCACCGTATCGGCGGAAACCACCACCAAGGTCTCTCCCTCCTTGGGAGCGCTCAGAGTCTCTGCCACCGCCCGTCCCTTTCGCCTTGCCAGCTCCTCGGCATAGGCGGCGGGATCGCGAAGCTCGCAGTGCTCGTCCGCATGGGCGGGCAATATTTCAAAGGGCAGACCGAAGCCCCCGAGAAGCTCACGTCTTCTGGGCGATTCGGATGCCAAAATCAATCGAATCGACATATATGAACCCATTTTTCAACAAAAAATTCGCAAAATGGCAATACCATACCATTATCCAGTATAATTATAGCACAACCCCATCCCTTTTGCAAGGGTTATTTATATATTCTTTTGAAAGAAAAAGAGGGGATCTTCCATTGAACTGTGAACTGCCCCAAATTGTACGGACAGCACAAAAAAGAGTCCCAAGGTAGAAAATATTAAATTTTAAACAACAAACTGACCTCGCTTTTCGATGATGCGCCTTTTTTCGGACGTGCAATGCACTTCCCTACGGCAAAAGAAAAATCCATACTCCTGTAGGAATGACCATTGGTCGTCCGTTTTACAATCGGACACCTATCATTTGGGGTGGCAGGGGAGATTCTACCTCTTTATCAATAATAATTGTTGACAAGCTTATTTTATTGTGCTATAATAAACTATGTATGTAAAATGGAAGAAATATATTTTCTATACAACGAAAGGAAAGCAGTATGCAGGACAAATTTGACACAAAGTATTCCTTTGTGGAAAACGAGAAAGAGATCCTCTCCTTCTGGGAGGAAAACGAATGCTTCAAGAAGCTGAAAGCAAAGAACGCGAACGGCCCCAAGTACCGTTTCATTGACGGCCCCATCACCGCCAATAACCCCATGGGCGTTCACCACACCTGGGGAAGAACCCTGAAGGATACCTATCTCAAATATCACGCCATGAAGGGCTGTGACAGCCACTACCGCAACGGCTTTGACTCTCAGGGTCTTTGGGTCGAGGTCGAGGTGGAGAAGGAGCTGGGCTTCAAGACCAAGCACGACATCGAGGAATACGGTCTTGACAAGTTCACCGACAAGTGCATCGAGCGCGTGAAAAAGTTCTCGGGCGTTATCACCGAGCAGTCCAAGCGTCTTGGACAGTGGATGGACTGGGATAACTCCTACTATACTTACACCGACGAAAATATTCAGGGAATCTGGACCTTCCTCAAGAAGTGCCACGAGGGCGGCTGGATCCGTCAGGTCTATAAGCCCATGCCCTGGTGCTCCCGTTGCGGAACCTCTCTCTCGGAGCACGAAATGACGGGCTCCTATAAGGAAATCGAGCACGAGGCAGTCTTCTTCAAGCTCCCCATTCTGAATACGAACGACTACATTTTGGTTTGGACCACTACTCCCTGGACCCTGTCCGCAAACGTAGCGCTGGCAGTCCACCCCGAAATGACCTACGTCCGTCTGCACGTAGCGGGCGAGGAGCATAACTATATCACCTCCCTCAACTACTTCAAGCAGAAATTTGAGGGCAAGGAGGGCGTGGAGCTTTTGGCTACCCTGTCGGGTAGGGACCTTGAGGGCTTGGAGTACGAGACCTGCTTCCCCGAGATGGAGGAGCAGAGCTTCGCTCATAAGATCGTCCTTTGGGATGAGGTCGCCGACGATGAGGGATGCGGTGTCGTTCATATCGCTCCCGGATGCGGTGCCGAGGACTTTGCCCTGGGCGAGAGCATTGGACTCCCCAAGATTATTCCCGTCGACGAGTACGGTATTTTCTACAATGGCTTCAGCTTCCTGTCGGGTCTTGATGCGCAGGATTGCCGTCAGCTCGTGTTCGACGAACTGAAAAATAGAGGAAAGCTCTTCTATACCCACAAGTATAAGCACAGCTACCCCGTTTGCTGGAGATGTAAGAAGGAGATCATTTTCCGTCTCGGCAAGGAGTGGGCGATCGCCGTGGACGAGCTTCGCCCCCGCCTGATTGCCAACGCGCAGAAGGTTCGCTGGGAGCCTCCCTATCAGGGCAAGAGAATGATGGACTGGCTGGAGAATATGTCCGACTGGAACATTTCCCGTAAGCGCTTCTACGGTCTGCCCCTGCCCTTCTATCTCTGCTCCTGCGGAGAGCTGACGGTGGTCGGCTCCAAGGATGAGCTTTACAAGCTGGCGGTTGACAAATCAAAGGTTGATGCCATTCCTCACCTCCACCGCCCCTGGATCGATGCTGTAAAGATCAAGTGTCCCAAGTGCGGCGAGGCGGTCGAGCGTGTCACTCAGGTCGGCGACGTGTGGCTGGATGCGGGAATCGTTCCTTTCTCCACCCTGAAATATCTCACCGATAAGGAATACTGGAAGCAGTACTTCCCCGCTGAGCACGTACTGGAAATGAAGGAGCAGATCAGACTTTGGTTCTACTCCATGCTCTTTATGTCTACCGTATTGGTGGACGAGCCTCCTTACGAGCGTGTCAGCACCCACGGAATGGTCGTTTCCGAGGACGGAAGCCGCTTCTCCAAGACCGGCTTCATGATCCGCTTTGACGAGGCAGCCGACATCATCGGCGCGGACGCTTCCCGTTATATCTTTGCTTCCTCCTCCACCTCCACGGACGTGCGCTTTGGCTTCAATCTCGGCGATGAGGCAAAGAGAAAGCTTTTGGCGTTCTGGAATCTTCTGACCTTCTTCTCCACCTACGCCGATATTGACGGCGCGAAGGTTGACCTCGCCAAGCTCGACGTTTCCAACCTCTGCCCCATCGACCGCTGGCTGGTGATCCGCACCAACCGCTTCATCGAGGAGGCATCCAAGTACATGGCGGATTACTCCACCCGTGAAGTGGTCATGGGCTTTGAGGCCTTTGTTAACGACATTTCCAACTTCTATATCCGTGTCAACCGTGCCCGCTTCTGGAGCTCGGACGTTGACGCAGACAAGCAGAATGCCTATGCGGTTCTCTTCTATGCCATCAAGTCCATCACGGGCATCATGGCTCCTATCGTTCCCTTTATCACCGAGACCGTATGGCAGAGATTCATCAAGCGTTACTCCGACGAGAGCGCCCTCTCCGTCTTCCTCACCGATTGGCCTACCGTGGCCCCCGCGCTGAACATTTCGGACGATCAAATCCTCTCCGACGTGGAACAGGCAAGAGAGATCATCTCTCTCTCTCTCAAGCTGAGAAATGAGAAGCAGATCAAGATTCGTCAGCCCCTGCCCACCATTTACGTCAGCGCAAATGAGGCAAATCACAGTGCCATCGCCACCTTCGGCTCCATCATTTTGAGCGAGCTGAATGTAGGCGAGATCAAGGAGCTGTCCGACACCTCCGACCTGGAGGCAAACTTCCTCACCGTCAACTTCAAGGTTGCGGGACGGGTATTGAAGAACCGCGCCAATGACGTAAAGGCAGCT
Source organism: Eubacteriales bacterium (assembly GCA_045533675.1). GTDB lineage: Bacteria > Bacillota > Clostridia > Oscillospirales > CAG-272 > HGM12713. Next base: position 52,024 of record JAZSIF010000054.1, on the reverse strand, counting down.
CTTTCCGAGCTGGACGCAGCCGCCCAGCAGACCCTGTCCGATGCCGTCAAGAGCGGCGAGAACGTCAAGATCCTTGATTTGGACGTCCAGCCCGACGTGTTCACGGTCAACTCCCAGGCAAAAGAGCATATTGCCATCTATAAAAACAACGACAGCTTTGTGGCGTTGGACACCACTATTTCCGAGGAGCTCCAAAGAGCGGGAATCCTCCGCGATATCGTCCGTCAGTGTCAGGTATTCCGTAAGATGGCAGGCTTTGACGTCAGCGACCGCATTTTTATCTCCTTCGAGACCGACTCCGAGCTGATCAAGAGCATCCTCGAGGAAAAGAAGAACGCCCTCTGCCGTGACCTTTTGGCAACCATCCAAGCCCCCGCAAACGTAGAATACACGGGTAAGATCGACCTGGACGGCACCGAAATCACCGTCAAGCTTCAGAGAAACAAGTAAAAACCCCTTTCATAAAGAAACGGCAGAGCATATGCTCTGCCGTTTCTTTATGGTAATAGAATATTTATTTTTTGATCCGTCCGATCACTGCGCAGATGAAGAACGCGAGAAGGTCGGCGCCGACGATGGTGGGTCCCACGGGAGTCGATGCCACGAGGGACAAAAGAATACCCAGAGCCGAACACCCCACCGAAAGAATTGCCGCCGTAATGACCACCCCGCGGAAGCTTGCGCACAGTCGCATAGCGCACAGAGCGGGAAAGATAATCAAGGCGGACACCAAAAGCGAGCCTACCAGATTCATCGCCAGTACGATAATCACCGCCGTCACGGTGGCAATGAGAAGATTGTAAAGTGATACGCGGATGCCCGCCGCGCGGGCAAAATCCTCATCAAAGGTCACGCTGAAAATTCGATGGTAACAGAAAATAAACAAACCTACCACCAAAACCGACATTACAAGAGACACCCAAAGGTCCACTCGAGTCAGGGTCAGAATCGAGAAGGAACCGAAAAGGCTTCCACATACGTCTCCCGCCACATTGGCAGAGGCAGAAAAACGATCCAAAAGCAGATAGCCAACGGCAAGCGCTCCCACCGATACCATGGCGATGACCGCGTCTCCCTTGATCTTCGTATGCTGCCCCGTCTTGAGAATCAAAATCGCCGCCAACACGGTAATGGGCATCACGATCAGCACGTCGTTGCTAAGCCCCGCCACAGCGGATACCGCCAGCGCGCCAAAAGCAACGTGGGAAAGACCGTCTCCGATAAAGGAAAATCGCTTTAAGACCAAAACCACACCAAAGAGCGCCGAGCAAAGAGAGACCAGCACCCCAACGATCAGCGCATACCACACAAAGGAATATTCAAAATAGCGTAAAAACTCACTCATGACGCTCCTCCCCTTCCATCCATCAAGGAGGTGCTTGCTAAATATTCACGGACCGAGGGATAGAACACGGGTTCCTCCCCCATGGATAGGACCGATGTAGCATACCTCGCTACCGCGGGCAGATCGTGAGTAATCATGATAACCGTAATCCCTTCCCGATTCAGTCGATTGATCGTCTCATATAGCTCCTCGGTCCCCTTAGGGTCAAGCCCCGAGGTTGGCTCGTCCAACAAAAGAAGTCGCTCGGCGGCGCATAAGGCTCTTGCCAAAAGAACTCTCTGCTGCTGTCCGCCCGACAGCTTTGAAAAGGATCTCTCCGCAAGAGACGATACGCCCAATCGCTCCATATTTTTCTCTGCCGCAAGGCGGGCATCCCGAGAAAGAAAGAAACGAAAGGAGGAATCTCCCACACAGCCGGAAAGCACCACCTCCCGCACCGAAGCGGGAAAATCCCGCCGTCCCTCCCGTTGCTGGGGCAGATACCCCATATCGTGGGAACAAACGCCGTCTCCAAAAAAAACCGCACCCTTGTCCGCCGTTTTCAAACGCAGAAGCACCTTCATCAGCGTACTCTTTCCAGACCCGTTATTCCCTACAATACAGAGGTAATCTCCCCGATTCACCGTAAAATTTAAGCCGCGACAAATGGTTTTTCCGTCATAGCCAAGGCTCACGTCTTTGCATTCTATCTGTGCCATATCCGATCTCCTCAATCATCCAAATCCAATTCCAGAGCCCGCAGAAGGGTCAGAAGATTTTGCTCCATGACCGAAAGATAAGTCATGCCGCTCTCTGCCTCCTCCGCGCGTACCGCTTGCATGGAGTTCATGCGAAGCACTACATGATTTTTGTCCTTTGTCGCACGGATCACACTCTCGGCAAGGGACAGATCCGAGCTTTCCGTCACCATCACGTACCGAAGCTCCCATTGGTCGACCACCTCAGCCAGATCAATCACTGTGGAAAAATCCGCATCCGTGTCGGTGGTGCATCCACTGAACGCCGCACGGTATTCGATGTGATAATCCTCAGTCAGGTATACAAAGGGAAATCGATCGGCAAACAAAATACGGTTTTTTTCTGCTTCCGCTACATTCTTTGTAAAGGAGGAGTCCTGGGCTTGAAGCTTCTCCATATACTCCCGGGCATTGGAACGGTATGCGTCAGCATGCTCCGCATCCAATTCCGAGAGCCGCAAAGCGATCCGCTCTACACAGATAACAGCGTTTCTCAACGATAACCACAGATGCTCGTCCATCTCGTGAGCGTGCCCGTCCTCGTGAGAATGCCCCGATTCCGCCGAAACGGGACGAAGAGTGACACCCTCCTCGGTTAAGAGGGGCATACCGCTGCCCTTTTCCCCGTTTTTCAACGCTTCCCCCACCCAAACATCCGACACTCCGCCCACGTACAATACAAGGTCTGCCGTAGACACCTCGACCATATCCGATGCCGAGGGCTGGAAGCTGTGCGGGTCACTTCCATTGTCCGCCAGCCAAAGAACCTCCACGCCCTCCACGTCACCGACCACGTTCTTCACCCAATCGTAAAAGGGAAACACGGTACAAACGATCTTCACTCTGGCTTGGTCCCTCTCCCCGCCGCATCCATACAAGGGAAGAAGCAGCAAAAGGCAGACAAGAAGACCGCAAAATATTCTTTTTTTCATACCGTTTCTCCCTCCCGACAAATTTTGCAGACTCCCGAAAGAACCGTCTCCTCCTCCTTCAGCGAAAAACCGCAAACCGACAAAAGACGCACAGAAATTTCCTCTGACAAGGATTCCTCCATATGAAGCAATCGTCCGCAGGACACACACCGCAGGTGCAGATGCTTTCGGCAGGTACGACCCGCTACGATCTGATACAGAAAGCCCCTGCCCTGTTCCTTGGGAAAACGCTTGACGGTTCCCTCCTTAACCAATCGGTCCATCAGCCGATACACGGTACTGACCCCCGGAGAAAGCTCACCATACATAGTCCGCATTCCCTCTGCCAGCTCTTCAATTCCGTACGCCGACTTCCCATTGGCTTGAAGATAAGCCAGAAGCATCTTCTTCTGTTCGGTTTTATATCCTGCCATTTTTTCCTCCAAATTGAGAATCACTCTCATATTATACCACAAAAAATCAATTTGTCAAGGTGTTTTTAGGTCAATTTGCGTTTATACGCGTTTGCATTGACCGCCTTGTTTTTATACAAAAACCCCGCTCTTTCACAAGAGCGGGGTTCATTTCAACCTGATTCAATTTTATTTGACCTTACCAAACAACGGGCTTGTTGTCCACATAGCGCCAAAAGAATCCGTCCTTTTCGGGCGTGGTTTCGGAGTAGTAGCACAGAGCATCCGTCAAGGCTTCGTTGGAATCCTTAACCTCAATTTTGCCCCAAACATTCTTGTCACCTGCGTAATATACCGCATACAACGAATCACAGTCAGAAAAGATATTTTCTCCAATCTTCTTCAAACTATCGGGAGCAATTACCTGTACCAATGCTTCACAGCCATCAAACGCGTTGTTTCCAACTTCCTCCATGCCCTTTCCAAGAGTCACCGTCACCAAGGATTCACAATCCTTAAATACTTCCTTACCGATGTCATGAATCCCATCGGGAGTCACGATTGCCGTCAAAGAAACGCACCCTCTGAATGCACCGGCCCCAATATTCTTTACATTCTGACCCACAGAGATCTTCGCCAAGGAGGTACAAGCGCGGAATGCCTCTTCTCCAATCGTCACTACACTGTCGGGAATCTTCACCTCGGTCAGAGAAGCGCAACCGCTGAATGCCTTCGCTCCAATCGTCTCCGTTTTATTGGGGATTCTGACAGCGGACAACGAGACACAGCCGAAAAATGCTTCCTCGCCAATGCTCTTCACACTGTTGGGAATGGTGATTTCTTTAAGGGAGGTGCAATAATAAAACGCACGGTCTCCGATCTTGGTTACGGTATTGGGAACTTTAATCGACACGATATCGGTATTAATACACATACCGCCGATGGCAGTAACCTTCTGTCCATTGTACTTAGCGGGAATCAACACCTCCTCCGCGGTGCAGTTTTCCAACGACACGGAATAGGTCCCATCCTCCAACTCGGTATATTGAAATCCGTTTTTGTCCATGCTTGATTCCTTACTTCCGCAGGAGCAGAGCAGACAGATACCCATGAGCATGACACCCAGGAGCAAAAGCAATTTCTTCATTTTCATAATCGTATTCCCGTCTTTCTTCCGTTGATTTTTCAAAAAGGTTCGCTTAGAATTATTATACACGATTCTGTTCCCCATGTCAAGGTATTTCAAAAAAATTCTAATACAAGGAAGATCGGGGATCCATATAAGGATCTCATCTTTCGTCATTCTCGGTGTGGCTGTCTCCTTTGGATAAATTCCCGCAAAAGCGTATAAAGCACCGATACCACAGGCACGCTGATGAAAATCCATCCAAGGCCTAAGGAGCTTCCCACAATGACGGCAGAAAGCACCCATACTCCGGGAAGTCCCACCGACCGTCCCATCAAGCGAGGATAGATCAGACTATCCTCCAGCTGTTGGAGAACAATCAAAAAGACTAAGAACCAAAGAGCACGAATGGGACTGACCGACAGAATGAGAAGCGCGCCCAAAGCTCCTCCCGCAAAAGCTCCAAAAACAGGAACCAATGCCGTCACTCCCACGATCACCGAAATTAGAAGCGCAAAGGGCATCCCCATCACCCACATTCCGAGAAAGCATAAACCTCCCAAAATGGATGCCTCCAAGACCTGCCCCGCAAAAAAACGGGAAAAGGTCTGCGAAACAAGCGCCGTTCCCCTCAAAATCCCCTTTACCGTCCTTTGAGAGAACACCGCCCGTAAAAATCTGACGCTCTGTTCTCCCAATTTCTCCTTCTGTGCCAACACGTAAAGGGAGAGGGCAATTGCCACCACGAGATCAAAGATCCCTCCTACAGCATTCAAAATGGTTTGAACCGATATTGCCGCCAAGCGCTCGCCATATCGCTCCAAAAAATCTTTGAACATCTCCCTCCACTCCGTGGCATTCGGCTTTTCAGCGGGCAAAGGAATCGACCATCGCTCAGCAAAAGCCCACAGTCGATCGATTCCCTGAGGGATCGTCCCCAAAAGCTCCGACACCGCTTCCATCAGCCTTGGCAGGATCAGGAAAACCAAAAGCAGTAAAATTCCCACTACCAGAAAAACAGTCAGCGTCAAGCAAACAGCCCGTCTCCCGCGCCTCCATTTTTTTGTGGGAATCCTGTCCCAAAGCCCCTCAAAAAAACGAAGAGGAAGATTCAGCAAAAAGGCAAGAAACAACCCGAGGAAAATGGGGAAAAGGGTATCCGTCACTGCCCCGAGCACCGAAAAAATCGCCGAAAGCCGAGAAAGGACCCATGCGCCCAGTAGAAGGAGCACCGTTCCGTAAATTTTCCTTATATATTTTTCTTCCATTCGCTCCTCCTTTTCCCACATCGCTCCCTTATATTATGAGTAATTCCCGGGGGCGATTACACTCTCGATCGGTGATTTTCTATTTCCTTCTTCTTCCATCGCTTTTTGTCCGAAGCTATTGACTTTTCCTATCTTTTTGTTATGCTAACCTCATCGGAGCCCATAAAAAAGCTCCCTTGAAGGAGGTTTCATATGAATCTTGAGAAAATGATAAACGCACGTAATATCCCCATACTCCAGGACTTCAAGGATAAAGAAGAGTGGAAATTCTGCGCAATTAGTATAAAGAGATTCTTTGTGGGGAGGAGTACGGTATTCCCGTCCCCGATCCGGAATTCCTCATTTTTGAAGAGGGTCCCTTCATGGATGACGATTTTGCTTCGGGCTATGCGGTCCGCTATCCCGTCACCTCCCGTACCAAGGTAGCGGGCAAGGAATTTCCCTTCCCCTTTCACGTGATCCTTCCCACCACGGGAAAGGCTCCCTATCCCTTCTTTGTTCGTAATGACTTGGATCCCGGTGAGCCCACCCGCTTCTGTCCCATTGAGGAGATCGTTCAGCAGGGCGTTGCCGTGCTTCGTGTCCACTACAAGGATATTACCACATGACAATGACTTCTCGAACGGACTTGCAGGCTGTCTCTATCCCGATGGCGACGGCATCAACCGCGCCTCCGACTCCCCCGGAAAAATTCAGATGTGGGCATGGGGCAGCATGAGAGTTATGGACTACACTATGCAATGTCCTGCGCTTCTCCGCTGCGGGAGGCATCGGCTCTCGTCTTGATCAGGAATTGAACCTCAAAATTCAACTCCTTTACCAAACCCAAAGATACCTTGATCGGTGTGCGGAATTCGGGCGTTTCCGCGTGGATCAGATGTCCGTTTACGTGGAATTCAGCCGCATCGCAAACCGCGGAGGCGACCTCAAGGGTAGGCACCTTACCGGCGGGGATTACCTCGGGCAGAGCAATCGGAATACGGAATCCACCGAAAATTTTTTGCGGTACCAGCCGTTTTCAAAGACACGGTAGCCGTGATTACCGATGGCTTCGGGAGAAAATTCCGCCTCGCGCTGATAATCGTGGGGCAGATCGACCCTCTCCCATGCGCTGTCGTCATAGGCACCTGGTTGGGTCGGACCGATGAAATCGCCAATCGGGGTCCATGCGGATATGAAAACCCCAGCTATTTGGGAAAGCAGTTTCTAAAGATGGTTGGCTGTACTCCCGGGGAATACAAAAAAATGAACACATAAAAACCGTATAGAAGAAAACGTTTGTCAAGGCGGAATCAAAAAATGCTAAAATAATTCCGAAAAGAAAAATTTGGTCTTGACAAACCAAGGATTTTATTATATAATGAATCCGCAGACATGGGGCATTAGCGCAGTTGGGAGCGCACAACACTGGCAGTGTTGGGGTCAGGGGTTCGAATCCCCTATGCTCCACCATAAAAAAAGGGAGATCCGCTTTGTTGATCTCCCTTTTTTATGCTTGAAGCCATTGCATATCCGAAAAAAATAGCAAAGAGAGAAGATCACGATCCTCTCTCTTTTTCGTTCTCATTTCTTCCTTTTCTTCTTCACCGAAAAACCAAACGTGCCGATCTTCTTGCCCAGCTCAAAATATTCGCCGTGGGCAAAGGCGGCAAGCTCGGCTTGATCCAAACGAAGCTTGCCCTCCTTGTCAAGAAGAGCTTCGTCCACATCCACCGCCACAATGTCCGCAAGGAACATATGGTGACTGCCCAGCTCAATCACGTCGGTGACCCGACATTCAAGGCTCATGGGACTTTCGGCGAGAAGAGGGCATTTTACCTCGGAGGCTTCCTCGGTATGAAGCCCGCACCGCTCAAATTTATTGATCTTTCGACCCGTATGGATGCCGCAGAAATCGGCGGCTCTGACCAGCTTCGACGAAGTCAGATTGATGACGAACTCCCCGCTCTCCTTGATCAGTCCGTAGGAATGACGGGAGGGTCGAACCGAAATATAGGTTTTCGGCGGATGGGTATTGATGATGCCTGTCCACGCAATGGTAATAATATTTGCCCGCTCTCCCTCGCCACAGGTCACCATCGCGGGAGGCACGGGGGCGACCAAAGCGCCTCCCTTCCACGTGATCTTACTCATGCTTCCATCCTTTCCGCGCGAGAATTGTTTTGACCGCCTCGCCCGCGGCGATCATACCCGCCACGGGAGGCACGAACGCAAGACTTCCCGGCAGTTTCTTTCCCGTTTCGGGATCGATCTCCCCTGCGGGGGTCATGGGCTCCTCCTCGGAATAAACCACGGTCAGGTGAAGGATGCCTCGCTTTTTCAGCTCCCGACGCATCACCCTTGCCAAGGGACAGACTGAGGTCTTTGAGAGATCCGTCACTCGAAAGGCGGTGGGATCCATCTTATTTCCTGTTCCCATACAACTGATCATGGGTACCTCCGCCGCATGCGCGGCCTCGGCAATGGCGATCTTTCCCGCCACCGTGTCAATGGCGTCAATGACGTAATCGTAGTCGCAAAAATCAAAGCCTGCCGCCGTTTCTGGCAGAAAAAATTCCTGCCGCTCCTCCACAACGATCTGAGGATTGATCTTCCGCATCCGCTCCGCCATCACCGACACCTTCGGGCGTCCTACGGTATCGCAAAGCGCAAGAAGCTGTCGATTGATATTGCTCTCGCTCACCTCGTCCTTGTCTATAAGGACCACCTGACCCACACCGCTCCGCGCCAGCGCCTCGGCGGCGTAACTTCCCACTCCGCCAATGCCGAACACCGCGACACGGCTCTTGCCGAGAATCTCGGTGGCATCGACTCCCAAGAGCCGTTCCTGTCTTTCTAATCGCTCATGACGCATGTTTTTCATTCCGTCTTCTTTCTTTTTCTTACGTACTTGATCAGATTCACAAGTCCTACGATCCCCGCAATGAATCCAACTCCACTCAAAAGGGCAAGCACTGCCCAAGGAAGAAGGATGATCACCAAAGGGATCAACCAACGCCGAACTAAGCCCATGAGGGAACTTCCCTCTTCATCGTCGGCGATCTCCTCTTCGGTAAGAATCTCATAGATCGCATCGAAGATCTTTTCTTCGGTAACAATACCAATGCTGTCGTTCCAACCGATAAAATTGTAGCAAATACCTTCTTCAATCATGCTTAGGGGAATTGTAGGCGGCACAATGACTTCGCCATAGCGATACTCTTTGATCTCGCTTCCCCCATGATATCGAAATTCAATTCTGTAAAGGATCTCGGAGAATGTCACCGTCAACACACCGTCGTATTGCGGCATGGTAAAGCCATCAGCAATCTCCAGCTTCACTCCCTCGGTTTCCTCTCCCCTTATAAGAATCATGGAATCTACCTGATGGTGAAGCGGAGGTGTCAATGCCAAGGGAATCCATGCTCCCGCCTCAGCTTCGTAGGTCTTTTCAACATCTCCCGCCTGTACCGTCACCGTATAAAGGCGGACCGTACCGTAGGTGGATGCGGCATCTGCCGCAAAGACGAACGCTCCGTTTTGGGGTCTTACGTTTCCGAGGACTTCCGTCGTCCCGTCCGCCCCATATCGGCAAAGGCACAGTCTTCCCTCGCTGACCGTTCTCGCGGGAATCGTCAGGGTCATATATCCGTCGGGATATACTCTCTCGCCGTTCTTGTCGTAAAAGGCAACGCCGACGCGCCGTTCCTCCAAGGCAACGCTTCGTTTGTCGGACTCTCCCACCGTGATCAGCTGAACCCTTTTGACCTGCTTCACGCACAGGGATCGGACGGCATCGAGATCGATTGCCAAAACAACATTCTCCGCGGAAAAGCGGAAGGTCATGGTTTTCTCCTCCAGCGCAGAAATCTGAATCAGATTTTCGCATCCGACGGTATTTTTATTGGATTCCACCAGATAGCTGAATCCGTCGTCGCTAACGGTAGGCATGTCGGTCGGGGGAGGCTCGTTTCCCTCCGGCTCCTCGGGCGGAGCTTCGGGATCCTCGGGATTCTCCGGTACCTCGGGATCCTCGGGGCCTTCGAGGTCCTCCGACTCACCGGGAATCTCCACCAGCACGTTTTTCTCATACAACGCCGTATAGACGGCATCTCCCGTTACAGGAGATACAGATTGATCCCAGCCGCAGAACACGTAACGATAAATTCCGTCAATATAGCCCTCAATCGTTTCGGGAATCGTCGGCTGCGCATCCCAAAAATAGAACGCGCTCCTCTCCACCTCTTTCACGGTTCCGTCCGTCTCGGTTCGGAAGCGGAATGTAACGGTATAGAGCCGATCCGCGGCGGAAAAGACAGCTTCGTAGGCGGCATTTCCCTTTACAGGGGACAAAACGGGACTCCAACCGCCAAAGGTATAGGTATGGGTATTGGTAGCTTCCTTTGTCGGTGTCAGATTGGGCTTCGGCGTTTGCCCGTAGGCATATTTCTGTCGAAGGATCTCTTCGCCTTCCGAAAAAAACACAACCTCAAAGACCTGATCCTCTATCTCATAAATGGGATAGAAGCAAAGTCCGTCACTGTCTTCCATAAAGCCAAGGAGAACGTAGGTCTTTCCTCCTCCCTCCCATTCTGTGGCAACCTCCTCTTCCGAGGAAAGCTCTCCCTTTTCGTTGTAAATCGATTCCGCGGAATTACCCGTTTCGATATCGTAGCGACGGCAGACCGTCTCAGAAAGATATACTGTGGCATCCTCCTCAAAAGAAGCTCGGTGAGAAAGCTCTCCTGATTTGTACACCGCAAGAATGTCTTCACACCGTCTGAGTGCTTCATATCGCTCCTGTGGGACGGGAGAGGGTTCTTCCACAAACGCGGGGGAATCCCCGGGGTCGCTTGGTATCTCGCGGTCATATTTCGGGGCGCTCGATTCACTCATTCTCGCCTCCGTAGGACGAGGGGCGTCGGAATACGTTGGGATCGGCTTCACAGGCTCGCTCCGCAAAACGGGAATCTCGGGCTCCACGTCCTGCCAGGTCAAAGCCGACGGATCAGCCTTGTTGGAATCGGTCAAAATCTGCGCCTGATTTAACAGTTCAGCATACGTATAATCCTTCGGATCCCCATCATCCTTATAAAAGCTCCAGTTTCCTTTTCTGGTGGATTGGTCATCGATACATTGGCTGACCACGTAGATCTGGCATAAAACATTCTTGATTCTCCATTTTTTGTATGGAGCCAAATTTCCAAACTTCTCTTCAATAACGACACACATCGAGGCGTAGATCGTGGGATTATTGAAGACCTCTGTCATCTTTCCATACAGATCGTTGAATTTATCTCGAATGGCTGTGTAGTTTTCTTTATAGAAAAGAAATGCCTCCTTCTGAGAGTTTTCTCTTTTTTCGGCATACTGCCGAAGCAGGCCTTTTAGCTCGGCAGAGGTCTGCTCCAGCTTCTTAAAATAATCGTCATTATACTTTTTGTTGTCATATTTTTGCAAAAGACCTTTATTGTCCAGGAGCATGGTCACCAGTTCTTCGTTCTGCAATGCCTCGTAAAGAGAACGAACCCCGATCTCATCGTCCAACCCATATGTCGAGCCGTCCCAATTCCCATAATCAATAAACATACTTTCCACGGGAAGCAGAGCCGAATTGATCTTCCCCGCGTTGATGAGATATGTCTCGTGCGCTTTTTTAGCGTCATCGTGTTGCTTTTTTTCCGCTTGCCATGCGGCGTGATCGGCTTCCCAAACCGCATATGCCTGATCGAATCTCTCTTTCTCAATCATATATGCGTCATAGGCATCCCAAGCCGCCTTATTATTCTGATATTTAACAACCCACGGGTTGTATTTATTTTTTTCCCAGTTCTTGTATCTGTTGAATGCCGTCTGTTCCGATTCGTGCCGCGAAAGCTCTTCCAAATAATTCTGACGTTCGATCTTCTTTTGGTCAAATTCGGCAATTTCACTCTCCGCCGCCGCCGCGTCTGCCGCCGCGTCATACACAAAATTGAGAAGTCGGTTTGCCTCCGCTTTAGAAATCGTCAGAGCGCCCCGATAGGTTGCCTCTGCCACTCCCCCATTCATAAGGATCGCCCCTTCGGGTGTCCAGAAAATAGTCCGTCCCAAAGAAGTTTGTGTGGTATAGCTCCCCGCTGTTGCGGAACCGTCCGCCACCGTGATCAATCCCCCGGGAATCGCGGAATTATAAATGATCTCTCCCTCGTAAAAGCGATCAAGAAATTCCGCTTCCTCTTCTCCCACGGGAGCACCGATCAGCAAGGAGAGCATGTCCTTGGCATCCAGAATTTTATAACGAACGTACTCTCCCTCTGCGCTTGCGGGCTTGGCAAACACCGCCATGGGAAACACCATCAGCCCAGCCAGAAAAAACGTCATGAATCGTTTCAATCGGGTCATATTCTGTTCCTTTCCGATTTTGCACAGCAATTATTTAATCCGCCGAATCTCTCCCTCCGGCGCAAGTCCCTGTCGGTATGCCTCAAGGATCTTTCGAATCTCTTCCTTCTTCTCGGTCGTGAAGAGGAAGTGATGAAGAGAAATTCCATAACGGGCAAGCTCCTCTCCTCGATCCGCCATATAGACGGGTACCGAATTGAGGATGAGAGACCGATGCTGCCATTCCCTCAGCACAGGAAAACTGGCGCGGCGGCGGTCCACAAGAGAAATTCTTCCATCGGCGCAAGCGTTGCAGTCGGCAATTTCCTTGCCAAGGCATTTTTCAGTCACCATCAAGGGAAGCCGACCGTATACGATTACCCTTCCCCCAATATCTCTGAGACGGGAAAGGGAAAGCTCGGGAGAAAGAATCACCTCGTCAATCCCCTTCGACTTCCATGCCTCTGCCGCCTCACAGTTGGTTACGTTGAGACGAAAATCCCCGTGGATCTCCAAGCCCAGGGAACGGGCAAGCGCCATGTGACCGGGATTACCTACCAGCACGTGTTCAGCACCCAGCTCTTTTGCTCGCAGGAGCAAACGCTCCGCCTCTTCCCGCTCGGTGTCAAAGATCACAGGGGGGAGAAACACACCATTCGTGCTTCCCGTATATTGATGTAAGGGAGTATACAGAATGTCAAAATACTCATACGCCTCCGAGGGAATCTCCGAGGGCAGATAAAAGCAAGCCGTCCGCCTGGCAGAAGACTCTTTCGAAAAGCCCGTCGCATTTGTTGCTCCCGGGGGGTTCAGATCGTCCCGCCCCCGCTCATTTTTTGTTGTTCTTACGGCATCCAGCGCCTCGGCGGCGCTTCTGCGCAAAGCGTTCATGGCAGACACGGGCATCATCAGTCCCTCTCCAAGCTCGATCTCGGCACGTTCTATCCTGTACGCCGTATTACCAAAGCGGCTAAGACTTCGCAGAGCAGCTTCTCGGCCCAAGGGAGCCGACCTTGCCGTCTCGGGAATGGGTCCCTCCGCTCTGGCGCATCTCCCGTCGGTCAGTGTCAGAGTAAGGGTTGCGGCTTCTCCGCTCTTGATGGTTGCCGAAAGCGATACGGGCAGCTTTCTCTCAATGCCCCGAAAGGGAGAAAGGGTTCGGGAGCTTTGCTTGTCCTCCTCGGAACGAATGCCCATCATCCGTCCGTCTATTTTTCTACGGTAATATCCGTCGGTCAGTCCCCCACGGGAAAAGATGGAAGACAGCTCCCGCATCTCCTCCTCGGTGGCATTGCGATGCTCGTCAATGAGTCGCCTCCAAACTCTGGCTACGTCCCGAACGTATTCGGGAGATTTCATCCGTCCCTCAATCTTGAAAGAGGCGATTCCCATATCACAAAGCTCACCGGTATGCGCCGCAAGAGAAAGATCCTTTAAGGAAAGAGGGTATCCGTTTTTACCGCCCCGATAGGGGAGACGGCAGGGCTGAGCGCATTCGCCCCGATTGCCGCTTCGTCCACCCACCACTGAGGAAAAAAGACACTGTCCCGAATGGCAAACGCAGAGCGCGCCGTGTACAAACACCTCCGCCTCTATGGGAGAGTCCTTTACGAAGCGGACAAGCTCCTCCCTCCCCATCTCTCGGGCACAGACCATACGAGAAAATCCCGCCTCGGCAAGAAACCGTGCCGCGTCCGCATTATGTCCCGACAGCTGGGTACTTGCGTGAAGCTCGATAGGAATCCTCCTACGGATCATACGGGCGAGCCCCAGATCGGCAACGATTAGAGCGTCCGCCCCCGCAAGATACGCGTCCTCAGCGGCACGAAGAGCATCGTCCCGTTCACGGTCATAGATCAAGGTATTGGCGGTCAGATATATTTTAACTCCGTAGGAATGAGCAAGGGCGATTCCCTCCCTGAGCTCCTCCTCGGTGAAATTTTTTGCGTGAATTCTTGCGTTAAACGCCAAGCCGCCCATATAGACGGCGTCCGCCCCACCCTCGATGGCGGCGGCAAGAGCATCCGGCGATCCCGCGGGGCACAAGAGTTCCGTTTTTTTTCGGGTATCCTTCATGTTTCCTCCCGATCTGATAGATTATTTATATTATATACTTTTTGAAAGCTTCTGTCAAGTCAGCATTCCTATTGCAATTTTCTCAAGCTCGTGCTATAATAGTCGCAGATTATGTTTGGAAAGGATTTCCCATGGACTCTCTCATTTTTGCCATGAATACCGTTCTTCCCATTATTCTCATGGTGGCAATCGGTTATATTCTGAAACGAATCGGGCTTTTAAATCTGACCATCTCCAAGGCGCTCAATAAGCTGGTCTTTCATCTCTTCCTGCCTGTCATGCTGTTTTTAAATATTTATAAAATTCAAAGCTTCTCGGGTATTGGACTGGGATACATTGTGTATGCCGCCGCCATGTTGCTTTGCGTCTTTCTTCTCGCCCTCCCCGCCGTACTTCTAGCAACCAAGGCTCCCGCCCGTCGTGGCGCATTGCTTCAAGCGTGCTTCCGCTCGAACTATGCGTTGGTGGGAATCCCCCTGGCGCAATCCCTCTTCGGTGACGCGGGCGGTTCCGTGGCTTCTCTTTTATCGGCATTCTCGGTTCCCGCCCTCAATATCCTCGCCGTAATCAGCCTTTCGATCTTCCGCGAGGACGGAGAAAAAATCAAGGTTCGCAAAATTCTGTTGGACATTTTAAAAAATCCCTTGATTCAAGGGGTGGCAATGGGCGGTGTGGCGCTTCTGATTCGCTTCCTCTTTACCGAATGGAACGTGGAATTCCGCCTGACCGACTTAACGCCTATCTATAAGGTCCTCGAATATCTCGGCTCTCTTGCCACTCCCATCGCCCTCTTGATGTTGGGCGCTCAGTTTGAATTTTCCGCCGTACACACCCTAAAAAAGGAGATTGTCTTCGGTGTTCTCGCCCGTGTGGCGGCAGTCCCCGCTATTGGTCTCGGTGTGGCTTATCTCTTCTTCTCCTCCTTTACAGGCGCCCACTTTGCCGCCTTCGTTGCCATGTTCGCCACCCCCGTCTCGGTGTCCAGCGTCCCTATGACACAGGAAATGGGAGGCGATACCGTCCTGGCGGGTCAGCTTGTGGTGTGGACCACCATCCTCTCCACATTTTCCATCTTCCTCTGCGCCTTCCTCCTGCGTTTGGCGGGAATCTTTTAGGAAGTTAGTTGAGAAGAGTTGTTTTCGACGCTTTTTAAAAAAGCTTAGCAAAAACTTTTATACAAATTATTTCTTGAATTTCCATACACAGTCCTCCCCTCTCTGTGCATGATATGACTTATAGTTTTCTCTGAGGAAGAAATCCGTCGGTGGCGCAACAGCCGTCCGACGGATTTCTTCCTCAGAGAAAAAACAATATTCTATTCGTCACACAAAGACGAGGAACGTGTATAAGGGTCCAAGAAATAACTTGTAATAAAGTTTTGCGGAGCTTTTTTAAAAGCGACCGCATCCTTCGCGTCCCCGCGTCCTTATTTCGCGATCATCAATTTCAGCTCGTCGATTTCCTTCCGAAGCTCCTCGTTTTCCATTTCCGCCTCTTCAAGAGCCCCCTCTGCAATGGCAAGCTTGGACTCCAATGCCTTGACCCTTCTCTGGGCTTTGATCCGTTCGGAGCAGTAATCCAAAGCGCAAAGAAGCGCCGCCTCGCTCTTGGGGCAGCTGCTACCGCCGATCATATCTCTCATTTTACGGTCAACCAACCCCACCAACGCCTCAACCGCCTCGGGTGATTCGTCGCTGACCACGTTCATTTGCACACCTGCGATGGTAATGGTATACTTCTGCTTCATGTTTCCCTCCGTACGTTTTCTCTTTTTTGTTTTTTTCCGCAAAAGGCTTGAAAAAATCAAGAATTGGGTATATAATATGTTCATCCTCTATTATAATACATTTTTTCGTTTTTTGAAAGAGGATTTAAAAAAATTTTACAGAAAGAAATGATTTTATGGGATATTTCAGAGACAGTCAACGAATCGTGGTAAAGGTAGGAACCTCTACCCTTACCCACACCACGGGACATTTGAATCTCCGTCGGATCGAAAAGATCGTCAAGGTCCTGTCGGATATGCAGAATTCGGGCATCCGTGTGGTATTGGTTTCGTCGGGTGCCGTTAGCTCGGGTGTAGCCAAGGCAGGCTTCGGACGGATCCCGTCCACCCCCGAGGAAAAACAGGCAATGGCTGCCATCGGACAGAGTGAGTTGATGAAGATTTACGACCGTTTCTTCTCGGACTTCGGTCACACCGTCGGACAGATTCTGATGACCAAGGATGTGCTCACCAACCCTGACCGCAGAGCGGCGGCGGAAAATACCTTCAACCGACTCCTTGAGATGCGTTGCATTCCTATCGTCAACGAAAATGACTCAGTCTCTACCGATGAGCTCACCAAATTCGGTGGAAACGACATTCTCTCTGCCCATGTAGCCAAACTTTGCCGTGCGGATGTCGTGCTGAATCTTTCAGACGTGGATGGTCTTTACGACTCCGACCCCCGAACCAATCCCGATGCCAAGCTGATCAGCCGCGTGGACGACATTGACGAAATTATGTCTTTAGCAGGCGGCGCGGGAACCGACCGAGGAACGGGCGGTATGATCGCAAAGCTTCAAGCGGCAAAGCTCTGCACCGAGGCGGGCATTCCCATGTTCATTCTCAACGGACATGACCCCGAGATCCTCTACACACTTTTGGACGGCGGTCACGTGGGTACATACTTCACGGCAAAAAGAGACTGACATGAGCACACCGAAGATCCCAAAAAAGAAAGAAAAAAAGGAGCGCATGGCGAGGATCGTCAAAATGCTGGAGGGAGTTTACCCTGAGGCAATCTGCGCCCTGGAATACAGCGGCGAGCCCTGGCGGCTTTTGGTCATGGCAAGGCTGTCCGCGCAATGTACCGACGCGCGGGTCAATATCGTCTGCCGAGAGCTGTTTGCCGAATATCCCACCGTGGAATCGCTGGCAAATGCTCCCCTTGCCAAAATAGAAGAAATCGTTCGCCCCTGCGGACTCTTCCGCACCAAAGCAGAAAGCATCAAAGCGTGTTGCCAAATTCTCACCGAGCAATATGACGGACAGGTCCCCGCCACCATGGAGGAGCTTTTGGAGCTTCCCGGTGTGGGACGGAAAATCGCCAATCTGCTTCTCGGCGACATTTACGGACAGCCCGCCGTAGTCACCGACACCCATTGCATTCGTATCTGCGGCAGACTGGGGATGTATTCCACCGACCTCAAGGACCCAAAAAGAGTGGAAGCGATTCTGTCCGAGCTGATTGAACCTGCGGCACAGTCGGATTTCTGCCATCGCATCGTACAGTTTGGCAGAGATGTTTGTATAGCAAGAAGCCCTCGTTGCGGCGATTGTCCCCTCCGTGAACTTTGTGATTATGGAAAAATTTGAGAGTTTTTGACTTTTCCTTAAAAATTCGATATAATAAGATATAATAATTATAATAGTGCCTCAATATTAAAATACGGAGGAATTCAAATGTACAGGATCGGCGTTGACCTCGGCGGAACCAATATTGCCGTAGGTCTTGTAAACGAAGACATGAAGATCAAGGTTAAGAAGAGCCTTCCTACAGGCGCGTCCCGTCCCGCGGAGGAAATCGTGGCTGACATTGCCGCCCTTTGCCGTATGGTGTGTGACGAGGCGGGCATTGCTCTTTCCGATGTTGCGGGAATTGGTATTGCCACCCCCGGCATTGCCAACCATGATGACGGTGTGGTGGAGTATGCCAACAACCTGCCCTTCCACAAGTTCCCCATCGCTAAGCTTCTTCGTGAGAAAACAGACGTTGAAAAAGTAAAAATCGAAAACGACGCCAATGCCGCCGCTTGGGGCGAAGCAGTGGCAGGTGCCGCCAAGGGTACCAAAAACAGCGTGATGATCACCCTCGGTACCGGAGTGGGCGGAGGTATCATCATTGATAACAAGGTTTACTCAGGATTTAACTATGCAGGCGGTGAGTTGGGCCACATCGTGATTAAGGTAGACGGCGCTCCTTGCTCCTGCGGGCGTAAAGGCTGCTGGGAGGCATATTCCTCGGCAACCGCTCTGATTCGCATGACAAAGGAGAAGATCGAGGAGTGCCGTGCCACGGGAAGAACCACCATCATGGCAGATCAGCCCAAGGTTTCGGGAAGAACCGCTTGTGACGCCATGCGCGCAGGGGATGCGGCAGGTAAAGAGGTCTATGACAAGTATATCAGATATTTGGCATCGGGGCTTGCTACCATCATTAACATTTTCCAGCCCGAGGTGATCTCTTTAGGCGGTGGTGTTTCCAACGAGGGACAGTCTCTCATCGATTCCCTGCTTCCCATCATCCGCTCCGAGCAGTACGGTGGAGGTGTGGTTCCGCTGACCGATCTCCGTATCGCTACCCTCGGCAACGACGCCGGCATCATCGGCGCGGCTATGCTGAACTAAGACGCGGGGGGATGCGGGTCGCTTTTAAAAAAGCTCCGCAAAACTTTTATACAAATTATGGGTTGTTTTATATCACGTCCTACACGTGGTGTACCTTATAATTTAAAATTTTTTCTAATGTAGAAACCCGTCGGACGGCTGCTTCGCCACCGACGGGTTTCATTTTTAATTAAAACAATTTCCACAGGTTGTATATCCTCGCTCAATCAAAGCTGAAAGTTCTCCCTGATATATTTCTCGATTTTCCGGCTTGATTCTCGCTCCCCTTTCCTAATTTTTCTATGTAAATTATACGTTTTTTTCACAAAAAGTCAAAAACACGATAAATTTGCTCCTCTTTCGCAAATTATCTTCATTTTCTTGATAATTAAAGGGGCGTGTGATATCATGTAATAAACGCGGAAATACAATAAAAAACGGTCATTTTTGCAATTTCCTTGTATATCAATTTGTGCTATAATTATTTTATCAAATTTGTTTTTCAGAAAGGAAGCACTATGGAATTACTGGATCGTGTAAAATCATGTAAAATCGTTCCCGTCGTTGTTCTGAAGGAGCTTTCCGACACCGAACCCACCCTCCGTGCTCTCTGTGAGGGCGGTCTTCCCATTGCAGAGATCACCTTCCGCACCTCCTGCGCCGCAGACGCTATCCGTCTGGGCTGCGAAAAATTCCCCGATATGCTGATCGGAACGGGAACCGTCATCAATGCCGAGCAGGCAAACCGCGCCATCGACTGCGGTGCGAAGTTCATCGTAGGACCCGGCTTTGCGGCTGAGGTTGCCGAAGTTTGTCGCATGCGCAAGGTTCTTTATCTCCCCGGATGCGTCACCCCTACTGAGATCATCACTGCCATTTCCTACGGCATTGAAATCGTTAAATTCTTCCCCTGCTCCAACTACGGCGGACTTGGCACCATCAAGGCGCTTGCCGCTGCTTTCCCCGCTATGAGGTTCCTCCCCACCGGCGGCATCTCCGAGGAGAACGTCCTTGAGTATCTTGCCTTTGACAAGATCATTGCCTGCGGCGGAAGCTGGATGATGAAGGGAACGCCCGACGAGATCCGGGAAAAGACCGCACGGGCGATGGCAAAGGTCAGCGTCTAATATAGCAAAAACAAGACCACTGTAATACTATATATGAGGTACTTATTATGAAAATCGTATGCTTCGGTGAGCTGATGCTCCGCTTGGCTCCCAACGGCTATTACCGTTTCTTCCAGAATGACCAGATGCAGGCTACCTTTGGCGGTGGCGAGGCGAACGTCGCCGTTTCTCTTGCCAACTACGGCATGGACAGCGTTTACGTAACCAAGCTCCCTAAGCATGCCATTGGACAGGCTGCCGTAGATTCCCTCCGTTATTTCGGAATCGACACCACGAAGATTGTCCGCGGCGGCGACCGTGTGGGTATTTACTTCTTGGAAAAGGGCGCTTCTCAACGCGGATCGGTCTGCATCTATGACCGCGCGCATTCCGCTATCGCAGAGGCATGCCGATCCGATTTTGATTGGAATGCCATCTTTGAGGGCGCTGATTGGTTCCACTTTACGGGTATTACTCCCGCTTTGGGTCAGAACGTTGCTGACATCTGTTTGGATGCCTGCAAGGCCGCTAAAGCACACGGTGTGAAGATCTCCTGCGACCTGAACTACCGCGGCAAGCTCTGGACCCGCGAGCAGGCGCGCAAGACCATGACCGAGCTTTGCGAATACGTAGACGTTTGCATCTCCAACGAGGAGGATGCCAAGGATGTATTTGGGATTGAAGCAGAGGGCTCCGATATTTACGGAGGCAAGCTGAACCACGACGGTTACCGTTCGGTTGCCAAGCAGCTGGCTGACCGCTTCGGCTTCGAAAAGGTTGCCATTACCCTCCGCTCTTCCATTTCCGCCAATGATAACGACTGGGCAGGTATGCTCTATGACGGTACCGATTGCTACTTCTCCAAGTCCTATCATCTCCACATCGTGGACCGAGTAGGCGGCGATAGCTTTGGCGGCGGGCTGATCTACTCTCTCCTGAACGGAAAGAGCTCTCAGCAGGCGATTGAATTTGCCGTTGCGGCTTCCGCTCTGAAGCACTCGGTCGAGGGTGACTACAACCGCGTGTCCGTCTCCGAGGTCGAAAAGCTCGCGGGCGGCGACGCCAGCGGACGCGTACAGAGATAAGGATACGGGGATGCGGGTCGCTTTTGAAAAAGCTCCGCAAAACTTTTATACAATTTTTGCTCGTTTTATATCACGTTCTACATGTACTATGTAACTTTAACTTTTTCTAAGGTAGAAATCCGTCGGTGGCGTAGTAGCCGTCCGACGGATTTTTTCCTTGTAGAAAAACATTAAATTTTACAGTATACTACGTGTAGGATGCGATGTAAAATAATCCATAATTTGTATAAAAGTTTTGCGGAGCTTTTTGCACAAACCGAAGGCTCGTGCCCTGTAGCGTAGCGGAGGAGAAAGGCAGACCTAAAGGCGTCCCCTTCCTCAATACGTCGGACCATCCAACATCCAGACTCCATTTTCGAGCACCATGGTGACGGTCACGTTCAGGATATTGTCCGGCTTGGAAGGAAGATAGGAATCCACGGCAATGGTCACAAAGTCTCCGTTGGAAGGTTCCACAATCTCGGCGGTGTCAAAGAGATATTGGCGGGTCTCTCTAATAAGAGGATCGTAGGTATTGGATTTCATCAAAGAAATATTCCCCGCCTCATCTTGATGTTCCTTGTAGCGAGCGGTCACCCCGTTGACACTGCCATCGGCGCCGACTGTACCGACAAACATCATTTCATAAATCGATTCCAAAAATGCCGCGGAATAAACAGCAGAGGCGGCAGCCTTGATCTCAGTGATCGAATGATATTTTGCCCCTAAGGTCACATAGTCGTAATCCTCAGGATCATCCTTGGTGTAGTAGGATTCAAAAACAGGCTCCTTGTAGCTGTCGGGCAAGGAATAGCAATAGATCTTCTTTTCCGCATCCGCATAAAATGCCTCTTCGCCATCAAAGGGCTCATTGCTGATACGTAGAAACGTATATTTGTTATCCTCATAATCACGGTCATAAGTAAAATCAGAAAGGAGATATCCCCATTGTCCCTTCGTTTCGTTGACGTAATCGGGCGTTACTCCCTCTTTCGGCATATCCGTCAACTGAAGATAATACTCCCCCTTCGGTGATAGGGATTTCGCTACTATGATCTTGCCATATATCTCGTCATAGATAGGATAATAAAAATACTTGATTCCCGTTTTGGAATCCTGGTACATCTCATTATCAAAGGACTGACGGTAAGCAAGAACCTTTCCATAGGTCTTATCCTCAAATTCATAGTAGTGGAACAGCTCTCCCGTTTCTTCTTTTTCAAAGACTTTTGTAGACTCTCTGGGATCGGTCACACGCTCGTAAGTGGGAAGACCTTCTCCGTAAAAAATGGTATTGATCTCATAGGAGGCTTCCACCAGCTGCCGAAACCTCTCCGAAATTTCAGAAAGCTCGGGGGGCTTTGAGCAGGACGAAATGGCAGGAAGTATCATACAAAAACAGAGAAAAACCAAAAGAATTCTCCGGGAAAGCCTTTGTTTTGCGTTTCGTTTCATCATGATTCCTTTCATGTAATTTTCGTATCCTTGTTATTATCAAAACAGGGCTTGTGTTTCCGCAAGCCCTGTTGTCATTTTTATTCCTGATCGATCACAGGCGCATCAACCGCTTCTAAGGTCTGTGTGGTTACGGATTCTTCCCCTTCGGCATCCTCCTCAGGATCTTCATGGGCAACTGCCGTGAAGTTTACAAGGGTCTGACCTTCACCCAAACGCATGAGAATGACGCCGCCAGCCGTTCTCGAATATTGAGGAATGGCAGATACAGGTGTACGAACGATGGTTCCGCTGTCAGTGATCATCATGAGGTCATCTTCATCGGAAACCGATTGAATGCCGCACAGAAGTCCGGTTTTTTCAGACAGGTGGTGACAGGTCACGCCCATACCGCCGCGGTTCTTCATCACGCGGAAATCCTCATAATCGGTTTTCTTTCCGTATCCCTTCTCGGTCACTGTGATGAGACTCTTACCCTCTTCCACAATCGCGACACCGGTCACGTAGTCTCCGTCTCTGAGACCAATACCGCGAACACCTCGTGCGGTACGTCCCATGCAGCGAACATTTGCCTCTGTATAACGAACAGCACATCCGTTGCGAGTTGCCAAAATAATATCGCATTCGCCATGAGTATGCATCACGAATACCAGCTCGTCATCCTCATCCAGATGCAGAGCGATCTTACCGCCTCTGCGCTGGTACTCGTATTCTGTCAAAAGCGTACGCTTGATAATACCATTCTTGGTTACCATGGTCAGATACTCGCCCTCGCCAAATCCCTCTACGCTAATCATCGCGGTAATTTTTTCTTCGGGCAGGAGCTCCAGTACGTTGACAATATTGGTTCCCTTCGCGGTACGGGAAGACTCTGGGATCTGATATGCCTTCTTCGTGTGGACCTTACCCTTGTTGGTAAACATCATGAGGTACGAATGGCTGTGGACTGCCATCACTTTTTCTATGAAGTCATCCTCCTTGGTAGACATACCAATGACGCCCTTGCCTCCTCGTCTCTGCGCGGAATAGGTATCAGCAGGCAGACGCTTGATATAGCCCGCGTGCGTCATGGTAATGACACAGTTGTGCTTTTCAATCAGATCCTCCAACTCAATGTCATCCACTGCGGCAACGATCTCGGTTCGTCTCTCGTCGGCATACTTCCGCTTGATTTCGCTCATTTCATCCTTAATGATCTGAACGATCTTGCCATCATCCGCCAAAATTCCTTCCAGCTCAATGATCAGAGCGTGCAATCTTGCCAGCTCCTCCTCGATCTTATCACGCTCCATACCCGTCAGCTTACCAAGGGTCATTTCAACGATAGCCTGCGCCTGCGCGTCGGAGAGCTGCCGTACGTTCCCCAGCTCATTCTCATAGCCGTCCTTGTAGGTTACGGTAAAGAATTCAGCCATCAAGCGCTCCTTCGCCTCGGGGATCGAGCGGGAGGTCTTCATGATCTCCACGATACGGTCAATGTTATCAATAGCAATATGGTATCCTTCAAAGATATGAGCTCTTGCCTTCGCCTTCTCCAGCTCAAACTTGGTACGGCGGTAAATGACCGACTTCTGGTGGTCAATATACACGTCGAGGATCTGAGGGAGAGACAGGATCTTCGGCTCGTTGTTAACCAGCGCCAGCATATTGATGGCACAGGTATCCTCCATCTGAGAGTATTTGTACAGCTGATTCAAAATCACCTGTCCGTTGGCGTCTCTGCGGTATTCAATGACAATCCGCATCCCGTCTCTGCCCGACTCGTCGCGCAAATCGGTAATACCCTCTACCCTCTTTTCCCTTGCCAAGGCGGCAATCGCCTCACAAAGGGTGCTCTTATTTACCTGGTAGGGAATCTCGGTTACAATGATACGATGCTTGTCCTCTTCCACTGTTGCTTTCGCACGGACCTTGATGTGTCCCTTGCCCGTGGTATATGCCTGAATGATACCGTTGACACCGTAGATGGTAGCCGAGGTTGGGAAATCGGGCCCCTTGATGTACTCCATCAGGTTAAGGACCTCACACTCGGGGTTGTCCATACGGTAAATGGTAGCGTCAATCACCTCTCCGAGGTTGTGGGGAGGAATGTTAGTCGCCATACCGACGGCGATACCAACCGATCCATTCACCAAAAGGTTGGGGAAGCGGGAAGGAAGCACACGAGGCTCCTTTAAACGGTTATCGAAGTTGGGCATGAAATCCACCACGTCCTTTTCGATATCGCTCATAAGCTCATCCGCGATCTTCGACATTCTTGCCTCAGTATAACGGTAAGCGGCAGCGCCGTCTCCGTCCACCGAACCGAAGTTTCCGTGTCCCTCTACCAAGGGATAGCGAAGTGAGAAATCCTGCGCCATACGTACCATGGTATCGTATACGGCGGAGTCACCGTGAGGATGGTACCGACCCAGCACGTTACCGACCGTGGTCGCCGACTTACGGAAGGGCTTATCGTAGGTCAGATGATCCTCGTACATGGCATACATAATACGGCGCTGACCGGGCTTCATACCGTCACGGACGTCGGGGAGCGCACGGGCGGCAATGACCGACATGGAGTATTCAATGAAGGACTTTTTTACCTCCCTCTCCATCTCCACGTCCACGATTTTTTGATCTCTGAACTCTATGTTTTCTTTTTCTTTTTCCAATTTCTCTTACCTGCCTGTCACTATTTTTCGTTATCCCGAATGGTGTTTCTATCGCCATTCGTCGGACAATCACGGCTTTTTCCGTTATATATCCAAATTTTCGGCAAACTTCGCGTTTTGCTCAATAAATACGCGGCGGGGCTCTACCTTATCTCCCATGAGAAGTGAGAACATTTCATCGCAAGCGATGGCATCCTCGGTGGTCACCTTCAGAAGCGTGCGCTTTTCGGGGTCCATGGTGGTTTCCCAAAGCTGCTCGGCATCCATCTCTCCAAGACCTTTGTAGCGGTCGGCTTCCACATTGGTGCCGCCAAGCTCCGCGATATATTTATCTCTCTCGGCATCCGAGAAAGCGTAGTACTCCTTGGATTTACCCGTTCTCTTGTACACACGGTAAAGAGGAGGCTGTGCCAGATAAATGTGTCCATCGTCGATCAACTGCCTCATGTGACGGAAGAAGAAGGTTAGAAGCAGGATTCGGATATGAGATCCGTCCACATCCGCGTCCGCCATAATAATGATCTTTCCGTAGCGCAGCTTGGAAATATCGAAATCCTCACCGATTCCGCAGCCAAGGGCTTGAATAATCGGAATCAGGGACTGATTGGAATAAACCTTATCAAGGCGGCTCTTCTCTACGTTCAAAACCTTACCGCGCAAAGGAAGGATCGCCTGGAAGCGGGAATTTCTTCCCTGAGTTGCCGAACCTCCCGCGGAGTCTCCCTCTACCAAGTAAAGCTCGGTCAATTCGGCATTTCTTTCATTGCAGTCACGAAGCTTTCCCGGAAGCGAGGAGCCCTCGAGAAGTCCCTTTCTGCGGGTCATTTCTCTTGCCTTTCTCGCCGCCTCTCGGGCACGGGACGCGGCAAGCGCCTTATCGAGAATGGCACGAGCGGAAGCGGGATTCTCTTCAAAATATTCGGCAAGCTTTGCGGTCATGGTATTCTCGACCAGCGTACGGATTTCGGAGTTTCCGAGCTTTGCCTTTGTCTGGCTCTCAAACTGCGCGTCCTCCAGCTTCACGCTGACAATGGCGCAAAGTCCTTCGCGCACGTCCTCACCCGACAGATTCTTGTCACTGTCCTTGAGGATCTTCGCTCTTCTCGCGTAATCATTCAGTACCTTCGTAAGTCCCGACTTAAAACCGGTCTCATGGGTACCACCCTCAATGGTGTGCATATTGTTGGCAAAGGTCATAAGAACCTCGTTGTAGCTGTCATTGTACTGAATGGCAATCTCAGCAACACTGGATCCTTTTTCTCCTCGCATATAAATCACGTCGGGATGGATCAGCTCGCAATGTTTATGCTCGTTGAGGTAACTGACAAAGTTTTTAATACCGCCTTCAAACTGATATTCATCCTCTATGATCTCCTCGCCTCTCTCGTCCCGAAGCACAATACGAATACCACCGTTCAGAAACGCCTGCTCTCTCATACGGTTAGCAAGGATCTCATATTCAAATACCGTCTCCTCAAAAATTGTGGGATCAGGTTTAAAGGTTACACGGACACCGTGAGGTCTCTCAGGATACTCTCCCTCATTACGGAAGGGTCTTGCTACCTTTCCTCTTTCAAAGCGTTCGGTATATCTGTGTCCTTCATAGCAGTTGTCCAGCTCCACCCATTCGGACAGAGCGTTCACGACAGACGCGCCTACACCGTGAAGTCCTCCGGCGATCTTATATCCGCCGCCGCCAAACTTTCCTCCCGCATGAAGAATGGTATATACCACCTCAGGAGTAGGAATTCCCTGCTTCGGATGGATCGCTGCGGGAATACCTCTTCCATTATCCTCAACGGTAATACTTTCTCCTTTATTGATGGTTACCGTAATCTTATCACAGTAGCCTGCCAACGCCTCGTCAATGGAGTTATCAACGATCTCATAGACCAGGTGATGCAAGCCGCGAATTGACGTGGTACCGATATACATACCGGGGCGCTTTCTGACCGCTTCCAATCCCTCCAAAACCTGTATTTGATTTTCGTTGTAAGTCTGCTGGGTATTGTTTTCCATTCTTTTCCTTACCTTTCGCTCCTGATCTTTTTGATTTTACGAAATCGACTGATTCATTCTTCCCCGCAATGCCGAGGATGACAGGGGAGAAAAACAAATCTTATAAAGTCCGTTTTCTTCAAACAGTATAAAGGATTTAGGAAGCTCTACCGCCGCAATTTCCACCAGCAGCTGCTTTTCCTTTTCCTTTAAAAATTTTTTTGTAACAGAGGACGTGGTGGTGTGATCCATATCGAAAATACCGATCACATCCCTCACACGGATCATTTTGTGATTTCCTACGTGTAAATACATATCATCCGATCTCCAAATAGCTTCCATCTTGAACAAGAATGCGTTTCACCTCATCCTCACCCTTCAAAAGGTCGGGATCACATCCCGTCAAGATCACCTGTTTTCCTCGAATCCGATGAAGCAAATATTCTCTTCGCTCCGCATCCAACTCCGAGAGCACATCATCCAAAAGAAACACAGGATAATCCCCATATTCCTCTCTGCAAATTTCCCCCTCCGCCAGCTTCATGGCAAGAGCCAAGGATCTTTGCTGTCCCTGAGAACCGTAAATCCTTGCTCTGTGCCCGTTAATATCAATGGTCAGATCATCCTTATGAATTCCCCACAAGGTGGCTCCCATGGCAATTTCGCGGTCATGGGCGCTCATTAACAGATCAAAATATTTCTTTTTAATTCCTTCGGAATCGGCATATTCCGCTTCCTTTTGTCCCGACGAGCCCGCATAGGTGACTCTCGGAACCTCCCGCTCTCCTGTCATCTCCGAAAAACTTTCCGAAATAAATCTTCTTGCCCGAAGAATATATTCGTAACGCATGACCGACAGATCTGCCGCGGCGTCTGCCAGCTGCTCGCTCCATAACTCAATGGTAGCATCAAATGCCCTCTTATCGCTAATCGCGTTACGCAGAAGCGCGTTTCTTTGTTTTAAAATGTGGTTGTATTTTTGTAGCGTATGAATATAGAGCGGACGAATGCGTCCAATCGCCATATCGAGATATACCCGTCTTTCCTGGGGACTGCTCTTGATCAAAGACAGATGCTCGGGATGAAAGAGGACCGCACGAAAGCTTCCCACAATGTCCGAAAGCTTATCGACTCGCATTCCGTTCTTTTCTACTTGACGAAGCTTTTCCCGATAAATCTTTACGTCGATCCTCTGATTTCTCTTCCGATCCCTAAAGACCAAAGAAATTCCTGCCTGCTTTTCACCGAAACGAATCATTTCCGTGGTTTTCGCACCGCGAAAACTTCTTCCCATAGAAGGATAAAAAACAGCCTCCAAAAGATTGGTCTTTCCTTGTGCGTTGGCTCCTGCCAATATATTTACTCCCTCGGAAAAGGTAACCTCTGCTTTTTCTATATTCCTAAAATTTTCAACTTCTACTTTTTTACAATACATAAAACCCAAAAAGGTTAATCCTTCATACGAATAGGAAGAAGCATAAAGATCTCTTCCTCATTCTGCTCCTCACCGCTCTTTCTGCTTTCATAGCAGCGAAGAGGCTCAATATTCATCGTTGTCCAAGGAGATGACAGAGAAAGCACCAATTCGTCCTCGCTACAAGAGCGAAGGCTATCGATCAAATAACGGTTGTTAAAGGCAATGAGAATATCCTCACCTTCCTTTTCCATACCTACCTCATCATAGATACTTCCCGCAGAGGAAACAGCGGTAATTTTCAGAAGATTATCCGAAAAATCAAGCTTTACGTGGCAGCGAACACTATGCGCGATCTTTTCCTCGGTAACAAGCGCAGCTCTTTCCAATGCGGCAATCAGCTCTCTGCGATCCGCCTTAACTCGGATCTTGTGATCCACCATAATAATGCGATCATAATCAATATACTCACCGTCAATCAAGCGAGAGAAGAAGGTAATCTCTCCAATGATAAATACAATGTGCTTTCGGGTCACATAAATCTGCATAAGTGCTTCCTCATCGTCCGAAATCAGCTTGTTCAACTCATTCATGGTCTTGCAGGGTACGATAAAGGAATATTCAAGATGTGCGTTTCCGTTGGTATTTTTGTTAACCAGCTCGGTCTTTGCGCAGCATTTTGCCAGCTTGGAGCTGTCACAGGATACCATCAAAAGCGTATCATCGCTGATCTTAAAGAACGTGCCGTTCAGAACCATTCTCGTATCCTTGACACCCATAGCAAAGGCAACCTGATTCATCATTTTCTTCACGACAGCCTGACCCACAATAAAACTTCGGTCGCTGCAAAGATCGGGAATCGAGGGGAAATCACTCCCCGCAAGCGCGCTCATTTTATGAGAGGAGCGTCCACTGAAAATGCAGGCAACCATTTTATTATCTACCGTCAAGGTTACCTCGTCTCCCGCCATAACACGGAGAGTCTGAATAAACTTCTGAGCATTGATAATATAGGAGCCCTCTTCAATGACCTGTGCCTCTACGGTCAAACGAATTCCCTTATCCATATCAAAGGTGGTCATCACACAAGTATCGGGATACTTTGCCTCAATGAGAATTCCCTCTACAGCGGGAATGGTGGGATTAGAAGCCACCGCATACATCAAAGGGGAGACAGCGGCAGAGACAGCGGAACGATTAAAAATGATTTTCATAAATAGCTCCTTTCGGCAATCCGTTTTTTTTTTGCCAGAAAAATAAAAATATTAAAGTAAATAATATAAAAATAATAAAATAGTAGCAGTAGTAATAGTAGGGAAAGGGGAAAATATGGAAAACTCCGAAAGTCCTTATATATCAAGGATACCCCAATCTCACAATCAAAGAAAAGCCATCGTTTTATAAGCGAAAAGCGATTGAAAAAAACATGGAAAATTTAATCTCTTCTCAAAAAAATTTTCAAAAAGAAGAAAACTCGAAAAAATTTCAGGAAAGTTATCAATAGGGAAAAATAAAAATCTAAAACAATGAAAAACTAAAAAAATGTCGTAGTCAAAAAAACCGAAAGTTTTAAATAATTCGACAAAAAACTGTGTTGTCCACAAGAGAGAAAGACGGAAAATCTGGCTTTCCTTCGGTTTTTTCTACATTTCCCATAGAGTTTTCCATAGGCTATAAGAAATTTTAAAATCTACGAAATACGATGGAAATGTCGTAGAAAAATCAGCCGGTAATATCCTTCATCAGCTCATCCATCTCAATTTTAAAGAGAGATTCAAACTGATATTTTTTGCTGATCTGTTCGTAAGAGGAGTGAACCGTTGCGTAATCCCTGTCAAAAATCTTTCCGATACTTGGGAAGGAGATATCCGTGATTTCACGAATCAGAAAGACCGCAATGTGACGGGCTGTGGCAATTTCCTTGGTACGCTTTTTGCCCACCAATTCGTTTTTAGAAATATTGTATTTTGATTGTACCGCACTGAAGATTTTTTCTACGGTTACATTTACAGGCTCCGCACCGCCGAGAAGCTCGGAAAGACATCCCTTTGCTAGATCCATAGAAACGCTTTTCCCCGATAAAAAGCTTAACGCGCTCAGCTTTTTGATGGCGCCCTCGATCTGTCGGATATTGGAGCGGAGATTTTCCGCAAGGAAGGTAAGAACCTCGTCCGGAATCGTAATATTGACTTGCTCCGCTTTCTTTTTAATAATCGCAATACGAAGCTCCAGATCGGGAGGTTGAATGTCTGCAATGAGTCCCCATTCAAATCGAGTAACCAGGCGATCCTCCAGATCTGGAATATCCTTTGGAGGACGGTCCGAGGATAAAATGATCTGCTTGCCTTCGTCATACAGCGTATTGAAGGTGTGGAAAAATTCCTCCTGAGTTGAGGTCTTTCCCGCAATAAACTGAATATCGTCAATGAGAAGAATATCACAGTTGCGGAATTTTTCTCGGAATTTATGCATTTCGTGTTTGGCAAGACTTTCGATCATCTGATTGGTCAGAGCATCTCCCTTTACAAACATCACGCGAACGTCCGGCTTCTTGTGCTTAATTTCGTTTACTACTGCGCTCATTAAGTGAGTTTTTCCTAAGCCGCTGGGGCCATAGATAAACAGAGGATTATAGTCGGCGGCAGGTCTTGCGGCAACTGCTTGACAAGCGGCATGCGCAAATTGGTTGGAGCCTCCCACAATAAAATTATCGAAGGTATACTCAAATTTGTAATTTTGAGGGAGCGTGTGGCTCGGTTGTTGATCGGCAATCGTTTCCTTTGTTTCCGCATTCGATACAGGCTCCTCCGAAATAGTGACCTGTTTGATGATCTCTTCGGTAGAAACGGGCTCTCCTACAAAAATGAGACGAATCTCGGATTCAAATCCAAATTGGGCGGCAAATCCCTCCCGTATATCGTCAAGATACCGTTCGTTAACGATTTTATGCTTAATGGAGGAGGTTGTGGATAGGGTAATTACGTTATTTTCAAAGGAGTGGATCTTCAATTCACCAAACCAAAGATCTATTACCGCTTGCGCATACCGATCACGAAAGGATAGTTTTACCGCCTCCCATATTTCGCAAAGCTCATCCAAATAAGTCATACATATCTCCGTTCATTCTGTATTCGATCAGCCGAAAAACGGCACAATTTTCTATTTAATATTATATCATAAAAATCATAAAATTGCAATGATTTTTTAAATTTTCTTTCCAATAATATTTATATATAATTATATACCGAAACTTGACAATTTAATAGAGAAGGTGTATAATGAACTCAATAGAAAACGAGGTAAGCCATGAAACGGATACGATATGAAATAAAGGGAATGAGCTGTGCCGCTTGTGTTTCTCACGTGGAAAGAGCGGTCGGTAAGATATTAGATCGGGAGAGTATCAGCGTCAGTCTCTTGACCAATTCCTTAACCGTGACGATAGAGGAAACTGCCGATGAAAAAAAATTATATTCCACTTTGAAAAAAGTATTGTCTGATGTAGGCTACGGTCTTTTTGAGGAGTCGGACAACGCCTCGGAGAGCAAGGAAAAAGAAAAAAATTCCGATCTTTCGAAATGGGTCGTTTCCGCTCTGATTACCTTGACTTTAATGTATATTGCGATGGGATCTATGTTCGGACTCCCTGTTCCCGCTTTTCTGACTCGTAACGGCGTTGTGTTTGGATCGGTTCAGATGGTCCTAGCTCTATGTGTGGTGATTCTCCAATTTCGATTTTATAGGAACGGATTTTCTGCCTTATTCCACAGAGCGCCGAATATGGACTCCCTGATTGCCATTGGGTCCGGAGCGTCTATGGTCTACGGCTTTGTTGCCATTGGATGGATGGCATATGGCTATGCAGCAAATCAGATGGAATGGGTGCATTCCTACTACCACAACCTTTATTTTGAATCCGCCGCTATGATCCTTTGTTTGGTTTCTTTGGGTAAAATATTAGAAAAACGGGCAAAGACAGGAGCGACCAAAGCCATTCGGCAGTTGGCGGCCATGATGCCTAAAAGTGCTTTGCGGGAAAGAAACGGCGAGCTTGAAGAAATTCCTCTCTCTGCCGTAGAGGTGGGAGATATTCTTGTGGTTCGTGAGGGAGAAACAATTCCCGTGGACGGGATCTTGACAGAGGGCTATGGGTACGTAGACGAATCCTCTGTCAGCGGTGAATCTCTTCCTGTGGAAAAGAAACAAGGTGACTTGGTTCTGACCGTTTGCGTTCTTCAAAGCGGTTCCTTTAAGATGCGTGCGGAGAAGGTTGGGAAAGATACCTCCCTTTCCAGAATCATTGGACTTTTAGAAGATGCGGCGGCATCCAAAGCTCCTATTGCGCGATTGGCAGATAAAATAAGCGGTATTTTCGTGCCTGCGGTAATCGCTATATCATTGATAACCGCTATTTTATGGATGGTCTTTACAGGAGATTTTGTTTTAGCATTTTCTTCTTCCATTTCTGTTTTGGTCATCTCATGTCCCTGTGCTCTGGGATTAGCAACACCAACTGCCGTGATGGTAGGAATTTCCAGAGGGGCATCCAAGGGCATTCTAATCAAGAATTCAGAGGCATTGGAGCATTTGCGTTCTATTCGGTATTTTATGACCGACAAAACGGGTACTTTGACGGAAGGAAAGCCAAAAGTTACCGATCTTTCTACGGAAAAGGGAATTTCGGAAAACCAGCTGCTTTCTTTCGCATACGGAGCGGAATCCCGTTCTACCCATCCACTGGCAACGGCGATCTGCGAAAAGGCAAAAGAACGATCCCTTTCCCTTCCTTCTGTTCAGCAGTATCGGTCTGTCATTGGACAAGGCATTCTTGCCGAAGTCAACGGAGCGGAATGTGTAGTAGGAAAGCCTTCTTTTTTGAAGGAAAGAGGAATCGAAGGGGATTTTGATACATGGGAGAAACAAGCCAAGGACTGGGAATCTCAAGGAAGAACCGCCATATGGGTGGCATACGACGGTCGTTTTTGTGGTTTGATCGGTATTTCCGACCCAATTCGCTCGGATAGTGTGAACGCAGTTCAAATCTTAAAGCAAATGGGAATTACCCCCGTTATGGTAACGGGAGACAACCCCTCAACGGCAAAAGCCATTGCGGGAGCCGCGCAAATTGACGAGAGTCATGTCTATGCTTCTCTGCTTCCCGAGGATAAGGAACGCATTCTTCGAGAACATTCCCAAAGAGGAAGGACCGCTATGGTGGGAGACGGAATCAATGATGCTCCCGCGCTGTCCTCGGCGGATATCGGAATTGCCATTGGAGCGGGAACCGAGATCGCCATTGATTGCGCGGATGTGGTGTTGTCTAAAAACTCCTTGATGGATGCGGTATATGCCATCGATCTGTCAAGAGCAACGTTGCGTTGTATCAAGCAAAATCTTTTTTGGGCACTGATCTATAACAGTATCTGTATTCCCATTGCCGCAGGCGCGCTTTACCCTTTGTTTGGCATTGCCTTATCGCCTATGATCGGCTCGGCTACCATGAGTATTTCCTCTCTTTGTGTCGTTTTAAATTCTCTCAGACTTTATTCGATTCCCTTGATCGGAGATGAAAAAAAGAATAAAAAAACCATTCAACGAATCAAAAATACAAACCATATGAAAAAGGAGAAAGAGGACATGTTCGGTAAAACGAAAACAGTAAGCTTTTGTGTGGAAGGCATGATGTGCAACCACTGCAAGGCAAACGTGGAAAAAGCCATTCTCAGCATCAAGGGAGTAAAATCCTGCGAAGCTGATGTGGAAACAAAAAAGGTCACAGCAATTGTCAAGGAATCTCTCTCGGAGGACCTCCTCAAAGCGGCAGTGGTATCGGCAGGCTACCACGTTTCGTAACGAAAATCCCATATATCCTACTAAAAAGATATGAAGGAGCAAGGCTGCTTTTATAAGCTGCCTTGCTCCTTTTTTATTATTTTTTTGCTAAAGGATCAATGGGCTGATAATTGAAGAATTTCTCTACGTCGGAAAGGATCTTTTCGATTCGGTCTGCTTGGACGTAGAATCCGCCGTTTCCATTGATGGTAATATACGCTTTTCTGGAAGAAATGCGATAAAACGAGTAAACGTTTTGATTCTTTGTTCCGTCACGATCCTCGGTGTGGACTGTCATTCTCAAAATAAGATTGGATTCATCGGTCAGCGTTTTTTCCTCTTCCGCGCTTACTTCATAACTGTTGATAATCTCGATATAGAAGAAGCTTTGGTAAAGAAGACGGAACAGATTGGTGCTGTAACGAACGTAGTTCTTTTCACCCGAAGAGCCATTTGTTGTTACCTCATTGGCAAATACATACGCCAACGCCCCCGGAATCTTTCCGTTGTTAGAACCAACCAAAACCTGGAAGCCAAGAGCGTCGTATTCGTAATGGAACGACCCGCTTCCCAGCTCTTGTTTTACCTCATTTCCCTTGCTGTCGAGAGTAAAGCACTGAATGTCAGTGGCGGTCACGTACCATATCTTTCCGTTCGCCGTAAATCTCAGATAATTAAAGGTGGTGAGATCTCGTCCCTTGGAATCGGTTGCGTGTACCTTCAGATAATCGGAGGAGGTACTGTTCTGATCCGATTCGGAGTTGTCCAAATCGAAGGAAGCAGAATACCCGGGCGACTCAATTTCAATGCGATCAATAAAGGCAATGTGGTCTTGAACGATACTCTTAGAAACCCACTTCATGGTATCCCAGTCCACAAAATCCAAGGTGTGACCGGCTACCTCAACAATGGTGTTGTAGGAGTAGGTATAACCTCTGATCTTCTCCAGGGATCCATCACTTTGTTTTTCATATCCTGTGGTAGTAATGTAAGTGTAGACATAGTAATTGCCCAACTCGTTTTTCTTGCTGATAAGAATATCGTGGCTATGGGTATAGGAAAGCTTTGGATTTTCCTCATCCTCAATGGTATGGTCAAAAGCAAGAGTATACTGTGAAGCGGGAGAATACTGAACATTTCCCTTCTCATCCAAAATGGGATTGCCGGCTTGGTCACAAAGAGTCTCGTAAAGCCCGTACCTGACAAGTTCTTCATTGGTAGGGTTCAAGCGAATGACGTCAACAAATTCTGGCTCGTACAGGTTTCTGAGTGCGGAGCTGATATTGTTGGTATGGGGGGTGTATCCCTTCATACTGCGAATTTCGTCCATAAAATCAACGTCATCAAAATAGTATGGGTAGGCTGCCCAAATGGTATTGTCACGCTCGGAAATATCCTTAAAGGAGAAGGAGACCACGGGCTTGTAGATGGGAGAGCCCTTGTCATCTCGATCGGTTTCCATTTTGCGGACCACAAAATTTTGCACATCCGCGTAGGTCATCATTCCGAGAGGATAGGAGATCATCGGTGTGACAAAATCCTCAATGGGAGCCAATACCGTTTCCTTCAAGGAGGGATCTAACACGTAAACGGCATCTCTCTTGACCTCTTCCTTGCCCGAAAGGTCCACGTATTGCACGTAATAGCCCTTTCCCGTCAGAAGCGCGTCACCCACGATCAGCTTGTGACGGTTTCCGTTCACGTCGGTAAGGATATAGTAAGCAGGCTCGTAACGATATTCCTCGGTGATAACCTCTCCGTCTTCATCCTTTTCCGTATTCCCGTCCGCATCGGTCTTGGGACGCTGTCTGATCTCGGGGACCAGTCCGTATTCGGAAAATTCTCCGTTTGCGTCTTTAATAGGATCGGTCAGCTTCATAGTGGAAATCGTCTTGCCCGCATCCACGTAAAGCTGCACAGACAGCTCGGGGTCAAAGGTGGTCGTAACCGAACCCTTAATGACGAATTCCGCATTTTTATCCACCCTATTATTTATGGTATCAAACCGATGGAAGGTAAAGCCCCCGTGCTCGTTGTGCACTTCAATTGACAAAATCTTATCCTCTTGCAGATGGGGAAAAATCAGAATACGATGGGTATTCTTATGGAAATTTTCATTTCCCTGAGCAGAAAAAACATCGTCCACAGGAATGATTTCATTGATTTCCCCCGTATCGGGGTCAATGTCAACCAGCGTTCCCGCTTGGGTTACGTAATAGCCATAATCTGATTCTATCGTCAGTATGACCTTGTTTTCGTCGTAGAGTCCGTAGACTCCGTCTGTTTGACGGACGTAATAACGGGTTCCGTCCACATCATCCCACGGAGTCACCTTTACAAAATTCTGTACGATCACCATGGCGACGATCAGAACGAGGACGGCGACGATCGCCAGAATACTGGCGATCATACGGCGGCGCATCAAGGAGCCTTTTTTCTTTGCTTGGATCATCTGTATTTTCTCCTAACGATCACCATCACACCGCATGCAATGGCAAGAACGGCGGGAATGACCGTCAAAATGACGGTATATCGGGTCGCCTCGGCGGTGGTAATGGTATCAATGGTATCATCGTATAACACATTCAAGTCGAGTCCGACGGGGACAGGCTCTTGACCGATGATGCGAAGCGCGTATTCCAGAAACGCGTTGTTTCCGTATGCCTGCTGTTGCAGGATCGATTCATTGACAAAATCGGTGGTTCCGCAAGCAAATACGTAGGAGGTCTTGTTGATCGAAGAGCCGGTATCTTGGTTTTCGGTAATATTCCGATCCTCCTTGGTCACGGTCATGAGCTTCAAGGGGTTGATCTCGGTTGCCTTGGCAATGGACTCGCCGTTAGCTTGAGATATGGCGTTTTCGCTTGTAACGAAAACATCATATATTTGTCTGTTCACGGCAGGGTTGATACTCCTGCCGTAATAATAAAGGGCGTCGGAGGAGTCCTCTGCTTGATAAGGAACACGGGGGAAAAGATCGGAATAGGAGATGCTCATGGCATTGGGGAATAGCATCATAGGGCTTCCGTCCTCACGCAAAGAAGAAGTCACCGAGCCGCCAAAGCCATCGGTCACATATTCCGCCTTGACCGCCAAACCGTCAGAAGTTAGGGATTGGGAATGATCGATCACCTTGGAGGGGTGGTAGATTGTCTCCATCTGATTGGAAACGGTCAGCCGCGTCTCTTCCTTTCTGTCAAAGGAAATGCCCCATTCCTCCAAATAGTCCTCGAAATTGTGCAAACGCTTGGTTCCCAGGGAGTCGGGAGACATAAATACCATCATGGAGTTTCCGCCATCCAGATAGGTCTCCAGCTTGTCGATCTCGTCTACCTCCGCAAAAGCGTCATCCTTGTCCAGAAAATCCTGAACAGGGTTGAAGACAATCATAAGACGGCAGTTTTGAGGGATTTCTTCCGTCTTGAGATTCAAGGGTTGAATGGTAAAGCCCGCCGCCTCCAGCGTGCGGAGGAACTGGGTGGAGTTTTCGGGAAGCGTCTCGCCGTGGTCCACCGTCAGACACACCACAGGGGACTCGGCACGGGTCACAGCCATAATGGCGGAAGCGAATATCTTCTCCCCGTTGTACGCCCAAGGAAGCGTCTCGCCTTGGTTGGTAGCAAAGAAATCCTCAACGCTGAGCAAGCGGAACTCGGTACCGAATTCAATAATCACGTTTCCGTTGCTGTTGGCGCCGTATTTGGAAAGCTTTGTGGGATTATGAATGATGTTGACAAATTCCACCTGTACGTGGTCTGGGAATTCCTCCTCGATCTGACGGGCGGTGTAGTAGACGTATTGCGCTGTGGAGTTGTCCCGATCCCAGGCATCTCTGTCGTCGCAGAAAATAATATTGATCATCAAATCGGAATCAAGGAAGCTCGCGTCTGCCGCCTTCTTTTCTTCACGGATCTCGTTCACCTTCTCAATGGGGGAGGTGGACTCCTCAAAATCGGGATCGCCTTCGCGCATGAGATCATAGAAGTTGTCGGAAACGGTAAAGAGATGATCAGGGGTCAGATCGGTGTACCAAAGGAACTTTTGGGACAGCGCGCTGAAAATGACGTTGCAGATCATAACCACCGCAATGATGGCGGCAGTAAATACCGCCGTAACGCCGCCGTAGCGAAGCTTGCGGCTGGTAGAAGCTTTCAGTTTCATTGATTGCACCGCCTTTCATCAACCCCAACGGCGCTTGTCGTAGACACGCACCGTCAAGAGCAGGAATACGCCCGTAATGGACAGATAGTAGAGGATGGCGGAATAGTCGAGAATTCCGCTCAAAAATCCCGTGTAGCGGCTCAACAGGCAGACCCAGCTGATGATGGCACGCAGGATGTATACGTCAATAAAGGAATTCAGAATTTCCAAAAGAAGCATGACGAGAATGATGGCGACCGTAATCACAGCGGCAGCCAGCTGATTTTCGGTCAGCGAGGAGATAAAGAGGCCAATGGCAAGAAATGCGCAGCCAATGAGGAAAAGCCCCAAAAGACAGGCAAGGATCTCCCCCAATACGGGACCGATGTGGGTCAGAGCGTAATCGGTGCTTCCCCGCTCAGCGTTTCCGTAGAGGAAGAGAGGAATGAAGTTGATGCAGGAGACCAACACCGTACCGCCAAACAGAGCCATGGCGGCAAGGAATTTTCCCATAACCATGCCGAGGACCGAGACAGGAGCGGTCATCAGCAGCTGCTCGGTGCGCAGCTTCTTTTCCTCGGAGAACAGCTTCATGGTCAGAAGCGGAATGAGAATAATGAAGGAAAAGACCATCATGTTAAAATACAGGTCGGTGGAATAGGTTCTTGACCCCAGCGTGGTGTAACAGCAAAGCAGGGCGGAAATCGCCAAAAAGATGCCCACGTACACGTAGCCGATGGCATTGATGAAATAAGATTTCAGTTCTTTTTTGAATATGGCAAACATAGCGTTCCTTTCTCAGAGCCCGAAGGATCTTTTATTCGTCGTCGTCAAAGAGAGTGGAGTAGTCTCCCCCGCGCTTTTGGGCGGCAGACTCGGTGGCATTCTTTGCAAATTCCGCCTCCGCCGTTCGCTTGCGGGCAGTCTTTTGCTCCTTGCGGACGTAGCGCGCCTTGGCGGCAGTAGATTGGTCTACAATGGCAATAAAGACGTCCTCCAGATTCATCCCAAGAGATTCCATGCCAACCAGGGGCCAATTTTTCTCCGCCAGGGCATAGAAAAGGCTCTTGCGAATGTCCACACCTACCTCGCTCTCAATGTTGTAGCAGTAGGCGTCTCCATCTCTCTGTGTCAGTACCTCGGCATAGACGATGCCGGGCTTTTGGCGAAGGAGAGAAAGGACCTCATTCTGCGGACCGCAAATTTTTACGGTGAAACGACGGTTCTGATCTACCGCGCGGGTAATGTTCTCGGTCAGCTCGTCGGCAACGATGCGTCCCTTGTTGATGATCACAATACGGTCGCAGACCGCCTGTACCTCCTGCAAAATGTGGGTGGAGAGAATGACCGTGTGATCCTTGCCGAGATTACGCAAAAGATTGCGTACCTCAATGATCTGCTTGGGGTCAAGACCGACGGTCGGCTCGTCGAAAATAATGACCTCGGGGCTTCCGATGAGCGCTTGGGCAATGCCTACTCTCTGTCGATATCCCTTGGAGAGGTTCTTAATGAGACGCTTGTACACGTCCTTGATCTTTACGACCTCGCAGATCTCCTCCAGATGCTTGTCCCTGTCCAGCTTGCAGTTCTTGAGATTATACGTGAAAATGAGATATTCCTCAACGGTCATGTCAAGGTACAAAGGGGGCTGCTCGGGGAGATAGCCAATGTGCTTTTTCGCCTCCATGGGGTTGTCGAGCACGTCATAGCCCGCGATGGAGACACTGCCCGAGGTGGCGGACAGATAGCCCGTGAGAATGTTCATGGTTGTGCTTTTTCCCGCGCCGTTGGGACCGAGAAAGCCTACGATCTCGCCCTTTTTGACCTCAAAGCTGATGTCATCAACCGCACAGCTTGAGCCGTAATTTTTTACCAAATGGTCAATTTTTATCATACGTTACGGAGATTCCTTTCCATAAATTCTAAAGACACCGATTCACAGTACAGTATAGCATAAATTTATAAACATTTCGTGAACGCATGGTTTGATTTCACAAAATTCTTGTGTTTTTTTCTTGAATTTTGTGTGGAAAACAAAATGGAAAATGATGTTGAAAACGGGACCGTCAAGGAATCACCGTAGGGCGTGGACTTGCTCCCGCCGAAAGCAACGGAAAAAGGGCTGTTGCCGAAGCAACAGCCCTTAAACTCGAAATTATTTCTCTTATTCCCAATCTGCACCAAAGTCCAGGTTATCGCGCTGTTTGGTGTAATCACCCAAGGAGGTGGTGAGACAATCTGCGCTCTGCAGAACGATTGCTTCTGCTTCGGGAGCCATATACTTTTTCATGTTCATTTCCTCCTTTTCAATTACTGAACTTCAGGCACGAAATATGTATAACCTTGATCGTTAAATTCGTAATTCTCTACGTCAAAGTTAGAAATTGCCTTTACGAAGAAATCGTAGGATCCGTCAACGGGAACATTCTTGATATGCAGAGCAAACATGTACTCGAAGTCGTAACCGAGTTCTGCGGCAGTCTTGAGAGTTGTATCGCCGTTTTCATATACGGAAACCTTCTCATAGACGTATCCAACCTCGTAAGCGATCATCTTGTCAACATCATCACCCTGTACGAGAACATCAAATCCAAGGTTGATTCCCTTCTCATTCAGAGCCTCAACGTCGTTGATCGCTGCCAACAGACGGATGTCGTAGGTTCCATTCTCTTCATCCACCTCGGACAACTGATATGCCATGAAACAAGGAACGGTCTCGTCGCGGTAGTACTTCACCTCGATATCCGCGCTGTGAGCGACAGAGAGCGTGGTGGTTACCTTACCGATCTCTACACCCTTAAGCAGTACGCCGTTCACCCAGATCTGAGTCTCATAACCCTTCTTCTCGGGGGTGCTGATGGTAAACCCGGTGTGGGTGTTCACTACTCTTGCCTCGTCCTCGGTGTTTACATTGACGGTTGCGACACGGCGAGCCTCGGCAGGAAGGTAACCGGGAGTTGTGTAAACGTCATTGCCTGCTATGTCCTTACGAGCGACGCCAGCATTAACCTTAGTAAAGCCCCACTTCAGGTTGGTATGATCAAAATCAACCGCCTGTTGAGCATAAGTGTTAACCCATCCGCTGTAGCTAATCTCAAAGGAGCTATCCGTATTCAGAGCCATATTTCCGCCCAATCCAGTAGCGGGATAATTATTTGTAACGGTCAAGCCCCAGAATTTGGTACCTGCGGTGTTGCCTTTAGCGGTAACCCATGCGGTGCACTCCGCAAATGCGGGAGCGTACTTAACGGGCTGGTTCTTGCAATTGGCAACGGGTTTATAGCCACCATCGGTTGCGGTGTTGGTAGCCTTAACAATCTGTACCAAGGTAGACTCGTTGGTTTCGGTACCAAGACAGAAAGCATAATCCGAGTTGTTGTCAGCGACAAAGGTCTTGGTTCCATCGGGCATACCAATGCCCTTAAGGTACGCGTTGAATACCTCGTCGGTAACGTCTTTTCCACCGTCTATAGCGGTCTGGGGGAAGAGTACGATCGCACTCTCACCGGGCTGCAGAACGCCATCCTCATATGCGGGGCTGTCAAATACCTGATCGTTAGACAAGGTCTTCGCACCGGGAGAGAAGTAGCCGAGTGTGGAAGCATCATCTTTGAACCAAGCTTGCCCACCTTGCTCTAACTCATCGCCGATTACGTATTTTAGCTCGTAGGACTCTGGCGTATTGTCCAAGTGGATAGCATAATCGTAAACATTTACGGGAGCAGCGGAGGGGTTGGTGATCTCAATCCACTGATATTTTCCATTTGCACTTGCCTTGGTTCCATTCACCATTATCTCGGAAACGGTGAGATTCGGAACGTATTCGTAAATCTTGATGTCATCTACGGTAACGTCTACACCGGGCTTTACATAGAATCCAATCTGATCGGTGATCAAACGACCCCAGTCATTTATAACATAATTTGCGGTATTCTCGGGGACATTCATCGTAATGAACAGCTGTCCGTCTACAAAGGCATAAAGTCTGTGTGACCAGGGCTCAATGATAACCTTGACAGAATACTCTCTGTTCATAATGTTGGAGATTCTGCTTTCATTGGGTTCATTTGCTATAACAGGACTGTTGTGCATTTCCAGCTCGTAGGTCTCACCTGCGGGCATATCGGCTACCTTCGTGAAGGTAGTTGTCTTATTCCAAACTGTGTTATCAGTAGCGGAATCGACACCTTTCATGGTGTTCAACCAACCGTCGCCGCGCTGGTTGATACGAACGATGGTATTGTCATAGCCGGCATTTTTTGCGGCAGAACCCTCGGTATCATCGTGGAAAAAGAACTCAGCGGTTTGGAAAGTACCCTGTCCATCCGCTATGACAGTCTTTGGTTTGCCGTCCACGTAAACAGTTTTGTTGTTTTCTACGCCTGCGGCACGGCGGTTGTACGTGAACTTGTACTCAACCACGGTGGTGTTACGGAGGATGTTGTCGTCATGTGCAAGTACACCGGCAGTGTATCCACCGCTCCACTGATTTGCTGTAGCGGGATAGACACCGGAGGGAGTGTACTGGGTGAAGATACGAACCTTGCCGTCCTCCATCCACATAGTAGCCCGGGAGTCGGGGGCCATCCAGCCGAGGGCTTCTGCCAAATCCTTGTCCTCCAGGTCCTTCAATTTTTCATCGTTAAAGTCCTGCTCGTAGTAAATCTTACCCGTGGTACCGGGAGTCATATCGATATTTTCACGGTAACCCCAAATCTTAATATCATCGAACAGTACGTCGATACCGTTATTTATTGAAAGGTTAACGTATCCGGTTTCGCTGCCAGCCGCCCAAGCACGCAGGTCATCCTCATACGCCTTCGTGGTGCGGTAGGT
Organism: Eubacteriales bacterium; assembly: GCA_045533675.1. Taxonomy (GTDB): domain Bacteria; phylum Bacillota; class Clostridia; order Oscillospirales; family CAG-272; genus HGM12713. The sequence goes on along the minus strand of JAZSIF010000054.1, from coordinate 8,935 downwards.
AAGCACCTCGTTTACATACAGCTCAAGGGTACCTGCCGCGGGGTCGAAGATCTGCTTGATCTTCAGCGGTTTACCGATAACGTCGGAGGTATACGTACCCTCGCTGGCACCTAGGCTCCAGAACTGATTTTCATACTCAATGCCGGTGGTGACGTCGTTATAGACAATGTCATTTACCACTTCAATGCAATTCGTAGCCCAACCGCTGTTAGGTATTCTAAACGTGTTATTTTGGGAGATGTATCCGCCAAGGTTGACGCGAGACAAAATGTAGCCATTGTTGGCATTACTTCCCCAAAACTTGGTTGCAGCAAATTGATAAACACCCTGACCGTCGGCTGCGATGGACTTGGTATCACTGACCTTGATGGACTCCGAACCCTTCGCGCGTCTCTGATAGGTCATAGTGTACTCGATAACGGTGGTGGAGGACATCATTCTTGCATCCTTCTGTGTCAACTGGGGTTCATAGGTGCCTGCCCATGCGTTAGCGGTACCCTTACCGCCTGAGGAATAATGGTTTACGGCGCGCAACTGACCGTCCTTGATCATAATGGTGCTGTCGCTTCCGGGAGCAGACCAGCCGAGGGCATTTGCCAGTTCGGCATCCATCTTACCTGCCAAGGAAGCATCGTTAAAGTTCTGCTCATAGTAGATCCATGATTCGGTTTCAGCCTGAGGAGCTACGTCTGCTGCAGAAGCGGTAGGTATCAGCATTGCCGCCATGGGGACCATCATCAGCAACGCCAATACGATGGAAATTACTTTTTTCATAAGTTTTTTCCTGTTCATGCTTTTGCATGATTCCTTTCTAAAAATTTTTAATTTTAGAGTTTCGTACCCGTTTTTCCCGAAACAGATACGGATTCGTACCATTATTATATCACTTCTGTCAAGTTGTGACAATTCACTTTTGGCTCAATTATGATTATTTTTGTTTAAAATTGGCTCAATTTTGGCAAAGTGATGAAAATGTAAAAAAAGTCCTTATTTTTTTGTTTATTTTGACAAATTTTGCGGAGCATGAGCCCTTTTCCCGAGCATAGGGGGTATGGACCCCCGCCCTACAATACGGGATAATACGCAACGTTTATTTTGAGTGCAAATTGTAATAAAATACGCCCCCGCTTCGCTATAATCATAACCATCCAAACGAGGATGTTTTCTCTTTCTCAATTCTTCCATTCTCATCACCCATCTTCATTGTATGGCGTCTTTTGCGGCTTGTAAAGGAAAAATTCCTCCGCGGATCGGAATTCTCAAATCTCCCTTCGGAGCCAAAAAAAGAGGACAGACCATTTGGTCCGTCCTCTTTTTTGGCGGAGAAGGAGAGATTTGAACTCTCGCGCCGGTTAATCCCGACCTACACCCTTAGCAGGGGCGCCTCTTCGGCCAACTTGAGTACTTCTCCGTACGCATACGCAGATTTGCCGTTTCTCCAAATCTGCCCTACTATTATACCCCATTCTTCTCGGTTTGTCAATATCTTTTTTATCTTTTTTTCTTCTTATTTTGCTTTGCGCTTCGGGACCTTCTTTTTGATCCGAAAAACAAAAATTTTGCTGATAAAATAATTGGTGAAAACAATAATCACCGACGAGATCACCTTTGCCCAAAGCCGTGCGTCTACGTCGACTGCGTGGGAGAACAGGTTCACCGTAAAGGAGGGACAATTCAGCGCTTCCAATCCTTGGATGGCGCCTAAATTGATCACGACCTCCAAAAAATAGGTGAGAAGGCGGGAGCTGATAAACGCTGTGAATTGTCTGAGGGACACTCTCCAGCCCTTATCGGCTTCCGTAAATACCCAGAGCTTACTGGTAATGAAGGACACCAACACGCCCGATACCCATTGTGAGGTGCTTCCCAGAATGTCCAAAAACGGTGTGGGATCGCCGTTCTCATCCGACCAGATTTCTACGCCGTAGTGCAGAGTCAGATACCATGCGAGCAAGGAAACCACGGTTGTCAACAATCCGAAAAGCAAATAGCAAATCAGTTGCTTTTCTTTTTTCAGAAATGCTTTGATCTTCATTCCGTTTTTCCTCCCTTCGGTATTTTTATTTCTTAATACGCTCCGCATATTGGCGGGCGGCATCCTCGGTCTTGTTTTCTCCAAAACGGTAATACTGCCGCCCCTTGAGATCGTCGGGCAGGTAGGTCTGCTTGACGTAGTGGGCGGGATAGTCGTGGGGGTATTTATACCCTTTAAAGAGGGGACTTTGCAAATGGGTAGGAACGTTCCGTCCGCTTCCCTTTTCCACGTCTGCCATGGCTTCATTGATCGCCATGTATGCGGAATTGGACTTGGGGGCGGTTGCCAAGAGCATGGCGGCGTGCGCCAAGGGGATTCTCGCTTCGGGCATTCCCAGCTCTTTTGCCGATTCGCAGCAGGCTCTCGTGACCACTGCCGCCATGGGATAAGCCAGCCCCACATCCTCCGAGGCAATGACCTGCAATCTTCGGCACACGGAAATCAGCTCTCCTACCGACAAAAGCTTTGCTAAGTAAAATGCCGTGGCATCGGGGTCTGAGCCTCTGATGGATTTTTGCAGGCAGGACAACAGGTCAAAATGGGTATCTTCATCAAAGTTTCCCACGGGAACGTGGAAGCTATCCACATCTTCTCTGGTAATCTTGTCCTCCGAGGCGAAATAGGCGTTTTCCATGAGCACAATGGCATGGCGGACATCTCCCGAGGTGGTACGGGCGATGTAGAGCAGCACCTCGTCCTCCACGGTCTTATTTTTTCCCATTTCCCCGTTGAGATAGTCAAGGGCGCGCTTGAGGGCGACGATTATGTCCGCTGGGGCGACGGGCTTAAACTCAAAGAGCGAGGAGCGGGAAAGTATGGCATTATAGATATAAAAATGAGGATTTTCAGTGGTGGACGCAATCAAGGTGACACGGCCGTCCTCGATATATTCCAACAGTGCCTGTTGTTGCTTCTTATTGAAATACTGGATCTCATCGATATACAGAAGGATTCCGCCTGTGGCAAACACACTGTTGGCGCCCGACAGGATATCCTTTACGTCCGACAGAGATGCCGTGGTAGCGTTCAGGCGGTGAAAGACCATGTTGGATTCCTTCGCGATGATCTCGGCGGCGGTGGTTTTTCCCGTGCCGGGAGGACCGTAAAAGATCATGTTGGCGATTCGACCGCTTGCCAGCATTTTGCGGATGACGCCACGCTCGCCGAACAGGTGAGCCTGTCCGACGATATGTTCTATGGTTTTGGGACGGAGCGCTTCGGCGGTCCGTATATTCATCATGTTTGCCACGAAACGTCAAAGCCTCCTTTCGTGTCGATCAAGCCGCGGTGGAATTGAACATTTCCAAAAAGTCGTTGAGCAGAGAGAGCAGAAACGGAAGAACTCCGAGCACCGCCAGCATAAAGACGAGCATGCCGACGGCAAAGGCGACAGCTCCGACCCAGGTGTTTCCCTTCCCTTCAAACTTCACGTCTGCCATGTACTTCATGTCCTCGGGAATATAGAAGTGGTGATGATCGGGGTCTATGCGGAAATCGGCAACTTTTTTCTTCTTTTCCGCATATTTCTGCCAGTATGCTTCCTCCTCCACGCATCGAATCACACGGCGGAGGGAGGGGCTTTTCCGAACCGCTCTTCGGATCATGAGCTTGTCCGCATAGTTCAGCTCGGGCAACGTTTTTGCGCTTTCGGGCGACAGACATTCCTCTGCGATCAACAGTCGGACGAATTTTCCGAGAACCTGCTTATGAAAGACCGCTACAAAGCCGCCCAGCGCCAGCCCAAGGAAAATGCCGACGATGATCAATCGAAGGGATGTGGCTCCCAACGCACCCAGATCGATGTTTGAATATTCGGGAAATTCCCCGAAGTAGGTTTGATACAGGGCGTCCCAGAAGCCCTCAAGGGTGGAGGGCGGTTCTGCCGATGCGGTCAAGGCGTGTATGAATCTACCCTTCATGGGTTCCTCCCATTTACTTTTTAATGATATCTACACCCACATATTTACGCAAAACCTCGGGAACGACGACCGAGCCGTCCGCCAACTGATTCTGCTCTACGAGAGCGGGGAGAATGCGGCTGGTTGCCAGCCCCGATCCGTTCAGGGTGTGGACAAATTCGGTCTTTCCGTCGGCTCTCTTGACACGCATCATGCCGCGGCGCGCCTGATAGTCACGAGCGTTGGATACCGAGGAAACCTCCTTATATCCGTTCATGGAGGGAATGTTGATCTCAATGTCGTAGGTCCGAGCCATGGAGGCGGAGCAGTCCTCTGCCGCCAGCTTCACGGTACGGAAATGGAATCCAAGTCCCTTAACCAGATTCTCGGCGTTGGCTACCAGCTCCTCGAACGCTTCGTCACTCTTCTCGGGTAGGGTGTACTGTACCATCTCTACCTTATTGAACTGGTGACCTCTCACCATTCCGCGCTCATCCGCGCGGTAGCTGCCTGCCTCGCGGCGGAAGCAGGGGGTGTAGCTGATATACTTGCGGGGCAGATCTGCCTCGGTGAGGATTTCATCTCTGTGCAGAGAAACCAGAGCGGTCTCCGCGGTGGGAAGCATAAAGCGGCGTCGCTCGTCCTCAGCGGTCTCCAGCCAGTATACGTCCTCGGCAAACTTGGGGAACTGACCTGCGGTCAGACCGCACTCATAGCCCAGCATGTGGGGCACCAACACCAGCTCGTAGCCGTTTCCGATATGGGTGTCCACAAAGTAATTGAGCAACGCCCATTCCAGACGCGCGCCCATTCCGCGGTAGATCCAGAAGCCCGCGCCCGAGAGCTTGGTTCCTCTCTTGTAGTCAATAAGACCCAGGTCGGTACAAAGGTCTACGTGATTCTTAGGCTCAAAATCAAATACCTTGGGCTCGCCAAAGAAGCGCAGAGGCTCGTTGTTTTCCTTTCCGCCGGGCAAAAGATCCTCGTCGGGCAGATTGGGAAGTCCCAGCATGACCGACTGGAACTGAGTCTCCACCGTCTTGAGCTTCTCGTCAATCTCTTTGGTCTTGGCGCTCATTTCCTTCATCTGCGCGAAAATGGCGGAAACGTCCTTCCCTTCCTTCTTATAGGCGGGGATCAGCTTGTTCATCTTGTTCTGCTCTGCCTTGATGGCTTCGGTCTCGGCGATCAGGTTTCTTCTTTCGGCATCCAGAGACAAAATCTGAGCGATTTCTTCCTTGGCGTCCTTTCCCTTCTTGGCGAGTCTTTCGATTACTTCATCGGGCTTTTCCTTGATATATTTGATGTCTAACATAATTCTTTTCTCCTAATTTCCATTTATTTCCAATTTCAGTTTGCGTTCTCATTAAAAATATCGTTTCCGCAGAGCATCTGAAGCAGTGCCTCCAGGTCCTCGTCGTTGTCGTAGGTCAGCTCGACTACCTTTTTTCTGGCAGATCGAGAGATTCTCACCTTTCTTCCAAGTGTGGAGGTGGCACGGTGCTCCAGCTCCTTCATGTGTACTCGTACCTGAGTGGATACCGTTTCTTCCTTGGGTTCGATCTGTTGCAGATTCTTGATACGGTTGACCAGTGCCTCTACCTCGCGGACCGAAAGATTTTTCTGCAAAATGCGCTCTGCGATCTCCAGCATGCTTTCCTCGGTGGGAAGCCCGAGAAGAGCTCTTGCGTGTCCGGCGCTCAAGTCTCCCGAGCGAAGCATTTCCAACACTTCGGCGGGCAGATCCAGAAGACGAAGCATATTGGCAACAGCGGAACGGCTCTTTCCTACCTGCTTAGCCACCTCTTCCTGCGTCATTCCGAATCTTTCGATTAATGAACCGTATCCCATGGCTTCTTCCACGGGGTTGAGGTCCTCTCTTTGAATATTTTCAATTAGAGCAACCTGAGCTGCTTTTAGCTCGTCTCCATCAAAGACAACCGCGGGAATCTCGGTAAGCCCCGCCATTTTGGCGGCGCGCCAACGCCGCTCGCCTGCAATAATCTCGTAAAGTCCGGGAATATCGCTGTTTTCCTTGACAATGATAGGCTGTAGTACGCCATGCTCAGCAATGGAATCCGCCAAAGCTTCCAAAGCTTCTTTTTCAAAGGTCTTTCTGGGCTGATCCCGTCTTGGTTCAATATCGGACAGGCGGATGCTCTTGCCGGAACCGCTTCCTAAAGAATTATCATCCAGAATGTCGTAGAACTGTCTTCCAAGTCCTCTTTCCTCAATTTTTCTTGCCATAATTTTCCATTCCCGCTTTTTTACTTAAAATTTTTGAAGTTTGCGCGTACGCTTCTGTTCTTGTGCTTGGTCTCATACAGGCTTTTGGTTTCTCTGGGAGGGTTTGGGTCAATCGCGGAGGGGGCAATGTGGATCGTCTCATCGCCCTGCCGCAATGACGCACTTCCCTTTCCGCTTCGGATTTGAGGCGTATTATCCTCCAGCAGCTCGCCAAGGCTTCTGCCAAGTCCCGAGGTTTTTTTTGCCATAGCGCCCTCTTATATTCTGGTTGCCAATTCCTTGGCGACCTCAAGATACTCCTTGGCTCCTTTGGAGTTCTTGTCATGGTAGTAGGCAGGCTTTCCGAAGCCCGGAGCCTCGGTCAGCTTTACGTTTCTGGATATCTTGGTTTCAAACAAACGGTCCGAGTAATGCTTCTCCAGCTCGGCAATTACCTGCATGGACAGAAGAAGTCTGCCGTTGTACATGGTAATCAAAATGCCGCTCAGCGTCAGATCGGGATTGTAAAGACGCTTAATGCGATTAATCGTCACCATCAATTGCGAAAGTCCCTCCAACGCATAAAACTCACACTGCATGGGAACAATAACCCCGTCACTGGCGGCAAACGCGTTAATGGTCAGCATTCCCAAGGAAGGCGGGCAGTCAATCAAAATGTAATCATAGGTGTCTTTTGCTTCCGCCAAGGCAGTCTTCATGCGAAATTCGCTGTCTTCAAAGTCAAACAGATCGAATTCGGCTCCTGCCAACGCGGTGTTGGTGGGGATCACCGAAAGATTCTGATACGGAGTGTCTATGGCGATCTCCGATGCGGGCTTCTCTCCCGTCAACAGATCGCGGGTGGATGCTTTCAACCCTTTTTTTGATATTCCCACACCGCTGGTGGTGTTTCCCTGAGGGTCCAGGTCAACAATCAATACTTTATGTCCCAGCAAACCGAGAGAGGCGGCAATGTTGACGCAGGACGTGGTTTTTCCAACACCGCCTTTTTGGTTCGCGAATGCAATAATCTTTCCCATAAGGTTTCCTTTCTCCATAATCTATGTTCTATCCAATATTCAATCTGGATATCAATTTCGCATTTTATATTATAGCATAGTATTTTCCCTTTTGCAAGAGTTATCTATAACAAATTTCAAAAATAATGGGAGAAATGCGTGTTATATCACATCTCTCCCTCTTTGTTTCACGTGAAACAACTACTTATTTAATCGAATTACCACTTCTAATGTCTTTGCTCCGTTTGCGATATTCATAGAAATATCCTTTCCTTCTCTACGCCAGGCCTCCATTTTTCTTCTTAGGTGCCGCAAAACCTCCATTGCCTCGTCTTCGGGATCTGTAAATTCAAATCCCGCGATTCGCATGGGCTCCGAAATAGCAATTTCAGGATCCTCGGGGGTGTTTAATAACATCTCCACATATCGTTCTGTGTCCTGCACGTTCATTTTTTCATCGGAAACCTTTTGTATGGTGCTCTTCCTCGCCTCGGGCGAGGTTAAACGAAGCATAGCGCGCGCATGCCGTTCGGACAAGCCCAACTCAAGAATCATACACTGTTCCTCGTAAGAAAGCTTTAACAGCCTCAATTTGTTCGCAACCGCGGATTGACTCATGGACATGCGTCTTGCCACTTCGTCTTGCGTAAGCTTATGGCGATCAATTAGCTTTTTAAATCCATATGCCTGTTCAAACATGTTTAAATCTTCTCGCAAAAGATTTTCAATGATTGCCAGTTCCGCGGAAATTTGTTCGGACGCATCCATGACAATACAAGGAACGGTTAAGTATCCCAGCAATTTGGATGCTCGCAGCCGTCGTTCGCCCGCAATCAATTCATATGAATAACTGTCATCCTCGTCTTCGGTGCGTCGAACGGTCAGCGGTTGTAAAATCCCATATCTTCGAATGGAATCGGCAAGCCGAATAATTGCGTTTTGATCAAATTCGGCGCGTGGCTGCGCGCGATTGGGACGAATGTCATCGGTTTTAATCTGCACAATTTGTGCCGATATTTCTTCGGGTGACTCCTGCTTTTGTCGTCGAAAATACTTTAAGTCGGTCATTTTTCGTTTTCCTTTCTGATTTTTCTTGTTTTCCCGTGTTTCACGTGAAACATTTTTGCCGTCTTCATTATACCACTCGCGATAAAAATATTTTATCGAAAGCTGTTTGTATAATTGTGGCACTACAAATTGTATTTTCGCAAGAAAAAGTGAAATTCAGGAAATGATGTCTAACAAGAAAAAGAAAAAACCGCTATTAAAGCGGTTTTTTTGATATTTTGGAGAAATGTCTCGGATAAATTTTTGGAGTTGCTTTTTTCTTTTCAATAATAATGAGCTTTCTTTCCTCGGTGTTGCCCAAGCAATCAATCAGGTTGCAAGAAATGGGGGCGGCAGCCTTGCCTCCGCACGTCGAGATGCAGTTTCCGGCTTCTGCCAATTCCTCTGCGGCTTGCTGGGATTTCATGGAAATCATTGAGCCGCCAATTTTTACAAAAGGCAGACAAAGCTCGGCAAGTGTTCGCAAATTCGCGACCGCTCGTGCGGTTGCTATATCGAATTGTTCGCGAAATTCCTGCTTTGCGCCATATTCCTCGGCTCGCCCCGCAATGGCGGTTATATTTGAAAGACCAAGCAGCGCGGCGGTTTCTTCTACATATCGGATTCGCTTTGCTGTTCCGTCTAAGGCGACAATGCGCAGATCGGGACGAAAAATCGCCAAGGGGAGGGAAGGAAAGCCTGCGCCGCAT
>JAZSIF010000014.1:0-2354 GCA_045533675.1 Eubacteriales bacterium | reverse complement strand
TTTTAACTATTTAGTTGGGAGGCAACCGTCATCGGTTCTCTCCGTTATTATTATATCACTATGGGGCTACTTTGTCAACACTTTTTTGAACTTTCTTAACGATGCGTTTTCTTTGCTTACAGCGATGCAAATTGTGAGTGTTGTGAAAAGGCGCTTGACTATTACGCTGATGTATGGTATAATATCGGCAGAAAAAGAATTTATGCGGAGTCGGGTTCTCGATTTCCTGATAGCATCCATATCCCACCGAAACGGGCTTGACCACATCTTTGACCATCTACAGCTTCGGACTACGTGGAAACAGTGCTTACAAGAGCACCCGAAAGCATCGTTTTTGGACGGGGGAGCCCCGAAAAGCCTTGTAAATCAAGGAAAAAATCGGTGCAGATTTGTTTGGGACGTCGATGCCGCAGGTTCGAATCCTGTCACTCCGACCAGAAAATCCCTATGGAGCTCAACGCCCCATAGGGATTTTTCGATTAAATGCTACAAGGTAGCAAAGAAAACGCCTGATGGAATAGATTGCGAAATTACCATAGACGGGAAAAACGGATATGCAACTGTTGCTATGACCAAGTATTACGATGGAACAGAAGAACCTACATTGCCGATCAACCTTGGTACACACTCAATTTATTTTTACGCTGAATAACATTATGCCCTCGTTCCGAAATGGAGCGAGGGCATAACTTTTATTTTATCACCAGAGAAGCGTTCTCACAATCAATCTTCAAGGTTGTTTCGGGCTCAATATCACCGCCGATGATCTCACGTGCAAGCAGTGTTTCAATCTTGGATTGGATGAAACGCTTGAGCGGTCTTGCACCGTAGGTCGGATCGTAAGCGGAATCGATGATATGTTCCTTTGCTGCGTCGGTGATCTCAACCGTCAATTGCTTATCATTCAAGCGCTTGTTGAGGTCTGCAATCAGAAGATCTACGATGCCGTTGATGTTTTCCTTGGTGAGTGGCTTGTAGAACACAATTTCGTCAAGTCTGTTCAAGAACTCAGGGCGGAAGCTGCGTTTCAGCATTTCGGATACCGTCTGTCTTACTTCCTCGTTGATCTCGCCGTTTGCATTGATTCCATCAAGAATTGCACCGGAACCAAGATTCGAGGTCAGGATAATGACCGTATTCTTGAAGTCAACCGTTCTGCCTTGGCTGTCGGTGATACGTCCGTCGTCCAAAACCTGCAACAGTACGTTGAATACGTCGGGGTGAGCCTTTTCTACCTCATCGAAGAGGATAACAGCATAGGGCTTTCTGCGAACTGCCTCGGTAAGCTGTCCGCCTTCATCGTAACCCACGTATCCGGGAGGCGCTCCGATGAGTCTGGATACCGAGTATTTCTCCATATATTCACTCATATCAATACGGACCATACTCTTTTCGTCGTCAAACAGTGCTTCGGCAAGAGCTTTCGCAAGCTCAGTCTTACCGACACCTGTAGGGCCTAAGAAGAGGAACGAGCCAATAGGACGGCGCGGATCCTTGATTCCTGCACGGGAACGAAGAATGGCTTCGCTGACCTTGAGGACAGCTTCATCCTGACCGATGACTCGCTTGTGAAGGATGTCCTCAAGACCCAAAAGCTTTTCACGCTCGCTCTCCATGATCTTGGATACGGGAATACCTGTCCATCTCGCGACGATCTTGCAGATCTCCTCCTCACTGACGTTATCACGAAGGAGGAAAGTGCTCTTGGTCGCTTCTGCGGCTCTCGCCTCTTCCCCTTCAAGCTGTTTCTTCAAAGCAGGAAGCTTGCCGTACTGAAGCTCTGCTGCTTTGCCGAGGTCGTAGCTGCTCTGCGCACGTTCGATCTCCGCGTTCGTTTGCTCGATCTCCTCACGGAGCTTTTGGAGTTTTTCAATCGACTGCTTTTCGATATCCCACTTGGACTTCATTTCATTGAATTGCGCTCTCAAATCGGCAAGCTCGGCTTGGATCTCTTTCAGATGCTCCACGGAAAGCTTGTCCTTTTCCTTCTTCAGTGCCGCTTCCTCAATCTCATGCTGCATAATTTTACGGGCAACCTTATCCATCTCGGAGGGCATGGAGTTCATTTCGGTCTTGATCAGAGCGCACGCCTCATCTACAAGGTCAATGGCTTTGTCGGGAAGAAAACGGTCGGAAATATAGCGGTCGGAAAGGGTTGCGGCGGCAATCAAAGCTCCGTCGTGGATCTTTACACCGTGGAATACCTCGTAGCGTTCCTTGAGTCCTCTCAAAATCGAGATCGTGTCTTCAACGGTAGGCTCGGGAATCATGACGGGCTGGAACCTACGCTCCAAAGCCGCATCCTTTTCAATGTACTGACGGTACTCGTTGAGCGTTGTAGCACCGATACAGTG
>JAZSIF010000039.1:0-11300 GCA_045533675.1 Eubacteriales bacterium | reverse complement strand
CTTATCCGTAATACTTATCGATTCCACCGTAGCCAACAATCAATTTCCCTTCGCGCGTCTTTTTGATAAAGCTTTCAAGTCGCTTTTTGAACTCGTCGGGGCGTTTTCTTGCCGCATCGATATAAGCGACACGAATGCGCTTGTAAGGCTCAGACATTTTCTCGTAGTTTTCAAACGCAACGGCATCGTTCTTTATGGCATCGATGATATCCGTTGGGAAAACATACGGCACACGAATCAAGGGGAGCACACCATCCCGTATGCTTGGGTGAATCAGCCCTTGTTCGTCAAGCCAAATCAGTCGTTCTATGTTCGGGCGCGAATAGGGACTTCCCTTTTTTCTCGGTGTAAATCGCTGTGCGCGGTGCGTGGGATCAATGTGCTTAATGGTGCTGTCGATCCAACCGAAGCAAAGAGCTTCTTCTACCGCATCGTTGTAGGAAAGCGCCTTGTCGCCCGACTCCTTCATCGGAAAAACGAACCAAATCTCACTTTCCGTTTCAAAGTGCTCGGCAAGCCACTCGCGCCATGCTTTTCTCTCACTTGTGTAAATTGTTTTCATAGTTTTGCACTGAAAATTAGATTTGTTAATTCCACAATTCTTTTTTTACTAAAATATACTCGTTACTTCGCAGCACTTCCTCAAATCCACATTTGAGGAATAATTCAACAGAAGAATTGTCAATGGCGATATCATCATAGAGTTCCTTTATGCCGTTTTCTTTTGCAATTTCGCATAGAAGCTGTAATGCCTTGCGACCATATCCTTTTCCACGATACGGAGCGTAAATAACGACATCAGCAATGTAAATCTGTCTTTCTTCGTCAAAATAATATGCTACCTCACCAACGAAAGCATCATTATCTTGAATGTATCTGTAAAAACGCTTTCCGCTGTGGTCTGTAATCCATCGTTGATGCCAATTTGTCCATTTTTCTTTTGGAAACGGGATTGTACCTCCATAGGCGTGGTTGTAAGCCATCGTGTGCTCATCATCCATCATTTTTTCCTTAAACCACAAGTCCTCGATATGAGGTTCATACAATTCAAGCATTTCCTCACCTCGTCAAATACTTATTTTCCAAACTGTTCGGTCATTGGAATCTGTTTATTTCAAACCGCATTCTTTATACAGTTCTTCAATGCACGGCGATTTATATTCGATATACTGATCTATGCTGTCGGGAAAGAGCTGTGCCGCCGTTTCCTTTACCCGACTGTACTTTTTGACCGCCTCGGGATTTTTGCGCAGAAAGTCTCTGAATGCAATATGGCGGTGCAGTTCTTCGGAATCCCGTGGGCACACGTACAGATGGTGTGTCATCAAATGTGGCTTGTCCGCGTATTTGAACGCTTCTCTGTCCTTGATGCCGAGGTCACCCTCGTGGATGTATCCGATGGCATCGAGCTTTTGAACAACAGCATCAAACACCGAATAATCGCGGATGACAACATCGATGTCAATACAAGGCTTGGCAGACATCCCCTTGACCGAGGTGCTGCCAACGTGCTCGATACCGAGCATCAAATCACCGATTTGATCTTCAATCTCGGTCTTGATTTCTTCAAAAGCATATTTCCATGCTGCGTCATAAGGTACGACCACAACTTGCTTTGTTCGCATCGGCAACCTCCGTCAAATTCTTATTGATTCATCCCGTCCACCGTCTCGCAGGGCTTCGCCGTCATTTCCACCCACGCAGGACGGAATCCGCTTTTGATGGCGTTGCGGACGGACTTTATGTTGCACCAAGCGGCACAATAAAACGGCACTTTTCCGTGATTCAATATCTCAATGGCAAGACGGCTTGTGAGTGCCGAGGCAATTCTCTGCCTGCGATATTCGGGAAGTACGTCAATGCCGATCTGCCACATGGTATCGCAATCGGCACTGCAACCTGCAAGGCCGACGAGCCGCCCGTTATCGTATGCGCCCACGCCGAGCACGTCAAGATGCTTTCGTTGCTCGCAGAGCGCGTTCGACCATTCGGGCAGGTATAGGTCGGAAAAGTCGGTCTGTGTCAACAATTTCATTTTGTAGGGAACGGCGTCCTCGACGGTCCTTTGACGAAGTGCGTCCACATCTGGCAAAAAATACTCCGCCATAAAGCAGATCTTCTGTCCTTTTGCCATCAGTGCCTCGTTCAAAACGTGCAAATGCGGCGTTTCAAACAGATGCTCCACTGGATATTTGTTGATGTAATTTTCGGCGATCTCACGGAATTCGGGCGACACCGACGCCACCACGTTGTTGCCATACGACACCAGCTGACAGGAAAACGGGAGCTTCAAATACCGTCTTGCGCCATCGTTTTCACGCGACGTGACGACCACATTCTCGCTCTTTTCAAAATCCGCAGGCGCTGCGCAAAGGTCAATAGCGGATTGCGCCATCGCGATTTTTAAGATTTCTTGGTTGGTCATTGTTTCTCCAATATATCAACTCATATCATAAGTTCTGTATCCAAATTCAATAATCTTTTTTTGAAGCGCTCGAAAGCGCCGGTATGTAGCATCCCTCGTGAAAAACTCTATCAGCTTTCCCTTTGGAATAAACTTAATCATTATGGGCTTGGGTAAAGTATAAAACGTAAAGCTGTAATCCGTAGCATCTCTTTCGCCAACACATTTTGACTCTTCCACCGAATTCTCCCTTGCCCAAACCTCGGTACACTCGACAAAATCAATAACCATACCGTTTTTCAGCGTAATACCCTGTGCAGTGATTTCGAGCATTTCGTTTTCTGTAAATGCATCATAATCCGAGAAGTATTTATCTTTATCCATAGAATCGCTCTCCTTGCGGATTGTAATCTTCTAAAATTTCCATAATATCTTTTCTATATACATTCCCACCGAGAACATCACCATTCGGTGAGAACGACACGCACCGCACGTCGCACGGATCCTCCACGTATGGATTTTCGGGAAGCTCGTCTGTGAAATACTCCGCAAGATATTTCAGCGCGTTTCCTTCGGGGAAAACGATGTTTCCCTCGTTTGCGGTAATATCCATATCCGCGAAACTGTCGAAAATCTCTCTCGTTTTTCTGTTGTACGGATTGTCATTCGTCGCGCTCACCAGCCACGCAGGCTGTAGGCGAATCGGGATGCCGCACGCCTTTGCTTCCGAGGCAAACCTCTTCACCACATCAAGCGGTATCGTTTCCTGATGGAACGCATCCACCGATAAAAGCAGATCGTTCACGCCGCACGCGGCAAGCCGCTCCGCTACCTCACGGATTCTATCGGCATTCTTTGAAAAATAGCCGTTGGTGATGATCTGGCGTTTGGGAATATTCAGTTCTTTGGCTGCCGTCATGATCGCATAGACCGCGTCCGTGTGCAAAAGAGGCTCACCGCCGAATGTCATCACGGTTTTGATGTCGTACTTAGCCGCAATCTTTCGCACCGCATCTGCGGCAATTTGGGGATCGATCCGCTCACCGCAGGACGTGTGATCTCCCTCAGAACAGTGCTTGCACCGCCCCGTGCAGGCGTAGGTCACGACGAACTCGATCTTGTTCAGATTTTTTAGGTATTGGTTCATATTTACTTCGTGTAAACGGCAATTGCATCAGCTGCGAACTCCGCAGTTCCCTCGCCGTACTTGTCGATGTTCTTCTTGAATCGCTCGTCGGCAACATACATTTGCCCAAGCCCTGCAAGAATCTCGTCTGTGCAGGTATAGTAGTTCTCCGTGATGTGTGCCTGAAGCTTTGCCACAAGCGCCTGCACCTCGGCAGAATCAGCACTCGCACCGCTCTCCTTGCACGCGGCAAACTCTGCAAAGATCGCCATTAAGCCGTTGTTTGCCTCAACCCACTTCTCTTTTGTGTAATTCTTTGTCTTTTGCTCGTGCTCTCGATAGGCATCGGTGTCGTCCCAACGTTGGTGCACTTCATAGGAAGTATTTTTCATATAATCAATCAAACAACGATAGTTGTTCTCCTCCCGCATTCAAACTTGAAGATTCCAAACTTTCAATATCACCATTCCATTCGTTTCCAATCGGAATAGCGCCCCTCTCTATCAACGCCTTATTTCCCTGATACGTCTTTTTATCCCAACACAGTTCTTTACACCAACCATACTTAAGATTTTCAACAGCGCCAGCCCAAGTTCCACCTTTGTTATATTCCGATCTGACAACAACAGTTCCCGAGGATTGTGCATATATATATCGATTTCGCATCATTGCAATACCAACGTTAAAGCCGGCATCAGGTTTTACCACAGAAAGTAGAAGCATTTTCCTATTTGCGAGCGCCCTTACAATGGAACTCTTTTTTATTTTCTTAAGCATTGAATCCGAAAGATATTC
This sequence comes from Eubacteriales bacterium, assembly GCA_045533675.1. Classification (GTDB taxonomy): domain Bacteria; phylum Bacillota; class Clostridia; order Oscillospirales; family CAG-272; genus HGM12713. The sequence goes on along the minus strand of JAZSIF010000039.1, from coordinate 6,975 downwards.
TATAATAGGTGCTCCCATTTCAAGTGCTTGTTCTTCAGAAACTGTATCTATCCCTTTTGCTCCTCCTGATACCACTCCAAATCCGGAATTAATCGTTTTAGAAACGGTTTCTTTGGTAAAGGTAATATCATCCTCAGAGACGGTTCTCGAACCCACATAACCGATATACTTATAGTCCAATAATGAAATGTCTCCCGCAACATAAAAAATAGGAGGACAATTGTTACCAAGTACTTTCTTTAGTTTTGATGGATACTCCTTATCCGCTCTTGTTATGGCTGAAATTCCTATGTTCTGAAGTTGGCTTAATTCAAATGAAAGACTTGCATTTCTATCAATCAACCTAAATATTCTGTCCGCATATTCTTCAGAAACGAATAATTTTTCTTTAAGCTCTGCTTTTGAAAGATCAAATATACTTTCCGGCTGAAGTCCCGCTTCCATTAATTTTTTTGCAAGGTCGCCCCACTCTTTGGGTTCCAAAGGAACAACGTTATCTCCCACACACAAATGACTGCACAGAGTGAAAATTGCATTTGAATTTGAGTTCATATTTAATCCTCCTTTTGACTGCTGTCTGCCAATGCAAATGGGTAAATCTCTCCACATCCGCCTTGACTCAAATAATAGCCGCAAGCTGTCAGTGTCCACCTTGAGTCCACAACATCATCAACAAGTAGCACCCTGTCAGGAACTTCCACTCCATCCAACAAGCTAAAGGAATGCATCGCATTACCACATTGATAAGAACTGTTTTGCATTTCCTTTTGTTGACGTGTGTTACTTTTTTTCAAAAGCTCAACAAATGTCAGCCCAAGAGATTCTGCAAGCCGTTTTGAAAAATCAATAACAATATCGCTACGCAGTGATGGCACACACGTTATGTATTTGATTTCTTTTTCATTCACAAGAGGTCTCAACACCTTTGCACTTTTTCCTACAAGCTCATCGCAAAAACGTTTTTTAGGACCATACTTATCTCGCTTTACAAGCTCTCCATAACCGGGATCACCATATTTGGCTAAACACAGTCCGGGCTTATTAGGAACAGGAATTTTTTTATTACCGGTATATTCAGAATATACCCACATCTTTCTAGGCTCAATATCAAGGACCAAGCCGTTTATGTATGTTTCAGCAATATGGACCGATTCCGCCAAAGGCGAGGAAGGAAGGATATCTTGTCCCAAACAATTCGAACAGTGTCCACACTCATAAGCACTATGATCGTCAAGGCATTCAACAACAAATTTACTGTAGCAAGTAGTAGTTGTTGCAAGTTTCTTCATTTGCTCCATTTCTCTAACTCTTGTAGCAGTAACAGCATCATAATGTTCTTTATCGTAAACGAACGGTTTCGGGGTGGCATAATACATCTGCTTTTCCTTTCTTATAAACCCATCATGCATCAAAAAAGAAATTGCCTTATCCAAACGAGCTTTTTTTATGTTCAAGGCAGAATTGATTTGATACAGTTTCACCCCATCATTATTCGAAATGTATTCCATGATATCTGCGGCTTCCCTTTCACTGGGAAATGCCGTATTTATGAAATAGTTCAATATATCCTCATCCTCTTTGCCAAACATCAAAAACGTATATGCCCTGTCAATATTTCTTCCGGCACGTCCAATCTGCTGGTAATAAGAAACTATATTAGAGGGCATTTGATAATGTATTACAAAGGCAATATCCCCCTTGTCATACCCCATACCAAGTTTTATTGTTGCAACAATAGCGTTTATTTCGTTTCTTCTGAATTTTTCCTCAATGTCTTTGTTTAAGAGTGCTCCATCTTCACCATCTCTTGAATAATATGCCTCTGCATTTATTCCGTTCTTCTTCAAAAAATCACTTAAATAATCGCAATCTCTCTGTGTTAAACAATATATAATACCACTGCCGGGAAGCTTATTTATATTTTCAAGTATCCAAGCATATCTCGTAATTCTATCGGGCATCTCAAGAATCTGTATGGACAGAGATTCTCTTGTAAGAGGTCCTCTTGAAACAAATACATTGTTTCCCAGTTGTTTTTCAAGATCACTTACTACCCTATCGTTAGCTGTAGCTGTTGTAGCTAATATCGGCACTGTAGTAGGCAGTGAAGAAATAACACTTTTCAAATTACCATACTCAAGTCTAAAATCGTGCCCCCAGTCAGATATGCAGTGCGCTTCATCAATAACAAAAAGCCCTATTTTAATATTTTTCAGCCTTTTTTGAACCTCATCACTAAAGAGCGTCTCTGGTGTTACAAGAATAAGATCAAGTTCATCGTTTCCTAGAGAATCCAAAATCTCCGATCGTCTATCTTTAACGGTGCTATTTAAAACATCGCATCGCAACCCCATTTTTGTGGCCGCTTCAATTTGGTTCTCCATTAGCACAAGGAGAGGGCTAACCACCATAGTAACTCCCTTATTCTCTTTGCGCATCAACTTAGTACAAACAAAATAAACGAGACTTTTTCCCCAACCCGTACGCTGAACTACAAGAACTCTTTTTCGAGTCATTGTTGCTTCGATAGCTTCATACTGACCGTCACGAAACTTCGCATTAGGTCCATACAGCCCTTTTATTATTTGATTCGCTTGTTCATATATCAAAGGTTTAGTTACTTCAATACTCATTTAACCCTTCCTTGCCTCGCTCTTTTCATTATGTTTTTTAGTATTTCTACATCCGCCGGGCAAAACTCATAGTTAAGGATTTCACTCGGCGTGATCCACTGAATGTCGTTGTGCTCCAGTTTCTACGGTTCGCCCTCGGCAATGGGAAAATCACTATGCGTAATTTTAGTTTTCTTCTTCGCTTCCCACGGCTTGCTATCGGATTCGCTGACGAGTTTACCAAGCTCTCCGTCCTTATCAGTTAAGGATTTTAACACCCGATTGGGACAATTGGCGCACTTGTACTTCCTTTTGTCGCACAAGCCATCTGCCCATTCGTTTTTACATACAGGCTGATAGCCGCTTTTTCCGCTCGTCGTACTTTGCCACCGTTTTGCAAACACATCCTCCCTGCCGCGAAACAGTGAACGGAACAACTCGATCTTTTCCTTTGAAGAGCTGTATTTATTGACAGAGGCAGCATGGATTATGGGTATCTCGATATTCTCTTGAGGTGCCTCTGCAAAGCCAAGCTGCCGCCGCAACTGCAAGTTTTCTTCCGAAAGCCTTTTGTTATCACGCTCTAATTCATTGTAACGTAGCAAAAGCTCACGATATAGCTTCTCGTACATTTCACAGCCTCATACTATTTTGTATTTTGTCTTGTTCCCATTTCCTACTTTTACAATCAAGCCTTTATCAAGTAATGCTGCAATCGTAACTATTGCGGTTGTTTGTGAAAAGCCAAGCGCCTTTTGAATTTCAGGACGCGACTTAATTCCTTCTTTCAGTACAGATAGCACGCCTTGCTCGTTTTCGGTCAACTCAACTTTTGTTTCTTTAACAGTCGCATTTGTATTAGGTAACGCAATTTTAAATGCATTGTCCGATATTTCTATATGTGGCACAATTCCGTATTCTTTATAAGACTCCATGATTTTGGGCATGCCTGTACCGTAAGCCTCAATCAAATGCAAACGATAGAACACATCTGCGAGCTTTTTATTTCGAGCAATTGAGATGCCGAGCAATATATCACTTTGTGAAATACCGCGTGCAAGTCCACCTATAGAAACAAATTCTATTCTGTTATCAAAAATGCTGATCAGTGTGCTTTCGGAAAAGCTATATTCTCTGTGTACGATCGCATTCAACAGTGCCTCTCTGATTGCTTCCGTAGGATATGCTCTTTTATCAACGCGGTACAGACCTTCCGTATGTGCATGCGTGTGATTGAATTGATCTATAAACTGATACGCATCATTTAGCTGCCTTAACAACGAACCGCTAAATTCGCGTCGATCTTTAAATACTGTCTTTTGTTCGCCTTCAAAAACTGCAATTTTTACAGTATGGGTGCACTGTTCGGAAAGCAACAACGCTAGATTTGTATACGTTCCGTCCTCGCCAATTAAACCAAGGCTTCTCTTCTGTGCTTCACCAAAAGGAATTTGCTTATTTTCAAAAACAAAATTTGCTTCATTGAAGGTTAATTCCTGAATAAGCGAGCGCGCCTCCTCATAGCTATCGCCGGCAGTCTCACGTATCATTGAAAGAATCGCACTCTCGGAGGCAGGAACGGATGATGCCCCCTGTCTCACATATACACCTTCCGGACGAATGCCTTTAGCTGACAAATAGTAAGGACGAGCAGTACCGCGATTAACGGTGATTTTTACAACCTTCTTATCTTGAACGGTTTCTACAGTAATATCACAAAACATTGCAAGATCCGGCTTAATCGCATCTCGGATCACGTTTGACACCTGTAGCATAACACCGTCAATATTATTGACCTCAACAGCATTGCCGTCATCGTCAATTCCGATATAAAGATTTCCGCCATCGGTATTTGCGAAAGCAACAAGCGTCTTTTTTATATCCTCAACATATTCCCTTTTAAACTCTGTATTCTTATCTTCCAACATATTCACCTCCTATTCCGTTACTAACGGTTACTAACGATAATATATCAGTTATTAGCGTTACTGTCAATAGATTCTATTAAATTATCTTTATTTTTCCATCGACCTTTTTCTTTGTTTACTGCATATCAGTTTTATGACGAAAGTTTGACCACTTGCAGAGTTTTTTGGGCTTAGCATAATAGCTCCCCAATTACACCTATGAACTACATTTTAACGTCTTGCAAAGCAAGCTTGTTTTATCACATTGATATCCGCACTTTTCAGCGACACGAGCAGATGCTATTGAGATAGCATACCCGTAATGCGGTATTAAATCATTCATGAACATGTCCTTTGAAAAATACATCACCAAAAGAGAAGCATATCCCTTTCCCCTATATTGGGGTTCAATGTAAAGCCAACCTATGTCATATATATTCATGTATCCGCATTCGGCACGCAGGTACCCCACAATCTCTCCGTCAACACGCATTATATAGAATTTTACATCCTTGAAATTTGTGCATGGTCGAAAACTTCCATCTCCCCATGATTCCAGATCAAGCAGACCCTTCTCCACTTTTCGAGCAACCTCAATCTTATCTTCATCCTTTATAAGAGTAACGGAAATTCTATCATCGCAAATCAAATTTGACAGTTCATCGAAAGAATTGATGTAATACACAGGATTTGCCGGATATTGGGGTGTTTCAAAAACAAATCGCGTTGTTACGCTCCCCTGTTCCAAAACAGAAGGAAAAGGTGTTCTTAACTCAATTTCATTAAATGAATTTTTTATTGTGTCAATGTATTCCATACACTCCAATATCAATGACGCATCCTGCGTGTAGATTCCAACAAGCAAAAAACTATCGTCATATTTTTTTACTTGTATGTAATCAGAAAGAGGCTCTTTCTCATCTTTCGCAAAAAACACAATCTCATTAACCTTATAATCTTCACCCGCGAGTGATATATCCGCACACCAATGATAATATCGAGCCCTGTCGGCAGAATCAAAACACGATAGCATTATTTTATTGTCAATAATCATACAGTTCCTCCTTTTTGTCTTTTCTTCAGCACTCCACCGCGACCTTAATGACTCCGTCGCGTTTATTCTCAAACAGCTCATACGCCTCGTCGATCTTTGCGAGCGGATAGGTATGCGTGATTAGCGGCTCGGTATCGAGCTTGCCCTCGGCAATGAGAATGAGCGTTTCCTCGCAGTCGCAGCCGTCAACGCCGCCGGTCTTGAAGGTCAGATTTTTGCCGTATGCTGCCGTGTTTGATATGCAAATCACTCGAGCAGATGCTCGCAAGCGTGACCTTGACAATCGCATCCCTCTCGTGTTGTATCGTAGGCTTTGGCTTCTCCACCAAGCCGAATTTTCCTTTTGATATGTATGTGTAGGTAAGCATAATTACCTCCTAAATTTCAATACCTTATTATACCATAATTTTCGGCCTTTTTCAACCGCATTGTGTGAACACGCGAGATCCGTATTGAAATTTTCACATTTTTGTGGTATAATGTATCTACAAGCCTCGGCTTGAATATTTTTATCGGAGTGTGCTGTTTGAAAAACACCAACCTTTTGGAGATTGTATTGTAAACGAGAGGTTTGCAAATACATTCTCGGCATTCCTCTCGTGCCTGAGCGTCAACAGATATGAAAGAATTAAAAAATGAACAATTTGACGATACGTTTAGAAACAGAAAAAAACTACAGAGCAGTAGAAAAACTCACACGTGAGGCGTTTTGGAACGTCTATAAACCGGGCGCGGACGAACATTATTTCGTCCACATGATGCGCTCTCATCCCGACTTTATTCCCGAGCTTGCGTTTGTGCTTGAGCTTGACAGCACGAGTCTGGCAGAGCCGGCTCAGATCGTTGGCAGCATTATGTACACGAAGGCTTGGCTTGAGGACGAGAACGGTGAGCGCAAGGAGATACTTTCTTTCGGACCGCTTTGCGTTGCTCCCGAATATCAAAGGCAAAAGCTCGGCAAGCTCTTGATCGAGCATTCCTTTGAGGTGGCACGCAAGATGGGCTACGATGTGAACATCAATTTCGGCAATCCGGGCAACTATGTCAGCCGTGGTTTCGTGAGTTGCAAAAAGAAGAACGTCAGCTTTGTCGTGGACGGCAACTTCCCTACCGCTTTGCTCGTCGCCGAGCTTGTGCCGAACGCGGGTGACGGCAGAAAATGGATGTATATTCCCTCCACCGCCGCCGACTGCTGTGAGGACACTGCCGCTGTCGAAGCCTTTGATGCGACATTCCCACCCAAGGAAAAGAAGTGGATGCCGAGCCAAGAGGAGTTCTATATCTATAGTCATTCTTCGGTAGTTCGCTGAACGTAAAATTAGCCTCTGAGAAGTCGAGAGATTTCTCAGAGGCTTATTCTTATTTTAGAATATTGCATATTGAAAAATAGGTCGTCACAACT
>JAZSIF010000063.1:0-7216 GCA_045533675.1 Eubacteriales bacterium | reverse complement strand
CTGACTGAGGGAGAGTGCGAAATGTCAATCAAGCAGTTGCGACGAGGCGAGAGAAAAAGTTAAAATATCGCAGGCTCCTTCCACCGCAAGCGGTCCCCCTTCCTCTCGGAGGAAGGCTTTTTTACTTAACCCGTTTACGGGTAGCAAGTAACAGTTGCATGGCTGGCAGTCCAATCTCAAGCGCGCTTGTGCGCAGCCGGTATCGGGTAGGACTATGCCCGAAACTGAAATCCCCCCCATTACGGGGGGATATTTATTGTGCTGAAAAATTGAGCGGTTAATTTTTCCTCGGATGGAGCATACTAAGACAGAGAAATTGTTCCAAAGGAGGAATCTTATGAGGACACTGGGAGAAAATTATCGGGAAAATGTAGAGCGATTGGACCAAGAGCTTTTTGTGGATGAGAATTTTGATGTGCTGAAAAAAACACTGACGCTCGAGGACGGAGAGGTTACCATATATTTTGTGGACGGGTTTGTGAAGGACACCGTCATGCAGAAGCTGATGATGAGTCTCGCCTCCTTGAAAAAAATGCCAAGGGAGGCGCGGGAGTTTATGCAGACAGCGGTTCCTTACGTGGAGACCGATGTGGTAGATGATTTGGACTTGATGATCACATCGGTTCTTTCGGGCACCAGCCTTTTGATTGGTGAGGGGATGGGCGGACAGGGGATTCTGATCGATTCCCGAACCTATCCCGCGAGAGAAACAGCTGAGCCTGAAGGGGATCGTGTTATGCGGGGGGCGAGGGACGGCTTTGTGGAGACGCTGATCTTTAATACGGCTTTGATTCGAAGGAGAATCCGAAATCCAAAGCTGAGGATGCAGTATCTGAGCATCGGAGAGGATTCCCGTACCGATGTGGTTGTTTCCTATATGTCGGACCGAGCCGATCTGAGATACGTAGAATGGCTGAAAAAGAGATTGTCCGCGGTAAAGACGGATGCCTTGGCGATGGGATACCGTTCCCTTGCCGAATGTCTGATCCCCGGAAGGTGGTATAATCCTTTTCCAAAGATCCGCACCTCCGAGCGCCCTGACGCGGCCGCGGCGCAGCTGTTGGAGGGAAGTGTTTTGATCATTGTGGACAACAGTCCCCAGGTCATGGTTCTTCCCTCCACGATCTTTGATTTTATGCAGGAGACCAATGATTTTTATTTCCCTCCATTGACGGGGACCTATATCCGTTGGGTTCGATACACGGTGTTCTTTCTGACCTGGATCTTAACGCCGCTTTGGTATTTGATGACGCAATATCCTGCTTACGTGCCCGATTGGCTGACATTTGCTTTGCCCGAAGATACAGGAAAGCTTCCTATATTTGTACAGCTTCTTCTGGTGGAGTTTATTATCGATGCGCTCCGTTTGGCTTCCCTCAATACACCGAATATGCTAAATAACTCCTTGTCGGTGGTGGGCGGTCTGATCCTCGGGGATTTTGCCGTGGATATCGGTTGGTTAATTCCCGAGGTCATCCTTTATATGGCATTTGTTGCTATTGCGAATTTTACGCAAAGAAGCTATGAGCTTGGCTACGCCATAAAGTTTCTGCGCATTGGCATACTTGCCCTGACGGCTTTTTTTGGCGCGTGGGGCTTTTTAGGAGGCGTGCTTGGTTCCTTGGTGCTGGTTGCTACCAATAACACGTTGAACGGAAAGAGAAATTATTTGGATCCTCTCATCCCGTTCCGACCCAAGGCTCTTCTGACACTTCTTGTTCGTGTGAAAAAGAAAGGATAAGGAGTTTTTGCCGCTTTTTCTGGTCTACAACCGAGAAAAAGCGGCTTCGTTTTGGATATAGCTCTATATTATAATAAAAGGAAGAGTTTTTTTGCGGTTAAAGAATATTTTTTTGAACCAAATTGCCTGAAATCGTTGTTTTTAACCATAAAATTATATGGTGTTTTAGTAACTTTTTCAAAATTTGTTTAAAATAAACATATAAATTGCGAAAAAAACCTCAAAATTCTATGTTTTGACCACAGAATATCTATTGAAATTTTTAGGGAGATATGATATAATCATAAGGCTTGATATGCGATGAAGCGAGAGGTTGCCGATGGAATTTGACAAACCATCGGGGAATTTTCGCGGAGTATGTCCGTTTTAACCGGGCGAAAAGCAATCCTTTGCAGGTGTGTGCGCAGGATTTGTTCATGACCCGAATCTCGTTTGTACAGGTGCTGATGTGCAGGTGACGTTCGGATTTTTAAATGGGCAAAAAGAAAACGCACGGCACAGTGTTGAGTGTTGCGCCCCTGAAATGCGGTTCGCAGGACGTACGACCCATAGCGCTCATGCGGACAGGCAAATCTTAAAAAGGAGGAAAAGACAGGTGGCAGTCAAGGAAAAAATCAGAGTGAGACTGAAGAGCTACGACCACACCCTTATCGATGCGGCTGCAGAGAAGATCGTGGAAGTTGCTAAGAGAAACGGCGCAACCGTTTCGGGTCCCATTCCGCTCCCCACGGAAAAGGAGATCGTTACGATCCTTCGTGCGGTTCACAAGTACAAGGATAGCCGCGAGCAGTTCGAGATGCGTACGCACAAGAGACTGATCGACATTGTGAAGCCGTCCCAGAAGGTTGTTGACGCTCTCATGAGCATCGAGCTCCCCGCCGGCGTTGAGATCGAGGTAAAAATTTAAATCAAGCACCAAGATCTTCGGCAAAACAAAGATAACAGTCGATGCAAGCGATTGCAGCTCGGCAACTTTGTAAATCATGTTGGCATCGACATGCGGATGTCAACCAATAATTTACAGGAGGAAAAAACAAATGAAAAAGGGTATTATCGGAAAGAAAATCGGCATGACCCAGATTTTCGACGAGATCGGAAACGTAATTCCGGTAACGGTAATCCAGGCTGGTCCCTGTGTGGTCGCACAGAAGAAGACCGTTGAGAGCGACGGCTACAACGCTGTTCAGCTCGGTTTCTCCGATGCCAAGGAGAAGCATCTGACCAAGGCCGAGAAGGGCCATTTCGAGAAGGCGGGAGTTGCTTTCAGAAAGCACCTCAAGGAATTCCGTCTTGACGACATCTCTGCTCTGAACGTGGGCGACGTCATTACAGCCGATACCTTCGCCGCAGGCGACAAGGTCGACGTAACAGGTATGACAAAGGGTCACGGTTATTCGGGTGTTATCAAGAGATGGAATCACCACCACCTCCGTATGACTCACGGTACAGGTCCTATCCACCGTCAGCCCGGCTCCATGGGCGTTATTGACCCCGCGAGAATCTTCAAGAACAAGAAGATGGCAGGTCAGTACGGTAATGAGCAGGTTACGGTACTCAATCTTAAAGTTGTGAAAATCGATTCCGAAAAGAATCTGATCGCTATCAAGGGCGCCGTTCCCGGCGCGAAGGATGGCATCGTATTCATCCGCGACTCGGTTAAAGCATAAGCGGAAGGAGGAAATGAATCATGCCTAATATTAAAGTTGTTGATATGACCGGCAAGGCAGTCGGCGAGATGATGCTGGCTGATGCAATCTTCGCAAGAGAAGTAAACGAAGCTGTCCTCCACGCCGCTGTCAGAGCATATCTGATGAACCAGAGACAGGGAACCCAGTCTACGCTGACCCGTTCCGAGGTTTCCGGCGGCGGTAAGAAGCCCTGGAGACAGAAGGGAACCGGACGCGCTCGTCAGGGCTCTACCCGTTCTCCCCAGTGGACTCACGGCGGTATCGCTCTTGGCCCGAAGCCCAGAGATTACCGTACCGGTATGAACAAGAAGACGAAGAGAATCGCTCTCTTCAGCGCACTGTCCGCTAAGGTTGCTGCCGGCGAGCTCATCGTTGTAGATGAGATCAAGATGGAAGCATACAAGACCGCTGAGATGGTGAAGATGTTCAAGGCTCTCGGATGCGAGAAGGAAGTTACCAAGAACTACAAGGTAACTACCGTCAACGAGGGTGAGGTTGTCAGAGAGAGAAAGACCAGAACCGCTGTGGTTCCCCAGAGCGCCCTGGTAGTTCTTCCCGCTGTTGACGCATTTGTCATCGGCTCTTGCCGCAACATCCCCGGTGTTGAGACCACTCTGTACAGCACCATCAACGTGTATGAAGTGCTGAAGGCTGAGAAGGTCGTTATGACCCGCGCAGCTGTTGAAAAACTCCAGGAGGTATATGCGTAATGAAAATGGTACAGGATATCATCATTAAGCCCGTGATCACCGAAGCGAGCATGGATGCTCTCTCCGCAAAGCGGTATACCTTCGAGGTGCGCTCCGATGCCACCAAGCCCGAGATCGCGAAGGCGGTTGAGGTTATGTTCGGTGTAAAGGTAGCGAAGGTAAACACGATCAACATGAAGAAAAAGCCCAAGAGACTCGGCGTACACTTCGGATCCACCTCCGAGTGGAAGAAGGCAGTGGTTACTCTGACCGCTGACTCCAAGACCATCGAGTTCTTCGACGGCCTTAACTGATGGTAGGAGGTAAAGAAGAATGCCTACGAAGAAGTTTAAGCCTACTACACCGTCCAGAAGACAGATGACGGTTCCCACCTTTGAGGAGCTGACTAAGTTCACCCCCGAAAAGAGTCTGACTGTTGTTAAGAAGAAGTTTGCCGGACGTAACAGCTACGGCAGAATCACCGTTCGCCACAGAGGCGGCGGAAACAAGATCAAGTACAGAATTATCGATTTCAAGAGACAGAACACTGCTCCCGCAACTGTAATCGGTATCGAGTACGACCCCAACAGAAGCGCGTATATCGCACTTCTGCAGAATGAGGCAGGCGACAAGAGCTACATTATCGCTCCTGTTGGTCTGAAGGATGGCGATAAGGTTTACACCGGCGCCGATGCCGACATCAAGCCCGGCAATACCCTTCCCATCGAGAATATTCCCGTTGGTACCTTCATTCACAACATTGAGCTCTACCCCGGCAAGGGCGCGCAGCTCGTCCGCTCGGCAGGCGTTGCCGCACAGCTGATCTCCAAGGAGAACGGCGTGGCACAGGTAAGACTGCCCTCCGGTGAAGTCAGAATCGTTCGCCTTGACTGCAAGGCAACCATTGGTCAGGTTGGCAACATCGAGCATGACACCGTCAAGATCGGTAAAGCCGGTAAGACCAGACATCTGGGCATCCGCCCGACCGTCCGCGGTTCCGTAATGAACCCCTGTGATCACCCTCACGGTGGTGGTGAAGGTAAGTCTCCTATCGGTAGACCCTCCCCCGTTACTCCTTGGGGTAAGCCTGCTCTGGGCTATAAGACCAGAAACAAGAAGGCTAGAACAGACAAGTTCATCGTAAAACGCAGAAACGCTAAGTAAGGAGGGAATATAAAATGAGCAGAAGCCTTAAGAAAGCACCTTATGTAGAAGAAAAGCTTTATGCGCGCATCTGTGCCATGAATGAGAAGAACGAAAAGAAAGTTCTCAAGACTTGGTCTCGTGCGTCTACCATATTCCCTGAGTTTGTCGGACACACCATCGCGGTTCACGACGGAAGAAAGCACATTCCGGTATACGTAACCGAGGACATGGTTGGACACAAGCTCGGCGAGTTTGCGCTGACAAGAACCTTCAAGGGACATGCCGGTTCCAAGACGTCCAACAACGGTAAATAATGCAGGAGGAAAGATTGAAAATGGAAGCAAAAGCAACGCTTAAATACGCAAGAATTTCCCCTCGCAAGGTAAAGATCGTTCTGGACCTTATCAGAGGCAAGGATGCCGGAACCGCAATGGCGATTCTGAAGACCACCAATAAGAGCGCTTCGGAATACCTTGTTAAGCTGCTGGGAAGTGCAATTGCAAACGCGGTAAACAATTTTGAAATGGATGAGACCAGACTGTATGTCTCCGAGTGCTTCGTATGCCCCGGCCCGACTCTCAAGAGAATCATGCCCCGTGCAAAGGGAAGCGCAGACAGAATTCTGAAGAGAACATCCCATGTAACCATCGTAGTTAAGGAAAGAGACTGAAAAAGGAGGTAAGAACGAATGGGTCAGAAGGTAAATCCCCACGGTCTTCGCGTGGGCGTAATTAAGAACTGGGATTCAAGATGGTTCACCTCCGATAAGAAATTCGGAGATACTCTTGTATCCGACTACAACATCAGAAAGTATCTGAAGAAGGAGCTCCAGGCTGTAGGCGTGCCCAAGATCGAGATCGAGCGCGACAGCCAGAGAGTCCGTGTATTCATTCACTGCGCAAAGCCCGGTATGGTTATCGGCCGCGGCGGCGTAGAGATCGAAAAGTACAAGAACGAGCTGCAGAAGATGGTTGGTATGCCTGTTGCTCTCAACGTTGTTGAGATCAGACAGCCCGACCTGAACGCACAGCTGGTTGCGGAGAACATTGCCGGACAGCTGGAGAGACGTGTTGCTTTCCGCCGCGCAATGAAGATGGCGATCCGTAACACCATGAGACTTGGCGCAAAGGGAATCAAGATTTCCTGCGGCGGACGTCTTGGCGGTGCGGAAATCGCAAGAACCGAGCACTATCATGAGGGTACCATCCCGCTGCAGACGCTCAGAGCCGACATTGAGTACGGCTTCTGGGAAGCAAACACCACCTACGGTAAGATCGGCGTTAAGGTTTGGATCTACAAGGGTGAGGTTCTGAACGAGGTCAACAGACCTGCCGCTAACGCTCCCAGAGACAACAGACGCGGAGATCGTCGTGACAACAGAAACGGCGAGAGACGCGGACGTCGTCCCGAGGGCGCAAGAGGCGAGAGAGCTCCCAGAGAAGGAGGTCGCAAGTAATGTTAATGCCTAAGAGAGTTAAGTACCGTCGTGTTCAGCGCGGCAGACTTAAAGGAAAAGCAACAAGCGGCAATAAGGTTACAAACGGTTCTTACGGTCTTGTAGCACTTGAGCCTGCATGGATAACCAGCAACCAGATAGAAGCAGCGCGTATCGCAATGACGAGATACATCAAGCGTGGCGGTAAGGTCTGGATAAAAATATTCCCCGACAAGCCTATCACTGAAAAGCCTGCAGAAACTCGAATGGGTTCCGGTAAGGGTTCACCTGAGTATTGGGTAGCAGTAGTAAAACCGGGCAGAGTCCTCTTTGAGATGAACGGTGTAGCTGAGGAAGTAGCACGCGAGGCTATGCGTCTTGCAATGCACAAGCTTCCTATCAAGTGCCGCTTCGCTACAAGAGAGCAGCTCAATAAAGAAGTGGAGGGATAAGCTGTGAAGGCAACAGAACTCAGAAACAAATCTTGCGAAGAGCTTGAAGCAATGCTCAAGGATCT
>JAZSIF010000061.1:0-9593 GCA_045533675.1 Eubacteriales bacterium | reverse complement strand
CTGACTGAGGGAGAGTGCGAAATGTCAATCAAGCAGTTGCGACGAGGCGAGAGAAAAAGTTAAAATATCGCAGGCTCCTTCCACCGCAAGCGGTCCCCCTTCCTCTCGGAGGAAGGCTTTTTTACTTAACCCGTTTACGGGGGGGATATTTATTTCGTTATTTGGTATAAATTTCTGTTCTTTGCTCATACTAAGAACACATTCATACAAAAGAGGAGGTTTTTTCAAATGACACCCAAGGAACTTTTGTACGTGGAGGATGCGCTGGGGCATGAGCAATTCTTCCAAATGAAGTGCCGTGAGACTGCCAATCAGATTCAGGATGCGGAGCTGAGATCCTGCGTGGAACAGATGGCAACCAAGCATGAGCAGATTTTCAAAAACTTTTACGGATTACTTTAAGGGGGAGCGAACAAATGGATGACAAGAATCTGATGGAAAATTTGTTGCTGCTGGAAAAGGGATGCTGTGATCTCTATATGCACGGAACCGTGGAGGCTTCGACAGGGAACGTGCAGGGAACCTTTCGGACGGCACTGACCGAATCCCTGACCATGCAGAGCGATCTTTATAACAAAATGGCGATGAAGGGCTGGTATCCGTCCACGCAAGCGCCGCAGAATCAGCTGGATAGCTTGAAGCAGAAATACAGCGGAAACTAAAAGGATTGCCGCTTCTCTTTTGAGAAGCGGCAATGGCTTTTTATTCGGGCGCGGCCCCATTTACCTTTGGATAGAGGTGGAAAAAGTGGTTGGGGGAGTTGAGAATGACCTCCTGCGTGACGGGCTCCAGTTGTTCCTCTGCCAATGGCGAGGTGTACCATTCTTCCGTATGATTGGTCTGGAAATACTTTTGATCGGTTACCGTGGGAAGAAGCAGGTCCGACGCGGTCAAAGTGCCTGACGCGTCATAATAGCTGATTAGCTTGACACGGCGATCGGTCATCTGTGCCGAATGGGAGGTGGGACATTTTGCCTCGGCGGAAGAGAAAGACGTATATTGCTCGGGTTCGTGGAAATACAGCTTTCCTTCCATATTGAAGAGGGGAGCGGTGGCATAGACGAGATAACCGTCCTCGTCCATGCGGATCATCTGGATCGGGGTGTAATTCAGGATCCCCCGTTCCAAACGACGGTCTTTTAAGAATAGCTCATAGGTCCCGTCGGATGCGGTTGCCAGATAGGCTCCGTCCGCCAAGGGGATCACGCGGTGATATTCAAAGTCTACAAGGGTACGGACCTTTCCCTCATCGTATTCCACCACACCGTATGCCTTTCGCGAGCTTACGATGAAACGATTCTCTTCGGCATACGAAATAGCCTCATAGGCGGGAGGGAGAAGGATGACCCCCGCCTCGTCCGCAATGCCGAAGCGTTCGGATTGGGTCAGCAATCCGTGGTCGGTTACGGAAGAAATTTTTAGGTACACCGAGGATGCGTTCGAGCCGTCTTGCAGAAGATCGGATACATAGTAGGGTACCGACGCGCATTCCAACAAACGAGGGGTGGTGTCAAAACGGTAGACACGGCTTCCTGTGGCGTGATGGATGATCAGCGCGTTTTTCGCGGGGTAAAAATCATAAGGGTGGCTCGTAAGGAGATTCTGTCCCAGCTCTTTGACCTGGAGCAAGGCGGTGCCAAACGCGGGGGAGTCGGACAGGGCGGCTCGGTAGAGCGCAAAATAACGGGTAGCCACCACTCCTGCCTGCTTGTCCTCAAAGCGGGTCAGCTTGAGAAGTACCGTGCTCATGCCGCTTTGGCTGTTATGAGGGTCCAAGAGGAGAGATTGCGTTTCGCAATGCTCAAGGGAAAGACGGGCAAGATCGGTGTTCTTTGCCGCTACGCTGATGGTGAGCAGGTTGTTGACGGGGTCGAGAATATCGTAGGATTCTCTTGTATAAGAGGTTCCCAGCGCCCAAACGATTCCGCCGTGGCAATAGAAGTCGATTTCGTGGTAAATATTGCTTTCGGTCTGGGAGGAGAAGGGCGTGTAGATCCGATAGAGGGGGGTCCCGTCTTGATCGCTGCTCGCAATGAGATAGACGGGAGCGGAGCAATCCTCAAGGCACAGTCCCTCGGGAATTCTCACGGTTTCGTTCAGCGCCAGCCTCTTTTCCGCCGATGTTCCATTCCCCGAGGCAAAGAAATAGGCGTAGGTCTTTTCGGGGAGAGAATTGTTATAGCTGGGGCTGGTAAATACATAACAGAGATCGGTGGTCAGCTCGTGAAGCCTCATGTCGTCATAGGAGGAACGAAGCAGCTCCTTTCCCTCGGTGGAAAGATAGATCCAATCCGTCTCTCCCGATCGTCTTGCCAGAAGGAAGCCCTCCCGTTCGCTTACCGCTTGATAGGAGGAGATTTCCCGAGTGGTGGGACAGATTACGTCAATGACATGCTCATGCAGGCGTTCGACGGCAATACAGTTTTCAAAGATCCGCAAGGTGGACAGGTCGTACTCTCTTCCGCTGACCGAAAAGCTTTGATCCGCGGAGAAGAGAAAGAGAGAATCCTCGGGCAAGGTAGCGTCACTTTGACAAGCTTGATACGCCCAGCCTTGGTCAGGGGAAAGGATGGGCGCGTTTCCTCCTGTGGAGAGAAGATCGCCCTTGGAGGAATAGACCTTGTGATCGTTCCCGTCAATGAAATAGTAACAGAGATCGCCGTTTTCTTTTTCAAAGGAAAGAAGAGAAAGCGCTTCGCAATCAAAGAGAGCGGTCCCTTGGGTGGAATATACCGTGCATTGCTTGCCCGCACGGTCGTTTTGAGCCAGCAGGTAGTCGTAGCTTTCTTTTTCGCCGTCCGCTTTTCCCGCGTGGAGATAGAGGAAGGTCTCTGTAAGGGTCAGCGTTCCATCCTTCGTTGCGGACAGATGGGAATCCAGAGAGCGAAGCGACAGGGCGGACACGCGGGAATTGGAATTGCTTTGAAAAATCAAGAAGGGAAGAGGCGCTTCGGTCAGGGAGAGGTTGTCCCCCTCGATCCGATATTCGCTTCCGTTTGCGTGGACCAGCCAGTAATTGGTATCACCCGGCTTTTTGGCGAGGTAGTATTCATAAAGAGGAAGGGAGGAGGTCTTTTCCCAATCGTTTCCCTCATAAAAATCGTTGACGCTTTTTAAGTAAGAATAGCTTTCCTTGGATTGTTTTCCGTTTGTGACCAAATAAAGCGCACCGTCCTCGGATACGATCTTGGTTTGATTGTAAACGGTAGGATACACGTCGTCGTAGGGAAGCTTTTCTAAATAAGAGTCCTTTGTCACAATTGCTATGATGATCGTTACCGTCAGCGCAATGAGGACGGCACCCGAAGCGATGAGAATCCATTTCGTTGATTTCTTCATATGGAAATTCCTTTCCCAACCGTATATTGCGGTTTGTTACCTACATTATATAGGATAAACCGAAATTTGTCAAGGAGGAGCGTTAACGAAAAGCGAAAAAGAACTTTTTTTGGAGGTGGGGAGGAAAGGACTTGACAAGTGGGGGGGAACATGATACAATGAAGGAAGTATAAAAACGAAAGGGGATAGAAATGAACAGAAAACTTTTATTGGGTCTGGCAGACTCCCTTTCCTTTGCGGTATCTTATGTTCTGGCATTGCTTGTCAGCGGAATGATCTTTGTATGGGGACCTAAGGAATGTCTTTTGTGCGCGGGAATTCTATACGGATCCCTTTTGATCGCCAGGCTGGTTATGCGTATCTACATGAACGTGTGGCGGTACGCATCGGTGGAGGTCTTTATCAAGATGATCGTTACCGACATGGCGGGCGCCGTGGTGAGCTCGGTGCTTTGTGTTCTTTTGATCGGGCAGTCAAGTCTTTCCGTGAATCTGTTTGCGGCTTGTCTTACCTGTGTTGTCACGGTTTTCAGCCGTTTGTTCTATCGGTATCATCGGATCAGAAGCAGGAAAAACGTGGACAAGGACAAGAAGATCAACGTTGCCATCGTGGGTGCGGGTGCGGTTGGCGTTCAGCTTGCCGTGGAGCTTTTGAACAGCAAGAGCTCTCACTATTATCCTTGCTATTTTGTGGACAAGGACTCCACGAAGACGGGCAATCGGATCGCAGGGCTTCTTGTGCTCCCCGAGTGCGAGGGAACGCTGGAGCGCCTGAGGATGGAGCCGATTCAGGAGATTTTTATCGCGCTTCCCAAGCTGTCGGGCGAGGAGCTGCACCGTATTCGGGAGTATTACGCAAGGACAGGCTGCAAGGTGAAGATCTATGATCGTCCCATTTCCCATTTGAACGATGACCGTGAGGACGGGCATCGTATGCTTCGCGAATTTCGCATTGAGGACCTCTTGTTCCGTCACTCCTTAGAGATCAACAACCAAATGACCCGCGATTTTTACGGACAAAAGGTCATTATGGTCACGGGCGGCGGCGGATCGATTGGCAGCGAGCTTTGCCGACAGCTGGCAAAGTGTCATCCGAAGCAGTTGATTATTCTGGATATCTACGAAAATAACGCCTATGACATTCAGCAGGAGCTGATCAGAGAATACGGTGAAGATCTGGACCTTCGGGTGGAGATCGCGTCGGTGCGGGATCGAGTGAGACTTGCCTGCATTTTTGAGCATTATCGTCCCGAGATCGTATTCCATGCCGCCGCGCATAAGCACGTGCCCCTGATGGAGCATAGCAATTGCGAGGCGATCAAGAATAACGTCATGGGTACATATAACGTAGCCGATATGGCGGAAGCCTTTGGTACCGAGCGCTTCATTTTAGTATCCACCGACAAGGCGGTGAATCCCACCAACATTATGGGCGCGTCCAAGAGAATGTGTGAAATGGTGGTGCAGTGCCGTACCGACAGCAAGACTTCCTTTGCGGCGGTTCGTTTTGGAAACGTACTCGGCTCCAACGGCTCTGTGATTCCTCTGTTCCGCCGTCAGATCGAGCAGGGAGGACCGATTACGCTCACCGACAAGCGGATCATCCGCTACTTTATGACCATACCCGAGGCAAGCCAGCTGGTGATGCAGGCGGGGGCTATGGCAAAGCGGGGAGAATTGTTCGTTCTGGACATGGGACGTCCTGTCAAGATTTTGGACCTGGCAGAAAATATGATTCGTCTGTCGGGATATACCCCCTATAAGGACATTGATATCGTGGAGATTGGTCTGCGCCCCGGCGAAAAGCTTTACGAGGAGCTTCTTATTGCCAACGAACGTATGAGCCGTACCGAGAACAAGATGATCTTCATTGAGTACGATACTCCCCTCAGCCGTGAAGCGGTGGAGGAGAAGCTGGCGGTTCTGCGGGACGCATTGGAAAGAGCCAAGGATGAACTGGAATCCGATGTGATTCGCGGGGCAATGAAGGCGGTCGTACCTTCCTTCCGTGATCCCGAGGAGATCAATTCGCAAAAAGAGGAGCTGCGAAAGCAGGGATGCCTCAAGGTATAAAAAAGAGTCAGGAACTTTCGAGGGAGTTCCTGACTTTTTGTTTTGTTAATTCTTTTGCTTTTTTGGATCAAATTCGGGAAAACAAAGCAAAAAGCAGTCGTACTCGTCGAAACAACACTCAAAGTCTTGCTCTCCGTTGCCAAGACAAACGGCAGGCTCTCCGGGGGTGAGTTCTATGCCGGTAATATCTATTATCTTTTTTGGTATATCATGATTGTTCATATATTCCACCTCAGCATAAAAAAGTGCGCCCCATAAAGGAACGCACCGAAAAAATGCTTCCCCTCGAATGTTGCTACACAAACTCTCTCCGATACGGTATGAGAAAAGAGAGAAAACACTTTTTACCAAAGTATTTTCCCGTATCAGAGAAAAAATATGCAGTTTGTGTAGCATGAACATTATACCATATTTTACTCGATTTGTCAATGACGCTTGAGAATTTGGCAAAAATATTATTGTTTTTGTGTCTTTAATGAAGTCAGTGGTTATCAAGAAAAATGACAGGATAAGAAGCTGCTAAAGAAAAGGCTCCCTTTACACAAGGGAGCCTTTTTCTGTCTCCCGCAAGGTAAGCAAAAGTGTCTTTGCGTTGGTTTGTCATAGTAGGGCGGGGGGATTTTTGCTTTGTTAATTCTTTTGCTTTTTTGGATCAAATTCGGGAAAACAAAGCAAAAAGCAGTCGCACTCGTCGCAACAACATTCAAAGCCTTGCTCTCCGTTGCCAAGACAAACGGCAGGCTCTCCGGGTGTGATTTCTACGCCGGTAATATCTATCACCTTTTTGGAAATATTTTTACTCATACATTCACATCATCAGCACATAAAAAGTGCGTCCCAAAAGGAACGCACCGAAAAAATGCTTCCCCCTCAATTGTTGTCACACGAATTGCTCCCCAATAACGGAATGAGAAAAGAGAGAAAACACTTTTTACCAAAGTATTTTCCCGTTTTGGGGATAAAAATATTCAATTCGTGTGACGAGCATATTTTACCACATTTCTGCCGATTTGTCAATAAAGGTTGAGAATTTGACAAAAATATTATTGTTTTTGTGTCTTTCATTGAGTCCTTGATAATCGTATAAATTTACACAATGAAAAGGAACGTGTACAAAAACCAATCTGTAATTTGTACAAAGGTTTTTGCGAAGCTTTTTTTAAAAAGCGACCCGCATCCCCGCGTTCTTATCCCAACAAAAGAAGCAGGAGTAAAAGGGGAAGGAGGTCGTCGTGGGAGTCGTTTTGGGAGGTGAGCAAAATGAGTCCGAGGAGGAGCAATTCCTCCGAGCCGATCCCCGAGGAGTTTTTTTTGTTTCCGAACAGGCGAAAAAGGGAGGTCTCCTTTGCGGGGGCTTCCTCTTTTTTGGGGGCTTCTTCCTCTTGAGGAGTCTGATCCGGCTCCTCTTGCGCCTCCTCGGCAGGAGGCGGCGGTTCCTCCTTTGGGGGAAATGCGTTCCCGCTGTAATTTTTAGGAATTCGGAGCGGGGGAGAGGGTCTTCGATCAAGGGGCTGACGTGCGTACATGGCGATCTCCTTTTTGTTATTCATGAGGCTGCAGGAGCTTCAAGAGCTCGGTCATTCCCGAAAATCGGAGCAGAGTGTCGATGGTGTCTTTTCTGTGGGGATTGACGTAGGGCTTGAGGGCGCAGAGCAGACGGGTGCGGTCATTGTCGGGTGGCTTGGGACCTCCCTTTTGAAGACCGGAAAGCAGGGGCAAAAGGGTAAGGGCGGAATTGAGATCGGGTTGCGGTGCGGCAGACACAGGCTCGGCTTCCGTTTCGGAGGGAGGGGGGGCTTCCCCCGATTCTTTTTGCGTTGGCGGCGCCTTTCCCAGCGCCGAGGCGACCGCGGAGATCAGCTCGGGATGTGCCATGATCTTTTCAATGGCATCCGCCAGGGCAGGGGGCGATTCCTTATCCGATCGTTCAAAGCTATCCATGGCTTACCCTCTCCTTTTTCGATTGGCTTCGTATTGCTGGGCAATCCGCTTGAGGTCCTCGTCGCTGGCAGTGGAGAGCGCTTGTCGGATGCTCTCAATGCTTGCGGGGTCTATGTTGAATTCCCGAGGATCAATCCCACTGGATTTTGCCAAATGCTGAATGACGGTCTTCAGCTGACGGTCGTTCATGGCGAGCAGTTGCTCTAAGGCTTTGCGGTCGATTTGCATATTCGTTTCCTCCCGATCAATGGTTTTTCAAGGTGAAGGGCTCGTATTGAAAGTTTATGCAAAGATTTTCAAGAGGTACCACCAATTCTCGGTTGACGGAGAAAAAAATTTGTGCTATAATTATTATGTATGCAAAAAAACGCTAAAATATCCGCCTCGGCGCATAAGGAGATTTTTATGAAGCATTGTTTTATTTTGAACCCATTTGCGGGAAAAGGACAGACTCTGTCCGATATCAGGGAGCAGATTGAGCGTGTTTGTACGGAACGGGGCGTGGAGTTTGAAATTTATATGACCGAGGGGATCGGTGCCGCTACCGAGTACGTGAGGCGCGCGCTGGAGAGCGGAACGGACGAATATCGGTTTTATGCCTGCGGCGGAGATGGGACTCTGTCGGAGGTGGTCACCGGTGTGATGTGTTCGGAAAACCGAGAGCGTGCGGCGGTGGGACTGATCCCGTCGGGCACGGGCAATGACTTTGCCAGAAACTTTACCGAGCCGCGGCAGTTCTTCGATATGGCGGCACAGCTCGACGCTGAGGAGCTTGCCATTGACGTTATGCGCTGCAATGACCGCTTTGCCATCAATATGGTCAATACGGGCTTTGACTGCGAGGTGGTGGTGAAGACCGCCGAGCTGAAGCGGAAATCCTGGGTACCCTTGAAGATGGCGTACATATTCGGTCTTATTGTCACTCTGATCAAGAAGCCCGGTGTTGCCGTGAAAAGGCTCCTTCGGGAGGAGGAAACCGCCGAGGACAAGCGGTATCTGCTCGTTACCTGCGGAAAGGGCTCGTACTACGGCGGGGGATTTCATTCCAATCCCAAGGCAAATCTCACCGACGGCAAGCTGGATTCCTTGGTGGTGGACAATATGTCTCGCACCAAATTTATTACCATGGTGGGCAGCTATAAAAAGGGAACCCACCTCTCAAAGCCAAGATTTGAAAAGGTTCTGATCCATAAAAAGGTGGACGGAATTGATATTGTATTTGATCACGGCGCCAACGTGAGCGTGGACGGGGAGGTCATTCGCTACGATGAGCTTCACGTGTCGTTGATCCCCGCGGGGCTTCGCTTTTTGATCCCCGCAGGGTCTGCTTACCGTAAAGAGGTCGTGAGAGAAAAGGAGATGGCGACCGTATGAAGCTGCTCGTCTTTTCCGACGTGCACGGAAGAGCCGATCGGGCAAGAGAGGCGATCCTTCGCCACAGGGATGCCGACGCGGTGCTTTTTCTCGGAGATGGTCTGAGGGACGTGGAGAGACTTTCCTTTGACGAGCCGAGTCTGACGCCGATCTCGGTCCGAGGAAATTGTGACGGATTTTCCTTCGCCGCGGGGGCTTTGGATGTCCCCACCGAGCGCGTGCTTTGCTTTGGATCGCTTCGGGTGTTGATGATGCATGGCTATACTCCCTACGACGTGAAATATGGAATGGATGCTGTCGTTGCCTATGGGGCAAGGCGGGGAGCGGACGTGTTGCTCTTTGGGCATACCCATCGGAAGGAGGAACGGTATCTGCCCACGGGCTACGATCTCGGAGGCGGTGTTCTTCTTGACCGCCCCATGTGGATCATGAATCCGGGGAGTCTGGGAAGACCCGAGGACGGCGTGCCGTCCTACGGTCTTATCATGATTGACAAAAATATGGCGCTTTTGTCACACGGAAGCCTTTGAGCGCATAGAATCATCACGGTAGGGTACTGCCTTTCAATCGAATGATATGGATCACCGATTGGGAAACGGCGGCAGCAGGACACCGCCTTACAAGGCAAGCCAAGCCGTCAAAACAAAAAAGAGGCGGCTTTGTAACCACCTCTTCTTAGGGCTCTTTTATACGGGCTGTTCTACGTCCTCTTCGTCCATTTCCTCGGCGCTTTCGGCTGCCGCGGCAGCCTCGCACTCGGCATGGTAAGCGGCAATGACCTCGGACTCCACCAGATTGCGGAACTGCGCATTGATGGGATGTACGATGTCACGGTAGGTCTCGTCGGGATTCTTGCGGCTGGGCATG
>JAZSIF010000015.1:0-23421 GCA_045533675.1 Eubacteriales bacterium | reverse complement strand
AGGGTGGTTTTCATTGGTTGGTCGTCAAGGAAGGGACGGAGCTGCCCGAATGGGTGTACGAAGAGGGAGAGCCCTTTTTGATCACCGTATACGGTGCTGAGCACGGTAGGTTGGCACAGGATTCCGCGGACAAATCGGATTGCCTTTATAACGTAGCTGTAGAGGCAGATGGAGAGACTCGGTATTTTTCGGTATATTCTGCCTCATCTTGCCTTTCTGTTCGGATCGATATGCCCGTAGAGGGAAGGGGGCTGATTGATCTTTGGGTGGAACGCCTCTACTGATGGGAGAAAATTGTGCAATACACACAAAAAAGAGAAGAAAGTGTCTTCAAAAGTCAACGAACGGAAAAATTGCAAAAAAATCAAAAAAACTCTTGCAATTCATGAAAAAATGTGATATAATAGCGTAGAGCATGGGAGTGGGTTTGAAAGAACCCACTCTTAATTGTTAATTTCGAAGAAAGAGCGAGAGCTCGGATGGGAGGTCTCCTTGGCAAAAGGTAATGGCGTGGTTGATACGGTCCGTGCGCTGGCGGAACCGGTGGCGGAATCTCTGGGCTGTTGGCTGTGGGATGTGGAATACGTAAAAGAAGGTGCGAGACGGGTGCTTCGTATCACGATTGACTCGGAGGAAGGAGTCAACATTGAGGATTGTGAGCAGATGCACAGAGCCATGGATCCGATCTTAGACGAAGCGGACCCCATCGAGGAGGCATATTATCTGGAGGTTTCCTCGCCCGGAATTGAGCGAGAGCTGAAATCCGAAGAGCATATTTTGGCTTGTGAGGGCTGGGACGTGGAGGTTCGGCTGTATGCGCCGAGGGACGGCTCCAAGCTTTTTCGCGGGGTGCTGCTTCCCTTGGAGGAGGACGGATTGATCCGCATTGATGCGTCGGGAAACGTGCTTTCCTTTGAGCCAAGCTTGGTTGCGAAACTGTGCACCTACTTTGAATTTTGATCCAACGAAAAACATAAAGGACGGAGTTTTAGAATGAACAAGGAATTTTTTGTGGCATTGGACCTTTTGGAAAAAGAAAAGGGTATTCCAAAGGAATACATGATGGAAAAGATCGAAGCGGCTCTCTTGTCCGCACTGAAAAAAGAGTACGGTAGCAGCACCCTGATGAGAGTTGCCATTGACCCCGTGAAGGAGGATGTAAAGGTCTATCTGCAAAAGGAGGTCGTGGAGGAGGTTACCAATCCTCAGTGTGAAATCTCTTTGGAGGATGCCAAGGCGATCAGCAAGAGAAATGTGCTTGGAAAGATGGTGGAGACCGAGGTCAAGACCAAGAATCTGCGCCGACTGAGTGCCGCTGCCGCCAAGTCTGTGATTATTCAAGGAATCCGAGAGGGAGAGAGAAAGGTGATGCAGGACGCTTACGAAAGCAAGCGTGAGGAGATCATCACCGCCACCGTCAGCAAGGTGGACCCCGTCAACGGAAACGTGATTCTGGAGACCGATAACGGTCGAGCTGTTCTCTTGAAGAGTGAGCAGATTCCCGGAGAGAGCTTCTTCGTGGATCAGAAGATAAAGGTTTTTGTGATGGAGGTAAACAAGGAGACAAGAGGACCCTTGGTTACTCTGTCCCGTGTACATCCCGGACTCGTTCGCAGAATGTTTGAGTTGGAGGTTCCCGAGATTCAGGATGGAATCGTCATGGTCAAGGGGGTTGCACGCGAGGCAGGCTCCCGTACCAAGATCGCCGTATGGTCCAGAGACGAGGATGTGGATGCGGTGGGTGCTTGTATCGGTGCGCACGGCATGAGAATCGGCGGTATTGTGGAAGAACTCAATGGCGAAAAGATCGATATTGTCAAGTATAGCGAAACTCCCGAGGAATTTGTTGCCGCGGCGTTGGCACCCGCAACGGTCCAGTCGGTTATCTTCACCGCGGAGCGCGCTTGCCGTGTGGTAGTAGAAGCCGATCAGCTTTCCCTTGCCATCGGTAAGGAAGGACAGAATGCCCGTCTTGCCGCGAGACTGACGGGAATGAAGATCGACATTAAATCCGAATATTGAGTATAAAAATAAAGGAGACCGGGTCTATGGAGCAAACATACAAGCCAAAAAAAATTCCGACCCGTCAGTGTCTCGGATGTAACGAGCACAAGCCGAAAAAGGAGTTGCTTCGGGTGGTTCGTGACCCCGAGGGGCAGATCTCTTTAGACTTCACGGGAAAGAAATCGGGACGGGGCGCATATATCTGCCACAGTCTTAAATGTTTGAAGAAGGCGAGAAAATCCAAAAGGCTTGAGAGAAGCCTTTCGTGCGAGATTCCCGAGGAGGTCTATGACCGCATGGAAGAGGAGCTGGGATCGGATGAATAAAGCGTCGGATGAGAGTAAGACCCTGTTGAAATTGGGGCTTTGCGTTCGCGCGGGAAGCGTGATATTCGGTGTTCCCATGATCTGCGAGACAATGCGCCGAGGAGGCGCGAGCGCCCCCGTTTGTGTGTGGGAAGCGGGAGATACCTCGGAGAATACCCACAAAAAAATTTCGGACAAATGCGCATATTATAAAGTGAAGCATATTCGCCTTGCGTGCGACGGTGGGACGCTCGCCGCCGCTCTTGGCAAAACAGGCTCTCTCGGGGCGGTTGCCGTAACGAACCGAGAGCTCTGCCGTATGGTAGAGGGTGATCTGTAAATAATCCCGCGGCAATCGTAAGACAGAAAAAGTTAAACCGTAAATCCATCGGAAAGGAAGCTCTTCGCCGACCACGGAGAGCATGGTATGAAGAATGGCAGCAAATCAAGTATCCAATTCGTTGTTGAAGGTAAATCAACTGGCAAAGGATCTGAATATGAAGAGCAAGGATGTGCTCGCGGTCTTAGAGGAGAGGGGAATCTCTGCCAAGACTCAAAAGCCCATGGAGCCTCATGAATTCGATCTTTTGCTTGATACGTTGACCAAAAACAACCAAATTACCAATATCGAGGACTATCTGGACGGCGTGACCTACATTCCCTCGGCGAAGAAAGCTGCCGGTGCTGTGAAGCCCAAGGAAGGGACGGAGGAGAAAAAGGAAGAACCGAAGGGTGAAGTAAAGCCCGAACCCAAGACCGAGTCCAAGGTGGAAGCGAAGCCCGAACCGAAAGCCGATGTGAAGGCAGAAGTCAAGCCTCAGCCCAAGGTCGAGATAAAAGCAGAGCCGAAACCTCAGCCCAAGACCGAAACAAAGCCCGAGGAGCGGAAAGCGCCCGCAGGCGCGGCACAGTCCCGTCCTCAGCAGCCCGGGACGCAGCAGAGACCTCAGGCGGCAGGCTTCCAGCCGAGAACCGACCGTCCTCAGGGGCAGAACGCGCCCTTTGGACAAAGATCTCAGCAGGGGCAGCAAAGACCCCAGCAGGGTCAACAGAGACCCCAAACGGGGGGCTTCCAGCCGAGAACCGATCGTCCTCAGGGGCAGAATGCACCTTTCGGTCAGAGACCTCAGGGCAATGATCGCTTTGCCAATCCTTTTGGCAACCGAGACGGACGTCCCGCGGGACAGGGAGCGTCTTACGGACAAAGACCGCAGCAGCCGAAGAATGATCGGGGCGATCGCTTTGGAGGCGGACAGTTCCGTGATAAAGACGAGAGAGTCCAAAGCGCGCCTAAGGAAAAATTTAAGCCCCAGCCCATTGTCCGCAGCCAAACCATGAAGGGTGACGAAGCTCCCAAGCAAAGAGGAGCCACCCGTGTGGTGGATATGAGAGGCGGTAACGTCGATCTTTCCAAGTACGACGAAAGACTGGATAATTTCGTACCCGATATGCTCGGCGATGTTCGGGGCGGAAACCAAAAGCTGAAAAAACAGAACACGGCGGGAAGCAACCGTATGCCTTCGGCAGGCTCCGCCAAGAACAATAAATTTGCCAAGGGAAAGAAGAGTGCTCAGCCCGTAACCAAGGCACCCACCAGTGTAACGCTCCCCGAAGAGATTTTGGTCAGCGAGCTGGCATCCCGCTTGAAGGTCACCTCCGGTGAGGTGGTCAAGAGACTGATGATGCTCGGTATGATGGTTACGGTCAACCAGACTGTGGATTTTGACACGGCGGCGATCGTTGCGGATGAAATGGGAATTGCCGCAACCAAGGAGGTTGTGGTTACCATCGAGGAGAGACTCTTTGACGAGACGGAGGACAGCGAGGAGACCCTCGTGACCCGTGCTCCCGTTATCTGTGTTATGGGACACGTCGACCATGGTAAGACCTCGATCCTGGATGCCATTCGTCATACCCGTGTTACCTCGGGCGAGGCAGGCGGTATTACTCAGCACATCGGCGCGTACCGCGTCAAGGTCAACGGACAGGATATTACCTTCCTGGATACCCCCGGACACGAAGCGTTTACGGCGATGAGAGCAAGAGGCGCTCAGGCAACCGATATTGCCATTCTGGTTGTAGCCGCGGACGACGGAATCATGCCTCAGACCATCGAGGCGATTAATCACGCCAAGGCGGCAGGAATTGATATCATCGTTGCGATCAACAAGATGGATAAGCCCACGGCAAATCCCGACAATGTGAAGCAAGAGCTGACGAAATATGACCTGGTTCCTGAGGAGTGGGGCGGTGACGTGATCTGCGTCCCCGTATCGGCACTGACGGGTCAGGGTATTGATGATCTTTTGGAGAACGTGTTGTTGGTTGCCGAAGTCAAGGAGCTGAAGGCAAATCCCAACCGCCGTGCCAAGGGTATTATTATTGAGGCAAAGCTGGATAAGGGACGCGGACCTGTGGCGACGGTTCTTGTCCAAAACGGTACGCTGCGTAGTGGCGACATTGTCATTGCCGGCACCTCCGTAGGACACGTTCGCGCCATGACCGACGATAAGGGAAGAAACGTGAAGGAAGCAGGTCCTTCGGTTCCCGTTGAGATCATCGGTTTGGCGGAAGTTCCCTCCGCGGGAGACGAATTCAATGCCGTTGAGGACGAGAGAATGGCAAGAGAGCTTGCCGATCAGAGACGATCGAAGGCGAAGGAAGAGGAATTCAAGGCAAATGCCAGAGCAAACCTCAATGATCTCTTCGCTCAGATTTCCGAGGGTGTTAAGGAGCTCAACGTGATTGTCAAGGCAGACGTGGGCGGTTCGGCAGAAGCTGTTAAGCAGTCCCTTGAAAAGATTTCCAACGACGAGGTCAAGGTTCGTGTGATTCACGCGGCGGCAGGCGGTATTCGTGAGGGAGACGTTACCCTTGCGGCGGCATCCAATGCCATCATCGTCGGCTTCAACGTTCGTCCCGATAAAGTTGCGATCGACTCTGCCGAGAGACAGAACGTGGAGATTCGTACCTACCGTGTCATCTACGACTGCATTAACGAGATCACCGATGCCATGAAGGGAATGCTGGCACCCAAGTACCAAGAAAATCTTTTGGGTCACGCAGAGGTCAGACAGACCATTCACGTGCCCAACGTGGGCACCATTGCGGGCTCCTATGTTCAGGACGGTAAGGTGCTCCGTTCGGCAATGATCCGTGTGGTTCGTGACGGCGTTGTGATCTTCGAGGATAAGATCTCCTCGCTGAAGCGCTTCAAGGACGATGTCAAGGAAGTGGCACAGGGCTATGAGTGCGGAATCGGTCTAGATCGTTTCAACGATATCAAGGTCGGAGACATTCTGGAAGCCTATATCATGGAAGAAATCCAAAGATAAAGGAATAGCGGAGAGCGTTTTGAAATGCTCTCCGCTATTTTCTTTTGTCATGAATTACCTGAAAAAAGTAAAGAGTCGATGGAAGCTTTACCGATCGTCTTTTCGCTTCTTAGGAACCAGCACTACGATCAGAATGATGATCGCGGCTACCACAGCCAAAGCGATGAGAACGGCGATCCAACCCATGCCGCCTTCCTCATCCTCTATGGGAGAGGTGTCACTTTCCGATTCGGATTCCATGGCTTCGGTTTCGGTGTCGGTTGCGGTTGCTTCGTCGCTTTCGTTGCCGATGAAGCCGTCGCTGTCGCTGACCTCACCGTCGTCGCCGCTCATCAGGTCACTTGCCGCATCGCTGAGGGCATCGCCCATGTCGCTGACGGCATCTCTGGCTCCGTCTACAAGATCGCCTGCCGCGGATCTTTTCGCGGCGGCGGGAAGAACGAGGGTTGTGGACAAACAGAGAAGTAGAGCAAGGATGAGGACGCGGATCGAGAATCGGCGTCCGTTTCGTTTTCTTTGGTACATATGCTTTTCCTTTCTTGTAAGAAATCTCTGTCCTTAGTTTTTGTTCGCCTAATTTTTTTATGAAAGGAAAAATACGGAAGGGCTGTTTTCCTCCGAAAACAGCCCTTTGATTTTGTTTAAATGTATTTTTTGATCTGATCGTAGATGCCCTTGAAATAATGAATAAAGCCCTTATCGTTCGGGTGGAGGTAAGCATCGGCAAAATATACGGGGTCCTTGGGAACGCAATCATAGCCGTAAAGCACGGTGACGTTGGGAAGGGTGGCGGCAACCTCCTCTATGAAATTCTTCACGTGGAAGAAATCTCCCACGGAGGTGGTAGGGCTGGTGTGATCGGCGCGCCAAATAGGGGTGATGGCAAAGATTTTTGCATGGGGGTGCTTTTTCGAAAGCGTTTCAAAAAAACCACGGCAGTTTTTCTCAAATTCCTCAAGAGGGGAGCCCGACCAGCGTTGGTTCCATAAGCTACCGTGATCAAATCGGGATCGATCAAGGGCGTTGCCTCTGCCAGCGCGGGGCGAAAACGTTCTCCGCCGATTCCCTTGTCAAACGCTTCGGCATCCAGAGCATCTGCCAAAAGAGAAGCATATGATAATGAGGGGCGAAGGGTATCGTACCCTTGGGTGATGGAATCGCCGTAGATCAGCATGCGACGGGATTTTTTGGCGGGAATGAGAGAAGCGTCATTATCTAAGATCACACGGGTCAGTGTAGTGGTTGCCGACCAAGGCAGGTAAAGCTTGACCTCTTTTTCACCTTCGCCCAGATCCCACTCTGCCGAGATGGAGGTTTCGGTGGTGTCCGCGCCTACCTGACCGTGGAATACGCCGTTGACATAAAGGTCATAATGACAGAAGGGGCGGGAAGAGCCGGGTGTCGTTTTTGCACCAAAGGCAAGCCGACGGCTATTTGTGGTAAATTCCAGACGAATGCCCGCGGAGGAAAAAGGACTTTTTGTAATAATCCTCGGAAAAGTTCTTGTAACATTCGGTTTCTTCCTCGGTGAAACGAAGAGGGCGGATTCCTGCCTCGCTGCATTCAAAGCGGGCGGCGCCGAAGGTGATCGAACGGATTTGGCCGTTTGATAATTTCATAATCTATTCCCTCTGTTATGATGTCCTGGTAAGGTATGCTACGCGGTCATTGCCACCGTAGTCTTTAAAGACTTCGCAGCGAAAGCCTGCTCCATTGGCAATGGCAGATACGGCTTTTGCCTGATCCCATCCAATCTCCAGGAGCATAAAGCCGCCCTTGGCAAGATAGGCACCGTAAGAGCCGATGATGGCGCGGTAAAAATTCAAGCCGTCGTCTCCGCCATCCAGTGCGGCTTCGGGCTCATAGGAAAGCTCCCTAGCAAGAAGTCCGACCTTGCGTGTCTCTATATAGGGGGGATTGGAAAGGATACAATCAAAGACACCCACTGAATCCATAAAGGAGGGTGTGAGTACGTCCTGGCAAACAAAGCCGATCCGATCGCCTACACCGTTTTGTTCAGCGTTCTCTCTCGCGATCTTCAAGGTCTCGTCAAAAAGGTCCACGGCGACGGCTCGGCAATCGGGACGGGATGCAAGAGTGGAAATGGCAACGCAGCCGCTTCCCGTACATAGGTCGATCAGTCGTCCGTCCTTAGGGATCAGATGCGTGGCAAGCTCTACCAGCTTTTCGGTGTCTTGTCTCGGAATCAGGGTGTTTTCGGTTACGCGGTAGGTCTCGTGACAAAAATCCCAATAGCCGAGAATATATTGAAGGGGGTAGTGCGTACACCTCTTTTGGATGGCGGCAAGAAGCTCATCCGAATCAAAATCCTCTTCCCGTCTGGACAGAAGCTCCGCTTTGTTCAACTTGCAGAAATGACAGATAAGCATGGATGCTTCGGCACGGTCGTTTTCGATTCCCGCTTCTCGAAGAACGGTAGAAATCTCATTGTAGGTCATGATGGCCTCCCTTGTAAAACGTATGTCTATTATAGCATTTTTTTTGGGATTTGAAAAGAGGAATCCCGAAAATCATCGGCTTCTTTTTTTACTTATTTGAATTTTTTATTAATTTTTTAAAAAACCTTGCAATTTGCAAAAAATATGGTATACTATTCTTAAAGATATGTGAAGATCTTATAACAATTTTATAAACGGAGGGTATGATTATGAGACTTTTCAGAAAGAAGAAAACCAACTACGCAAAGATCATCGTGATCAGCTTGGCAGCCGTTGCCGTAGCAAGCGCGATCGCTTTCGTGATCTATAAGCTGGTAAAGAAGTACAGCGAGGATTTGGTCTACGATTGCGACGATCTGCTTGATGAGTGCGACGAGTGCGACGGTCTCCTTGACGACGGCGAGGATGACTTCGATGACATCGTAGAGGCTGAATAAGAAAGCCGAGAGAGGCGTCGCTGGATGCGACGCCTCTTTTCAATTTGAGGATCAAAAAGTAAGGGAAAGAATATGAAACTATTAGATACCATTGCCGCCATCAGTACGCCCAACGGTAAAGGCGGTGTTGCCATGATCCGCATTTCGGGAGCGGAGGCGATTGCCGTAGGCGGACGGATGTTCCGCCCCGCAAGCAAGAAAAGCCTGGCTGAAATCGCCCACGGGCAGTGCGTGTACGGTGAGATCGTGATGCCGCACGGGGAATCTGTAGATGACGGAATGGCGGTTTGCTTCCGCGCGCCTCGCTCTTTCACAGGGGAGGA
Source organism: Eubacteriales bacterium (assembly GCA_045533675.1). Taxonomy (GTDB): domain Bacteria; phylum Bacillota; class Clostridia; order Oscillospirales; family CAG-272; genus HGM12713. The sequence continues at coordinate 14,558 of JAZSIF010000015.1, read as the reverse complement.
TACGGTAGAGATCACTTGCCACGGCGGTGTTTTGGTCACAAGAAAGGTTTTGACTGCCGCGTTGATGGCAGGGGCAAGATCCGCTGAGGCGGGAGAATTTACCCGCCGTGCCTACCTTTCGGGAAAATTGAGGCTGACCGAGGCGGAGGCTCTTGGAAATCTGTTGGAGGCGGGAACTGAGGAACAGCTGGCTCTGGCAAGGAGCGGCATGAAGGGGCATTTGTCTCATCGCACCGAGGAGATCTACGAAAAACTCCGTACGGTAATGGTGTCGATCTTTGCCGCAATTGATTTTCCCGATGAGGATCTTACGGAAATGAGCAGGGAGCAAATGATTGCCTCCGTAGAGGCGGGTGCAGAGGAAATTCAGCGACTGCTGCGGACCTATTCCACGGGACGGGCAGTCAGTGAGGGGATTCCCACGGTGATTTGCGGACGGACCAATGCGGGAAAAAGCTCGGTATACAATCGGATTCTCGGCTACGATGCCGCTATCGTGACGGACGTGGAGGGGACTACCCGTGACGTGCTTCGTGAATCCGCCACCTTGGGGAAAACGCTCTTGCGCTTGTGTGATACGGCGGGGCTTCGGCATACCGAGGACCTTGTGGAGAGCATGGGGATCGAGCGTACCCGTGAAGAGATGCGCCGAGCGGGCTTGATTCTTGCGGTGTTTGATATATCAGAACAGCCGAGGGACGAGGATTTCGCACTGGCGAAGGAGATCAAGGAGTTCCGGGTTCCTGCCATTGCTCTTTGGAACAAAAACGATCAAGAAGAGCAGGGGAATGTACAATCCCTTGCATCCTACTTTGAAAACAGCCTCTCGGTGTCCGCTAAAACCGGGGACGGTTTTGAGAAATTGGGCGAGATGATCGACGGCCTCTTTATAGACGGAAGCCTTGACATCGGACAGGATGCGGTGGTGACGGGAGCCAGACAATACGCCGCGCTTTCCATGGCGGAGGATGCCCTTAGAAGCGCCCTCTCCGATCTTCGTGCCGAGCTTCCCTTGGACCTCTGTTGTGTGGGAATCGAAGATGCTCTCCTTTCCCTCGGACAGGTAGATGGACGGGAACTGGGCGAGGAGATCGTGGCTGAAATTTTCTCTCGATTCTGTGTGGGCAAATAACATAAAACCGCTTTCACCATTCCTGCTTGGGATGGTAAAAGCGGTTTTTTTATAATTGTTTCAGGTCTGTCTTTTCCATGAAATCCTTGTAAAGAATATCCTGCAATCGTTTGAGGGTGGAGGGGTTCTTCCCACCTACGGGCTTGCCGTCGATCTCCCGAATGGGGCGGCAGAGAGTACCCGAGGAGGTTACAAGAATCTCGTCGGCTTCTGTCAATTCCTCCAAGGTGAAGGGCTTTTCTTCTACGGGAATGCCAAGCACCCCCGCAAAATGAATGAGGTGGGCACGGGCGACGCCTGGAAGGATCATACGATCGGCAGGAGCGGTTTGAATGACTCCGTCTGAGCGAAGAATCGACAGATTGGCGTGAATACATTCGGTTACACGACCGTCTCGGTGCAAAACACCCTCGTCTACACCCGCTTGCTCTACCATAGCCGATGCCAGAACAGCGGGAAGCACGTTCAGCGTTTTCATGTGACACAGGAGGGCTCGTTTGTCCTCTAAGGTGATAGCTCGCATGGGTACGTAGGAATCCTTGATCTTCATGGGACGGATCATCACCCAGATGTTGGCGTTTTGTCCCTCCTTGGGCGGATAATCCCTGATCTCGGTGCCACGGGAGATCTGCCAATAGACCCATTGCTCGTCTGCGTCAACCCGCTTCACGAGCTCTCGGATAAGGGCTTCAAACCGTTCTTGAGACAGTCCGACATGAATCCCCAGCTCTTGGGCGGACGCATACATGCGGTCCATATGCTCCGAAAGGGAGTAGGGAATGTGATTTCTCGTATAGGTTACCTCAAAGAGCCCGTCTCCGAAATAGCAGGCGCGGTCGCTCATGGGAACGCTCATGCGCTCGATCCGATCATATGTTCCATTATAATAACCGAGATTTTCCATGGCTCTCCTTTCTCTAAAAAGACGTTTGGTACATCCTATGCGGTCTTTTCCATTTCTATACCCATTCATTATATCACTCTCGGGAAGAATTGTCAAGAAAACAAAAAGTTTTTTACCCCCCTTGCTTTTTGGAGTAATAGATGATATAATTATAATAATATGTATAAATGAATGTTTTGGAAAGGAGAATTTGATGCGTTTGACCAATAAGACCGTGCTGTCCGAGAAGATATCCGAATCGCTCAGGTCGGTGCTTCCCGTGACCGGCATCGTTCTTTTCTTGATTCTTACGTTTGTCCCCGTAAAGGCGGAAATGTTGGTTTCCTTCTTGATGGGGGGCATGTTGCTCTTGGTCGGAATGAGCCTTTTTAACCTTGGGGCGGAAATGGCAATGACTCCCATGGGCGAATACGTGGGCTCTAAAATGACCGCTTCCCGAAAACTTTGGCTTGTGATTTTTGTGTCCTTCTTTGTGGGCGTGATGATCACGGTCTCCGAGCCGGATTTGCAGGTACTTGCCAATCAAATCTCGTCCATTCCGAATCTGACGCTGATTTTGGTGGTGGGGATCGGCGTGGGACTCTTCTTGGTGATTGCCATGCTCCGTACTCTGTTTCGGATTCGCTTGAAATATCTCTTGCTTGTATTCTATGCTGCCGTATTTGTGCTGACGTTTTTGATTCCTAACGGATTTTTGGCGGTTGCCTTTGATTCGGGCGGTGTTACTACGGGACCCATGACCGTGCCCTTTATTATGGCACTCGGTATTGGTGTAGCCGCGATTTCGGCAGGAGATAAAGGGGGAGATGCCAACTTCGGTCTGGTGGCTCTTTGCTCGATAGGACCCATCCTTGCGGTGATGATTCTTTCCTTGATCTTCAGCGGAAATGCGGAAGCTACCACCGAATATGCTATGCCCCACGTGGAGCATTCCCGTGATATTGTTGCGCTCTTTGTGAAGGATATTCCTCACTATATGAAGGAAATGACCTTGGCACTGGGTCCCATCGTTCTCTTTTATTTAGTATTTCGACTGCTTACGGGCGGACGGGGTAGAGATGGATTCGGTAAGACGATGGTGGGTGTTGCGTATACCTACATCGGACTGGTCCTCTTTTTGACGGGAGTCAACGTGGGCTTTATGCCGGTGGGTAATTATCTCGGTCATGCCATTGCGGACAGCGCGATCAAATGGGCGATTATTCCTCTCGGTATGATCATCGGATACTTTATTGTTGCTGCGGAGCCCGCGGTCCACGTGCTGAAAAAGCAGGTGGAGGAGGTCACGGCGGGAGCCATCCCGGGCAAGGTTCTTTCGACCACACTGTCGCTGGGTGTTGCCGTTTCGGTGGGGATTGCCATGCTTCGTGTGCTGACGGGACTTCCAATCCTGTGGATTTTGGTACCCGGATATGCCATCGCCTTGACCCTTTCCTTTTTTGTCCCCAATATTTTCACATCCATTGCCTTCGACTCGGGCGGAGTGGCTTCGGGACCTATGACAGCGACTTTCCTTTTGCCTTTCGCGGTAGGCGCTTGTACCGCGGTGGGGGGAAACGTGGTAGAGGATGCCTTCGGCGTGGTGGCTTTGGTCGCTATGACTCCCTTGATCGCCATTCAGGTGCTTGGCTTGATCTATAAGATCCGTTCGGCAAAGAAGCCGACGGCGCAAGAGGAATCGGTCGTGACGGAGGAGTCGATCACGGTCATTGAAGAGTCCGAGGACATTATCGATTTGTAACGGAGGGAATATGAAGGATCTGTTTTTGTTATTTACCATCATACAGCGCTCCGACGGAGCGGAATACGAGCGATTTTACAGCGATCACGGTGTGCAGGTTTCTTACAGTCTGCTCTGCAACGGAACAGCGCACGCAAGAACGCTGAGCCTTCTTGGCATTGAAAAAACCGAGAAGACCATGCTGCTTTCGGTGGTGAGCGAGATGACGCTCAAGAGCCTGAAACGAGACTTGACCGTGGAAATGAAAATTGACCTCCCCAACCGAGGGGTCGCCATGGCGGTTCCCATGTCGGGAATCGGCGGGATTCGCACATTGGAATATATGACGTGCGGGCAGGAGCTTGAAATGGAAGAGTCTAAGAAATCGGAGGGAAAAAGAATGCAATCGGATTATGAATTGATTGTTGCGATCTACGAAAAGGGATATACGGACCTTGTGATGGATGCCGCCAGAGAGGCCGGCGCCCGAGGTGGAACCACCGTTCGAGGCAAGGGAACCGGTGCGGGAGCCGAGAAATTCTTCGGACTCTCCCTGGCGGAGGAAAAGGAGATCGTGTTTATCGTGTCGGATCAGGCAAAGAAAAAGGAGATCATGAAAACTATTATGCAGAAGGCGGGTGTGGATACCAAAGCCCATGCACTGGTATTCTCTTTGCCTGTGAGCGAGACGGCAGGCTTCCGATTTGCCGACGAGGTAGATAAGGAAAGCGAATAATCAAAATCGATGAAAAAATGGCTGTTTCCAGCCAAAATCGGCGGGAAACAGCCAAAATATCAAAAATATTTTTCAAAAAAGTATTGACATGCTATGGGAGAAGTGGTATAATATTTCTACCTCTGCGAGCAGGTCTTTTTTTGTTGCGCTCGGAAAGCGCCAAGCCGAAAGGCTCCGAGCTACGCTGCCCGATGAGGGAGGTACACAGACCTTCTGCCTACGGCGGAGGGTAAATAATTTGAAATGGGAGGTGCCGCTAACATGGCTAATGATGCAAGAGTCAAAATTACTCTGGTATGCACCGAGTGCAAGCAGAGAAACTATGACACGAAGAAGAACAAGAAGAATGACCCTGACAGACTTGAGCTGAAAAAGTACTGCAGGTTCTGCCGCAAGCACACTCTTCACAAAGAATCCAAGTAATTCGAGAGGAGAAATGTGATGGCAGATCAGGAAAAGAAGGTCGCTGAGGTTGATTCCAAATCCTTGAAGCCCAAGAAGGAAAAGAAAAAGGGCAGACTCAAGGAAGCATGGAAGGGCTTCAAAAGCGAAGTAAAGAAAATCGTCTGGCCCTCGAGGAAGCAGGTCGTAAAGAATACGCTTGTGGTAATCGTCGTGGTGGTGATTTGTGCGATTATCATCGGCGCGCTTGACTATGCTTTTTCCCAGGGTATCATTGCTTTGACCGACCTCTTCGCGTAATGACGGGAGAGAGAAGAGCATGAGCGATATTAATGAAATGAACGTAGGACCGAGATGGTATGTGGCGCACACCTATTCCGGTTACGAAAACAAGGTAAAGGCAAGCCTTGAAAAAATTATTGAAAACCGCGGACTCGGACATCTTTTCTTCGACATCCGAATTCCTGTGGAGACCGTGATCGAAAAGAACGGCGATAAGGAAAAGGAAGTGGAGCTGAAGATCTTCCCCTGTTATGTGTACATTAAGATGACCATGACCGAGGAGAGCTGGCACGCTGTCCGTAACATTACGGGTGTGACGGGATTTGTAGGACCCGGATCGAGACCTACGCCCCTGTCCGACGAGGAAGTGGATTTCCTGAACTTCGATACCAAGAGAGTCGAGCTGATGGTCAAGGTTGGCGACAGTGTTGTGGTCAACGAGGGACTGTTTGAGGGCTACACGGGAACGGTTCAGGCTGTTTCCGACGATTTGAAGAAGATCACGGTGCTCATTAAGCGTGGACGCCGCGATATGCCTGTTGAGCTGGACGCAAACGTAGTCAAGCTCGCATAAAAATGTGACCGATCGGTCACCGTGGGAGGGAGAAAAATTTTTGAATTCTCCCGTACGTTTACCACAATGGAGGTATTTGAATTATGGCAAAGAAAGTTATGGGTTATATTAAGCTGCAGTTGCCCGCAGGTAAGGCAACTCCCCAGCCTCCCGTAGGACCCGCACTGGGTCAGTACGGTGTTGCGATTCCTGTATTTACTAAGGAATTCAACGAAAGAACGAAGAATGACATGGGTCTGATCATTCCCGTTGTTATTACGGTATACGCAGACCGTTCCTTCACCTTTATCACCAAGACTCCTCCCGCTCCCGTTCTGATCAAGAAGGCAGCAGGAATCGAGTCCGGCTCCGCTAAGCCCAACAAGACCAAGGTGGCTAAGATTACCAAGGAGCAGGTTCGCAAGATCGCGGAGACGAAGATGCCTGACCTGAACGCGGCAAACATCGACACCGCTATGAGCATGATCGCTGGAACCGCTCGCAGCATGGGCGTTACGGTTGAGGACTAAGGAGGGATAGGAAAATGGGAAAGAAATATATCGACAGCGCAAAGCTGATTGACAAGAGCAAGGCATATGACCCCTCTGAGGCATTGGATCTGGTTTGCCAGACTTCCAAGGCAAAGTTCGATGAGACCATCGAGATTCACATTCGTCTGGGTGTTGACTCCCGTCACGCTGACCAGCAGGTCAGAGGCGCGGTTGTCCTCCCCAACGGAACCGGTAAGAACGTAAAGGTTCTGGTATTCGCTAAGGGCGATAACGTTGCAAAGGCAGAGGCTGCCGGTGCCGATTACGTAGGCGGCGCTGAGTATGCTGAGAAGATCGTTCAGGAGAACTGGTTCGACTTCGACGTAGTAATCGCAAGCCCCGACATGATGGGCGTGATCGGTAAGCTCGGTAAAGTCCTCGGACCTAAGGGCTTGATGCCTTCTCCTAAGGCAGGAACCGTTACCCCCGACGTTGCTCGCGCGGTAACCGAAGCTAAGGCAGGTAAGATCGAGTACCGTCTGGACAAGACCAACATCATCCACTGCCCCATCGGAAAGGCTTCCTTCGGAACCGAGAAGCTGACCGAGAACTTCAACACGCTGGTTGGTGCCGTGATCAAGGCAAAGCCCGCTGCCGCAAAGGGTCAGTATATCAAGAGCTGCGTTATCGCAAGCACTATGGGTCCCGGAATCAAGGTAAACCAGGCAAAGCTTGGCTAATCTTCTACCCCATAAAAAAAGAACGTTTCGCTATTTGATATGCACCCCAAAAGTGTCTAACTTTTGGGGTGCATATCATTTCTCCGTCCTTTTTATTTGCTCTTGAAAAAAGACTACGGTTATGATAAAATAGGGGAGAGGTGAAGTTTATGAAAAAAACAACGCTCCTTGATTTATTCTGGAGTATGCTGAAAATCGGCTTGTTTACCTTTGGCGGCGGATATGCCATGATCGCTCTGCTGGAAAACACGCTGGTCTCGAAAAAACAATGGATGAAACGAGAAGAGTTTTTGGATGTAATCGCCATTGCGGAGTCCACCCCCGGTCCCATTGCGATCAATGCGGCAACCTATATTGGATATCAACGAAGGGGTGTAGCGGGATCGGTTGTCGCCACTCTTGGCGTGTGTCTGCCCTCTTTGGTTATTATTTTCGTGCTGTCTCTGTTCCTCGATACCTTTTTGTCCTTCAAACCGGTCCAATACGCATTTCGGGGAATTCGTGTCTGTGTGGTCTATTTGATCCTGTCTGTTGGATTCAGAATGCTCAAAAAGATGAGAAAAACGCCTTTTTCCGTTATTCTCTTTGGCTCTGTCTCTCTTTGCATGATTCTCTTTTCGATCTTTTCCATTCGTTTCTCCACGGTGTTTTATATCCTGATCTGCGGAGGCATAGGAGTGGGAGTTTACCTCATTCGACAATACCGTGAGAAAAAGGAGGGGAGGCAATGATCTATTTGCAGCTTTTCTGGACCTTTTTGCAGGTGGGGGCGGTCTCCTTTGGCGGCGGATATGCCATGATCTCCATGATTCGTGATAAGGTGTTGGCATACGGCTGGCTTAGTGAAGAGGAACTTCTTAATATGATCGCCGTGTCCGAATCCACCCCGGGACCGATCGCGGTCAATATGGCAACCTTTGTCGGCTCTGCTCAGGGGGGAGTGTTCGGTGCGATCCTTGCCACTTTCGGGGTGATTCTTCCATCCTTCGTGATCATTTTATTGATCGCCATGGCGGCAAGGAATCTTTTGAGATATAAGGGAACCCAAGCATTTTTGCGAGGGGTTCGTCCCTGCGTGGTAGCACTGATCTTCGGGACAGCACTCATTCTCTTTATGAATCTTCTTCTTGGCTTCAAGAGCGCCGAGATTCCTCTCATTCCCGATTACCAAGGTCTGATTCTCTTTGAAATTCTTCTTCTTGTGGTGTTCTTCTCGAAGGTGATTCTGAAAAGGAAGCCGTCTCCGATCTTTATGATCCTCCTCTCCGCAGGACTTGGTATGCTGATTTATTCGATTTAAAGGACGTGGGGAGCGATGGCTGCGGGGACGCGGGGACGCGATTTGCCGCTTTTGAAAAAGCGGCGCAAAACTTTCATACAAACTATGGTTTGTTTTACATCACGTCCTACGCATGGTGTGTCGTGTAATATAAACTTTTTTCTATATTAGAGAAAAAACAATATTCTTTTCACTTACACCAAATCAAGAAAAGTGATATAAGAAAAATCATTGTATGAAAGTTTTTGCGGAGCTTTTTTCAAAAAGCGACCAAAATCCTCTCTCAAACTAATCTCTTACTCCCCCAAAAGCTTGTTGATCTCGGTCACGGTGTTTCGAACGAGGAGATCGCCGCCCACGTGCCCCTGCATACCGCTGGATACGTAAGCCGAGTAGTGGCTGCCCTTTTCCGCCTTTTCGGTGGGCAAATAGTCAAAGGCGCCGCAGGAGAGCTGGATCAGCATGGTCTGCTGGAGCTCGTAACGGGCGATATTTCCCGCGTAGATGTGCATAACAAATTCCAATACCGAGGATCGAGCACAGGTCTGCGATCAGAACACGGCTGTCGCCAAAGGTGATAATGTAGTGCTGGCAAGCTACGTTTTGCGTAAAATTCTCCACGTCGGGGTATTTTACGCACTGACAAAAAAGGGTTGACAAACCTTTATAAATATGATATAATGCCTTTGTCGCAAAAAATATTTTGTTAAAAAAATATCAATCTGGAGGCTTTTATGACTATAGAAGTATTGGTGGCACTCTTTTCCACACTTGGCGCAATCATCGCTCTTCTTTTTGCGGTGATCGTGGCGTGCAGAGTGTTGAAATTCCCCGAGGGAAACGATTTGATGAAGAAGATTTCTCAATCGATTCGTCAGGGGGCAAATGCGTTTTTGAAGCGTCAGTATAAGATCGTGCTGATCTTTTTCGGTGTTATGTTCCTTGTACTGGGTGTGATGGCGATTCTTGGTCTTTTGACCCCTTACGTTCCGTTTGCCTTTTTGTCGGGCGGATTCTTCTCGGCACTGTCTGGCTTTATCGGAATGAAGATCGCTACGGCTGCCAACGCAAGAACCGCAAATGCCTGTCAGGAGGGTCTGAACCGTGGCTTGCGTGTTGCCTTCTCCGCGGGTAGCGTTATGGGCTTTACGGTAGTCGGTCTTGGATTGCTTGACATTTCGATTTGGTTTGCTCTGTTGAAATTTGTATTCAGGCTTACGCCTGCGGAGATCACGGGTGCCATGCTGACCTTCGGCATGGGCGCGTCTGCCATGGCATTGTTTGCACGTGTGGGCGGCGGTATTTTTACGAAGGCTGCCGATGTTGGAGCGGACCTCGTTGGTAAGGTCGAAGCGGGAATTCCCGAGGACGATCCCCGTAACCCTGCCGTTATTGCGGACAATGTGGGTGACAATGTGGGTGACGTTGCGGGCATGGGCGCAGACCTTTATGAATCGTACGTAGGCTCGATCATTTCGGCTTGCGCGCTTGGCGTATCCGCTTTCGGTGGATTCAAGGCAATGGCGCTTCCCATGCTGTTGGCTGTCGTGGGGGTGGTTTGCTCGATCTTGGGTACCTTTTTGGTAAGAACCAAAGAGGGAGCAACGCAAAAGAAGCTTCTTCGCGCTCTCGGTCGCGGTACCAATTTCTCGGCGATTCTGATCGCCCTGGTTTCCTTCCCGCTTGTCTATTTTGTGTTGGGGGCGGAAAATTGGAAGATCTATTTCGCGATTCTCGCAGGTCTTGTCGGCGGTGTGTTGATCGGGCAGGCAACCGAATACTTTACTTCGGACAGCTATAAGCCTACTCGTAATTTGGCGGGAACGTCGGAGACGGGAACCGCAACCATCATCATAGGTGGTCTTTCGGTGGGTATGCTTTCCACACTTCTTCCCGTGGTCATTGTGGCGATCTGTGTTCTCGCAGCGTTTTTCATTTCGGGCGGAGCCTTGGACGCAGCCCTCGGACTGTACGGCATCTCATTGGCGGCAGTTGGCATGCTTTCTACGCTTGGTATTACCTTGGCAACCGATGCGTATGGACCTGTTGCGGATAATGCGGGCGGAATCGCGCAGATGGCAGGGCTTGACGAAAAGGTCAGAGAGCGCACCGATGCCCTTGACTCTCTCGGAAACACGACGGCGGCAACGGGCAAGGGCTTTGCCATCGGTTCGGCGGCATTGACCGCGCTGGCACTCATGGTGTCCTACATCGATAAGGTAAAATCCATTGCTCCCGAGACAGAAACCAATTTGGCTCTGAGCATTACCAATCCTACGGTTCTGATCGGTCTGTTCATTGGTGCTTGCGTCCCCTTTGTGTTTGCGGCACTGACCATGAAATCGGTAGGCCGTGCGGCACAGAGCGTGGTCAAAGAGGTTCGTCGTCAGTTTAAGGAGATTAAGGGACTGATGGAGGGAGAGGCAGACGCGGATTACGCAAGCTGCGTGGATCTCTGTACCAAGGCAAGCCTGCGGGAAATGGTGTTCCCGACGGTTGTAGCGGTGGCTGTTCCCGTGATTGTTGGAATGGTGCTCGGTTGGACGGGCGTGGTGGGTATGCTGGCAGGCGCAACGGTTTCCGGTTTCTTGCTGGCAATCTATATGTCCAACGCAGGCGGTGCGTGGGACAATGCGAAGAAGTACATTGAGAGCGGTGTGCACGGCGGTAAGGGCTCGGATTGCCACAAAGCGGCAGTTGTGGGTGATACGGTTGGAGACCCCTTCAAGGATACCTCGGGACCCGCGATCAACATTCTCATTAAGCTGCTTTCCATGGTTTCCATCGTCTTTGCGGCAATCGTGGTCAATTTCTCGATTCTGTAAAGGAACTACATAGTGAAAAAGCTCCTCACTTTCTAAGTGAGGAGCTTTTTGTTGGGATAATAAGATTGGGACAGCGAGAGCATGAAACAAGCATTTTTTTAAAAAGTTCTTGACAAGCGAAAGGGAACATGGTATAATAATTCGGCGTGGAACGAGATGTGGCTCAGTTTGGTAGAGCGCTACGTTCGGGACGTAGAAGTCGCAAGTTCGAATCTTGTCATCTCGACCAGTCGGCAGTGCCGACAGCCAATGTCGCTGTCTGTGCTGCCGAATTTCTTTATTTAGCACTCGATGGTAATGTCTGTTATGAACACTCGTACCAAAAAGAAGAGGAAGTGCCGAAAGGTACTTCCTCTTCTTTTTGGGTTGTGTATGGCGCAGAGCAAGTAAACTTTTACATACTCATACAGCCGAGTAAGGTTTCCTGCGGCACTGCTTCGTCCGAAAAATCGTGACAAAAACGTTTTCACTATATCTGAATCTTATTTCATAAGCTCGTCGGCAAGGCGAATGATCTCCGGGGCAAGTTTTTTGCGCTTTGCTTTTACGATAGCGTTATAGATAGGATATGCAAGGCTTGCAAGGATACCGCCGACGATGCCAACGAGAATGCCGATCACCATAGCTGCATCCCCCGAAATACCAAGGCTTTCTGCAAGCTCTGTCATAACAAGGCTCATTCCAAAGCCGAGGATCAATGTTCCGACCACACCGAACACGAGCGCGACCGCTTGTGCAGTATTGGAAACACTTGCATCAAGTCGGCGCAGGCGAGTCATCTTGTCCTCGGCTTCTGTCGGGGTGGTGTATTTATCACGGATACGCTTCAGCTCTGCCTGCTCTTTTGCGGAGTAGGTATAGGTAAATCCGCTTTTTTCTTGATTGTTATTATCCATTTTCAACCTCTGATTTTAATTGTTTCAGTTTCTTTGTTCCAACCACGATCATATAAATTGCCGTGGCAACGACCAGTGCCGAAATTGCGCCACCCGTTGCACCGAGCATCCATTTTTGCGCGGCAGCAGTCATCGTTCCGTCACCGAAGGTCGTGAGCATTGTGGATTCAAGTGTCAGCATCGACACAAGTGCCGCCGCCAAGCTGATCGCCTTGGATGCAGAAAAGACGGGACTGTTATACTTTCTATATTTTATGACATTGACAATAGCAGTAGTTAACGCCGTAAAGGTGTATGCTGCCATCGCAATGGTCGTGATCATGTGATGCTGGAAGGTCCTGTTCCAATAGACCATAAAAAAGATGATCAGAGCAAGCGCGAGATTCATCAGAAGAAACACGATACCACAAGCACGGTATTTCAAAAGTTCCGTCTGCATGACCTCTCCGGGCGCGTATTTGCTTGTGTGTCTGGCTAAAAAGAACCGCATCACGGCAAGACAGATATAGTATGCGCCGAGAGAATAGAACCAAAAGGTATGGTGGTAAAAGCCGAGCCATAGTTGGAAAATTCCATACAAGGCGTTCCACGCAAACGAGCCGTATAGTGATACGTTTACGCGCAAACGAGTATCGTCTTGCCATCTTCTTGCAAATTTATTTTCATCCTTGAAGGTCTTGAAGGACTTTATCAAATGCGGAATCCTGAAGCACCACACCGTCAGGGTATAAGCAGAAAGAATGTAGGATATGATTGCAATAACCGACTCTGCTCCGACAAACACCATTGAGCCGACGAGCAGAACAGTTGCTATGGGAAGGAGGATGATCATGATCGCGATATGCGGAAAAAGTATTGCTTTACCGATCTTCTTCCAATCCATATCCTGCCCTCCTGATCTTAACCGTAAACGTACTGCCGACTCCGATCGCACTTTCCACACTGATCTCGCCCTGCAGAATATCAATCACTCTCTTTACAAGAGGCAATCCGAGACCGTTGCCCTGTGCCTGATGCGAGGTGTCGCCCTGATAGAACTTTTCAAAAATATGCGCCCCCACCTCCGCGCTCATTCCGCATCCCGTGTCGGTGACTTTGACGGTAGCGTATGTTTCATCCGCAGTAAGCGTAAGTATGACTTTGCCGCCGTCCTCGGTAAACTTGAAGGCGTTTGAAAACAGGTTGTTCCACACGAGCGAGAGAAGCTCGGCATCGGCAGAGACGTGCACACTCTCGGCAATATCGGTTTCAATTTCGATATTCTTTCGCTCCCACGTGCTTTCATACTGCAAAAGGCTCTCGCAAAGCTGCTCACCGAGGTCGAAGGTGGCAAGATTCGGATAGATCTGTTGATTCTCTAACCGATTGAGCTTGAGAATATTCGTCATCATATCGGCAAGGCGACGCGAGGCATCGGTAATTGCTTTTGCATACTCCATACGCTTTTCTTCCGTAAGGTCGGGAGTTTGCAGGAGCGTTCCGTAGTTCTGCATCACGGCGAGCGGCGTTTTCATTTCGTGCGATACGTTGGCAATAAAATCGGTACGCAGAGTTTCCACACCCGACAGTTCTTCTGCCATCGCATTGATCGTTTCTCCAATTTGATTGAAGCCTTCCATTCCTGAGCCGTGCATTGACTTAATTCTTACTGAAAAATCACCGTTCATGATTTTCTCGGCTGCATCCGTAATCAATTTTACGGGTTTATCCACCATGATTTTACGGCGGACGTAATCAAGCGTTTTGAAAATGACGGTAATAATTAAAACATTCAAGAAGGTGATCTTGGCGGCGGCTGTGATATTATCGGGTGTGAACGTGAGTCCTATCGTGTCCGCTAACACGTTCAAAAACAATATCATACAGCACGAAACCACAAAGCCAACCATCAGAAAGAACAACAGAAAACTGCTGAACTCCCGAAGGATGTATCGAAATTTTGTTTTTTTCACTTGATCACCGCCTTATAGCCAAGCCCGTGAACGGTCTGTATTTCAAAGGAATCGCACTCTGAGAGCTTTGCGCGGAGCTTGGTCATATACACGTCGACCGTGCGAGTGCTTGTCTGCGTATCCACGTCCCAGAATTCGTCCATCAGCTGTGTGCGGGTGAAGGTCTTTTTGGGATAGGACAGGAGCTTATAAAGAAGATCAAATTCTCTTGCCGTGAGGGAAATCTCCTCGCCGTCAAGTGTGGCGCTTCTCTCATCGGCGTCCATCACGAAATTGCCCACCTCAAGACGACGGCTTGACGCGATCTTGGAACGGCGAAGAAGCGCGCCGATACGCAAAAACAGCTCGTCAAGGCCAATGGGCTTGGTCATATAATCGTCGATTCCTATGCGGAAGCCTCTCTGCTTGGACGCGAAATCGTCACGGGCAGTCATAAACAGGATCGGAATATCGTTGTTGAGTGAGCGCACGGTCCACGCAAACCCAAAGCCGTCAATGTTTGGCATCATAATATCCGACACGATACAGTCGAAGGTGGTCTTATACATCTCGTCATATGCGCTTTCCGCATCAAGACAACCAAACGCATCATATCCGCTGTTGTGCAGAAAAGAACATACGGAACGGTTCAGATCTCTGTCGTCCT
>JAZSIF010000033.1:0-31789 GCA_045533675.1 Eubacteriales bacterium | reverse complement strand
ACGTATTTCATATCAAAGGGGGTGCCCGAGGCGGCGACGGGATAGAGTCCCGTGGTATGGTCTACAAAGTAGGTGGCAAAAGGGGTTCCCGCGATCTGATCGGGTGTCAGGTCACGGGTCAGCTGATAGAGAATTGCCGCTACCATTTCTAAGTGTGCCAGCTCTTCGGTGCCCACGTCCGTGAGAATACCCGTAATTTTATCGTAGGGGCAGGAATAGCGCTGATGGAGATAACGCATGGAGGCAGCCAGTTCTCCGTCAGGACCGCCTAACTGGCTAATAATAATCTGCGCCAGTTGATGGTTTGGGTTTTTAATTTTTACAGGGTACTGCAATTTCTTTTCATAAATCCACATATCCGTTCTCCTTTCTCAGTTCGCCCGAGGATCCCAGGGCCAGGGACCGTTTACCCAATGCCATGCGTCCTTGCTGGTGTTTTCCATATAGGTCATGGGACGGTGGCAGGAATCTGCCAGTCGACGTGTCAGCTCCTCACGCTCGGAAAGAAGCTTATGATAATGGGCAAGGGCTTCCTCGGAATGGGGATAGGCATCCAAATAGAGAACGGTATCCACAATCGAGAAATCCAGCGCCTGCAGGCGTTTGGTCAATGCCTGACAGGGAGCGCTGGGGCGAGAGGGCATATCAGCTCTCGGTGTGGGAACGTTATTGCGGTTCATCGAACGGCGTCTGAATTGTTCAGCCACGGCAGCTTCCTCCTTTCGTTACGGTCAAGCCCATAAAGGGGAGATCCAGCTCCTTGAAGATGGTTCCGCGAATGAGGGCGGTATCGCAATCGTGGAGGTTGCGGAAGACCTGTGTGGGGGCATAGACCGATGCTAAGGGAAATCCGTCGGGGAGACGTAGGTTGGTTCTTTCGGGAAGATCGCGCTCGGGGCATATCGATTCCCCACGGTCATCGCCCAACATTCGCCGTAGCATTTCGTCACTGATCTTTTCTTGCGGGGTCATGGGTTGGTCATCCATATACATAGTCAGTCTACCTTTCTGTCATTGTCGCGAAGGCATTTACTTCCTTCATAGACAGACTATGCGGGGTATCTTCTGTTTGCCAATAGGGAAAAGAAAAGAAGAGAAGGTGTGCTTCTCTTCTTCTTATTTTATTTTATTCCTGTTTGGAGAGCCACTCCTTGAGGTATTCCTCGCAGAGGTTATCATCCTTGATGAGACGGAACGCCTCGGCTGTTTTATGGACGGTTTCCTTGAGAAAGGTCTTCCCGATTCGCTCATTGTTGCCATCATGGGCATCCGACGCATAGGAATTGGAAAAAGAGGACATCCAGTCAAAGGGGGTGTAAAAGCCCGCTTTTGCCAAGTGGGAAAGGTAACCTGTTGAACGACCGTCCACCTCGCTGACTTTTGACATGTCTACGAGATCTGGGCGAATCGCCAAGGTCATGGCGGTCTCCATTAGGTCGCCGTGACCGTTGACAAGGATAATCTTTTTAAATCCGTTTCTTGCCATTTCGGAACAGGACTCCTTGAGAAGATCCAGCATGAGGCGTGTGGAAAAAATGATGGTTCCTTTAAACTCTCCCGCACCCTGCTTTTCACTAAAATACATATGGGGAAAGATGACCACGGGTTCTTTTTGCGCGGCAAGCTCCACGACTCCCGCCGTATGGATCATGTCCTGACCGAGGGGCAGGTGCTTTCCGTGATGCTCCACACATCCCACTACCATGACACACACACCTTTGGCGCGCTCCACAGTCTTCTCAAACTGTCCCGATTGGATTTCAAATCAAAGCATATCGTCTCCGATTATTCCGCGCGGGCAAAGGAGCGGTTATAGCAGTCGATGCAGTTTTCGATGATCTTTCTCGCTTCCTCGGCATTGAGAAGCTCCTTCACGGCGGTCTGCTTGTTTTCCAACTGCTTATACACCGAGAAGAAGTGCATGATTTCATCGAAGATGTGATGAGGAAGCTGATCGAGCGAGCGAATGTGGTTGTAGGTGGGGTCGGAAAAGGCAATGGCGATGATCTTGTCATCCAAAGCGCCGCCGTCGATCATTCGCATGACACCAATGGGGTAAACCCGCACCAGGGTCATGGGATAGATGGGCTGATCGCCAAGGATGAGTACATCTAAGGGGTCTCCGTCGTCGGCGTAGGTGCGGGGGATAAAGCCGTAGTTGGCGGGATAGTGAGTAGAAGTGTAAAGGAAACGGTCAAGGCGCAAAAGCCCCGTGTACTTATCCATTTCGTATTTACAGCTGCTGCCCTTGGGAATCTCTACGACGGCGTTAAAGTCGTCGGGGGTGATGGCTGCAGGATCCATATCGTGCCAGATGTTCATGGTAATCTCTCCTCTTTATTTTACATAGTCAAATTCAAAATCGTAAATAGATACGGTCATGCCGTCGGTACAGCCGTGTGCCTCCAGCTGCTCGAATACGCCGCTTTTTTTCAGCACACGCTGGAAGAAATTGAGGGATTCATAGTCGTCGAAGTTGATCTGTCCCATAAGGTTGAAGAGCCAGTCACCTTCTACGAAGAAGGTATTGTTCTCACGGCGGATCGAGGTCTCCTTGCCACCGCCTACATAGGCATCCTCCGGCTCGTATTCGCCCTCGTAGACCAGCATGGGAGGCAGATCCTTGAGCTGCTCTGCCGCCAGATTGACCATTTCCTCGATGCCCTCGCCCGTAGCGGCGGACACGTAGCAAAGCTCCCAGTGATTTTCCTTGACATAGGCTTCAAAGGCATCAATGTCCACCGCGTCACGGTCCAGCATATCCACCTTATTGGCGACGATGATCTGGGGACGCATGGAAAGTGCCTCGCTGTAACGGGCGAGCTCTTCATTGATCATTTTGATGTCCTCAATGGGATCTCTTCCCTCGAAGCAGGAGATGTCCACCACGTGCAAAAGGAGTCGGCAACGGTCAACGTGACGAAGAAATGCGTGACCAAGCCCCGCGCCGTCAGCCGCGCCCTCGATGAGTCCCGGAATGTCGGCGGCGACAAAGCCACTCTCGCCGTGCGCCGAGACCACGCCGAGATTCGGCGAGAGGGTCGTGAAGTGGTAGTCGGCGATTTTGGGCTTGGCGGAGCTGATCCGTGCCAAAATCGAGGATTTTCCTACGCTGGGATAGCCAATGAGTCCCACGTCCGCCAGCATCTTCAGCTCCAGAGTGACCTCTTTTTCCTCGCCCTTGGTGCCGTTCTTGGCGAACATGGGCATCTGACGGGTGGGGGTTGCGAAGTGGCGGTTGCCCCAGCCCCCTCTGCCTCCCTTACAGCAGATATAATCGGCGCCATCGTTTTCGGTCATGTCGTGGATGATCTTGCCCGTCGCCGTGTCTCTGATGAGTGTTCCGGGAGGTACCATGATAATAAGGTCGGGAGCGGTGGCTCCGTGAAATTTGTTACCCTTTCCGTTCTCACCGTTCCCCGCGATAAACTTGTGCTTATAGCGGAAGGCAAGGAGGGTATTGGTCCCCTCGTCTACACGGAACACCACGTTGCCGCCGTGTCCGCCGTCTCCCCCATCGGGACCGCCGTGGGAGACGTATTTTTCTCGGTGGAAGGCAACGGCGCCGTTGCCGCCGTCTCCCGCCTTGATATAAATGCGTACGTTATCTACAAACATAATTGCCTCCTATGTGTCAGGACGGGCTGTCGCCCTTCATACGAATGATCAGCTTGATGGGTGTGCCGCCAAAGCCGAAGGTCTGGCGCAGACAATTCTCAATATAGCGCTGATAGGAGAAGTGGAAGAGCTCTACATCGTTGCAGAACAGCACAAAGGTAGGCGGCGCTACCGAGATCTGGGTCATATAATAGATCTTCAGACGCTTACCCTTATCGGAGGGGGGCTGTACCTTCATGGTCGCTTCTGCCAGTACGTCGTTGAGCATACCCGTGGAGATACGGGTGTTTGCCTGATTGTGGACGTATTTGATGTGGTCGTAGAGGGTGTGGATCCTCTGTCCCGTCATGGCGGACACGTACACAATGGGCGCATAGGGCATGTATGCCAGGGCGGTGCGGATCTTCTCGTTAAAGCGGTTGACCGTACCGTTGTCCTTTTCTACCGTGTCCCATTTGTTGACCACAATGATAGACGCCTTGCCCGACTCGTGAGCGATACCTGCGATCTTTTCATCCTGCTCGGTGATGCCCGTGCCGCCGTCAATCATAATCAGACATACGTCAGCTCTTTCTACTGCCATATGAGCACGCAGCACGCTGTATTTTTCAATCTTATCGTTGATCTTGGAGGAGCGGCGAATGCCTGCGGTGTCAATAAAGGTGAAGGCACCCTGCTCGTTTTCGATACGGGTATCTACCGCGTCGCGGGTGGTACCCGCAATGTCCGAAACGATCAAGCGGTTCTGTCCTACGATCTTATTGATGATCGAGGATTTTCCCGCATTGGGCTTCCCGATAACGGCGACCTTGATGGAGTCGTCCGCTTCCTCCTCGGAAGAGGTTTCGGGCAGAGCCGCAAGGACGGCGTCAAGGAGGTCACCCGTGCCGCTTCCGTGGACCGAGGAGACGGCAATCGGCTCCTGCTCGAAGCCAAGTTCGTAAAATTCGTAAAATTCAAAGGGGAGAGCGCCCACGCTATCGCACTTGTTGATACAGGGAATGATGGGCTTGCCGCTCTTTTGGAGCATGATGGCGATATCACGGTCGTCGGCGGTCAAACCCGTGCGGACGTCGCACATAAAGACGATGACATCGGCTGATTCAATTGCCACCTCTGCCTGAAAGCGCATCTGCTTCAGAATAATGTCGTCGGTCTTGGGCTCGATTCCTCCCGTGTCGATGACCGAGAGCTGCTTGCCGCACCATTCGGTCTCACCGTAGATACGGTCACGGGTTACACCGGGAACGTCCTCCACGATGGAGCGGCGCTCGCCGATCAGTTTATTAAAAAGCGTGCTTTTGCCGACGTTGGGTCTGCCGACAATGGCCACGATAGGCTTTGCCATGATTCAATACCTTCTTTCTTTGGAAGTAGGAGTCAGCCTTTATAGAGAACCGCTTGAATAAAAGCGGAGGCTTCTGTCTCGCAAGGGTAGGAGGGAACGCCCAGAGCGCGGGATAGCTCCTCGGGGGTCATATCGTCAAGGAACATGTCCCCCTCGGCGCGAAGTGCGGAGGCGGGGAAGAGAAGACATTCGCCAAGCTCCTTAGCTTTTAGCTGCTCGCTCATGTCCTTTCCCGTCAGAAGTCCCGCTACCGTGATCTGTTCGCCGAAAAATCGGTTTTCAATGGGATAAACGTGAACCGTGAGCCCAGAAAATTCTCGCATGAGCCGTTCGGATAGGGAGTGGATATGGTCATAGGCGGCATAGCCGGTGGCTATGGACACGGTACGGGGACCTTGAAAATTTTCCCGATAGCGGTCGGCATCCTCCAGCTCCCATTCGATACCCGTGCGCATATCGGTCAGCATTCCCACACCGTTTTCAATTTGGGGATATCCCTCATAGAAGTCATCCTCGGGAAGCGGGAGTCCCGCCCCCAAATAAAATTCGTCGGAGGGAAAGAAAAGACGGGAGCCGTAAATTTCCTTGCATTGATCTCCAAACGCATGGATCTGCTTGATGACGGAGGCGGATTCCTCGGGGGTAAAGGGCTCCAGGGGATAAAGACCGTCTCGAAATTTGGTGAGTCCCGCTGGGACCACTGACGTGCTTTCCATGGCGGGCGCTAATTTTGCGAGGTCCCGCATGGTATGGTCCAGCTCCTCGCCGTCGTTCAGTCCCTTGCAAAGAACAATCTGACAGCATAGGGTGATTCCCGCGTCCGCCAGCATTTTCAAGTAGGAAAGGACCTCCCCCGAACGCTTGTTTTTCATCATTTTTACACGCAGCTCTGGATTGGTGGTATGCACCGATATGTTGACGGGAGAAATGCGCATGTCAATGATTCGCTGAATATCTCGCTCGTGGAGATTGGTCAGGGTGATATAATTCCCGTGCAGGAAGGAAAGGCGGGAGTCGTCATCCTTGAAATATAGGGTCTTTCTCATTCCCTTTGGAAGCTGATCGATAAAGCAGAAGACACACTTGTTTTCACAAGAATGCTTTTTGTCCATCAGCGGAGTCTCAAAGTCCAGCCCGATGTCGTCGTATTCCTGCTTGCGGATGTGAAAGGTGAGGAGCTCGGGCCCTCGGTGAACCAAAAGCGCAAGGTCACGCTCGGTCAGGTAAAAGCGGTAGTCCAAAACGTCTCGGATCTCATGTCCGTTGATGCTCAGAAGAATGTCGCCCGCAAGAATCCCCGCTTTGGCGGCACGGCTTCTTGGCAGGACGTCGGCGATCGTTACCATTACGCTTTCCTCCTTACTTTATATTTTAACACTTAATTATATCACATAAAAATAAATTTGTCAATGGTGAGGCGGGGAATATTGAGGAGGCTTCCCGCATAGATTTTAGTGCGAGAAGCATTTGAATTTTATGGAGGGGATGAAGGATGAGCTATATGGATGAAATGGCGGAATTTTTGGGAGGCAAGGAGGAGCTTTCGTTTTCCGAGGGTACGGTATCTCTTTGCGACCAAACGGTGGGGCATGAGGTGGTTAAGGAGATTGCGCTTGCCGATTACGACCCTGATATCCGACGGGTACTGGCAGTCAGAGAAACCATTCTGCCGCCTGCTGGATACGTGGGAGGAGGACGGGCAGAATTCAACGGGATCGCGGAATATCGCTTGCTGTGCGTGACGGCAGAGGGAAGGCTTTGTACGGTCAATGCCTCCTCCGAATATGAGTTTGGGGCGCCCCTTGATGCGAAGGGCGGCGAGTTGGATATGGGAGACGGCGTGTGTCTCTTTGTTTCTACCGACACCGATCACGTCAGTGCCAGGTTGACCGCTCCCCGCAGGATCGGACTCAAGCACAGGCTTTGCTCTCGGGTACGGGCGTACGGCTCTATGACGATAGGAGAATCCTTTGGGGGCGAGCAAATCGAGGGAATTCAGAGACTGGTGGCGGAGGGTGAGCAAATGATCCCCTTTAGTATGGGTTCGGAGCCCATCTCTTTTCGGGATGAGTCCCCTCTTCCCTCTGTGGAGAGCAGTGTAATCTCTGCCGAATCCTCGGTGTTTGTTTCTTCGGTGGTCCCAAGAGAGGGTGCCGTGAGTGTCTCGGGTGAAGTGTACTTGAAGCTGTTGACCGACCATGAGGGAGACGTGGAAGTGCTCGCAAGGAAGATTCCCTTTGATGGAGTTATCGAGGGCGATGACTTTTCGGAGGATGGAAGCGTGAATGCCACGGGCGTGGTGGAAAATATGACCGTCAGTGCGGAAGAGGGAAGAGTGACCTGCGAGGGCGATATTCTTCTTATGGGACGGAGTATGCGCCGTGTCCCTCTTCGTTATACGGAGGATCTGTATGCCGTTGGGTGCGAGACCGAGTGTGAATACAGAGAGTGTAAGATTCCCTTGGCGATCAAGTGTGAGAATCGGAACCTGTCCCAAAATGAAAAAATCCCGCTTGCGGACGCACGACTTCCCGAACATGCCCGCATCCTTGATGTATGGGGTGCGGCGAGAGCCGAGAACCGCGAACGGAAGGGAGATCGAACCGTGCATACGGGTAGGAGCCGATATTGGCTTCTTTGTGAGAAGGAGGGAGAGTATTCGGTTCATGAAATCGAGCGTCCTCTGCGCTATGAGACCGAGGCAGACGAGCGGGATTCTGTGGCGGGAGACTGCATGATGCAGGTCATCTCCTGTCGGGCACGTACAGATGAGGAAACGCTCCATCTGGATGCCGAGATCGCCGTCACCGCCGACTACGTGGGAAGCGCATCTATTCGGTGGGTGAGCGCTGTCCGTAAGGGGGAGGCAGGTGAGGAAAATCGTCCCTGTATGATGGTCTATTATCCCACTCCCGAGGATACCCCTTGGACGGTGGCGAAGAAATATCGAGTTCCACAGAATGACCTGGAAGGGGACATCGGGTCCTATTTCTTCTTTTGAATACAAAAAGGGCTGAGTAATTACTCAGCCCTTTTGTTGGTTTTCGAAAACCAATAAAAAGAAATCCGTCGGGACGCAGCAGGGTCCGACGGATTTCTACCTTGGAAAAACAATATTCATTTACGGTACACAAGCAAAAGGAACGTGTGTAAAAACAAATTTATAATTTGCATGAAAGTTTTTGCCAAGCTTTTTTCAAAAAGCGTCAAATTCCTCTGACAAACGGATGAAGTCTGGCTTCCTCGTTCATTTTTTCGATGACCTTTTCGGGTTCCTCGGCACGGAAGATGGCGGTGCCCGCTACGATGACGTTGGCACCCGCCGCGGTCAGCTCTCCTAAATTGTCTCCCGTGACACCGCCGTCTACCTGAATGTCGATGTCAATACCGTTGTCCAAGGCATAGGTGCGGATGGCACGGATCTTTTGGATCATGGCGGGGATCAGCTTCTGTCCGCCAAAGCCGGGTTCTACGGTCATGACAAGTACCATGTCCAGATCTTTAAGGAAGGGATAGACCGCTTCGGGGGGCGTTGCTGGCTTTAGGGACATGGCGACCTTAGCGCCGCTTTCCTTAATGGCACGGATGACGACGGCAGGATCGTCACAGCTTTCGTAGTGGAAGGTAATGAGATCAGCACCCGCTTTGCGGAACACGTCGACATAGCGAATGGGGTCCATGATCATCAGATGTACGTCAAAGATAAGGGGGGAGCATTTTCTGAGGGATTCGATCATGGGAGGTCCGAAGCTAATATTGGGCACGAACATTCCATCCATGACGTCCAGATGTATATAGGGTACGCCTGCCCGCTCAACCTTGGCAAATTCCTCACCAAGACGGGAAAAGTCTGCGGCAAGTGCCGAGGGGGAAATGATAAACATGAGAAATTACCTTTCGTATTGGAATATTTTTGAGGACACCGAGCTGTGTTTCCTTGCATATAATGAGCATGGATTCCGCAGGAACGCCACGGATGGGACAACAAGAAACGGGACGTGTGCGAGAAAATTCCATGACGGCTCTGCGTGTGGAGATCGGTCTGCTTCGGCAGATCGATCTTTTTGATTATTGGGAAACAGACTCAATGAGGCATACCGCATGGGCGGCAATTCCGAGCTTTTCGCCCGAGAAACCGAGTCCCTCCTCAGTGGTTGCCTTCACACTGATCTGAGAGAGCTCTGTGCCAAGGGCACGGGCAATGTTTTTGCGCATGGCGAGAATATGGGGGGCAAGCTTGGGAGCTTGAGCAATGACGGTGGCATCTACGTTGACCACACGGTATCCCGCTGTTTCCAAATGGATGTGGACCTTACGGAGAAGCACGAGGCTATCCGCTCCTTTATAGGCGGGATCGTTGTCGGGGAAGAGCTTGCCGATATCCCCCAGTGCCGCTGCGCCGAGAAGCGCGTCCGATATTGCGTGGAGCAGAACGTCAGCGTCCGAATGACCGAGAAGTCCCGTTTCGTGGGGAATTTCCACCCCTCCGAGTATGAGCCGTCTATCCTCCACCAGGCGGTGAACGTCGTAGCCGTGACCGATGCGTATCATCAGAATTCCTCCTTCTCGTATCGCTTCCGCTCCCGAAGAATGGCTTCGGCGATGGGAAGGTCCTCACGGGTGGTGATCTTAATGTTAGTGGCACCGCATTCTACCAGACGAACGGGGTGTCCGATATATTCTACGAGAGAGTTATCGTCGGTTGCTTCGTAGGCTTTTTTGAGCGCCGTATACGCCGCCGCGCGATAAAGATTGGTCTTAAAGACCTGAGGGGTTTGCGCCAGCCACACTGTGTTGCGGTCAGGTGTGCTGTCGATAAATCCCTTACCGTCCGCAATTTTCACCGTATCGGTGGAGCGGTGCGCCGCCGTTGCCGCCTTGTATTTGTATGCGGCATGGCAGACCGCCTTGATTTGCTCTGCGGTGGTCAGACAACGGGCGCCGTCGGCGATCGCGACGAATTTGGAGCGCTTATCCACCTGCTCAAGTCCGTTAAGGACCGATTCCTGGCGGTTGATTCCCCCGGGAACAATCTTTTTGACCTTGAACATACCAAAGTCACGGCAAAGGTTCTCCCAGGTTTCCATCTCATTGCGCTTGGCGACAAGGATGATCTCATGGATGCAGTCCGCCTTTTGGTATGCTCTTAGCGTATGAAAGAGCAGGGGTTTGCCGCATAGCTCGGTCATTTGCTTGGTGGTCTCTCCTCCGAAGCGCTCTGACATTCCCGCCGCGGCGATAATGGCGGTGGTGAAATTTTTAGGATGGGGCGAGCCCGAGATCGCACGGAAAAATCCTGCAATTTTTTTGATACACAAATCCATTTTCCTCCTGTGGAGACAAGATTTTCAATAAAATGGTCAGAAGGTTCCGTTTTCAAGCTCCTTGAGCATGGCGACACGGGTCACGTGGTTGCCGTTGTTCAGATAGGTGGCATCGAGAAACGCGTCGCACAGGTCCAGTGCCAGACCGACTCCCACCACACGCTCTCCGAAGCAGAGCAGGTTGGCGTCGTTATGCTCTCGGGTCAGGCGGGCAGAGAAGGTGTCCGAGCAACAAGCGGCACGGATACCATTGTGCTTATTTGCCGCCATGGACATTCCGATTCCCGTTCCGCAGATCAGGATTCCCAGCTCGCATTCACCCGAAAGAATTTTTTCGCAGGCGGCATGGGCATAGATGGGATAGTGGCAGCTTTCCGCCGAATAGGTTCCTACATCCACGACCTCGTAGCCCTTGGCTTCCACGTGTGCCTTGACAGCGTTCTTAATGGAAAATCCCGCGTGGTCGCATCCGATTACAATTTTCATAACAAATCCTCGCTAAATAGTATTGGTGGGGGAAATTCTTTATATTCCCGCTTCTTCTTTTTTTCGTTCTGCCTGTTCCATGCGTGTACGCTCTGCCTGAGAGGGGCGGAGGTAGTTTACGACGAGGGAGGCATCGGTGGTTGTCTTTCCCGCCAAAAATTGACGGTATGCCACCTGGGCTGTCGAGTATGCCGATTGGTGGCGAAGTCGCTCGCATACGGGGCGGACCTCGGTTTTTTTCAAAGCGGATAGGGTTACGTCATAGCCGTCGCCCGCAAATGCCACGGGCTCACCGTAGGCAGAGAGCAGCTCGTCCAGCTCGGCGATGGAAAGCGCCGAATCGGGAAGGAGTCGAGTCATGGTCACACCGTCCGATCGAAAGAGCGCTGTATATACCTGAGAGCGTCTGGCGTTCATGACGGGGCAGATCAGTCCTCCGAGGGAGGTAAGATTTTCCGCGATCGCCTCGGGGGTGGACACACCGATGCAGGGGATGTTTCTGCCGAAGGCAAGTCCCTTGACGGTCGCCGCACCGATGCGGACTCCCGTAAAGGAGCCGGGACCCGAGGTGCAAGCGAGCAGCTCCACGTCGTCCACGGTGATGCCATAGGTGGCAAGAAGCGTTTCGATCATGGGAAGGAGCGTTTCGCTGTGTGTATTTCCGTTGTTGAGGGTAAATTCCGCCAAGAGGGCATCGTCCTCGCAAAGAGCAACGGTTGCCACCTGCGCGGAGCTGTCCAAAGACAGAATTTTCATAGGTGTACTCCGTAAAGTAATTCAGAATCCGACGGGGGTGAGGTGAATCATGCGGCTGTCGGGATCGGCGGGGGAATCCTTGACGATCTCCACACGCAGGTATTCCTCGGGCAGAGCAAACTCAATGTTCTCGCTCCATTCAACGAGACAGATGCCACGTCGGTCAAGATAATCGTAAAAGCCAATGGAATAGAGGTCGTCCTCTCCTCCGATGCGGTACATATCGAAGTGAAAGACCGTGGTTTTCGCCCCTTTATATTCATGCACCAGCGCAAAGGTGGGAGATTTGACCCGTGCCTCGGGGGCAATCGCCGAGGCAAAGCCGCGAACAAAGGCGGTTTTACCCACACCGAGATCGCCATAGAGAGCTAAGAAGGGCGGGAGGGAGCCATTCGCAAGCATTTGCTCGGCGAGCTCCCGCCCCGCCTGTTCGGTCTCGGCGGGAGAGTGAGAAGAGAGACAAGACGGAAGCGTCATATCAGAACAGCCCCGTAATATTTCCGTTCTCGTCGATGTCAATAGAGTATGCCGCAGGCTTTTTGGGAAGTCCGGGCATGGTCATAATGGCACCCGTGAGTACTACGATAAAGCCCGCGCCCGCAGACAGCTTGACCTCACGGACGGTCAAGGTAAAGTCCGTGGGTCGTCCCAGCTTGGACGCGTCGTCGGAGAGGGAATACTGGGTCTTTGCCATACAGACGGGGAGCTTTGCGTAAGCGGGGTCCAGTGCCTCGATCTCAGCCAGTGCCTTGGAGGCGGCCGCGTCAAATTTTACGCCGTTCGCGCCGTAGATCTTGGTGGCTACGGCTTCGATCTTCTCCTTAATGGATATGTCGTCCTCATACATGAAGGTGAAGTTCTTTTCCTTTTCACAAGCGGCAATGACCTTTTCGGCAAGCTCGATTCCTCCCTCGCCGCCCTTGGCGAATACCTCGGACAGAGCGAACTCCGCTCCCTTTTCACGGCAAACCGTGCGGATATATTCAAGCTCGGCATCGGTATCGGTACCGAAACGGTTGATGGCGACCACAACGGGCAGACCAAACTTGCGCAGGTTGTCAATGTGGGCTTCCAGGTTGACCGCTCCCTTCTTGAGCGCATCGAGATTTTCATTTGCCAGATCGGGCTTTGCCATGCCGCCGTTGTATTTCAGCGCGCGAACGGTAGCCACGAGAACCACCGCGTCGGGAGAGAGCCCCGCTTTACGGCACTTGATGTCGAGGAATTTCTCGGCACCGAGATCCGCGCCGAAGCCAGCCTCGGTGATGGCGTAGTCGGCGAGCTTCAGTGCCAGCTTGGTGGCACGGACCGAGTTACATCCGTGGGCAATATTCGCGAAAGGACCGCCGTGAATGAGGGCGGGGGTGTTTTCAAGGGTCTGGACCAGATTGGGCTTGATGGCATCCTTCAAAAGTACAGCCATGGCGCCGTTGACCTGCAGATCACGGCAGTAAACGGGCTTTCCGTCAAAGGTATAGGCTACGAGGATATCTCCCAAGCGCTTTTTCAAATCAATCAGGGATTCCGCAAGACAGAGGATCGCCATGATCTCGCTGGCAACCGTGATCATAAAGTGATCCTGACGGGGAATTCCGTCCACCTTGCTGCCGAGTCCTACCGTGATGTTACGGAGGGCACGGTCGTTGGTATCGGTGACACGGGAGAACAGAATGCGACGTTGGTCAATGCCCAACTCGTTGCCCTGCTGAAGGTGGTTATCGATGACTGCCGAGAGCAGATTGTTTGCAGCGGTAATGGCGTGAAAGTCGCCCGTGAAGTGGAGGTTGATGTCATCCATAGGAACGACCTGCGCGTATCCGCCGCCTGCCGCGCCACCCTTGACACCGAACACGGGACCGAGGGAGGGTTCCCGCAGGGCGATAACGGCATTTTTGCCCAGACGGTTCATTGCCATACCGAGACCCACCGTGGTGGTGGTCTTACCCTCGCCTGCGGGGGTGGGGTTGATGGCGGTGACCAGGATCAGCTTTCCGTTCTTGCGGTTTGCCGTTCTTTTGAGAAATTCATCATTGATCTTTGCCTTATACTTGCCGTACAGCTCCAGCTCGTCATCCTCTACACCGAGGTTTTTGGCAATGACGGTAATGGGAAGCATTTTCGCTTCCTTTGCGATTTCAATATCGGTTTTCATGTTGCGGCTCCTTTTCTTTATAAAAATTCTTTGTAAGGAAAAGCATACTATAAAATAGTATAACATAAAAAATATTCTATGTAAAGAGGAAAAGCGGAATAATTTGGACTCCCTGTTGACATTTTTTTGAAAATTGAGTACAATAGAAGGGCTTGATCGTGGGAAAAGGAGACAGAAAACGGGATGAAAATAACGGAAAAGAGGGCATGGCAGGCATTGGAGATGCTGTTTGACCGTGCGTACAGCCGTAAGGAACTGGCAGAGCGTTTGGGCGTGAGCCAAATGACGGCGGGACGTCATGCCGATCGGTTGCTGAACATTGGGATTGTATCGGAGCGTATCCAAACAAAGGGGAGGGGCAGACCCGAGCGAATTCTTTTTGCGGAGCCGAGGTGGCAATATTGGATTATTTGGTGGGACGGGGTTGACTGCGAAGCGGTTTGTGTACGTGGGAACGGAGAGGTGCTGCACCGCATTGCCGAGCCTTGTGAGGGGGGAATGGAGCCATGGGATCAGATCGCGGATTTCCTTGGCAGATTGCGAATGACCCGTCATCTTTTGCGACGATTAGAAGAGCCGCGGGCGATCGCATTGATCTTGAACGGAAACACGATTGATATGATCTTACCCAAGGGTGAGATTGATCTTGTGATCAAGGAAGAAAATCGAGAAATTGGAGACGTTTGCAGGAAGCTGACTCAAAGGATACTTCAAAAGTCTTTCAAATAAAAAAGCCGTCGAAAAACCTTTTTTCGACGGCTTTTTGGTTATTTTTTATCCGAACAGCCGTTCGGGATATGCGCCCGCATTATGGAGCGCTTTCAGCTCGGAAGCAACGGCAGGGCGGTCCTCCTGATAGGTCATACCAAACCATGTAGCATGGGTGGAAAGGACCGAAACACGGAGCTTCTTCTCTTGAATCATTTCATCCACCATGGCGGGGAGTACGTACTCCGCACGGAGGTCGCCTTCCGAAATGGTCCGCAAAAACGCGTGGAAACGTACCCGCATCGCATCAAAAATTTCGGGACGAAATCCCCACAGATTCATGGAAACGGGGCAATTTTCATCAAGGATTCCGCAGTCGGCATCGCAAATGTGTCCCTCGTTATCCTGTTGAATTTTGTAAACCTCCGAAATCTTTTGTAAGAAGCCGTCCTTGACTTCACAAACACCACGGGTGACAGCACCGTTTTTGCTTATGGTGTTTTTCAGATCATACGCCACCATGGTTGCCTCGCACGCTTCAAGGTCGAGAAGTTTACGGTGCATGACCAACAAGGCATCGGCACCGTAAAAATCGTCGGCATTCAGGACCGCAAAGGGCTCATGAATGGCATCCGCCGCACAGAGTACGGCATGGACCGTACCGAAAGGCTTTTGACGGTCGGAGGGAACAGTATAAAAATCGGGAATGCTTGAAAATTCCTGATAGACAAAGCGGATTTCGGCATCCTTGATCTCACGGGTAAAGCCCTCGATGATTGCTTGATGCTCGGGCTTGATGACAAACACAATCTTCTGAAAGCCCGCGCGAATGGCATCAAAGATCGAATATTGCATGAGGATCTCCCCATGGGGGCCGATCCCATCCACCTGCTTGCTTCCGCCGTAACGTGAGCCCAGTCCCGCTGCCATAATCAAAAGAGTTGTTCTCTTGATATCTTTCATAAAAAATTCCTTTCTTTGGAAAATGTGAAGAATGCGACAAGTTCATTATAGCACGGGGGAGCGGATATGTCAAGATCGCAAACCATCGAAAAAAAGAGGAAACCACTTGAATTTTGGAGGAGAGTATGATATAATAAACTGACAAAGATTGAGGAGGATGCTTAGGCGTTTCTTTTTTGAATGCAAGGATGCCCTAACCGAGGGAATCAGAATCTTTGCGGACGATCTGAGAATGAAACTTTCCGATCGGGAAGGGGAAGATATTACGGTCACTGTCCGCTCTTTGGAGGGACAGAAGCTGCCGGTGGAGTCAGACGGCAAAATCAACGGCGCGATGGTGGATATGTATAGAAATGCCGTCATGACGGTGGGTGCTGTCAAGACCATGCTTGGCGGAATGGCGCTGATGGGTCTTGGTATGTTTATGCTTTACACAGAGGATACCTACGAGATCAAGGAATATCCTTATTTCGGATATATGAGAGGTCGCTATACCGAGGAGGAACTGAGAGAAAATGTTGGAAATATGGGATATTCGCTTCCGCGCACGACACGATTCTGAAGCTTTCCCAGGTGCTGGATTGAAGGCGGAGCCCCGCTTCTACGGTCTCTTTAACTGGATTGCAGTATCCCGAATACGCTACCGCAAGCAGAATGTGATCGGGATTGTTTGAATAGAATAAAAGGGCGTAACATCCGTCAGGGACGGATAACAAAAAATCCTCCGCCCAAAAGGCAGAGGATTTTTTGGCACCCGCAACAGGAATCGAACCTGTAACTACCCCTTAGGAGGGGGTTATTATATCCATTTAACTATGCAGGCGGATGCATATAGTTTATCACAGATTGCGGCGAATTGCAAGAGTTTTTTCAAAATCCGAGGTACATATTTTATGACGATTCAAAAAGCAAGCATCTCCCGTACAATTCAAATCATAGCCTTGGTGCTTTCCTTGCTGCTGACTTTCGCATGGCTCGGTTTTATCTTCTCCAACTCGCTTAAATCCGGGGGAGAATCGGGGGAACAGAGCTCCAAGGTTCACCAGATCGTCAATCAGGTGGCGGGGAGTCTCGGAGCCAAGGAGGCGATTAGTGAGGATACCGTGCGAAGTGGCGCTCACTTCACCGAGTTTGCCATTCTCGGCTTTCTCTGTTGTCTTTCCATTGGCGCTCTTTGGAGGCTGTGCGGCGTCAGTCAACTACCAAAGCTTATGGGGGTTGCATGTCTCTCTCTGCCCCTATGCGCGATTTTTGCGGCGGTGGATGAGTTTTTGCAGACCTTTTCCGAGGGGAGGAGCGCACAATTCTCCGACGGTCTTTTGGACACGGCGGGTTCTTTGGCTGGAATTACTTCGTTTATTGGAATTGTTGGGTTTGTTTGGTGGCTTCGGAGAAGAAGGCAAAAAGGGAAGCGGCATGAATATTTCCCGAGAAATGATAAAAGGGCTGAGTGAATGGAACTGCACCAAGTTTTGCGGATAGCAGAAATTGGAGCGGTTCAAAGACTCAGCTCTTTTTCATCTGTTCGGCAATCGACGTTGGAATCGGCTTTTCGGAGATGATGCCGTCAATTTCGGACACGCTTCCCATATTGTAGAAGCAGGTCCTTCCGAATTTACTGCTGTCACAGAGGAGGATTTTCTTCTTACAGACGGAAAACATCGCGCGGCGAAGATCTGCTTCCTCAATGGCTCGCTCGGTCATTTGCCCCGCATTCGAAAGCCCGTGGCAGGAGAAAAAGAGCAGATCGGCATTGATATGCCTAACAAAGCTTTCCGCTTGCTCGCCGACATAGGAAAAGGAGTGGATCAGCATTTTCCCACCCGTGCAAAAGGTGGGATGTTTGCCTCAGCAAGGGCTACCGCGGTCTTCGCGCCGCTGGTGACCACAATGAGGTCCTTTTTTCTTGCCAGATAGGGGACTAAGTGATAGGCACTGGTAGAGCCGTCTAACATGACCACCATGCCGTCCTCCACCAGATCGGCGGCTTTGGCACCCATTTCCACCTTGACCGAGCTTTTTTCATTTTCACGGAGCAAAAATGGGATCTCACGGTCGGCGGCGCCTTGGTTGAGAATAGCACCGCCGTAGATCTTGGTAATAATGCCCTTTCGATGGAGCTCGGTAAAGTCTCTGCGGACGGTTGGCCCACTGACCGACAAAAGAACCGAAAGCTCATGGACTGTGATCGACGGATTTTTCTTTAGCTCCTCTAAAATGCGGCGGTGGCGCTCTCCGATCATCATAAGAATTTCCCTCTCTTCTTTTGATTATTTGTAATTATTTTGACCGATAACAATGATTATTTATAAACTTTCTTGGCTCGTATTGACTTATTGCGAAATTTGTGATTCAATTATATATTGGTGGCGCATCCACCTATTCTATCGTTCCCGAGATCGTTTTGGAGCGCAACTGCATGATTCCCTTTGAGGGAGACGCATTTTTCAAGGGCTCGGTGGTGGAGGCGCTGGCGTGCGTCTATCGAGGGTATCTCGGCTTTTATCACGCCGAATATACCAATTACGTGCGGACCGACGGAGCCAAAAAAGGCGGGCGCATCGCCATTCTCGGCGGCGCGGGACCCATGGGCATCGGCGCGGTGGAGCTTGCTTGCGGTTATGCGGGGGCTTCTCAGGTGGTGGTAACCGACCTGAATCAAGAACGCCTTGATTATGCCGCCGCGAAAAGTACGGTGGAGGAGGCGAAGGCAAGAGGTGTGGAGCTGACCTATCTGAACACCTCGGGACAGGAAGACCCCGCCCAAACGCTGATTGAACTTTCAGAGGGGCGATTTGATGACGTATTCGTCATGGTTCCCGTTCCCGCTCTCTTTACCATGACGGAAAAGATCTGTCGTGAGGACGGCTGTGTCAACTTCTTTGCGGGACCACCCGTTCACGAGATGCGGGGATCCTTGAATCTGTACCGTGTTCACTACGACGGTATTCACGTGGTGGGAACGGCGGGAAGCATTCCTCAGGATATGGTGGACGTCATCAAGCTGATTGAGGGGGATCGCATCAACGCGGGAGAGGTGGTTTCTCACATTCTTGGTCTGAATGCCTATATTGACACCCTTTTGGCAATGGAAAAGCCGAACGGCGCGAAGAAAGTGTGCTACCCCGGATTAAACCTGCCCTTGATTGCGGTGGATGATTTGGAAAAATTGGGCAAGGAGAACGAGCTTTATGCCGAGCTTGCGAAGATTGTCAAGAAAAATGGCGGTCTTTGGTGCACTGAGGCTGAGAACTATCTCTTGGAAAATGCTCCCAAAATTTAAAAAATCAAGGAGGAAAGACACTGATGAAACTTGTGACGCTGACTCTGAATCCCGCGTTTGATATTCACTGTACGGTGGATCATTTTGCTCCGTATCATGAAAATCTTGCTCGCGTTAATGCCCATGAAGCGGGAGGAAAAGGTGTCAATATCTCTCGCGCGCTGATTGCGGGCGGGGTGGAGAACCTCTGCTTTGTGGTTCTTGGCGAGGAAAACGGCGATAGCTTTGCCAAAAGGATTGCTTCGGATGGCATTACTTATCGCTCCCTGACGGTGGCGGGGAGGATTCGTGAAAATATTACGATTCATACCGAAGGGGCGGATGAAACCCGCATCAGCTTTTCGGGCTTCTCTGTTGACGAGCATCTGTTATCTCTTGTGGAAAAGGAGCTGGATGGAGAGATCGAAGAGGGAAGTATCGTTACCTTTACGGGTCGTGTGCCCAATGGCATATCTATGGAGGCGGTGAAAGAATTTTTAAAGTCGATGCAAGGAAAAGGAGTGAGAATTGTCATTGATTCCCGTTCCTTTACCTTGGAAGATCTTTTGGAAATCAAGCCTTGGCTTATCAAGCCCAACGGGGAGGAAATTTCCTTCTATCTCGGACGGGAAATCGGAAGATTTTCGGAGGTGGCAGGGGCTGCCCGGGAACTGCATGGGAAGGGGATTGAACATGTCATGATCAGCCTTGGAGCCGAGGGCGCTTTGTTGGTCTCGTCGGAAGGGGCATACGTAGCAACGCCTCCCGCTGTTGAGGTGAAATCTACCATTGGTGCGGGGGACAGCTCGATCGGAGGCTTTCTTGCCGCCAGCGCGGAAGGAGCTTCGTCTGCCGAATGCTTGAGGCTTGCCGTGGCATATGGCAGCGCTGCCTGTATGACCGAGGGAACGAGACCGCCTCGGCGGAAAGATATAGAGGCTGTCTTGCCTTTGGTTGATGTGAAATCGATCTGAAAAGGATCACCTGTGACTCGCAATTACAGGTGATCCTTTTTTTGTGTAGTTGTTGAGCGAAAAACTCTCCAAAATAATTGACAAAACCGATAATATATGATATAATGTTATCTATGTAATAAGGTTTTTTGGATTTTTGTAGAATTTTGACGGACGATTTGTCCAAAACACCTAAAAATGAGAGGTATGACCGTATGAAAATTCCTTTTTCTCCTCCTGACCTTTCCGAGGCGGAAATTTTAGAGGTTGCCGAGGCGTTGCGCTCGGGTTGGATCACAACGGGACCCCGTACCAAAAAGCTGGAAAGTTTGATTGCCGACTGGCTCGGAACTGAGAAATGTGTGTGTCTGAATTCTCAGACTGCCTGTGCGGAAATGGCGCTCCGTCTGTTGGGTGTGGGAGAGGGCGATGAGGTTATTACCTCCGCTTATACATATACCGCGTCCGCATCGGTCATTGACCATGTGGGGGCAAAGATCGTTCTGATCGATACCCAAACCGATTCCTATGAGATGGATTATGATGCTCTGGAGAGAGCGATCACCGAACGAACCAAGGCGATCATTCCCGTGGACCTTGGCGGTGTGCCCTGCGACTACGATCGATTGTTTGAGATCGTGGAGCGCAAGCGGCCTCTGTTCCGTCCGATGGGAGAGATCCAGGAGGCGTTGGGCCGTGTGGCGATCATGGCGGATACCGCCCACTCCTTTGGTGCCACCTATCATGGGCGCATGATAGGTAGCGTTGCTGACTTTTCCTCCTTCTCCTTTCATGCGGTGAAGAATTTTACGACTGCCGAGGGAGGCGCTTTGACCTGGAGAACCATCAAGGGGATCGACAACGAGGAGCTTTACCGTCGCTTGCAACTGTTCAGTCTCCACGGACAGAGCAAGGACGCTCTTGCCAAGACTCAGCTTGGCGCTTGGGAATACGATATCGTGGGTACGTGGTATAAATGTAACATGACCGACGTGGCGGCAGCCATCGGACTCAAACAATTTGAGCGCTATCCCACCATGCTTGCCCGCCGTGAGGAGATCATAAGAAAATACGACGGGGCTCTGCGTCCTCTCGGGGTTGAAACGCTGCCCCATTACGGATCGGATTATCGTTCCTCGGGGCATTTGTATTTGACTCGGGTCCTCGGTATCACTGCCGAAGAGCGAAACGAGATCATTATTAAAATGGCAGAGCGAGAGATTGCCTGCAACGTACATTATAAGCCTCTGCCGATGCATACGGCATATAAAAAGCTTGGGTTTGATATTGAGGATTATCCCAATGCGCATGCCCATTTCGCGAATGAGATCACACTGCCGTTGCACACTTGTCTCACGGACGAGCAGGTCGAGTATGTGATCGGAAATTACGTTGATGTCATAAAGGGGTATTTGAAATGATCTACCGTTTCTTTAAAAGATTTTTTGATGTTCTGCTTTCCTTGATTGCTCTTCCGTTCGTGCTTTTGATCATTTTGATCTTTGCGCCCATCATCTACTTTACCGACAAGGGGCCTGTCTTCTATAATGCCCCCCGTCTCGGAAAGAAGGGCAAGATCTTCAAGATGTATAAGCTCCGCTCCATGAAGGTCAATTCGCCTAACCTCGTTAATGCGGACGGTTCTACATACAATGCGGCGAATGATTCCCGTGTGACAAAGGTCGGACGTTTCATGAGAAAAACAAGCATCGACGAGGTTCCTCAATTTCTAAATGTGCTCAAGGGAGATATGAGCTTTATCGGTCCTCGTGCCCATTTGACGACGAGTTATACCGGATTTGAAAACTTGGACGAATGCCGTCAAAAAAGATTGCAGGTTCGTCCCGGGATTACAGGATATAGTCAAGCCTATTACAGAAACTCCGCAACAGCACAGCAGAAATTGGAAAACGACGTATATTATGTGGAGCATCTTTCCTTCGGACTTGACGTGAAGATCATTTTTAAAACCGTGGCTTCGGTTTTGAAGCGGGAGAATATTTACGTGACACCCGATGGCACACAGCCTACCGAGGCGAAGACAACGACTGAGGTAAAGAGTGAGGAAACCGTTTCCGAGGAAATCAAACAATGAAAAAGCTTTTGATCATTGGCGCGTCAATCCTTCAGCTACCTGCCATCAAGCGGGCAAAGGAGCTTGGCTACTACGTGGCTGTTATTGACTATGATCCGAATGCGATCGGGATTCCCTACGCTGACGAATATTTTAACGTCAGTACCATCGATATAGAGGGAGTCGCCAAAAAAGCAGAGGAGTTCGCTCCCGATGGAATTATGACGCTGGCAACCGATATGCCTATGCGTTCCATTGCGGCGGCATGCGAGAGATTGGGATTACCCGGGATTTCCTTCGATACGGCGGTCAAGGCGACTGACAAGGGGGAAATGATCAAGACCTTCGAGGCACACGGTGTGGAGCATCCGTGGTATTTCATCCTGAAAGATCCCGCGGAGCTGGACGGTGTGATGAAGCACATTACGTTCCCCTGCATCAGTAAGCCGACTGACAATTCGGGAAGCCGAGGCGTGATGCTCATTCATAATGAGGCAGAGCTTCGAGACGCTGTTTCATATAGTTCCGCAAACGGACGAAGCGGCGGTGTGATCATCGAGGAATTTTTGAGAGGACAAGAGGTCAGCGTGGAGATCATGGTGCTGAACGGAGTACCTCACGTGTTGAACGTAACCGACAAGCTGACGACGGGAGCGCCCCACTTTGTGGAAATGGGGCACAGTCAGCCCAGCCGTCTGCCCTCGAAGGATCAGGATGCTATTCGTGATCTTGCATGCCGAGCTGCTTTGGCTGTCGGAATTGGAAACGGTCCCGCGCACGTGGAGATCATGCTGACCGATAAGGGTCCTCGTATGATCGAGCTTGGCGCTCGTATGGGAGGGGATTGTATCACCACCCACTTAGTACCCCTTTCCACGGGCATCGATATGGTGGAATCCACCATGCGCATTGCCTGCGGCGAGACCCCCGATCTGGAGAAAAAATTCCATAAGGGAAGCGCCATTCGCTACTTCTCCTGTCCCGTGGGAACCATTGCCGCCATCGACGGCGTGGAGGAAGCTCGCAAGGTAGAAGGCGTTCGGGAGATTTCCTTTACCAAGAAGATGGGTGATACGGTCGGGGCGGTTGGAAGCAGTACCGACCGCGTAGGCTTTGTGATTGCCCAAGGGGATACCGCAGAGGATGCGGTGAGAGTTTGTGAAAAAGCGTGCCAAATGGTACGTATTACGGTGAAATAACCGAGAAAGAGGAAACATATGTCCGGATTACAGGGAATGTATCAGCAATTTGATTCTAAGGTACACGTGCTCTCCCGAAAGATGGGCGCGGAGCGTTCTGCCAAGCATTATTTTTCTATGCTTGAAGCGAATGGAATGGAAATCAAACGCTTGAATGTGGAACAAAAAGAACAGGTAAAGGAAGCATGGAACGGACACGTGACCAAAAAAGGCTTAGCAACTCATGAACTTGTGTACTCGGTGACGGGTCGTTTCAACCCATATATATGCTCAGAACTTTTGTTCCGAACCAAAATTGAATTGGCAATGAATGACTTCAAGTTGAAGTTCGGTTTTTCGGACAAAAACTATTTTGATATGATGTTCCCGAATGAGCCCATGCCTCATACGCTGGTTCGAAATATCAACGGTGTGTTTCTGAATCGGGATTACCGTCCGATTTCTGAGGATGAGATCAAAGGGATTTTGGCTCCCTACGAAAAGGTCATCGTAAAACCGTCCATTGATAACGGGTTCGGAAAATCGGTCAAGCTGTATGAGCAAAAGGATTTTGATAAGATCGGCAATGATTATTCCCGTGATTATTTGATTCAAGAGGTTCTAACACAGCATGCTTCCGTATCGGCGCTGAATGCATCCTCCATCAATGTGGTTCGTGTGGTAAGCCTTTCTCTCAACGGAAAAGTTTCCCCTGTCAATTACGGACTTCGTTGCGGCGCAGCGGGAGCGATTACCGATAACTTTATCACCAAGGACGGACGGGGTATGTTCGTAATCGGTGTAGAGGCGGACGGAACCTTGAAAAATGAAGCATTTTATTCTTGCGGAGAAAAGATTACGGTTGCACCGAATGGAGCGGAGTTCGCCGGCGTCAAGCTTCCGAACTTTAAGGAAGCCTTGGAAATGACCACAAGAATGCACGAGAAGCTTCCTCATTTTGGATTTATCGGATTTGATGTTTGCTTTGATGCAGACGGAAGTCCCAGAATTATGGAGCTGAATATGCGTGGTCCCGGTGTTCTGTATTATCAGTATGCCAATGGACCTTTATTCGGCGAGCGTACCCAAGAAGTAATTGACTGTTTTTGCAAATAAAATAAAGGAAACGATGAAAAAACTTTTGATACTCGGCGGATTTCCGCAAATGATCGACATCGTGATGACGGCTCAGGAAATGGGCGTCTATGTGATCGTAGCGGATTGGGAGGAACATTCCCCCGCCAAACGGTTTGCCGATCGCGCGTTGCAGATCAGTACCGATGAGGTAGATCGGTTGGAAGAGATATGCCGAGCGGAACAGATTGACGGCGTGTTTACCGGCTTTGAGGATTTTAATATTCACGTAGCGAGGGAACTTTGCCGGCGGCTCGGATTGCCGTTTTACGCCACTGCCGAGCAGTTGGAAACCGTGACCAATAAGGTTCGGTTCAAGGAAAAATGCCGAGAATACGGGGTTCCCGTCATCGAGCAATATCTCCTTGACGAGGCATTGAAAAAAAAGGAATACCCCTATATCGTAAAGCCCGCGGACAGCTACGGAAGCAGAGGCATTACCGTTTGCATGGATGATGCCACGCTGATAGACGGCGTGAATCGGGCAAAGGCGGCGTCCTCCTCGCAAAGCGCGATCATCGAGCGGATGATCGACCACGATCATGGGGTGGAGCTGTTCTATACCTTGGTCGGCGGAAAGATTCGCCTGACCGCCACGGCGGACCGTTATACCGTGAGAAACGGTGAGACCACCGTACCGTTGCCCGTAGCGGAGGTGTTCCCAAGCCGACATCGGGAGGAAATGCTCCCGATTCTGGACGAGCCTATCCGTCGGATGATGACGGGCATGGGACTTCGGGACGGTTTGGTTTTGGTTCAGGCACTCTATGACGGCAAGGGCGGTTATTTCGTTTATGAAATGGCGTATCGCCTGACGGGAGAGCAGCACTACCGCTTGGTGGAGAAGCAGCAGGGAATCAGCCTTTCCCGTATGATGATCCGATTGGCACTGGGTGAGGATATTTCCGAATACGATACCGAGCTTTTGGAGGATTCCGAATTTGATAAGCCGTCGATCAATCTGGCGCTCGTTCTGAACGCAGGAAAGATCGCCCATATCGAGGGCTTGGAGAAGGTCTACAAGATCGACGAGGTGATCTCCTACAATCTGACCCACGCTGAGCAGGATGTGGTTCGGGCAAGCGGAGATTATTCCCATATGCTGATCCGCGTGAATATGGTAGCGGAAAGTTACGAAAAGCTTTGCCGAGCCGTAGCAATGGTGGACGAAGCCGTCTCGGTTCGATCCGAGGACGGAAAGGATATGCTGTCCGCTCATTTTCGGCTTTCATGATGAACAGACAGAATAAGAATTTTAAGTTGAGCCAACAAGGGATAAAATGAAAATTCTAAAAAGGAAGAGAAACGCATGAATATTACAAAAATTCAGGAACGGTATCTTGGATTTTACAACTGGGGCAAGAGAAAATTGATTGCGAGAAGCGTTCACAAGACCGCTC
The DNA here is from genome assembly GCA_045533675.1 of Eubacteriales bacterium. Lineage (GTDB taxonomy): Bacteria > Bacillota > Clostridia > Oscillospirales > CAG-272 > HGM12713. Next base: position 6,433 of record JAZSIF010000033.1, on the reverse strand, counting down.
AAAAATATTTGGAAAATCCTAATATTCTTACGAAAGAGGAAAAGCGGCAAATTGAGGAGTTCTGGTCGCCTTATGGAAAGGTTGATCCTATTTATCATGCGTTTTTTAAGGAAAAATCGGGCATGTTCCACCCTCAGTGGCTTCCCACGGATATTTACATCAACGTGATCGATGAATATTTTAACGATCGAAACGCTACCCACGTGATGGACGATAAGAGCTTGTATTCCCGTCTGTTTTTGGGAGTTCCGCAGATTGAGGTGTTTGCCAGCCGAATGGGCGGTTTGTGGTATGACGCCGATTTGAAGCTCATTCCGATGGATGAGGTAAAATCAATCGTAGAAGAGCATGAGGAGCTTTTTGTAAAGGCAGCGACTCGGTCGTACGGTGGAAAGGGCGTTCAGTACCTTAGCAAGCAAAAGGGTTCTATGTGGGAGCAGCTTCAGCAGGCGATCAAAATGATGCCCGGAAATATTGTGATTCAAAAGTCGTTCCGTCAGCATCCCGTTTATAAGGAACTGAATTCTTCTTCTGTGAATACGTTGCGTATCATTTCGCTGTTGACCGAAAACGGGGCGAAGATATATTCCGCTGTGGTTAGAATGGGGATTGGAGAGGCAAAGGTAGATAATGCCTCCGCAGGCGGAATTTTCTGCGGAATCCGAGAGGATCACACGCTCAAGGATACGGCGTACAGACTGACGGGATAATCCTTTAAGACACACCCAACCAACGGGTTGGTGTTTGAAGGATATCAGCTGGTGGGCTATGATAAGGCAGAGGCTCTTGTGAAACAGGCGCATCCGCTGGTTCCGTATTTCCGTTTGGTTTCTTGGGATGTGGCGATTGATGAAAACGGCGACGCATTCCTGTTAGAGGCAAATCTGGCAAAGGGTTGTCTGGATTTTCATCAGTTGACCAGAGGTCCCTTGTTTGGAGAGGATACCAAGGCAATTCTTGACGACGTATTTGGAAAAAAGAATAGCAAATAGGAGAAATTTATGGAGTTAAAGGGAAAGACCCTCCTTCTGATGGGCGGCGGCGCTTATGCGAAGGATATTGTACGATACAAAGAGGAAAAAGATTTTCGTATTGTTGCGCTTGGCAGAGATGCCAATACGCCGATCGCTAAGATATCCGATGCGTTCTACCAGATCGATACGCAGGATGTGGATGCTGTTTGCGAGGTCGTAAGGAAGGAAACCGTGAACGGTATCTTTGTTGGATCATCGGAAGTGAATATTGATCCCGCCATTACGGTCAGTGAGCGGACGGGCTGTTATTTCTATACCAACCGTAAGCAATGGGACATTTTGGCTAACAAAGCAAAATTCAAGGACTATTGCCGTCGATATGGCGTGCCGGTTGTTCCTGAGTTTCCAATTTCGGCGGATTACACTGCCGAGGATGTGAAAAAGCTGAAATTTCCCGTTCTTCTCAAGCCCACAGATAGTTCGGGCGCCAGAGGAATGAATGCGTGTTACTCTGCCGAAGAATTTGATCATCTTTACCGTGAGGCGTTGAAATTCTCCAAGAAGAAGGAAGTGATTGTGGAGGAATTGATCACGGATGCGGATGAGGTCTTCTTCCAATATACCTTGCAGGATGGTGTGTGTTCTCTTACTTCTTGCTTTACTAAGGTGTTTGTTCATAGTGAAAATAAGGAACTGATTCTGCCCATTTTCCATATGTATCCCAGCAAATACATCGACGAGTATTACCGTTCGGTACATGACGGTGTCTGCAAAATGTTTTCCGCTATGGGTGTGAATAACGGTGTGATGACCCTTCAAAGCTTCTACAAAAACGGACGCTTTTACGTATTTGAAGCGGGATTCCGTATGGGCGGCGCGCAAAATTACATTCTGACCGACTATCAGTGGGGAATCAATTCCTTGAAGTGTATGATCAATTACGCGTTGACGGGAAGCATGAATGATACACCGATTATAGAAAAGGACAATGCCCGTTTCAGACATCCCTGCTGCAACTATTATGTGGGCTTGAAGGCGGGAACCGTTGCCAAGATGGGCGGTGTGGATGAGGTCCGCGCTATGGAAGGAGTGCTTAACGTGACGGTAATGTGTCATGAGGGCGAGGTCATCCATGAGACCAATGCGCTGGAGCGTGTGTGCTTGCGTATTCACGTGGTAGGAGCCACCGCGGAGGATCTGGCTTGTAATTTGGTTAGGATCAGTGATACGTTAGAGATCATTTCCATCGATGGTGAGGAAATGCAGCTGGAGCATTTGACCTATGATCGTTGCTTGAAAGCCATTCACCAAACGACTACTTTTTAATGCTTTAAATTTCGGAGGAATCTATGCCAATTGAATTTTTGTATCTGGGCGCCGTATTTGCGGTCTGTATCATTGGATTCATGGTACTGAAGCGCCCTCTGTATGAGTGTATGCTTGCCGCGTTTGTCGTGTTGGTTGCCATTACGGGGACCTGGGCAAATGTGGGAGATTTCATTTGGGATGCTATGAAGGAGCCCACGATGTATGTGATCTTTGCTTTCGTGATCTCCGCGTCGCTTTTATCCAAAACCAGAGTCATCGATGATTGTATCGCCATTATTCTCTCCATATTCGGAAGATTGCGGGGAGGAGCGGGCTTTGTGGCAATTATCGGCAGTACCTACGTGGGATCCCTGTCGGGTTCCGGCCCCGGTAACGTAGCCACCACGGGCGTATTTACCATTCCCGCCATGATCCGATCGGGGTATCCCCCTCATTTGGCTGCCAATGTGGAGGCTCATTCCAGTACCATGGGCAATATGATTCCTCCCGCAGGTATGATCGCCATCGCTTTTGCGGCATTGGATACGTTATACCCCAATACATATACCATGTCCCAATACTGGATTTTACTTTGGGGTGTTGCCATCTGGTTTGTTATTCAGCGAATTATTACGCTCTATATCATGTGCCGAGTGTACAAGGTTGAGGCAATGAAAAAGGAAGATATTCCTTCTCTCAGACAATCGCTTAAGAGAGGATGGCGTGCCATTTTCCTTCCGATTATTGTTTTTGTTCCTTTCCTTTTAACCAGTAAGTTTGAAAGCTTCTTTGTTGATCGATTGGGAGAAGCGGGTTCCAAGGCATTTAACAATAGCTTGCTTTTGTTTATTCCCGCGTTGATCGTGGTTTGCGGTGTGTTCCTGTCGGGCAAGGAGACCATCAAAAAAATGACGCTTCCCAAAATGGGACAGGAAATTGGGAAATCCATGCTCAAGGTTGTTCCCACATCGGCACTCGTTTTGTTTGCGTATTTTGTAAGTAACGTCTTTGAGACGCTGAATGTGGAAACGGCAATTGGGGCATTTATCTCTTCGTTGAATATGAATCGAGTCGCCCTTTGCTTCTTGTTGCCCCTGTTTACGGCAATTCTCGGAATGCTCCTTCCCGGTTCTACTCAGGTCAAGATTTTTGGCGGTGTTATTATCTCCATTCTGGCGACGGCAGGCACCAACCCCATGCTTGCGGCAGCAATGCTTCCTTGTGTTTGCGGCGCGATGCACGGTGTGACTCCGCCTTATTGTGCCTGTGTGTATACGGGAATGGGAATTGCTCAGGCGGAATTAAAGCCAACGCTGGTGAACTGTATGATTTGGGTGGGACTTCACTACCTCCTTTCGGTAATAATTCTTCTCGAATTGCTTCCGATTTGGGGCTTGATTGGCTAAGGAGGACGTAGCATGAGAAAAAAACTATATACGATATCGAATAAAATATATGGGATCATGATGACGGTGTCCTTCTTTGCGGGGCTTTTGCCGTTGATTCCTTTCGTGGTTGCGCTGATTATGGGCGGGGAATGGGGAGAAAAGATCTCTGTGTTCCTCTATCAGCAGTATTATCCATGGGTGATCGTTCTTGGCTGCAGTGCTATTGTTGTTGGGTTGATCGCCATGTATATCGGAAAGCTGGAGGCATTGTCTGTCAAGAAAACGGTTGCCGAGGAACAGGAAGACAATAAGTAAAGAGGTAGGAAAATGGCAGGATACGTGTTTATATCCAATGGGACCAAACCAAATCAAGAGAAATATGAAAGCCGTGAACCATTGAAGCCGTCTAACGTAAGCTGTCCTTGTATGGAGGCGGCGCTTTCCCATGGCTACGAGGTTTATTACGGGGTCAATCGAAAGAATCCTCGGGATATTGCCTGTGAGATGCCGGTGATTCCGTTTGACGCTCATACCTATCGCAGCATTACGGCGTTCGGTGACAACAAAATTGCGTATAAGAACCTTTGCCGAGTGATCGACGAGGGAAACGTGGAGGTCATTCACTGTAATACTCCCGTGGGCGGTCTTGTGGGACGTTTGGCGGGCAGAAAGAAAAAGGTGAAGAAGATCATTTATACCGCGCACGGCTTCCACTTTTATAAAGGAGCTCCTTTTATAAACCGTACGCTTTTCAAATGGGCGGAGAAATGGATGGCACATCATACCGATGCGATCATCACGATGAACCAAGAGGACTACGAGGCGGCGAAAAAATTTAGGCTTCGCAAGGGTGGAAAGGTTTATTTTGTCCACGGAGTAGGCATCAATCTTTGCGATTATGTGGGAATGAGCGACAAGCGCACGGAAAAGAGAGAAGAGCTTTCTCTTGCCGAGGATCAGATCATGCTCATCTCCATGGGCGATCTGGTGGCAAGAAAGAATTACGTAACGGCGATTGAAGCCGTTGCCAAGGCAAAAAATCCGAAGCTTCAATATTTTATTTGCGGAAAAGGTCCTCAGCTTGATGAACTGAAGGCATTGGCAGAATCTCTCGGTGTATCCGAGCAGATTCATTTCCTTGGCTTCCGCACCGATATCAAGGAGCTACTCTCTGCCGCGGATATGTTTCTTTTCACTACGAAGCAGGAGGGGTTGCCCCGCTCCATGATGGAAGCAATGGCAAGCGGATTGCCCTGCATTGCATCTAAAATCCGAGGAAATATTGATCTGATCGAGGATGGTGTGGGCGGATACCTTCGTGCCGCCACCGATTCCGATGGGTTTGCCGAGGCAATTTCTAAGATTGCCGAGGATGCTGAGCTGAGAATGGCTATGAGAGAGAGCAACTTAGAAACCATTAAAGGATATGATATTTCCGTGGTGAAAAAGGAGATCGCTGACATTTACGCTGACGTATTGAAGGATTGAAAGGATTTTTAAATGAAGGTCTTACATATTTTGCAGAGCAACCGTTATTCGGGCGCGGAGAACGTGGTATGCCAGATCATCACGCATATGAAGAAACAAGGCATCGAATCGGTCTATGCCAGCCGTGACGGACAGATCCGTGACGCTCTTTCCGATCGAGATATTGCCTTTGAACCATTGACGGCGATCAACAAGGACGAAATCGCCCGTGTGATCGAAGCGGTGAAACCCGATGTGATCCATGCCCATGATCGCTCTGCTTCGTTGATGGCGGCGATGGCAACTAAGAAAATTCCGATCGTCGTGCATATGCACGTGAACAATAATAAGGGATTTTCCATGATGCTTAAAAATCTTGTATGGACCTTGCGATCAAGGCGATATCGTCATATCTTTTGGGTATCCAACTCCTCTTTTGCGGAATTTCAGTTTCATGGGGTTCTCAAAAAGAAGAGCAGTGTGCTTTATAATGTGATGAGCCGTGAGGAGACGCTCTCCAAGGCAGAGGAAAGCCCTGTGTTCCCGAGCTATGATGCGGTCTACGTGGGACGGCTGTCCTATCAGAAGAATCCCGAGCGATTGATGAAGGTGCTTCATGAAGCCTGCCTCCGCAGCCCCGATTTTCGTGCGGCAATCGCGGGAGACGGGGAATACGCCGCATCCGTTAAAAAATATATTGAAGAAAACGGTTTGATCGATCGGATCGACTATTTGGGATATACACCGAAACCCTTGGGATTGATTCGAAACGCAAAGGCACTTGTAATGACCTCTCGGTTTGAGGGAACGCCCATGGTTGCTATTGAGGCACAGATTTTGGGAACCCCCATTGTTTCCACCCCTGCCGACGGTATGCGGGAGCTGGTGGAGGACGGTGTGAACGGATATCTGTCCGAAGAGGATGAAATCCTTGTTTCCCGTCTTTTACAGATTACGACGGATGAATCCCTGTGTGCAACCTTAAAAGCGGGGTGCGCAAAAAAATCCGAGGCGCTGACCGACATCGAGGGCTTTTGTGGAAAGATTCTTCGGGCGTATCAAAAATAAAAAATCACGGAGCGTTTTATGAAGAAAATCGTGCTTATGACGGCGAATACGGGAGGCGGAATCATTCAGTTTACCGTTCAGCTCTATCATACCTTTTTGGAGCTTGGCTTCTCAGCAAAGGTATGCGCACCTGACTCGGCAAAGGATACTGCTGTCAAAGAAGTGCCTGAGGGGGATCGATTGCTTTATCGAAAGATAAAAAGTGTAGTGGATAAAACTCCCTATCGT
>JAZSIF010000045.1:0-2165 GCA_045533675.1 Eubacteriales bacterium | reverse complement strand
CAAGAGGCACATCTATCTCGGTTTCGCCAGCAAAGAAATAAGAGATCTCCTTCTCTTCGAGATATGCAAGATAGCGAGGATCCACCTGCTCGGTCAGCACCTCGATGATCATGGCTCCACCGTAACCAGGGTCGCTGTCTTCAATGATATTGGACTTCCAGCCAAGCTTACCCTTGGGGTCAAAAGCAATAGCGAAATATTTGGCATCTGCAACGTCATCGAACCAGCAGTTCATATAATGACCGCACTCGCGAGCGACAGGCTTGTACTCCGACAGATCTGGATACCAACCACCAGTGAAGCTACCTTCCATGGTCACGCGTCCACAGATGAAACCGCCAGAGCCCTGCGCTTTGTATTCCCTGTTCATTTCATAATAGATCTCCGTTGCCGCCTCGCACTCGTGACGGCTCAAGAACTCGCCTGTGACCTTGCCATCGATCGAGGTCACCATATGGCAAACGATATATGGTCTGTACATTTCATCCTCCTGTTAATGTATGTCCTTGATGACCTTCAAGGCGATTCCTTGTATCGTCAGCTCTCTCGGATAGCACTTCAGCATTGTTCCCGTGTAGGTTTTGTTCTCCGCATGGAGTCTTGGCTTTCCGTTCTCCCAGAACAAGCGCTTTAGGGTGTTGCCATCCTCGGTGAGAGCCACGACAACGTCGCCATCGTTTGCAGTTTCAGTCTTCTTTACAAGCACGAGGTCGCCCTTGTCGATTCCGATATCCACCATTGAATCACCGTATGCTTCAAGGAGGAAGCACTCCCCATCGATCCATTCCTCGGGTACGGCGAGGTAGCCTGTGATGTGCTCTTCCTGTTCATCGGGGGTGCCGCACACGATCATTCCCACGATAGGGATCCTGCGAAACATCACGCTCATCTTGCGCTGCAGAGGAGATGACAAGGTTTTCTTGCCTGTGTATGAGATCACTCCGCGCTTTTCAAGCTCCAGCACGTGACGGTACGCCGTGGACTTGACCATGCCCATGTGATCCATGATATCCGCAAGGCTGGGAGACTCCCCGTTGTTATCCCTTGCGTACTGCTTGATAAACTCTGCGAGCTTGTTCAGTTTTTCTTCGCTCATCACTCTCATAACGATACCTCGACCCATTATAGAACTTTTGGTTTTATTATTATAACATATCGTTCGCACGTTGTCAATAGGATTTTAGAACTTTATGTTCCGTTTTCTAAAAATCTTTTTCTTTGTCTTCTGCAAATCATTTTCTGCGCCTTGAAGTATTCACAATTCTATGGTATAATATATCTACAAGCCTCGGCTTGAATATTTTTATCGGAGTGTGCTTTTTGAAAAACACCAAAACATTGGAGATTGTACTGTAAACGAGAGGTTTGCAAATACATTCTCGGCATTCCTCTCGTGCCTGAGCGTCAACAGATATGAAAGGATTTAACAATGAACAATTTGACGATACGTTTAGAAACGGAAAAAGACTACAGAGCAGTTGAAGAATTAACCCGCGAGGCGTTTTGGAACGTCTACAAGCCGGGCGCGGACGAGCATTATTACGTACATATGAAGCGAAACAACCCCGACTACAAGCCTGAGCTTGCGTTTGTGCTTGAAAAGGACGGCGAGATCATCGGCAACATCATGTACACCAAGGCGTGGCTTGAGGACGAGAACGGTGAGCGCAAGGAAATTCTTTCCTTCGGGCCGCTTTGCGTTGCTCCTGAATATCAAAGGCAGAAGTTTGGAAAGATTTTGATCGAGCATTCCTTTGAGGTGGCTCGAAAGATGGGCTACGATGTGAACATCAACTTCGGCAATCCGGGCAACTATGTGAGCCGTGGATTTGTGAGCTGCAAAAAGAAGAACGTCAGCTTTGTCGTGGACGGCAACTTCCCCACCGCCCTGCTCGTTGCGGAGCTTGTGCCGGGCATGCTTGATGGCAAGAAGTGGATGTACATTCCTTCCACCGCCGCCGACTGCTGTGAGGACATCGCCGCTGTCGAAGCCTTTGACGCGACTTTTCCGCCCAAGGAAAAGAAGTGGATGCCGAGTCAAGAAGAGTTCTATATTTATAGGCATTCATCGGTAGTCAGATAAACGTAAAAAAGCCGCTGAGGTGGAGAAATCCATCTCAGCGGCAATTTTATTTATGTATATCGCTTACCGAAGCATACGTTAT
>JAZSIF010000011.1:0-31451 GCA_045533675.1 Eubacteriales bacterium | reverse complement strand
CGTATTGCTCGGCAAGGGTGTCCACTCCCTCCGCGCCGCCCGAAATAATCATCTCGGTCTCGGGTGGCACATATCCCTCCAAATCAAATTCTCTGATGCTCCGTGACCCTACGATCAAAAGTTTCATATAGATTCCTCCTTAGTAAGATATATCCCTATAAGTATATATCAAAACGGATAAATTGTCAAGAAAATATATCCTTATTAAAATATATACTGTGAGGTGATGAAAATGATTAAACTTACTTTGGATAAAACTCTGAAGGAAAAAGGTATCACAAGATACGAACTCTCAAAAAGAACGGGGATATTATTTCATGTAATTGACCGATATTACAAAAACACCGTGGTTCGATATGACAGTTATATTTTGGACAAAATTTGTGAAGCCTTGGATTGTAACGTTGCGGATTTGATGGAGTACACAAAAGAATAATGTAGGGCGGGGGGTTATCTCCCGCCGAGCGCAACGGGTTATCCCGTCATTTTTCAAAAGCCACGGCTCGCATCCTCCGCTGTCTGCTCTTATAGAATTTTTTCAAAAAGCACTTGACAAAGCACTTGAAAAAGATTATAATATAAAGGTCGCTGGTGTAGCACAGTCGGTAGTGCAGCTGATTCGTAATCAGCAGGTCGTGTGTTCGAGTCACATCACCAGCTCCAAATGCGAAAATCCCCAAGATTTTTCTTGGGGATTCTCTTTTCTATCGTTCTTACGAAAGGATTTTTCTATGAATCTTTGCGACATCAAAACCATTAAACAAATCATGGCAATGTTTTCCCTGAACTTCCGAAAGGAATTCGGGCAGAACTTTCTCACCAATAATATGGTAGTCGAGGATATTGCTGACAGCTGCTCCGACCACGCGGACTGCACGGTTTTGGAGATCGGGCCCGGTATCGGCTCTCTCACCCGTGAGCTTGCCGAGCGCTACCGACACGTGGTGGCACTGGAGATCGACCACGGGCTCATTCCCGTGCTAAAATATACCCTTGGGGACTATCGCAACGTCACCGTGATCAACGAGGACGTGATGAAGGCAGATCTGTCGGAAATCCTTGCCCCCTATTTCAAGGAAGGAAGCGTCTCGGTCTGCGCCAACCTTCCCTACTATATCACCACCCCCATCCTCATGAAGCTTCTTGAATCGGGGCTTCCCTTTGAGAATATCACTATCATGATCCAATCCGAGGTGGCAGACCGCCTTTGCGCCGCTCCCGGCGGAAAGGATTGCGGTGCCATCACCGCCGTATTGCATTACTACGGCGCGCCCGAAAAGCTCTTCAAGGTCAGCGCGGGCAATTTCATTCCCGCCCCCAAGGTAGATTCCTCGGTGGTTCGCATTCGACTCCACAAGGAAAAACCCGTGAAGCCGCAAAATGAAGCCATCTTCTTCCGCACGATCCGCGCCGCCTTTGAGCAAAGAAGAAAAACCCTCCCCAATTCCCTTTCCTCCGTATTCGGAGAGCTGTCAAAGGAGGAATTGACCGATGCTGTTCTTGCTTGCGGTCATTCGGCAGATATCCGTGGTGAGCGTCTTAGCGTGAAAGAATTCTCCGCTCTCTCGGACGAGCTGTTCCGAAGAATCGAAGCCAAAAAAATCTAAATACAAAAAACAGGTGACACCACCTGAACTGCCCCAATTTGTGCTGTCCGCATAAATTGGGGCAGTTCACTTTTTTCCTACTCTTCACGGATCGTCCGCCTGTTTTTTAAAGCATCTCCCCTCGGAGAAACTCCAAAATCTTTTTTTCCTCTCTGGATACCTTGACCTGACTCAGTCCCAGCCGTTCGGCGGTCTGTTGTTGGGTCATGTTCCGATAATAACGGAGCGCTACAATGCTTCGCCACCCCTCGGGCATTTTTGAGATAGCTTGACCGAGAGCGATTCGATCAGAGAGCCGCTCGATCTCAGCGGATGCCTCCACATCGGGAATGAGAGAGCCGATCTCCACGCCCTCTTCCTCCCCAAAAGCTCGATCGGACAGTGAGATCACGGGAGACATCGCATCCAATGCCATTGCCGCCTCCTCAGGCGACACCTCACAAAGAGCGGCAAGCTCGGAAATACCTGCCTCCCTGCCCTCCTCGGCTAAAATCCGATTGCGGGCATTCAGGAGCGCCGTTCCCAGTCTCTTATAGCCTCTTCCCACCTTGATGGGTCCCTCATCCCGCATATGCCGTCGGATTTCTCCAAAAATCAGAGGAACAGCATAGGTGGAAAAGCAGGTTCCTCTCGAAAGATCAAAGCTTCGGATCGCCTTGATCATCCCAATGGTTCCAATCTGCATCAAATCCTCAAAATCCACCCCACGGTCACAAAAGCGAAGAGCAATACTGCGAATCAGCCCCGTATTTCTGCGGATCAGCTCCGCCGTGGCTTCCTCCTGCTCCCACTCGCTTCCATTCTGCGTTTGCTCAATTAAAAGAAGATTTCCCGAAAACCCCCGTCCTTCTTCGACAGCCGCACCCATTACCGCTTCTTCAGTTTTTTGTATAGTGTGACCTTCGTTCCCTTTCCACATACCGATCTCACCCCGACCTTATCGCAAAAACTTTCCATCACCGTAAAGCCCATTCCGCTTCGTTCTCCCGCTACGTCGGTGGTATACAAGGGTTGTCTTGCCACCTGTACGTCGGGAATGCCGCATCCCTTGTCCCGAATCTCGATGCGCACCGAACTATCCTCGTAAAGTCTTACGGTTATGTAAATTTCTCCGACCCGATCCCGATAGCCGTGAACGATGCAATTGGTCACCGCCTCGGAAACAGCGCACTTGATATCGGCAAGCTCACAGGCATCGGGGTCCAGCTGGGCACAGAATGCCGCCACCGCCGCTCTCGCCATGCCCTCATTGGCAGACAGAGACGGCAGCCGTAGTTTCATCTCGTTGATCATCCGTTCCGCTTTTCTCATTGCCCTTTCTCCTCTCTTTTCTCTTCCTTCTCGATCCGAATCATCCGCTGAAGACCTGCCAACTCGAAAATTTTCACGAGACGTTCGTTGGGATTTCGCAGAGTCAGCTCGCCGCCCAAGCGCTCCATCAGGGCAAATCGCCCCATAATGAGCCCAAGTCCCGAGCTGTCCATAAACTCAATTCCCGATAGATCCAACACCGTTTTTTTCGGTCGCTCCTCCATGATTTTCGCATCCATTTCCGTTCGGATGCCCACCGCACTGTGGTGGTCGATCTCCCCGCGCAGGACAAGCTCGAGAACCCCCTCCGATAGAGTTGCTTCAAACGCGCAATTCTGTTTCATGTTTTAAACCTCCTGTCTTTTTCTCATTTATTGTATCATACGGAAAATAAAAAAATTGTCGCTCGGTGGCGACAACAAAAATAAAAAGAAATCCGTCGGTAGTGTCCGACGGATTTCCTCCTTAGGGAAAACTATTAAAATTTCACGGTACACAAAGACAACGATGTGTGTAAAATCCAATCCGTCATCCCCGCATTCTTGCTTCCTTATGCGTTTTCCTTCTTTGCGTTTTCTACGATTTTAGCGGCAATGTTGCCGGGAACCGTATCATAACCCGTAACCGCATACTCGAAGGAGCCACGTCCCTGCGTCATGGCACGAAGCTGGATGGGATATTCCAGCAGCTCTGCCTTGGGAGCGATGGCATGGACCGTCGTATAGCCCTTCTTATCGGCGGGATCCATACCCATAACCGAGCCGCGGCGCTTGTTGAGATCACCCATCACGTCACCCACAAGGGAATCGGGTACGGTAATATCCAGATCGCCCACAGGCTCAAGGAGCACGGGAGCGGCCTGCTCCAAGCACTTCTTGTATGCTAAATTCGCGGCGGTCTTGAAGGAAATTTCATCAGAGTCTACGTCATGGTACGAGCCGTCGTACAGATCAGCGGCAAGTCCTACCATGGGATAGCCCGCGACACCCTTTGCCATGGCATCCTGCAAGCCCTTTTCAACGGCGGGATAGAAGTTCTTCGGAACGGTTCCGCCCACCACCGATACGGTAAAGGTCAGTCCCTCTTCTTCCCCGGGCGCGAAGCGGATCTTGACGTGACCGTACTGACCCGAACCGCCGTTCTGCTTCTTGTGCTTTCCTTCTACGTCCACACGCTTGGTAATCTTCTCACGGTAGGCGATCTTGGGCGTATCAAAGTTTACGTTCACGCCGAAACGGTTCTTCAGCTTGGCGCAAAGGACTGCCAGGTGCATATCACCCTGTCCCGCAATCAGCATTTGCTTGGTCTCGGAGTTGTTCTCGTAGCCAAGAGTCAAATCCTCCTCTAACATCTTGGAAATGCTCTGAGAGATCTTACCCTCATCCTTTGCGGACGCGGGAACAATCGCCTTGACATAGTAAGAGGTGGGATAGGTAATCGGAGCAAACTTCAGCTCCCTATTCCAGGTCAGCGTATCGTTGGTGTTGGTGCTCGTCAGCTTGGCTACCATACCGATGTCGCCGCAAGCCAGCTCATCGACCTCAACCTGCTTCTTTCCGTTCACCACATAAATGTGCGCCAGCTTCTCGTTGTCGCCCGTGGTGTTGTTCTTCATCAGAATATCTCTCTTGACCGTACCGTTCATGACCTTGAAGAAGGACATCTTTCCTACAAAAGGATCGGCAACCGTCTTGAATACAAAGAGCGCGGGCTCGCCCTCGGGCGTAATCTCACAATCGTCGCCGTCGGAGAGCAGCTCGGTCTTCTTTGCGGTATGGCGGGGGAAGGACTCGGTGATCTTATCGAGCATGGTCCAAACACCCCAAAGCTTGGTAGCGGCACCGCAGAACACGGGAACGATATCACCGTGAATGATGCCCTCGTGAACAGCGTTGATCGCCTCCATGTGGGTGATTTCTTCGCCGTCAAAATATTTCATCATCAGGTCCTCATCGGTGCTGGCAACCGCTTCCATAAGCATATCGCGGTACTTCACGACAGCTTCACGGGACTCCTCGGGAATGATCTCCACGCTGTGACGCCCGTTTGCGTCAAACACGTGCGCGGTCTCGTCGATGAGGTCAATACAACCCGTCACCTCACCGTTTTTGACCATGGGAATGGTGAGAGGACAAATATGCTTTCCGAAGGTCTCGTGCAGAGAGTCCAGCACTCTTCCGAAACGAGCCTCGTTGTCGTCAAACTTATTGATAAAGAACGCGCGGGGCAGTCCTGCCTCGTCGGCATAGTTCCATGCCAGCTCGGTTCCGATCTCGATACCTGCCTTACCGTCTACTACGATCACCGCCGAGTCGGCAACACGCAAAGCCTGCGCGACCTCACCCACGAAATCCAAATATCCGGGGGTATCAAGCAGATTGATCTTGGTATCCTTCCAGGTCATATTCAAAAGAGACGCGGACAGAGAGAATCCTCTCTTCACTTCCTCCGCGTCAAAATCGGACACGGTATTGCCATCGGCGACCTTACCCAGACGGTCGATCCCGCCGGTTATGTAAAGCATTGCCTCCGCGAGAGAAGTTTTTCCGCATCCTCCATGTCCCAGCAATGCAACGTTTCTGATTTTTTTGGTTTCAACAACAGCCATTGGCTTTTCCTCCTTCCTCCCGCTTTTGCGGAAAGACCTATAAAAATATATTTATATTTTGGCGCGGACAGAAGCTCCCACATCCTAAAATATCAAAAATTGAAACAACACTTTCATTCATTATACAATAATTTCCTTTGATTTTCAAGAGTTTTTTTGTATTTTTTCAAACACAAGCATAGAAATAACATTTAATTTTTTATTGATATTGCACAAAATTTTGCAAAAAAGAAGGGCAATTCCAAAGAATTGCCACTTCCTCTTTTATGAAATTTTGAATAGCCTTTTGGCGTTCTCCGCGGTCAAGGCGACGGTCTCCTCATAGGAAAGCCCTAAAATTTCGGACAGTGCCTTCGCCGTGTAGCTCATGAGTCCCGAATGGTTTATCCGTCCCCGAAAGGGCTCGGGAGCCAAATAGGGGCAGTCGGTCTCGATGAGAATGCGGTCGTGGGGTATCACGGTCGCCACCTCTCTGACCTTGCGGGCGTTCTTAAAGGTCAACACGCCCGAGAAGGAGATATACCAGCCACGCCTTGTCAATTCCCTTGCCATCTCGGCACTGCCGCTAAAGCTATGAAACACCCCCGTGACCCCGGGGTATCGAAGGACCGTCTCAAAGCAATCGCCGTGTGCCTCACGGTCGTGAATGATCGCGGGAAGGGACAGTTCCCTTGCCATTGCGAGCTGCGCTTCAAAGCAAGCCATTTGCCGCTCCTTGTCCACGGGCTGCCAATGGTAGTCCAGACCGATCTCGCCAAGGGCAACGATCTTATATTTTTTCCGTTTCTCCTCGGTGTCCAAGAGCCCTCGAATCGCCGAGAGTCCCTCATCAAGGTCCTTTACGTCATTTTGGCAATCCTCGGGGTGAATGCCCACGGCACAGTACATCTTCGGATATTTTGCCGCTTGGGCGATACACCGCAGAGAATTTCCGGGATTGGTACCCACATTGATCACGCTGTCCAATCCGTCCGAAAAAAGCTCGGTCAGAATCCCTTCCGATTTCCCCTCAAAGCGGGAGTCGAAATAGTGGGAATGAGAATCAAATAAGCCGTTCAGCGGTAGCATTTACCGTACTCTCTCGCCAAGAGGCGTATCCTCCGCAAGAAATACCACACGGACCTGCTCCTCGCCCAAAGCCAAAAGCATGCCCTGGGATTCGATTCCGCAGAGGGTAGCGGGCTTGAGATTCGCCACCACGATGACCTTCTTTCCCACCATATCCTCCGGTGCGTAGAATTTCGCGATTCCCGAAACCACCTGTCTCTTCTCATAGCCGAGATCAAGCTGTAACAGAAGAAGCTTCTTCGCCTTGGGAACACGCTCGCAGGAAATGACCTGCGCCGTTCTCAGTTCTACCCCCATAAAGTCCTCAATGCCAATGAGAGCGCAGCCCTCGGGCTTCTTGGGAGCTTCCGCCGCCTTTGCCTCTTTCTCTGCCTCCTCGATCTGTTTTCTGCGGATCTCATCAAACTCTGCCATCTTCTTGGCTTCGTCGATGCGGGCAAACAAAACCTTGGAGTCGGCGGTTGCTTCTCCCGCCTTCATCTTACCGAAGGTATCCAGCGTATCGTAGGTGCGGGCATCGGTATTCAGCTCGCAAAGGATCTCCTCGGCGGATTCGGGAATAAAGGGAGTCAGCATGACAGCGCCCCAACGGATCGCCTCCAAGAGATTGTAGAGAACCGTACCCAGTCGCTCTCTTTGTGTCTCGTCCTTAGCAAGTGCCCAAGGAGTTGTCTCGTCAATATACTTGTTGGCACGCTTGAGCATGGCAAAGACACACTCCAAAGCATCGGACACATGGTAGGTATCCATGTTCTCCACAAGCCCCGCGTATGCCTTGGCACAAGCCTCCTTCAGCTCCTCATCGAGAGCCTCGGGGGCGGTAGGCGCCTGCACGACACTGTCGAAATATTTCTTGTTCATATCCAACGTGCGCTTGACAAGGTTTCCCAGATTGTTGACAAGGTCCATGTTGTAACGGGTGATCACCGACTCATAGGTGATAGAGCCGTCCGCGTTATAGGGCATCTCGGACAGAGCGTAGTAACGAACGCCGTCCACTCCAAAATGCTCGGCAAGCTGATCGGCATAAATTACGTTTCCGCGGGACTTGGACATCTTGTCCATGCCGAAATTGAACCAGGGGTGACCGAACACCTTCTTCGGCAGAGGCAGATCCATAGCCATGAGGAAAATGGGCCAGTAGATGGTATGGAAGCGCAGAATATCCTTACCGATCATGTGCACGTCACAGGGCCAGTACTTTCGGAAGTGCTCGCTCTGATCCTCGTAGCTCTTGTCGGGATCGTAGCCGAGTGCGGTGATATAGTTGGTCAGGGCATCCAGCCACACGTAGATCACGTGACGGTTATCAAACTCCACGGGAATCCCCCATTTGAAGGAGCTTCTCGACACGCAAAGATCCTGAAGACCTGCCTTCAAGAAGTTATTGACCATTTCCTTCTTACGGGATTCGGGCTGAATGAACTCGGGATGATCCTCAATGTGCCGCATCAGGCGATCGGCATACTTGCTCATCTTGAAGAAGTACGCCTCCTCCTTTGCCTGCTGAACGGGACGTCCGCAGTCGGGGCACTTTCCGCCCTCTGCCTGAGTCTCGGTAAAGAAGGACTCGCAGGGGGTGCAGTACCATCCCTCGTATTCGCTCTTGTAGATGTCGCCCTTCTCGTAGAATTTGGTAAACATCTTCTTCACCGCCGCCTCGTGGTTCTCGTCGGTGGTGCGGATAAAATAATCGTAATCGGTTCCCATCTTGTCCCAGATAGTCTTGATCTCGCCCGAAACACGGTCTACGTATTCCTTCGGGCTGATCCCTGCCTTTGCGGCAAGGTTCTCGATCTTCTGTCCGTGCTCATCGGTACCCGTACAGAAGAACACGTCAAAGCCTCTTGCCTTCTTATAGCGGGCGACCGCATCGGTCATGATCACCTCGTAGGTGTTGCCGAAATGGGGCTTGCCCGACGCATAGGCAATGGCGGTGGTAATGTAAAAAGGTGTATTCATAGGTGTTTCCTCCTGTTTTTTTCATCATCAAAGAGAAAGCCATTGACCCCGAAGCAGGATACGCTCGGGAATCAGCTTATCGGGTGTTTTCAAAAGGATCAGGTCTGCCCTCTTTCCTTCGTCGATGGAACCGACGGTATCGTATATGCCAACCTGCTTAGCGGGGGTCGCCGTTGCCGAAACAATGGCTTCGGAAAGCGGAATGCGGCAAAACTCGGCGAATCGGTTCACCGCCATGTCAAGGCTAAGAGTCGAGCCCGCCAGGGCACCGTTTTCATCGGTACGGGCAATGCCGTCCTTGACGGTAATGGGCAATCCTCCCACGGAATATTGACCGTCGGGATAGCCCGCCGCGGCAATGGAATCCGAAATCAGAGAAATGCCGTCCACGCCCTTGCTTCGATAGGCAAGGCGGATCATTTCGGGGGAGATATGCACTCCGTCCGAGATCAGCTCGGCGATCCGATCTCCCTCCAGCGCGGCGCATACAGCTCCGCCGTCGCGGTGGTGAAGAGGCGGCATACAGTTAAACAGGTGGGTATAGGAGACAATTCCCCGCTCCTCTGCCAGCTTGGCTTCCGCATAGGTGGCGGCGGTGTGCGCAAGTCCGAGCGTGGCTCCCATGCTCCGTGCTTTCTCGGCAAAGGCTCCGTCCTTATCCAGCTCCAAAGCCGCCGAAATATGCAATCTTTTACAAGCGTGTAATATCTCGGAATCCAACTCCTCGGCAAGGGGGGATGCCAAGAGATGCGCGGCATGCGCCCCCCTCTTCTCGGGGTTCATATACCGTCCCTCCCAGTGCACGCCGCAACAGCACGCATGATTATGTTCGGGCACGAAGCGGTTCAACTGATTTGTCATAGCGATCATCTGCTCATAGCTTGCGGTCTCCACGGTGGGCATCACAGTCGTCACGCCATGACGGGCATAATCCGCTGCCATTTCCGCAATCTCTTCCTCGGTGCAATTCACAAAATCATATCCGATCCTTCCATGGGTGTGCACGTCCACAAGCCCGGGAAGAATCCAATACCCCACTGCGTCCATGCGCTCGGAGTTTTTTTCATCAAAGGAGCCGGGGGCACCAATACCTTGAATCTTCTCACCCTCGATCCAAATATCCATGGGCGCGAAGTCTCGATGCTTGGTCCTCAGCACCTGTGCTCCACACAATATCATACGATCACCTCGGTTAATCAACATCACCCATTATATTATAGCAAAAAAAGAACTCTTTTACAAGAGAAAAGCGGAATTTTATTCCAAAAGAGCAAAAGAGGCTAAATCAGCCTCTTTTTATAATTCTCCGAAGAGCTTTAACGCTTCCTTGGCGGCATTCTGCTCCGCTTCACGCTTGGAGCGTCCCACACCCCGTCCGATCACGTTAGAGTTCATTCTCGCCTCCACGCGGAAGAGCTTGTTGTGGTCGGGTCCGCTCTCCCCTACCGTGAAATACTCCAAAAAGTCTCCCTCGGTCTGCTGAATGAGCTGCTGCAGCTCGGTCTTCGGGTCAGCGGCAATGTGGTTATAATTGGTCGCCAGCTCTTCCCTTACAAAGGGAATTACAAATCGGCGAACCGTTTCATATCCCCGCTCTCCGCTATCCAAATAAATGGCGGCGATCAATGCCTCGAAGGCATTCTCCAAGGTAGACTGTCTCTCTCTGCCGTTTCCCTTTTCTTCCCCGTTGCCGAGAAGCAGGTACCGCCCCAGGTCGATTTTACGGGCATAGGAGGCAAGGGCCGCCGACTGGACCACGGCTTTTCTCCGTTGCGTCAACTCCCCCTCGGGCAGATCGGGATAGGTATGAAACAAATATTCGCTGACGATCGACGAAAGGATCGAGTCACCCAAAAATTCTAAGCGTTCATTGCACCGCACCGACTTCTTCTTCGCCTTCAGCTCGTTGGCGTAAGAGGAATGGGTCAGCGCCTCCGTAAGGATCGATCGGTCGCAAAAGCGATATCCGATGGTTTCCTCGAGGAGTGCCGAATGGATCTGTTGCATATCAGCTACTCACTTTCTTTTCTTTGATTACTGCTCGTCCCCCGCGAGCTCTTTTTGTGCCTTTTTTCGCTCCGTCAGCGTAGAAATCGCCACAGAAAGATCTCCTGTCAGATCCTTTTCGGCACAGGCAAGGGCTTGACGGATGGCGTTCTTAAACGCCTTGGCATCGGAAGAGCCGTGCGCCTTGATCACGGGCTTTTGTACACCGAGGATCGGCGCGCCCCCAAATTCCGTCGCGTCAAAATTCTTTTTGACCTCACCTAAATAGGGCTTGACGGCAAGTCCCGCCGCCTTGGTGACGGCATTCCTGTAAAACAGCTCCTTCATGGTCCTCAGCATGAGCTTGCCCATACCCTCCATCGTCTTTAAGAGGACGTTTCCCGAAAATCCGTCTGTAACCAATACGTCACAGGAATCCTGCATCACACGGTTTCCTTCCACGTTTCCGACAAAATTCAGATCGGAATTTTCGGAAAGACGATGATATGCTTCAAGCTGTAAGGGTGTTCCTTTGGTCTCCTCGGAGCCATTGTTGAGAAGTCCTACCCGAGGATTCTCCACACCCATCGCTTTGTTCATGTAGACCGCTCCCATAACGGCGAACTGCTCCAAATCCTCCCCGCTCACGTTCAGGTTTGCACCCGAATCCAACAGAAGAACGGGCGGTTGCATGGGAAGCAGAGCCGCAATGGCGGGGCTATGCACGCCTGCCAGCTTTCTGACGATGAGAGTCGCTCCCGCAAAGAGCGCGCCCGTATTTCCTGTGCTGACCATGGCATCGCCCTTTCCCTCGGCAAGCATATGAAGGGAAAGTCCCATAGAGGAATCCGCCTTTGCCCGTCGAACGGCAATGGGCGCATCCTCCATGGTAATAACGGTCTCGGTATGTACAATCTCAAAGCGAGCGGGATCGAGTCCGTTTTCGGTCGCCACACGATGAATCTCGGATCGATCTCCCACCAAAACGAGTTCGCACGCAAGCTCATCGGCGGCAAGATACGCGCCCTTTACTGTCTCGGCAGGGGCATTGTCTCCGCCCATGACATCCACCAGTATTCGCTTCATTGAATTTCCTCCTTCAACGCTTCCAGATGCTCCAGCGCACGCTTGGCAAGCGCTTCGTTTTTGGCAATCTTTCCGCCCTTGACTCTTGCGGGCAGGGGCTCTACAATACCGAAATTGGCATTCATGGGAACAAACGCGGACACGCCTCCGTGAGCAACATAATTCGCCATTGCCCCCAGCATAGTCGTCTTGGGATACACCATGGGTGTTTGACCGAGGACCGCTCTCGCGGCATTGATGCCCGCAACAAGTCCCGATCCCGCCGACTCCACGTATCCCTCCACACCTGTCATCTGCCCCGCAAAAAAGATGTGGGGATGATTCTTCATCCGATAGGTCTCATTGAGAATTCCGGGAGAATTCAGATAGGTATTGCGGTGCATCACACCGTAACGCAAAAATTCCGCATTCTCAAGCCCCGGGATCATTCGAAAGACTCTTCTCTGCTCGGGGAAGGTCAGGTGGGTCTGGAAGCCCACCAGGTTGTACATCGTTCCCGCCTCGTTTTCCTTACGAAGCTGAACCACGGCATACGCCTGCTTCCCCACACGCGGATCAATGAGTCCCACGGGCTTCAAGGGACCAAACAGAAGGGTGTCGTGTCCCCGTCTTGCCATGACCTCCACGGGCATACATCCCTCAAAGACCTTTATTTTCTTCTGTTCCTCACGGTCAAAATTCTTCAGCTCCGCTTCTTCGGCGGTGATCAATGCCTGCCAAAAGGCATTGTACTGCTCCTCGGTCATGGGACAGTTGATATAGTCCGCGTCTCCCTTATCGTATCGGGAAGCAAAGAAGGCAATCTCGGTATTGATGGTCTCAGCGTCCACGATGGGTGCGGCGGCATCAAAGAAGTGAAGCCCCTCACAGCCCAGCGCCTCACGGATATACACCGACATTTTGTCAGAGGTAAGGGGTCCTGTGGCAATGACAGTCACCAGGTCCTTCTCCACCGAGTCGACCTCCCGCTCTACCACCTCGATCAAGGGATGATTGCGGATCTTTTCGGTGAGATAACCGGAAAAGCGTTCCCTGTCCACCGCAAGCGCCGAGCCCGCGGGAACACGAGTCGCATCCGCCGCCTCCATCATCAAGGAGCCGCTTCGGCGAAGCTCCTCCTTAAGGAGTCCCACCGCATTGGACAGAGCATCCGATCGAAGGGAGTTGGAGCAGACCAGCTCTCCGAATTTTTCGGAGTGATGGGCGGGAGTATATTTTTCGGGCTTCATTTCATAAATCTTGACATAAACGCCTCGATTCGCCGCTTGCCATGCTGCCTCACAGCCGGCAAGCCCCGCACCGTATACGGCAATTGTTTTTTTCATAGCGATCAGTCCTCAGTACTCTCTGCCGCCACGGGCTTTTTAAAACCGCAATCCTTGTTATGGCAAATGAGCATCGCCTGTCCCTTCTTGCGGAAGAGCATCTCGCCGCAATCGGGGCAAACCTCGGAGGTAGGAAGATCCCAAGAGGAAAAATCGCACTCGGGGTACTTCTCACAGCTATAGAACACAGTACGTCTCTTACCCGTTTTCATCACGATCTTCGAGCCGCACTTAGGACAAGGCACACCGATCTCACGGGTCTTCTGCTTGGAGAAATTACACTCGGGATAGCGAACGCAGGCAAAGAAGGTACCGTAGCGTCCCGTTCTCTGCACCATATCCGATCCGCACTTCTCGCACTTGAAGTCTGCGATGATCGGCTTCTTTTCGGGCTCGTCATTTTCCTCGTCCTTGGGTTGAATCAGGGGCTTGGTGTTACGGCACTGAGGATACGCGGGACAAGCGGCAAATTTTCCGAAGCGACCGTTCTTGACGATCATGCGGCTTCCGCACTTCTCGCAAATCATATCGGTCTCCTCTACGGGAATCTCCAATTCACGGGATTCCATCTTTTGATTTGCCTCCTCCAGCTCCTTGCCGAAATCCTTCCAGAATGCGGCAAGAACCTCATTCATATCGATCTTTCCGCTTTCGATCTTATCCAGATCGTTCTCCATTTCCGCGGTAAACTGATAGTTGACAACATCGGGGAAGCTCTCCATCATCAGCTGATTGGTCAGCTCGCCCGTAGGCGTGGGAACCAAAGACTTGCCCTCCCGCTTCACGTAATTGCGGGCAATGATGGTGGTGATGATGGTAGCAAAGGTACTGGGACGACCAATGCCCATTTCCTCGAGAAATTTAATGAGAGAAGCGTCGTTATAGCGAGGGGGTGCCTCGGTAAAATGCTTGGCGGGATCGATAGACAGAGAAGAAACAGACTCTCCCTCCTTCACGTCGGGCAGACGAATATTCTTCTGCTCGCTGACCTCGTCGGCATTACGGAGCGTGTCATCCTCGCTCTCCTCATAGACTGCCATATATCCGGGGAAATCCACCGTATATCCGCTGGTACGGAATACGTATCCATTCGACTCAAAATCGGCAGTAACCGTAGAAAGGGATGCCGATTCCATTTGGCTTGCCACGAATCTCTCCCAGATCAGCTTATAGAGCTTGAACTGATCGTTCGTGACGTATTTCTTAATCATGGCGGGCTCCAAAGACACACGGGAGGGACGGATCGCCTCGTGGGCATCCTGCGCGCCCGCTTTTGCCTTATAGGCTCTGGGGGTGGCGGGGTGGTACTTCTCTCCGTACTTACTGCCGATATAATCTCTTGCCTCTGCCTGCGCGTCCGCGGAAATACGAAGGGAGTCGGTACGCATGTAGGTAATCAAACCCTGCACGCCGCCGTTTTCGGATCCCACGTTAACACCCTCGTAAAGCTCCTGCGCAATGCGCATAATACGCTGAGACTGGAAGCCGAGCTTCTTGGCAGCCTCCTGCTGCATGGTAGAGGTGGTAAAGGGAGGAGCGGGAAGCTTCTTTTTCTTGGACTTCTTCACTGAGCGGACCACAAAATCGGTTCCACTGACTGCTCCCACCACTTTCATGGCATCCTCTTCGCAAGAAAGACGGACTCTTCCCTTCTTGTTTCCGTAGAAGCGAACCGAGAATTCCTTGCCGTCCCCGCCCCGCAACAGAGCGTCCACCGTCCAATATTCCTCGGGAACGAAATGGCGGATTTCCTCCTCACGCTCCACAATGATACGGGTAGCCACCGACTGTACACGTCCCGCGGACAGTCCGCTTCTCACGTTCTTCCAGAGAAAGGGGGAGAGCTTATATCCCACAATACGGTCAAGAATTCTCCGCGCCTGCTGAGAATTCACCAAATTCATATCGATCTGTCTGGGTGCCTTGATGGCACTCTTGACAGCAGTCTTCGTAATTTCATTAAACGTCACGCGCATCGTTTTTTCCACGGGAATCCCCAGTGCCTCTGCCAGATGCCAGGAGATCGCCTCTCCCTCACGGTCAGGGTCGGTGGCAAGGAAGATCTTGTTTGCCGCCTTGGCTTCCTTTCGGATCTCACGGATCAGATCTCCCTTTCCGCGGATATTGATATAGTGCGCGTCAAAATTATTTTCTATGTCAACGCCGAGGGTGCTCTTGGGCAGATCCCTGACGTGCCCCTTGGATGCTATCACTTTATAGTTGGAGCCTAAATACCCTTTAATGGTCGATGCCTTGGAGGGAGACTCCACGATTACCAGATTTGCCATGTAAAATCAAAGTTCCTTTCTTTTACGTTACGATCGGATGATAGTTATTTTCAGTTGGTTTGAAATCGAGGCGATTATTTTCGGAGATACATTCCGCCGGGAAGCGCCTCGCAAAAGCCCTCTATTTCCAGCATGGTCATTGCCGTGATCACGTCAGAAGCGGATACGCCATCGACCGCCAGCGCGTCCGCCGAGACAGGTTGGCTCAGCGGCATTGCCTCGAGAACCTTTCTCCATACGGGGTCCAATGCGTCAAGGGCGGGAGTTTGGTCTCCAAGGGGCAGGGATGCTTCTTCGGCAGGAATATCGGAAGCCCTCGGCTTTTTGGTCAATCCCCTTTGAGTCGTCGCCATTTTGCCAAAACCGTCCACTCCATATTCCGACAAGGCAAGCTCCTCGGGATATGGCTGCTTTTTCGCCCGATTCAATTGACCGTAGTCAATCTTATCCATATAGAGAAAGCTGTAAAAATTCAGAATATCCTCGGAGCAGGTCGCCGCCTCGGCTCCCATGCGGATCAGCTCGTTGGGTCCCTCGGATCCCGCGTCATTGATCTTCCCGGGCAGGGCGAACATATCTTTTCCCTGCTTCTGTGCCAAAGATGCCGTAATAAGCGCGCCGCTTCCTTCGGCACCCTCCACCACAAGAATACCTTGACAGAGTCCGCTGATAATACGGTTTCTCTTCGGAAAATTCCCGCCAAAGGGTCTCTCGGAAAGGGGATACTCACTGATAACAGCTCCATGGGAACCGATGGCGTTCATGAGTGTTGCGTGCTCCTTGGGATAGACCACCGAAAGTCCGCAGCCAAGCACCGCTACGGTAGAACCGCCTGCCGCCAAAGCGCCCGCGGCGCAAACGCCATCCACGCCAAGCGCCATGCCGCTGACGATCACCGCGCCTGCCGCCGCCAGCTCATAGGATATTTTATACGCGCTCTGCCGTCCGTATTCGCTCATTTTTCGTGTTCCCACCATGCCGATGCACAGACGCTCGTCCATATTCGGGAGCTCGCCCATTACATACAAAAGAACAGGTGGGTCTTCTAATTTGCGCAGCCGTTCGGGATACCGTTTGTCTCCGTAAGAGATCATCGTGATCCCCTTTTTGGCGCATTCATATTTTGTGCGATAGGCAAAGTCCAGATTTTTGTCAGCCAGTCTTTGCTTCACGCGCTCACCGATTCCGTCCAAGCCCTCGAGCTCCTCTTCCTCCAACCGATACAGGTCAAAGGGAGAATCATACCGCTTCATCAGCTTGCCGAATTCCTTGGAAGCAATCCCGCACCGCTCGGAAAGCCATAACCAATATAAAATACTTTCGTTGTTCACGAGCTATCTCCTTTCCCCTCATGGGATTTTATCGTGCGCGCACCGTTTCCCATACGCAGATGGCGGCTGCCGCCGCTGCGTTCAGGGATTCGTTCCCCTCTCGCATAGGAATCATCGCCGCTCCGTCAGTGGCATTGATCACCGCCTCCGACAGTCCGTGGCCTTCGTTTCCGATCACAAAGCAATCGCCCCGCCTAAGGGAAAACGAGCCAATGGTTTTCGCGCCTTCTTTCAGCGCGGCGGCATAGATTCGTCTGCCGCCCCGACGCAAGAAAACGATCAGAGAAGGCAGCGCCTCCTCCGAAACAATCACCACGGGCAAGCGAAACAGCGCTCCCATGGCACTTCGCACGGTCTTCGGGTGATACAAATCCGCGCAATCCGCGCTGAGGATCAGCGTATCGATGCCCAATGCCGCCGATGTACGCAGAACAGTCCCCAGATTTCCGGGATCACGGATCGCCTCGGCAAAAAGCCACGCCTCCGTTCCCTCCGTACCCTCGCTTAGCGCCTCCACCGCTTCTTCCAACATTAAGGCTCTGTGAAGCGAGCGGGGCATACGCGCCACGCAAAGCACTCCCTCGGGAGACTTTTCCTCGCTCAGCTTTTCAAATACCGATTCCGAGACCCAAAGGATTTGCTCCTCGGTCAGCACTCCGTTTTCCACGGCATTCCGAAGCATTTCCTCCATCTCCTCCCTTGCGGGATGACGAATAAAGACCGAATGCAGGGAAAGACGGTTCTCTACCGCCTCGCGGAATAATTTGATACCGTCAAAGCGAAAGAGTCCGCTCTCCCGCCTTTTCTTTTTTTCGGACAATCCGCACACGAATCGAACCTTGGGATTCTGGCGGGATTGAATGATTTCTTTCATAATTTCGCACCGAATTCCCACTCCTGTGAGAATCCCCCTTTACCAAAATAAAACCCGGTAAAAACCGGGTTTTTTGGCTCTGATTAAAGAGCAGCCTTTGCCTTCTCGGCCAATGCCGCGAATGCTTCCTTATCGGAAACAGCCAGCTCAGCGAGCATCTTGCGGTTCAGCTCGATGCCGGCAAGCTTCAAGCCGTGCATAAGGGTGGAATAGTTCATTCCGTTTACCTTCGCCTCTGCGGAAATACGAGCGATCCACAGTCTGCGGAAATCTCTCTTCTTCAGCTTTCTGCCGGCGAACGCATAGTTACCGCTCTTGAGAACGGCTTGCTTTGCCATCTTGAAGTGCTTGGACTTTGCGCCCCAGTAACCCTTTGCAGCCTTCAGTACTTTATTTCTTCTCTTGCGCGTCATCATCGCGCCCTTAATTCTTGCCATTTTCTCTTACCTCCTATTTCCTTTTCCGATTACTTCTGGATCAGCGTTCTGATGTTTGCGGTCATGGACTCGCTGAGAATCGCGCTGGAACGCAGATGTCTCTTTCTCTTTGCGGTCTTCAAACCGGTGTTATGTCTGTGATGGCAGTGACCCATCTTTACCTTACCGGATGCGGTAACAGAAAATCTCTTAGCCGATGCCTTGTGTGTCTTGACTTTTCCCATTTTTATAATCTCCTTTATGTTTTTTCAAAGATTGAATGCGGATTTTACCCGCTCTATCACATACGCGTGTGCGCAGATGTGCGAAAATTACCTTGCCTTGACAGGGGAGACCACCATGCTCATGATTCGACCGTCCAGCACGGGAGCCTTATCCACGGTACCCACGGCGCTGCACGTCTCCTCAAACTTCTTCATGATCTCCTGACCGATGGACACGTGGCTCATTTCACGTCCCTTGAATCTCATCACCACTCGAACCTTGTTTCCGCTCTCCAAAAACTTCACCGCATGGCGAGCCTTGGTCTCAAAATCGTGGGTATCGATTCGGCAGGAAAGCTGAATCTCCTTCAATTCAACGACCTGTTGCTTCTTCTTGGCTTCCTTTTCCTTTTTGTCTCTTTCGAAACGGTACTTGCCGTAGTCCATGATACGGCATACGGGGGGCTGCGCCTGCGGAGCCATCAGAACCAGATCGTAGCCCTGATCGTAAGCAATCTTAAAAGCAGCCTCGGGTGTCATGATCCCAATGGGATCCCCCCCCAGTCCGACCACACGGACCTCCTTTGCCTTGATCTCCTCATTGATCAACAAATCCTTCGTGCTAATAGGAAATACCTCCTCTGCTTGTAAAAGCAAAAAAATAAGTGCGAAGAGAGCCTTTCTCCGCACGACAGAATTCCCGAACAATCGGGAATCATCATCAATATCAACCGATGCTCGCCCTTGCGGCACGGTGAGAACGGAGATCGTTCTGCTTCATTTACTCACGTATTATACCACACCTTTCTCCCTCTGTCAAGAGCTTTTTGAAATTTTTTTATGTTTTTTTGGCACTGCGACAGGACCTGCGACATTTTCATTTTTCATGTGTAAAAAGATACAAATTTTTAATTTTTTTTGGCGTTTTTTTCTAAACTGTATCGTTTTCAACGAAAAATTCGACAAAAAATCGTCTATTTTGGATATTTACAAATCACTTGCTTTGCGGTATAATACCATTGCTGTCGGCGGCACCAACACCACAGCGTCACGCACAACGGTCACATCGTCCTTGCGGAGTATCAAGCTTATGATATCAACGCGCAAGCATGCTCACAGTTGTGCTTTTTTTATCCATAGGAACGGGGTTCGTAGCCAATCGGCATCGAATCCCGTTCTTTTTTCCCCGATTATGAAATCCTTGTAAACAATTGAAGAAATCCGAAAAAATATTTAAAAAACCGTGGAAATTTCCGAGCAAATATGTTATAATGTATAATTGTATTGATATACCCTTACGCAACCCCTTGAAAGGAATAAAAAATTATGCCAAAATACATAGAAAAAATCGAAACCCTTACCCTTCCCGTTCTGGCACTCAGAGGAGCGGTCGCCTTCCCGGGCGTTTCCCTCAATTTTGAGGTCACTGAGGAGGTCAACGTCCGTGCCGCGGAATCGGCATTTGAGACCGACACGCCCGTTCTGATCTGCACGGTCAAGGATCACGCTGCCCAAAGTCTTTCCCCCGATCAACTCTTTTCGGTGGGCTCGGTCTGCCGTATCAAGCAGTCGGTCAAGACCCCCGAGGGCGGGATGCGCCTGATCGTGGAAGGATTTTCCCGAGCCACCGCGACCAAGTTTTCTCTGTTTGCCGACTACGTGACGGCGGATATGATCTGCAAGACTCTGACTATGAGCGACGAGGACACCGTCCGCTCCGAGGCGTTTTGCAGAGCCATGCTGACCGAGACCGAGGAGCTGGTCTCCCTCTTGCCCTCCTTCAGCGACGACGTACTTACCATGGCACGTACCATCAAGAACCCCGCGCTGCTCGCGGACTTTATCGCCTCCAATATTCTTGTGAAGTATCAGGACAAGCAGACCATTTTGGAATGCTTTGATCCCGTGAAGCGCATTGAGACCCTCATCGCTCTTTTGAGAGAGGAAACGGCGCTGCTCGAATGCGAGCTGGACATTCACAAGCGTGTCCGCTCCAATCTGAACCGCAATCAGAAGGAATACTATCTGCGGGAGCAGATTCACGTGATTCAGGAAGAGCTGGGCGAATCCAACGAGATCGACGAATATTACGAAAAGATCATGAAGACCGAGATGCCCGATGAGGTACGGGAAAAGCTCCTCAAGGAGAATGACCGCATGTCCAAGACCCCCTTTGGCTCTTCGGAGGCTACCGTCACCCGCACGTACTTAGATACTTGTCTGGAAATTCCGTGGGCGGCAGAAACCAAGGACCGCATCGACATCAAGGCGGCAAAGAAGATTCTGGACGACGACCACGACGGACTCGAAAAGGTAAAGGATCGCATTCTCGAATACCTTGCCGTCAAGCAGCTCAATCCCACCCTCGGCAATCAGATTCTCTGTCTTGTAGGACCTCCCGGTGTGGGTAAAACCTCGGTGGGAGCTTCCATCGCCCGCGCCATGAAGCGGAAGTACGTCCGCGTCTCCTTGGGCGGTGTGCGGGATGAGGCTGATATCAGAGGACACAGAAAGACCTATATCGGCGCCATGCCCGGACGGATCATCAACGCCCTCATTCAGGCAAAGGTTCGCAACCCTCTCATTCTTTTGGACGAAATCGACAAGGTGACCAGAGACGCCCACGGCGATCCCGCCTCTGCCCTTTTGGAGGTATTGGACGGGGAACAGAACAAGAGCTTCCGCGATCATTTTGTGGAGCTTCCCTTTGATCTGTCCGACTGTCTCTTCATCGCCACGGCAAACACGCTTGACACCATTCCCCGACCGCTTCTCGACCGCATGGAGGTCATTGAACTCTCGACCTACACAAAGAACGAAAAGCTCTCGATCGCCAAGCATCATCTGATTCCCAAGCAGCTCAAGCGACACGGTCTCAACCGCCGCCGTCTGACTATCACAGACGGAGCGCTCGAGGAGCTGATCGACTTTTATACCCGTGAGGCGGGTGTGCGAAACCTGGAACGTGCCATCGCCGATCTTGCCCGCAAGGCGGCAAAGCGCTTTGTGGAAACGTCCGAGCTAAAATCCCTGAAGATCACCGAAAAGAATCTCTCCGATTTTCTCGGCGCCAGAAAACGCTCCCCCGAGCAGATCGCCGACCGTGACGAGGTCGGTGTAGTCAACGGCTTGGCATACACCCAGGTCGGCGGAGACCTGCTCCGCGTGGAGGTTGCCGTCCTTGAAGGAACGGGAAAGATTGAGCTTACAGGCTCCCTTGGCGACGTAATGAAGGAATCGGCGAAGATCGCCGTCAGCTTTGTCCGCTCAATTGCCAAGGAATTCGGAATCGACACCGACTTCTATAAAACCAAAGATCTTCATATTCACTTCCCCGAGGGAGCCATTCCAAAGGACGGTCCCTCCGCGGGTGTGACCATGGTCACAGCGCTGGTCAGCGCTCTTTCCGACCGTCCCGTTCGCCGTGACATCGCCATGACGGGTGAGGTATCTCTCAGAGGAAACGTCCTGCCCATCGGGGGTCTCAAGGAGAAAACCATGGCGGCATACTCGGCGGGGGTAACCACGGTCCTCATCCCCGAGGAAAACATGAAAAACTTAGAGGACATCGATCCCATCGTCAGGAAAGGACTCACCTTTCTCCCCTGCCGCAAGGTCAGCGAGGTATTAAAGGTTGCTCTGCTTGCTCCCTCGTCCGAGACCCGTCCGAGGAAACACACAGAGGAGGAGCCTCTCTCTGAGATCATTCCCACGAGAGCCGACACACGTTCGATTTCCCTTACAAGATAAGATTTACCCAAAGGAGTCTCTTATGTCTCTGAATACACAAAACGTTAATTTAAAGATCAGCGCGGGACTTCCTAAGCAGTTCCCCGCCGATCCCCGTCCTCAGGTCGCCTTTTCGGGGCGCTCCAACGTGGGAAAAAGCTCACTGATCAACACCCTCTTGGGTCGAAAGAGCTTGGCGAGAGTCAGCTCCGCTCCCGGAAAGACCATTACCATCAACTTCTACGACGTAGACAAGAAGCTCTACCTTGTGGACCTTCCCGGCTACGGCTTTGCCAAACGGAATCCCGAGGATAAGAAAAAGTGGTCGGTACTGACCGACGGTTACTTTACCGCCAATCCCAACATCGACCGTCTCGGTCTGATCCTCCAGCTGGTGGACAGCCGCATCGCGCCCACGGCGGATGACGAGATGATGCTGGAATTTCTTCGCTCCTCGGGTCTGCCTTTTGTGGTCATCGCCACGAAGGTAGATAAGCTGAACGCCACCGAACGTAAAAAGAATATGGAGGCGCTTCGCTCTCATCCCCTCATAGAGGGCATCCCCGTCATCCCCTTCTCCTCCTTAAAGGGAGAGGGCAAGGACGAGGTCTGGAAAGAAATTTACAGGAATACGGGGTTATAAAGAAGTATGACTCGACTGATCCTTGTCCGTCATGGACAGAGCCTTGCCAACAAAGATCATATTTTTGCGGGACACTCGGATTTTGATCTCAGTGAATTGGGTCATACCCAAGCTCGCCTTGTGGCTGACTATCTCTGTACCCACGAGCAAATCGATGCCATCTATGCCAGTGACCTGCTCCGTGCCTACCACACCGCCACACCTACCGCCGAACGATTGGGACTCCCCGTCATCAAGGACACCCTGCTTCGGGAAATCTATGCGGGGGAATGGGACGGGAAATTCGTCTCCGAACTGGAGGACAAATACGCTGTGGATTTTCACGTGTGGAAGACCGACTATTCCCACGTGCGTCCCACGGGAGGAGAATCGGTCCCCGAGGTTTACCTTCGCATTGTGCCCCACATCTGTGAGCTTGCCCGTGGGAACGACGGCAAGTGCGTCCTGCTTGCCACCCATGCCACGGTGGTGCGTTCCTTTACAGCTTTTGCCCACGGATTCGGTGCCGAGGAAACGGGGAACGTTAACTTTGCGTCCAACGCGTCCATCAATATTTTTAACTATGAAAACGGCACGGTCACACCCGTCTGCTCGGATTTTAAAGAGCATCTGGGGGAGCTCGTTTCGGGACTCCCACGTGCCTTACAAGCCTAACGAAAAGGAACCAACGCTATGATCGTACATTCTCATTTTGACATCAACGGCCGAGACCACCTGACCATCGGTGGTGCCGATGCCGTCGAGCTGGCAAAGACCTACGGAACTCCCGCCTACATTTTAGACGAGAACGTCATCCGTGAGAATTGCCGCGTTTATAAAAAAGCCGCTGCCGAGTATTTCGGTGCCGACGCTCTGCCCCTGTATGCCTCGAAGGCGCTCTGCTTTACGGCGATTTATCGCATCGCCGCTGAGGAGGGTCTTGGGGTGGACTGCGTATCGGGAGGAGAGCTTTACACCGCAAAAAAAGCGGGTTTTCCTGCCGAGCGCATTTACTTCCACGGAAACAACAAGACCGACCGTGACATTGCTGACGCCATGGATATGGGCGTGGGAACCTTTGTGGTTGACAATTTTGACGAGCTGAACGCTCTATCCGCCGAGGCGGTTCGTCGCGGCATGACACAGCGCATCCTTCTTCGCATCACTCCCGGGATCGACCCCCATACCCACCGTGCCATCATGACAGGCAACGTGGATTCCAAGTTTGGCTCCGCCATTGTGACGGGTCAGGCAATGGAGATCGTTAAGGAAGCCATCGCCGCCGACGGAATCGACCTTGCGGGACTGCACTGCCACATCGGCTCTCAGATCTTCGAGATTGAGCCCTTTTCCGATGCCGCCGACATTATGGTGCGTTTCATTGCCGACATCCGTCGGGAATGCGGCCATGAGATCCGCGAGCTGAATCTCGGGGGCGGTCTTGGTGTCCGCTATACCGAATATGATCGGGAGATCGACTATGCCGCCGCCATCCGAGACATTGCCTCTGTGGTCACGAAATACTGCCGTGAGCATGACATTCCCATGCCCCGTGTGATTCTGGAGCCGGGACGCTCTCTGGTCGCCGCCGCGGGCGCCACTCTTTATACGGTAGGCTCAGTCAAGGAGATTCCCTGCTTCCGCAAATACGTATCGGTGGACGGCGGAATGCCCGATAATCCCCGATATGCCCTCTATCAGTCCCGCTACACCGCTCTCATTGCCAACCGAGCCTCCGCGCCCCGTATTGAAAAGGTAACCATTGCGGGCAGGTGCTGTGAATCGGGCGACCTGCTGGGTGAGGACATGGAATTGTCCCCTGCCCAGCGAGGGGATATTCTTGCGGTATTGGTCACGGGTGCTTACAACTATTCCATGGCATCCAACTACAACCGTCTGCCCCGCCCCCCCGTTATCATGGTCAAGGATGGAGAAGCCCGCGTGGTCGTCCGCCGTGAGACCTACGAGGACCTGACCCGCAACGACCTGCTTTGATTTTCTTTTCGAGAAAATACAAATACGGAGCTTATCATGATTTTAAATGCCCTTTTCGGAGGAGACATCCGAACCTTTATCGTTATGCTCCTCTTAACACTGCCCGTCGTCTTTCTTTCTCTCTCGGTACATGAGACCGCCCACGGCTATGCGGCGTATAAGTTAGGCGACCCCACGGCAAGGAATATGGGACGGCTGACCCTCAACCCCTTGAAGCATCTGGACCCCATCGGATTTCTCTGTATGCTTCTCTTCGGCTTTGGTTGGGCAAATCCCGTTCCCATCAACACCCGCTACTTCAAGAAGCCGAAGCGGGATATGGCGATCAGCGCTATGGCGGGACCCATCTCCAATCTTCTTTTGGCAGTCTTCTTTGCTCTCTGTCTGCGCCTTGCCCTCTCCTTTGATTCGATTCTCATTGCCTACTATTTCGGCATGATGAATCACTTCGGCTATTGGCTGGCTCAATTTCTCATCATCGCCATTCAGCTGAATATTACCTTAGCGGTCTTTAACCTGTTGCCCATTCCGCCCTTGGACGGATCGAGACTCTTTCTCACCTTTCTGCCCTCGCATCTTTACTTTAAATTCATGCGCTACGAGCGGGTGATTTCCCTCATTCTCATGTTGGCGCTTTTCGTAGGGCTTTTGGACCCCGCCATCAGCTTTATCAGTGGCATCTTTATGGATCTGATCTTTATGATCGTTTGAAGCATTTCGAAAAATTTCTTTGATTGGGGGGAGCTATGGAAGCCGTAACCTACCGATTGGATCAGTTTGAGGGACCTCTGGACCTTCTCCTGACCCTGATACAAAAGAATAAGGTGAGCATCACCGACATTCCCATCGCCCTGATCTGCGACCAATATCTCGAAACCATCACCGAGGCGCAGAAGCTGGACATGGATGTGGCTTCTGAGTTTCTCGTCATGGCAAGCGAGCTCATGCTCATCAAGAGCAAGATGCTTCTTCCCCGTCCCGAGGACGAGGCAGACGATCCCCGAGCGGGACTTGCCGATGCCCTCCTGCACTTCCAACAGGCGAAGGAGGCGGCGGCAAAGCTTTCTCCCATGTATGCCTATTACAGCGGACGAATGGTCAAGGATACCGATGAAATCTCCATCGATAAGACCTATGTGCACGATCAGGAAATTACCTCTCTTTTATCGGCGGTCCGTCGGATCATCGCCTACAACAATGCCTTAGAGCGTGCGGCGACCACCACCTTTACCCCTATGATCAGCAAGCCCATCATTCCCGTGGAGATCAAGATCGTTTCGATCTTAAAGAACGTGGAAAAACGAGGCATCGCTACCTTAGAGGATCTGATCATCGACGAGGTATCTCTGCCTGATCTCATTGCCTCCTTCCTCGGTGTGTTGGAGCTGGTGAAGATTCGCAAGCTGTTGATCGCTGATGACATCGGGGAGGATAACGCTCTTTTGAGCATCTCCACCCGCTTTATTCTGAACACCGACGAATCCACCGTAGAGGAAAGCGAATATCTGCTCTCGGGCGAGGAGCCTGTCTCCTCCGACTAACCTGAAAGGAGTTTCACTATGGAAGAACAGATCACACAACTGAAAAATATTGAGGGTGCCATCGAGGCAATTCTCTATGCGGCGGGCTATCCCGTCAAATACACCAGGATTGCCGAAGTGTTGGGGCTGGATGCTCGGAATACCCGCAAAATCATCGAGCATATGAGCGAGGAATTCAACAAGGAGACCTCCAAGCGAGGGGTCTATCTTCTGACCTTCGACGAGACCTGCCAGTTCTGCACCAAGGAGCAGTATGCCCCCTACATCCGAGAAGCCCTCGGCATCCGTCGGGGCGGCAACCTTTCCGCCTCCTCCATGGAGGTGATGGCGGTCATTGCCTACAATCAGCCCGTCACCCGCTCCTTTGTGGATCAGGTGCGCGGTGTGGACAGCTCCTATGCCTTCAACTCCCTCATTGACAAGGGACTCATTGAAGCCTGCGGACGGCTGGATGCCCCGGGCAGACCCATGCTTTACGTGACCACCGAAAAATTTTTGCGCGTCTTCGGACTCAATTCTCTGACCGAGCTCCCCGCCACCGAAACCATTGTTCCTCCCAAGGAGGAGCCCCCCATGATCGCCGAGGACGACCTTAGCGATGAAGAAGGCGGCGAGAGTGATCCCGAGGAATCGGACGCTGAATAATCCCCTCGCCTTTACCAATACTAATTTCTAAGAACCCCCTTTGGGAGAAAGGAGAACTTCATGACGGCGCTTCTCATTATCGGCATCATTCTCGCCTTTTTCCTGTTTCTCCTCTCCCTGCGCGCTACCGTCACCGTCACCTATTCCGAGGAGCTTTCGCTCTCGGTCAAGGTTCTCTGGTTCCGTATCAAGCTCCTGCCAAAAAAGAAAAAAAGGGGACCGCACTCCATGAGTGCCCGCAAGGCAAAAAAGATTCGGGAAAAATACGATAAGAAAAAAGAAAAGAAAGCCCAAAAGGCACGCGAAAAGCGAAAAGAAAAGCAAGAAAAAAAGGAAAGCGAGAAAAAGAAAAGCTTTTCCGATGTCCTATCCCTGCTTCGCCTGATTACTTCCTTATTAAAAAAGGTGTTGGGGAAATTTTTCAAGCACATCCGTATTGATCTTAAACGCCTGCGGATCACCGTTGCCACCTCGGACGCGGCGACCACCGCCGTAGCGTACGGCGCGGTCACGGGAACGATCTCTACTCTGCTTCCCTTGATCGAATCCGCCAAGCAGTTTTCTCTCCCCAAGGCAGACGATTTGGACGTGCAGGTCGATTTTCTGTCCGACTCACCGAGCCTTGATCTGCATCTCTCGGTCTCTCTGCGTGTCTGGCACGCGCTGGACATCGCCCTCGGCGCCTTGATGACCTTCGTTAAGCATAAGCTGAAGAATACCCCCGCCGAAGAGGATGGCGAAGAAGCAGAGGAGAAATCCACGAAAGGATTTCCACCTTCCCATTGACAGATTTTACCCTTATATAAATGATCTGAATTTTTATTACCGAAAGGAATCAACAGTATGGCAAACGAACACAAAATTCCGGAAATCATCCGCTCCTCCATGGAAAACATCCGCTCCATGGTAGATGCCAACACCGTCATCGGCGATCCCATCGAAACGAGCAGCGGCACAACCATCATTCCCATTTCCAAAATCGCTGTTGGCATTGCTTCGGGCGGTGTGGACTACAACCCGAAGAAGGAGTCCCAGCCAAGACCTCAGAACTTTGGAGGTGGCGGCGGAACCGGTCTGACCGTTTCTCCCGTTGGCTTCCTCATTGTGGATGAAAACGGTGCGGTAGATTTCCTTCCCGTCAATCAGAAGGGCAAGCCCGACCCCGTGGATCAGATTGCCGATCTTGTGGAGCGCGCGCCCGACATCATCGCGAGAATCAAAGACCTTTTCTCCAAAAATCACGACGAAGAGGATTTCTGATTCCCTTTTCGAATGTTTTTTGGGATTACCTTATATAATGTAGCATCCCGCTCTGTCGGAAAATTCTGCGTTTTGAGGTAATCCAAATGATCAAAAAGCTTCTCTGCCTATTGCTTGCCCTTGCGATAGGGCTTTGTTGTTGCGCGCCTGTCAGTGCGGCACCCGCAGACCAACATCCGCCCCTTACTCCATCGGTATCGGCAAAAGCGGCGCTCCTCATGGAAGCCGAAAGCGGTGAGATTCTCTTTGAGAAGCATGCTCACCTGCCTATGGGAATGGCAAGCACGACCAAGATTATGACCGCTTTGGTCGCCTTGGAACAGAAAAGCCCCGACACGGTTATTTCCATTCCAAAGGAAGCCGTGGGCATTGAGGGTTCCTCGGTCTATCTGATTGAGGGGGAGAAGCTGTCCCTTCGTGATCTTCTCTACGCACTTCTGCTTTCCTCTGCCAACGATGCCGCTACCGCCATTGCCATTGCCGTAGGCGGAAGCGAGAAGGATTTTTGCGCCCTTATGAACCAAAAGGCAAAGGAATTGGGACTCAGGAGCACTCGCTTTGAAAACCCGCACGGGCTTTATCACGAGGAGCATTATACCACCGCTTATGAACTGGCTCTCATCACCGCCCATGCCCTTTCGATCCCTCTTTTCCGAGAGATCGTATCCACCTACACGAAAAAAATCCCCCACGACGGAATTCCCGACGTGCGCCTGCTTTGCAATCATAACAAGCTTTTAAAATCCTACGACGGCGCCATCGGTGTCAAGACGGGATTTACAAAAAAAACAGGACGGACCTTAGTCAGCGCGGCGGAACGGGACGGAATGACTCTGATTGCCGTCACGCTGGACGCTCCCGACGATTGGCGGGATCATACCGCCATGCTGGATTACGGCTTTGCCTCCTATGAACGGCTCACCGTTGCCAAGGCAGGAGAATTTACCTATGACTTCCCCGTGGTGGGCGGCAAAGAAGAAACCGTGACCTTGACCAATCAAGAGCCTCTGACCCTTCTTCTCCCCCGAGAGCATGACGCGCCAAGCACGAAAATTGAAGGTGTGGGTCGCTTTCTGTACGCTCCCGTCCGTGCGGGGGAAGCGGCTTGCCGTATCACCGTGAGGGTGGGCGACCGTTCGGTCAGCTCCCTCTTGTATGCCACCGCTTCGGTAGAGAAAAAGCCATCCCGCTCCCTCCTTGACCGCCTGTTTGAGGGCGGTCGCCAAAATCCGTGAAAGAGGAATGACCTCATGGAACCCATCAAGCTTCAAAAATATTTCACCGACTGCGGAATCCTTTCCAGGCGCGCCGCCGAAGAAGAGATTCGCGGGGGGCGAGTGCGTGTGAACGGAAAGGTCGCTGCCCTCGGTATGCGAATTGATCCCGAACATGATCGAGTAGAATACAAGGGAAAAACCATTCGTCCGCCAGAAACCGAGCGGATCTGCCTCCTTTTGAATAAGCCCAGAGGATACGTAACCACTCTGCGGGATGACCGAGGAAGAAAAACCGTGGCGGAGCTGGTCGCCTCTGTGGGACGGCGAGTCTACCCCGTGGGACGGCTGGACATGGATTCGGACGGACTTCTCTTGCTCACCGACGATGGCGAGCTTGCGAACCGCCTGACCCACCCCCGACACGAAATCCCCAAGCTTTACCACGTATGGATCAAGGGAAGTATCTCGGAGGGGGTGCTTGCCAGGCTGCGGGCTCCCATGATGCTGGATGGCTATGAGATCCTTCCCGTCAAGACCGAACGGCTCTCCTATGACAGGGAACGCGGGGAGACGGTTCTCTCCATGCGTCTGTATGAAGGACGAAACCGACAGATCCGCAAAATGTGCGAAAGCTGTCAGCTGACCGTTCTGCGACTCTGCCGTGTCGCCATTGGTGAGATCACCCTCGGGGATCTTCCCGTGGGACATACCCGCAAGCTCACAAAGAAGGAGCTCTCCTATCTCCGAGGTGAGATCTCCACTCTCTCATAAGGACAAGCCAACATCCGAAGAAAGGACCTGCCATGCTGAAAATATTACCCATTCAATCCAAAGAAACACAAGAAGAAATCTGCAAAAAATGCAACGTCACCTACCGTCCTGAGCTTCTGGCTTATGCCGCGTCGGTAGACGAAGAGTTAGTTGGCATCTGCCAATTCAAGCTGACGGCGGAGGGCGGTTTTCTCTATGATCTCGCTACCGTCGTGGGACATAAGGAGGATGCGGAATGCAGCGATTTCGAGGCGCTCTTCGTCATGGGGCGGGGCACACTGAATTTCATTGACCTTTGCGGTGTTCACAAAGCCTACTACAAAGGCGAAAATCCCGACGGACGGCTGTTGCGCGCCATCGGATTTAAGGAGAATGAGGCAGGAACCTTCGAAATCAACTTAGAGGGTTTCTTTACCGATCATTGCCATGAGCATTCTTAACGGAAAATTCCCATTTCTCCTTGACAGGAATCTACCATTTGTGATATAATAAATTGTGTAATTTTATAAAAATACAATTCATAAACAAAAGGAAGGCAAACCATGAACCACGAAATCAGTTTTCCCTTGCTCTTAAAAACCTTTAAAAAGTGTTGGTGGAAGGTCATGATCATCGCCATTTGCGCCATGCTGATCATGGGAGCGTTTACCATCTGCTTTATTCCCAAGAAGTATTCCTCCTCCATGGAGGTGTACATTATTAACACCAACGCATCCTATGACTATACCACCTCCTCCCTGCTCAGCGCGAATGCCTACCTGATCAACGACTATATCGCCATCATGCAGGGCGACTCTATGCTGAAGAGAGTTTGCAAGGAGCTAAAAGAAGAAGCGGCTACATATACCGACGCCAACGGAGATCTTTTTTTGAGCGAGGAACAGGTGAGTGCCCTGAGCAGACTGGAGCCCGGCCACATCCGTTCCATGGTCAGATCCTCGGCTTCCGCCGAAAGCTCGATTTTCCGCTTTTCGATTTCTCATACCGATCCTAAGCTGGCTTACGTCATCGCGCGCAAGATCGCCGAGATTGGTCCTGCTGAGGTAACGAAAATTGCCAAGTCCGACAAAGAGATCGGAGTGGATCGTCAGGAGTGCATCAGCATCATTATCGAGCCGAAAATGGCAAGCTCCCACGATTCCCCCAACGTTCCCGTTTACACCCTTTTGGCAGGTATTGCGGCAACCGTGATCGCATATGTGATCTTCCTGCTGCTCAGTCTCTCCAAGTCGGTCATCGTTACCGAGGAGGACATCAAGAGAACCCTCGATTACCCCTTGATCGGTATCATTCCTCACTGGTCTGTATCGAATAGCAAAAATTCCAAAAACTAAGAAGGAGGTCCCACATCATGAGCAGAAAGAATAAAAAGAACGTTTATGTCAACACTCGCCTGTTGGATGAGGACACCCCCTTCGCTGTGCGCGAGGCATTTAATCAGCTCCGCACCAACCTGATGTACACCGTCACCGAGCAGGATCACGCGCCCCTCTTTGCTGTCACTTCAGCGGATGAGGGAGAAGGAAAGAGCAACGTCATTGCCAATTTGGCGCTCTCCTTTGCTCAGCTTGGAAAAAAGGTTCTT
>JAZSIF010000032.1:0-1624 GCA_045533675.1 Eubacteriales bacterium | reverse complement strand
GCGGTACTTTCCACCACGTTTGATAAGTACTGCTACGTGAACGTGCGGCATTTGCCTCGGTTTTTCAATTATACCACCGAGTTGTCCTATTCCCGTACTGAGCGTGTGACCGACGTGGACGCCATTGAACATCCCGCCATTCGCAATGCCATGAAAATGCTGGACATGCAGGAGATCCGCCTGACCTATGAGGCAGATCTGCCCGCTCGGTCGGGACTGGGTACCAGCAGCTCCTTTGCGGTGGGGATGCTTAACGCGTTTTATGCTTTGAAGGGAAAATATGCCGACAAGAAAAGGCTTGCCGATGAGGCGATCTACTTGGAGCGTGTGCTTTGTAATGAGGCAGGCGGATGGCAAGATCAGATCGCCGCGGCATTTGGCGGACTCAACCGCATCAATTTCAGTGCCGACGGGTATGAGGTCCTTCCCATCATTATTTCTCCCGAACGAAAAAAACAACTCAACGACAATCTTCTCATGTTCTTTACGGGCTTTACCCGCTTTTCCTCTGAGGTGCAAAAGGCGAACAACGTCTCGGCATCCGACAAGCGCGCGCAACTGAGAGAAATGTATCTTTTGGTGGATGAGGCAGAGAAGGTGCTGACCGATAGCCATGCCGATCTGGACGACTTCGGACGGCTTTTGGACCATACCTGGCGGCTCAAAAAGCAGACGGGATCCAAGATCTCCACGGGAAGCATTGACGAGTTTTATGAAAAGGGTATGAGTGCGGGAGCTCTTGGCGGCAAGCTGTTGGGAGCCGGCGGCGGTGGATTCCTTGTATTCTACGTGCAACCCGACAAGAGGGAAGCGGTGATGCAGGCGATGTCTGCTCTGATGCACATTCCATTTGCTTTTGAAAACGGTGGTACGCGGGTGATTCATTACAGCCCCGAGACCTATATCCCCCGATAAAAGGAGAAACCAATGAAAACAGTTATCATGGCGGGCGGAAAGGGAACGAGAATTTCCTCGGTTGCATCGGATATTCCAAAGCCCATGATTCAAATTGAGGGAATGCCTGTATTGGAGAGGGAAATCGCAAGTCTCTCGCGGCAGGGCTTTCGAGATCTGATTATTACGGTCAGTCATCTTGGGCATATCATTATGGACTATTTCGGGGACGGCTCGAAGGTGTCCCCTGTGACAGGAGAACCTTTCGGTGTTCACATTGAATATTTTGTGGAAGAAACTCCTCTCGGAAATGCGGGTGCGCTTTTTCGGCTGAAGGACAAGCTCAAAGATGATTTTCTTTTGCTGAATGCCGATGCCATTTTTGACATTGACTTTAATCGCTTTGTGGAATATCACAAGAAAAAAAGAGGGCTTGCCACTCTATTCACCCATCCAAACAGCCATCCTTATGACAGCGGATTGATCATTGCGGACGAGGACGGCGCGGTTCTTCGGTGGCTCGCTAAGGAGGATGAACGCCCCGAGTATTATCGCAACCGTGTGAACGCGGGGCTCCATATTCTCTCTCCTAAGGTGCTGGAGGCTTCTATCGACACTCCGAAAATTGATTTGGACCGTCAGCTCCTAAAACCCTTGGCGGGAAGTGGGCAGATGTTCGTATACGACAGTCCCGAATACGTGAAGGATATGGGAACGCCCGATCGATACG
>JAZSIF010000001.1:0-83243 GCA_045533675.1 Eubacteriales bacterium | reverse complement strand
GCGCCCATGATCAGGAGAAATCCTTTGTTTTTGGAGAGCCCCGCAAAGAGACGCAGGCGGTCGCTTCGCGCGTGGAAGCAATTAAAGACCGAGGTAAAGATGAAGAGAGCAAAAAAGGCGGTCAAGAGATATAGGTGGTCGGGAGCCGAACGAAACCGCGTACGAATGCCGGGCAGAAGTAGAAAGCCGAGGCATAGGGCAATGGTAAATCCGCCTAAAAAGACGATCTGGTGGAGCATGTAGCCGTTGAGGATGGGCTCCTCCCTTTTTTTTGGTTTTTCCCGCATAAAGCGTGGCGAGGGCGCTTCGCCCGCAAACGCAAGTCCCCCAAGGGTGTCCATGATCAGGTTGATCCAGAGCATTTGGGTAATGGTAACGGGAGCATCGAAGCCGATGAAGGGACCGATCATGGAGACTCCCACGGCACAGAAGTTCATGGTCAATTGGAGCGTAATAAATTTGCGGATGCTTTTAAAGATCGTCCGCCCGTAAAGGACCGCACGGGTAATGGAGGAGAGATTGTTGTCAAGAATGATCACGTCCCCCGCATCCTTTGCCACCAACGTACCGCTTCCCATGGAAAAGCCCACGTCGGAAAGCTTGAGAGCGGGAGCGTCATTCACACCGTCGCCCGTCATTCCCACCACTCGTTTTGCTTCTTGCGCCAGGCGCACCAGTCGGCTTTTGTCCGAGGGAAGGGCTCTGGCGACCACTGCCAGACGGGGAAGCGCTCGGATCACGTCACTATCGGACATCGCCCCCAGCTCCTCCGAGGTAAGGATCAAGGACTCGGCGGAGGAAAGAATTCCGCAGGCTTTGGCAATGCTTTCTGCCGTGGCGGGGTGATCGCCCGTAATCATGACGGTCTGAATACCCGCTTCTCGGAGAACGCGCACCGATTCCG
Source organism: Eubacteriales bacterium (assembly GCA_045533675.1). Taxonomy (GTDB): domain Bacteria; phylum Bacillota; class Clostridia; order Oscillospirales; family CAG-272; genus HGM12713. The sequence goes on along the minus strand of JAZSIF010000001.1, from coordinate 82,339 downwards.
CCGCCTCGGGACGGATACGGTCGGAAAGGGAAACGGCGCCAATGAGGGTCAGCTCGCCAAAGTCACCGTTTTTTGGCATTCGATTTCCCTCTGCCAAAAGGAGCACTCTCTCTCCCTTTTGGGTCAATTGGGAAAGCCGTCGTCTGAAATCATAGGAAAGGGGGGCAAAGGAGTCGGCGGCGCCGTTTTTTCGGTAGCCATAGCGAAGGTGGGGGATGAGTCGCTCGGGGGCTCCCTTTAGAAGAATGGTGGCGCGGGGCATGCGAAGGGCTACCGCCGAATATTTCTTCGTACTGTCAAAAGGAATTCGTTCCGTGGTGGTTACGGATTCCTCTTGGGGAAGCTTCATGACCGATTCGAGGAGTGCCCGATCGGTGGCGTTGCCGCCAAGAACCCCGTCGGCACCGATGGAGGAGGCGGTATTATGGCGGCAGGAAGCGTCAAAAAGGCGAAAAACCGCCGGGGCGTTCCGCCGAAGCTCCGAGGGGGAGCCGTATTCGGTTCCGTCAGCCAAAAAAATGCGTTCAACGCTCATTTTTCCCTCAGTGAGCGTTCCCGTTTTATCGGTAAAGAGAAGGTCCATGCTTCCCGCCGCCTCGATGCCAACGGGCTTTCTGACCAGTACGTTGTCCTTGATCATACGGCGCATATTGGAGGAAAGGACCACGGCGATCATCATAGGCAGTCCCTCGGGGACGCTCATGACCACCACGGTTAGCCCCAACACCAGGGCGCGGAGAAGGTGGTGAAGAAGATAAGGGGTATCCCGAAGTCGTGAGAAAATGACGGACAGCTCAAAGCCGCTGTCCAACACAAAAATGTTGAAAAGATAGGCAAGGGCGCAGAGAAAGGCGGCACAGTAGCCGAAGCGGCTGATCTGCCCCGCAAGGCGGGTAAGACGAACACGGAGCGGACTTTCACGGGTTTCTTGCCGTATTTCCCGCGAAATCTTTCCGAGGAAGGTATCATCTCCTACCGCAAGCACCTCTGCCTCGCCCTCTCCCGTGAGAATGGGACACCCGCGAAGGACGGCACCCTCGTTTTCGGGGGAAAGGGTACGGACGGGGGAGGGCTTTTTGAGAATTTCCCGATTTTCTCCTGTCATAGAGGATTGATCCACGCGGATCGAGCCTGCGATCATGCGTCCGTCGGCGGGAATCTGCTCCCCCGCGGCGACAAGGATGCGGTCGCCCACGACCAGCTCCTCAAGGGGAAGCTCCCGAAGCACACCGTCCCGCCACACGCGGACACTTCCTTTTCCCCATTCCTCGGAGAGACGGCGGAACGCTGCCTCGCTTCCTCGTTCGGACAGGGTAGAGATCAGGGTAGCCAGTGTGACTGAAATCCCGATCCCCAGGGTCTCGATCGGGTCTCCTCCCCGAAACACGAAGCAGAGATTGATCCCCAGAGCAATCAGGAGGATTCGGATGACGGGGTCGTTGAGATTGCCGAAAAAGTGGCGCAGAAAGCTCTTTCTTGCGGTCTCGCTCAATCGATTGCTTCCGTTTGCTTCCCGAGAGCGGAGGACCTCCTCTGAGGTGAGTCCCCCGGCTTTTGTTTTTTGCTGATGATCCGTGCGTGTCATAGCTGATTCCTTTCTGATTTGTTCACGGTAAACTATATGAGAGAATCACAGGTTCTTATTCCATGGGCGAAAGAGAGAAAATCCGCATTTTTGATGTCTGTCGAAGAAAAGAAAAGGAAATCTCGGTAAATTTTCGAAAAAGGGGTTGACAAGAAAGAGGGGATGGTGTATAATGTAATCCGATTTAATTGTCTCTGGCAATCGCGGAGGGAGGGAAAACAGAAATGGCAGAAATCAGAGTGAAAGAAGGCGAGTCCCTGGACAGCGCACTTCGTCGCTTTAAGAGAGCAATGGCTCGTTCCGGCGTCCTCACCGAGCTTCGCAAGAGAGAACACTATGAGAAGCCCAGCGTAAAGCGCAAGAAAAAGTCGGAAGCCGCTCGCAAGAGAAAGTATAAGTAATTCTCTTTTCTAAATGAAACATCAACGGGATCGCAGATGCGGTCCCGTTTTTGTGTTTGCTCCCCGTTCAAACAAGCAAAATGTTGAAAAAGTTCCGAGAATATTAAAAGTTCGTTTACAAAGAAAACGAACCTATGCAAAAAAATCATATTATAATCAAATGTGAAGTTTTATGTTTTGGAGGATATCTGTTTGCAATGATCAAAACATTGGCACGAAGTATACGAGAATATAAAAAGCCCTCGGTTTTAACACCGATTTTGGTTTCCTGCGAGGTAGTGGTGGAATGTATCATTCCCTTTGTGACCGCCAAGCTTGTTTCAAGGATCGAAGAGGGGGGCGATCTTTCCGTCATCGTAACATACGGTTTGTTATTGGTGGCTTTAGCGGCTCTTTCTCTGACCTTTGGCATTCTTGCGGGACACTATTGCTCGATTGCCGCCTGTGGCTTTGCCAAGAATCTGCGCCATGATCTTTACTATGCGGTGCAGGACTATTCCTTTTCCAATATCGACAAGTTTTCTACATCCAGTCTGGTTACCCGTATGACCACCGACGTAAACAACGTTCAGATGGCATATATGATGCTTATTCGTACGGCGGTGCGCTGTCCTTTTATGCTGATTTTTGCGCTGGTCATGGCGATCATCATCAGCCCCTCCATGTCCCTTTGCTTTGCGGTCATCGTTCCCGTTCTGGCGATCGGACTCTTCCTCATTATGAAGAGTGCCCATCCTATCTTCCGCTCCGTATTTAAAAAATACGACCGACTCAACGAGTCGATTCAGGAAAACGTGCGGGGCATGAGAGTGGTCAAGGCGTACGTTCGCGAGGATTACGAAAATAAAAAATTCCATGCCGCCTCGGGGGAGGTCGCCCGCGACTTTACTAAGGCGGAAAAGCTACTGGCGCTGAATAGCCCCTTGATGCAGTTCTCCTTTAACGCGCTGATGATCTCGGTCTGCTTTTTCGGTACCCGATTGATCGTCAAGAGCAATCAGAGCGCTTTGGAGATTGGTGAGATGTCGGCGCTCATGACCTACGGCGCGCAGATTTTGATGAGTCTGATGTTCCTCTCTATGATTATTGTTATGATGGTGCTTTCGGTGGCTTCCGCGGCGAGAATCGCCGAGGTATTGAACGAGAAGAGTACCATTCTCAATCCCGAGCATCCCGTTTGCTCCGTGAAGGACGGACGCATTGAATTTGAAAACGTCAGCTTCCGTTATTCCGAGAAGGCGGAGAAGAACGCTCTGTCGGACATCAATCTGTCTATCGCCTCGGGCGAAACGGTGGGAATTATTGGCGGTACGGGTGTGGGGAAGACCTCGCTCATTCAGCTGATTTCCCGTCTCTACGATGTCACCGAGGGTGTGGTGCGCGTGGGAGGCGAGGACGTTCGTTCCTATGATCTGGATACCCTTCGCACGGAGGTTGCGGTGGTGTTGCAGAAGAACGTGCTATTCTCGGGAACCATCAAGGAAAATCTTCGCTGGGGCGATCCCAACGCCACCGACGAGGAAATGGAGCGCATTTGTCGGCTGGCGCAGGCGGATGAATTTGTCAAAAATCTTCCCGATGGGTACGACACCTACATCGAGCAGGGGGGAACCAACGTGTCGGGCGGTCAGAAGCAGCGTCTCTGCATTGCCCGCGCGCTTCTGAGAAAGCCGAAGATTTTGATTCTCGACGATTCCACCAGCGCGGTGGATACCAAGACCGATGCTCTCATTCGCAAGGCGTTTGCGGAAGAGATCCCCGATACTACGAAGATCATTATTGCGCAGCGGATCGCATCGGTGGAGCACGCCGATAAGATCCTTGTCATGGACGGCGGACGTATTGCTGCCATGGGCTCTCATGAGGAGCTTATGAAGAGCAGCGATATCTACCGCGAGGTCTATGAATCCCAGACGAAGGGAGGGGACGCTGAATGAGCAAGAACCAAGCGAATATGAAAAAAAGACCTCCCTTGCAGAAAGGAACCTTAAAGCGGCTTTTGGGGATGCTGTTTCGCGATTACAAGCCCCAACTGATCCTTGTGGCGGTCTGCGTAGTTCTCGTTTCGGTGGCATCTACCGTTGCCAGCCTGTTTCTGACTACCTTTATCACCTATGCCACCAAAGCTCTGGATGGGGGCGGATGGGAATCGATCCGCGTTCAAGTGCTTCAGTCGGTTGCCATCATGCTGTCAATCTACGTCACGGGATGGATCGCCTCCTTTGTTTACACCCGCGTTATGGCGATCGTCACCCAGGATTTTCTGCACAAGACCCGTATACGAATGTTCAAGAAGATGGAGACCCTTCCTCTTCGCTATTTCGATACCCATCCTCACGGGGATATTATGTCCTATTATACCAACGATATTGACACCCTTCGCCAGCTTGTTTCCCAAAGTCTTCCGCAGATCCTCAGTTCGGCGTTGATCCTCCTGTTGTTGATCTTCAATATGCTGTATCTCAGCTTTTGGATGGCACTGGTGATGGCAGGCGGCGTGGTCGCGATGACGCTGGTCACGAAGAAGATCGGCGGGCGGAGCGCTCACTACTTCCTCAGACAGCAGAAGTCCATGGCAAAGACCGAGGGCTTTGTGGAGGAAATGATGCACGGACAGAAGGTGGTCAAGGCTTTCTGTCACGAAAAGCAGAGCTGTAAGGACTTTGATCAGGTCAACGAGCAGCTGTGCGCCGACGCCACCAGCGCCAACCGATTTGCCAACATTTTGATGCCCATTATGGGAAATATCGGAAATATTCTGTACGTCCTCGTCGCCTTTGTGGGGGGAGCATTGATCATTGTGGGCGCCCCCAACCTTTCCCTGTCGGGGAAGGCAATGGGGATTGCCGTGGTGCTTCCGTTTCTGAACATTACCCGCCAGTTTACCAACAATATCAGTCAGGTCTCCCAGCAGATGAATTCCATTGTGATGGCAATGGCGGGAGCGGGACGGATCTTTTCTCTCATGGATGAGGAGCCCGAGAAGGACGAGGGCTACGTGACATTGGTCAACGTTCGGGAGGAAAGCGGGACTCTTGTGGAATGTGAAGAGCGCACGGGTATGTGGGCATGGAGACACCCCCACGCGGCGGACGGAAGCGTGACCTATACCCGACTTCGGGGAGACGTTCGCATTGAGCGCATGGACTTCGGATATACTCCCGAAAAGACGGTGCTTCGGGATATTACCCTGTATGCGGAGCCGGGGCAAAAGGTTGCGTTTGTGGGAGCGACGGGTGCGGGGAAAACCACCATTACCAATCTCATTAACCGCTTTTACGACATTGACGACGGAAAAATCCGTTACGACGGCATCAATATCAACAAGATCAAGAAAGCCGATCTTCGTCGGTCTCTTGGCATTGTGCTTCAGGATACCAATTTGTTTACGGGTACGGTCATGGAAAATATCCGTTATGGAAAGCTGGACGCTACTGACGAGGAGTGCGTCCGCGCCGCGAAGCTGGCACATGCGGATGAGTTTATCACCCGTCTGCCCGACGGCTATCAAACCATGCTGACCGAGGGCGGCGCCAATCTGTCTCAGGGTCAGCGGCAGCTTCTGTCCATTGCCCGCGCGGCGGTGGCGGATCCTCCCGTCATGATTATGGATGAGGCGACCTCCTCCATTGATACCCGAACCGAGGCGCAGGTGCAGAGGGGAATGGATGCCCTCATGAAGGGACGTACCGTCTTTGTGATCGCGCATAGACTCTCCACTGTCAGAAATTCCGACGTGATCATGGTTCTCGAGCATGGACAGATCATTGAGCGGGGAAGTCACGAAAAGCTCATTGAGGAGAAGGGAAAATATTATCAGCTCTATACGGGAGCGTTTGAGTTGGAGTAATCAAGGCCTTTGCCCAAATGTGAAAGAAAAAGGAGTTTTACATGTTGTATTCGTTGGGAATCGACATTGGTTCGACCACCGTTAAAACGGTCTTGGTCGAGGACGGGCGAGTTATATACGAAAAATATGAGCGGCACATGTCCCAGGTTCGCGGCAAAGCCCTGGAGATGCTGACCGAGCTAGCTCCTCTTTTGGAGGGCAAGCAGTTTACGGCGGCTATTTCCGGCTCGGCGGGACTGGGACTTTCCGAGGCATGCGACATCCCCTTTGTGCAGGAGGTGTTTGCCACGGGAGAGGTGGTCAAGCGCATGGAGCCCGATGCCACAGCTGTCATTGAGCTGGGCGGAGAGGATGCCAAGATCATCTTCTTCGAGGGCGGTACCGACGAGCGCATGAACGGAAGCTGCGCGGGCGGAACGGGCGCGTTCATCGACCAGATGGCGACGCTTCTCGATTTGGATGCCGACGAAATGGACCGTGTGAGTTTGGACTATCATAGAATTTATCCTATTGCCTCCCGTTGCGGTGTGTTTGCCAAAACCGACATTCAGCCCCTCTTGAATCAGGGAGCGAGAAAGGAGGACGTGGCGGCAAGCATCTATCAAGCGGTGGTCAATCAGACCATTGCGGGCTTGGCGCAGGGAAGACGAATTCACGGAAAGGTGCTTTTTCTCGGAGGTCCCCTCTATTACTGTCGGGGACTTCGTCAGCGCTTCCGTGAGACCTTGGGGCTTTCCGATGAGGAGGCGATCTTCCCCGAGTACGGCAGATATGCCGTTGCCATGGGTGCGGCGATCTATGCCGAGAAAACGGGAAGGCTCTTTGAGCTTCCTTCCTTGATCGAAGCCATTCGAGGACAGCTGACCACCGGCTCCACCGCAAACCGACTTCCTCCCTTGTTTGAGGATCGGGAGCAATACGGGGAGTTCCGTCTCCGCCACCTCAAGGCGGACGTGAAGAGACGCCCCATTGAGGAATACAGTGGACGGGCATGGCTCGGTGTGGATTGCGGAAGCACCACCACCAAAATGGTGCTTCTGTCCGAGGAGCGGGAGCTGCTTTATACATATTACAGCTCCAATCGGGGCAATCCCGTCAGCATCGTCAAGGAGCAGCTTGAAAAGATCTACGAGCTGTGCGGCGACTGTATCACCCTTGCGGGCAGTGCGGTGACGGGCTATGGGGAGGAGCTGATCAAGCACGCCTTCCATATGGATATGGGGCTTGTGGAGACCATTGCTCACTATACCGCCGCCAAGCATTTTCTCCCCTCGGTGGATTTTATTCTGGACATCGACGGACAGGACATCAAATGCTTCCGTATTCGCAACGGTGCCATTGACAGCATCATGCTCAACGAGGCTTGCTCCTCGGGATGCGGTTCCTTTATCGAGACCTTTGCCCGTTCCATGGGCTATGAGATCGACGAGTTTGCCAAACGGGGATTGTTCGGGACGGCGCCTGTGAATCTGGGCAGCCGCTGTACCGTGTTTATGAACTCCTCGGTGAAGCAGTCGCAACGAGACGGCGCGACGGTGGAGGATATTTCCGCAGGGCTTTCGGTGAGTGTGGTGAAGAATGCCATCTATAAGGTGATCCGCGCGGGGAGCGCGGAGGAGCTGGGAGAGCATATTGTGGTACAGGGCGGTACCTTTTACAACGACGCCGTGCTTCGCGCTTTTGAAATGGAGCTTGGGCGTGAGGTGATCCGTCCCGCCATTGCGGGGCTGATGGGGGCATACGGCGCGGCACTCTATTCCATGCGCCTATCGGAAAGCGCCATTCTGAAAAAGGAGGCGCTTGCCACCTTTGAGCATACCTCCAAATCCACGGTATGCAAAGGGTGCGCCAACCAATGCCACCTGACCGTCAATCAATTTTCCGAGGGCAAGCCTCTCATTTCGGGTAACCAGTGTCAAAAGGGACTGGGTCTTGAGGCGGCGGGAGAAGAGATCCCCAATCTCCATGCCTTTAAGAGAGAGTATCTGACCACCCTTTCCCGACGTTATCCCTCGGATGAGGGAAAGAGGGGGACGGTGGGACTTCCGCTGGCACTGGGAATGTACGAGCTGCTGCCGCTTTGGTACGGGATTTTCAAGGCTCTTGGTTTTCATGTGGTGGTGTCGGATATGTCCAATCGCGGGACCTACGAAAAGGGACAGTTCTCAATCCCCTCGGATACCGCCTGCTATCCCGCAAAGATCATGCACGGACACGTGGAGGAGCTGGTGGCGAAGGGTGTGGATGCCGTGTTCTATCCGTGTCTTTCCTATAATATTGACGAGAAGCATTCGGACAATCACTACAATTGCCCCGTGGTGGCATATTATTCAGAGCTGTTGCAGGGCAATATGGATGCACTCTCGGGGGTCAAGTTTTTGTATCCCTATCTGAATATCAATAGCCACAAGGAGCTTTGCCGAGGGCTTTTCCGTTATCTTTCCGACTTTTTCCGAGGCATTGAAAAGGGAGAGGTGCGCCGGGCGGTCGAATACGGATTTTCTCTGTATGACGCGTACATGGCGAGTGTGCGCCGAGAAGGAGAGAGAGCCGTGGCATATGCCCGCGAGAAGGGGATGCGGCTGATGGTATTGGCGGGCAGACCCTATCATGTGGATGCCGAGATCGGACACGGGATTGACAAGCTGGCGACCTCCCTCGGGTTCTGTGCGGTCAGTGAGGACAGTGTGTGCCATTTGACCGAGCGTCAGCCTGTGCGTGTGCTGAATCAATGGACCTACCATGCCCGTCTTTACCGTGCCGCCCGCTTTGTAACGGAAACCGAAAATGCCGAGCTTGTACAGTTGGTGTCCTTCGGGTGCGGTGTGGATGCCATTACCACCGACGAGGTCCGATCCATTTTGGAAAAGAAGGGAAAATTCTATACACAAATTAAAATTGACGAGATCACCAATCTGGGTGCGGTACGAATTCGTTTGAGAAGCCTTTTGGGCGCCCTTGAGCAGTAAGGAGGAACGGAATGGAAAAGAATTATATTCCTTTTACGGAAGAAATGAAAAAGGATTATACCATCCTGGTTCCCAATATGCTTCCCATGCATTTTACACTCATCTGCAAGGTGTTCAAAAGCTTTGGGCTGAAAGCCGAGCTCCTCACCACCACAGGTCAGCGCATTAAGGAGACGGGCTTGAAATACGTCCACAACGACACCTGCTATCCCGCCGTATTGGTTATCGGTCAATTTATCGATGCCTTGCGGAGCGGGGCATACGATCCCCATAAAACGGCGCTGATTCTTTTCCAGACGGGGGGCGGCTGCCGCGCGTCCAACTACATCAATCTTTTGCGCAAGGCATTGGAAAAGGCGGGCTTCGGGTACGTTCCCGTGATCTCCATGAGCCTGTCGGGGCTGGAGGACCATCCGGGCTTTCGATTGTCCATGTCCATGATCCGCCGACTTCTGCATGCCATTCTCTATGCCGATCTATTGATGCTTCTGAGGAACCATTGCCGCAGCTATGAGATCCGCGAGGGGGACAGCGACGCTTTGGCAGAGCTGTGGACCGAACGTCTGGCAAGGGAGCTGGGCGCGGGAAGGAAGATATCCTATCGCAAGGCAAAGGAAAATTACTCGAAGATTCTTGCGGATTTTCAGCGTATTCCTCGGGCGGAGGAGCATAAGGCGCGAGTGGGGATCGTGGGAGAGATCTTTGTGAAATATTCCCCCTTGGCAAATAACAATTTGGAGGAATTCTTAGTCAAAGAGGGGGCAGAGGTTACGGTTCCGGGGCTTCTGGATTTCTGCCTCTATTGTTTCTATAATAATATGATGGATACCGAGATTTTGGGAAAGAACAGGAAGCAATACCGATTTTGGCGAATGGTCTACCGCTTCTTTCTGCGCAAGCAGAAGGATCTGATTGAATGTATTAAGAGTGGGTCGGATTTCCCGGCCCCTACGCCCTTTGACCATACCGTGACATTGGTGAAGGGATATATCGGAATCGGCGCGAAAATGGGAGAGGGGTGGCTCCTTACCGCCGAGATGTTAGAGCTGTCGGAGACGGGTGTGAAGAATATCGTTTGCGCGCAGCCCTTTGGGTGCTTGCCCAATCACATCTGCGGAAAGGGAATGATGCGGCTGCTCAAGGAGAAAAATCCCGATATCAATATCGTTGCCATTGACTATGACGCGGGCGCTACCGCCGTCAATCAGGAAAATCGCCTCAAGCTGATGCTGGCAAACCGATCGGAATGAGGAAGGTATATCAAAAAAGGATCGAGTGAATCGATCCTTTTTCATATGCTTTGCGGGTCTGTGTTCAAAATGACACGCAAAGACATTGTCAAGCTTTAGTGGAAACGAGACACTACAACGAACGGCAACCTTCAAACGCCGTAGGGCGGGGCTTGCTCCCGCCCTACGTTTTTGTATCCCGAAAACCCCGCCATAGTGGCGGGGTTTTATGGAGGCTTTGCCGATGAGCAGAAAACAAAAAAATAGTGTAGAATGTTTTTGTGTCAAAGGCTCCCTCCGGGAGGGAGCTGGCAGCCGCAATGTTTGCAAAGCAAACCTGCCACGGAGCGAAGCGGAGTATGTAGGCTGACTGAGGGAGAGTGCGAAATGTCAATCAAGCAGTTGCGACGAGGCGAGAGAAAAAGTTAAAATATCGCAGGCTCCTTCCACCGCAAGCGGTCCCCCTTCCTCTCGGAGGAAGGCTTTTTTGCTTAACCCGTTTACGGGGGAATATTTATTGTATGATTCTCCCAAAAGAGCAAACCCTAAAGGAAAAGGGGGTGGGTATATGGGAAGATATGCGGGCTTCAAGCGGGGAGCCGATCTTGTTTTCTCGGCGGTCTTGCTTTTTTTCTTGCTTCTTCCTATGGGTATCATCGCTCTTTTGATATCTGTGAGCACCGAGGGGGGAGTCATTTTTCGCCAGGAGCGAGTAGGGAGAAACGGGAATTTCTTTGTTTGCTATAAATTTCGTACCATGCGGGTGGGGGCACCCGAAAATTGCCCCTCCTCAGAGCTGGGGGACCGCAAAAATTGGGTCACGCCCGTGGGGCGGCTTTTGCGGCGTTCCAGTTTGGACGAGCTTCCTCAGCTGTTCAACATACTCAAGGGGGACATGAGCCTTGTGGGACCCCGTCCCCTGATCCCTCATGAAAAATCGATACACGAAATGCGCCACCGTTACGGTGTGGATCGGATTCGCCCCGGGTTGACGGGACTGGCGCAGATTCGGGGCAGAGACGAGCTGGATGACCGAACAAAGGCTGCATACGACGCGCGTTACGTGCGGCAGATGGGATTCTTTACGGATATGCGCATTCTGTCCGCGACCCTTTGGCAGGTTTCGGGACGAAAGGGGGTTCGGGAATAAAAGGGGCTTCCCCCCCGTATAATGGTAGAAAAAACGGAGGAGAGCCATGAAAAGGGAACGGGGATATTTTTGCCGATTCTGTCTTTTGCTTCTTTCGGCGGTGGTCATGCTTGTGGGGTGCGCGCGAAATAAAGAAAGCCCCGACACGGTCCTGTCGGAGCTGATGGGAGAAGAGGATGCTCTTCCAAAAGGGGAGATCTACCGTTCGGGGGTTGAGGAGGGGAGTAAGGGATATCCGCCTTCGGCGCTTTTGCGCGCGATGTATGGCGAGGAGGGTGAGGAGGACATCCGACTCTGTGAATTTTCCATGTATCTGTCTTCCTTTGCCGTCCCCCTGGAGATCGCCGTGTTCCGCGCTCCCTCGAAGGACCACGCGAGAAGGGTGTATGCCTTGTGTCTGTCCCGTATGGACACTCTCAGGGTGGCGCTTCGGCATACCGAACACGCCCCCCTCGGCGAAGAGATCGCAATCTATCGCTCCGGTCGATACGTGGTCATGGGTGTGACACATGACAGGAATTCCTTTCTGAAGGCGGTGAAGAGGGAGGTTGGTTAGTTTGGAAGAGATTTTTTTCGCGCTTTTGAAAAAGCGCGAAACGCGTCTCTTTTGTTTTCTTAACTAACCCCTAATAACCCCCAAAAATAATACACCACACCGTAGAGAGTTCCCGCCAGCGTGCCGTAAAGAAGGACGGGACCCGCCACGGTAAAGATTTTGGCGCCGATCCCAAGCACGATTCCCTCGGCTCGGCTGTCGATGGCGGGGGAGGCGACCGCATTGGCAAAGCCCGTAATTGGTACGAGGGTACCTGCCCCCGCAAAGCGGGCAATCTTGTCAAAAATTCCGATGGCGGTGAGAAGAACCGCCACAAAAACGAGGGAGACAGAGGTCCACGTTCCCGCGTCCTCCTTGGAAATTCCCGTCATCTGATAAAGGCGGCAAAGCCCCTCCGCCGTGGCGCAGATCCCGCCACCCACGAGGAATGCCCGCAGAGAATCCCTGAAAAGGGGGGATTTTTTAGCGTGTGCCGCTACGTACTTTTCGTATTCCTTCTTGTCTAACTGCATGGAAAACATCCTCTTTTCCTTTTTTGATTAGGATTTGCGTATCAAAGAATTTTTATTCTCCTACTTTACAAGCCGATCTTTTTGTTGTATAATAGAAAAGAAGGGTATTTTGAAAGGAGAGCGATCATGGCAAACTGGGAAGCGATCAAGGAAAACGTAAAGGTGGTGGCGGACAAAGCCGTAAAGACCACGGGGGAGCTTGCGGACAGCGCGGCAATGCGGATCAAGCTGAAGTCGCTGGAGATCAAGCGTGACAAGAAATATAAGGAACTGGGCAAGCTGACCTACCGCCAGATCAAGACCGAGGAATCCATGGCGGAGCGGATTGCGCCCATCATTGACGAGCTGGACGAGGTTCGCCGTCAGATCAAGGCGCAGGTCAAGCTCATTGACGATACCAAGAAGGCAAAAGCGGAAGCAAGAGCCAAAAAAGAATGAAGCATAAAGAAGAATAAAAAGCCGAGTCACAGCGACTCGGCTTTTTTCGGCGGGGGCTTGCTCCCGCTGTGTTTATTTTTGAGAAAATATTTATTACAGCTTATGGAAGATGGGCTTTCTTTCCGCAAAGGTGCAGACGTAACCGAAGACGTCCCGCAGAAGCTCCATGGCATCGTCCACATACTGCCCCACACGGGTTACGTCGTGGGCATCCGAGCCTACGGTGACGATCTCGCCGCCAAGCTCACGGAAGCGGCGCAAGAATTTCTCCGAGGGAAGAAGCGCCCCCGCTTTGTCCACTCCGCTGGTGTTGACCTCCAAGCCCTTACCCTTTCTCACGAGAACGCGAAGGATCTCGTCGGTGATCTCACGAAAATCCTCGTAACGCACAGGCTCGTGCGTAGGATTGTGAGCGGATTTGCACACGTAGGTCAGGTGACCGAGCACGTCAAAATTCTCATGGAGCTTGACGCATCGCAAAACCTCCTCTAAATAACAAAGGAAGGCGGCTTTGCTCGAACGTCCCTCCCAAAACGCGGGATAATAAGGGTCGCCGAACTCGGTGTAGTGGACCGAGCCAATGACGAAATCGTAGGGGCGCTCCGCGAGAAATTTCTCGGAGGCATCCACGCTCCACGCGGCAAGCCCCAGCTCGGTCCCTCGACGAATGGTCAAAGAGGGAACCTCCAAATGGTCATAGGCACGGGAATATTCGGAGAGATCGTAGAGCTGCGTGCCGCCCCGCTCATAGAGAAAATCGGCATGGTCGGTGAAGCAGATCTCGCAAAGTCCTCGGTCGGCGGCTGTATGCGCCATATCCCTCGCGGTGCTGATACCGTCAAAGGAGACGGTGGTATGTAAATGAAAATCAAACATGGTCGGTTTCCTCAGAGAAAAACATTCAGCTACACGGTACACCACGCGTAGGACGTGATGTAACATAAACCATAATTTGTATAAAAGTTTTTGCCAAGCTTTTTTCTAAAAAGCGTAAAATCGCGTTCCCGCGTTCCCGCGTCTCCTTACGCTCTTTTCGCCAATACGTTCTTCTCGTACTCGGCGACCTCAGCGTACCAGTCGTCGCCCTTCACGCCGCACTGTGCGCAGTACTCATCCCAAACAGCGCCCCAAGGATATCCCTTCAGCTCCTCCTGAAGCATCATCAGCTCAGTGAAGCGACCCTCGCTCTGGAGCTTCGCGAGCTCGGCATTGGGTGTCAGCATGGCAATGAGAAGCGCCTTGCGGAAGTTGCGCAGACCAATGGTCCAAGCGGCAATGCGGTTGATGCTTGCGTCGAAGTAATCGAGAGCGATGGCAATGTCGTCAATTCTTCCGCTTGCCACGATCTCCTTGGCGATCTCCTTGGTTTCGTCGTCCAGACGGATCACGTGGTCACTGTCCCAACGAACGGCGCGGGTCACGTGAAGCGCCAGCTTCTTGGAGAAGAGGAGCATGGAAGAGATCTTGTCGGACACCATCTCGGTGGGATGGTAGTGACCGTTGTCCATCAGCGGAACGATGCCGCGGCTGAGAACGTAGCCGAGACCGAACTCAGCGGAGCCGACGGTGTAGGATTCCAGACCGATACCGAACACCTTGGATTCCAGGCAGACCAAAACCTTTTCACGGTCGTAGCCGATGCCAAGGATCTCATCCATGGATTTTGCGAATCTTGCTCTGGGAGAGAAGCGGTCGGCGGGAATGTCCTTGTATCCGTCGGGGATCCATACGTTCATGACACAGGGAATACCCGTCTCGTTGGCAAAATACTCGGCAATGCGCAGGCAAGCCTGACCGTGGCGTACCCAGAAGGCGCGGATCTCCTCATTGGGAGAGGACAGGGTCAGTCCGTCTGCCTTGGGGTGAGAGAAGAAGGTGGGGTTAAAGTCGATACCCATGCCGCGAGCCTTGGCAAACTCGACCCACTTCGCGAAGTGCTTGGGCTCGAGAGCGTCACGGTCTGCCCACTCGCCCTTTTCGAAAATCGCGTAGCAAGCGTGGAGATTGAGCTTGTGCTTACCGCCGTCCAGAGAAAATACCTTGTCCATGTCCGCCATCAGCTCTTCGGGATTGCGCGCGCGTCCGGGGTAGTTACCCGTGGTCTGAATACCGCCGCTCAGGTCGCCGTCAAAGTCGAAGCCCTTTACGTCGTCGCCCTGCCAGCAGTGCAGAGATACGGGAATTTCCTTTAAATCGTTGATCACCTTGTCGGTGTCAATGCCAAGTGTGGCAAATTTCGCTTTCGCGATTGCGTATTCCTGATTCATGATCGTTCTCCTTTAATATGTAATTCAAAAATTATGCATTGATCTTCTTCACGTCAAAGGAAGCGAATACCGTTTCTCTTGCCTCTGCGATGGAGGAGAAAACACCCGTACCTAACATCTGAGCGAGAAGGTTTCCGATGGCGGTCGCCTCGGTGGGGCCAGCGTAAACGGGAAGCCCCAGCGCCTTGGCGGTCAGCTCGTTGAGGTAGTCGTCCTTGCTTCCGCCGCCGATGATGTGGAGCGCGTCAGGTGCTTTGCCCGTCATTTCGGTGATCTCACGGATGGTCTCGGCATAGCACTCGGCAAGTCCTCGGTACACGGCGACCAACATGTGATCCAGAGGCATTTCGGGAGCCTTGCAGTAAGCGCGGATGGCATCCATCATGCTGTCGGGGGCTAAGAAGCTGTGATCGTTCACGTCAATGCGATAAGGGGTATCGCCCAGCGCGGTTGCCATGTCGCAAAGCTCGGCAAAGGTGTACTTACCGCCCAGCTCCTTGCGAATGGACTGAATGATCCACAGTCCCATGATGTTCTTGAGGAAGCGGAAGCGGTGATTTACGCCGCCCTCGTTGGTAAAGTTGTGGGCGCAAGCCTCTGCCGAGGAGTCGGGAACGAGTCTCTCAATGCCCATCAGCGACCAAGTGCCCGAGCTGAGGTACGCCACGTTGTCGGAGTTGGTGGGAACCGCCAGAACGGCAGAGCCTGTATCGTGGGAGGCGGGATGAATGACGGTCAGGTCATAGCCGATTTCGGCGGCGATCTCGGGGGAAAGCTTGCCCACCGCCTCACCGGGCATGGAGAGCTTGTTTTTGAAGAGCTTTGTGGGATAGCCCAGCTTCTCAATGATCTCGAGATCCCATTCGCCTGTCTCGATGTTCACAAGCTGAGAGGTGGTGGCGTTGGTGTATTCCTGATGCGCCACACCCGTCAAACGGTAGTTCAGATAGTCGGGCATCATGAGGAAGGTCTCTGCCGCCTCCAGCTGCTCGGGGTTTTGCGTTTTCAGTGCCATGAGCTGATATACCGTATTGTAAAGCTGCTTCTGAATACCCGTGCGCGCGTAAAGCTCAGTCTCGGGAAGAAGCTTGTAGACCTCAGCGTCCATGCCCTCGGTTCGCTTGTCGCGGTAGCCCACCGAATCGCCAATGACCTTGCCCGCCTTATCGAGGAGCAGGAAGTCAACGCCCCAGGTGTCGATTCCGAGGTAGGAGGGAACCTTTCCGATCTCCTTTGCTTTCTTGAGTCCCGCTACGATATGAGAGAAGAGTCCCTGGTGGTCCCAGCATTGGTGACCGTTCCTAAGGCTCGTCCCGTTGGGGAAGCGATAGATCTCCTCTAATTGAATTTTTCCGTTTTCCATCCAACCGAGAATATGCCGTCCCGAGGATGCGCCGATATCTACGGCAAGATAATATGTGGTCATGGTGTGTCCTCCTATCATGGTTTAAATTTTATACATCTATATTGTAACATACATGTTCTGGAAAAATAAGGTCGTTTTTTTACTTCATTTATGTCTTTTTTTGACATTTATAACTTGATTTCCAACCAAATTTGTGGTAGAATGAAGAAAAGAGGGAAAGGGAGGAGAGAAATGGACGCAAGGATTCTGGAACAGCTTTCGCACCTGACCGAGGAGGAACAATATATTTTGGTGGAACAGAACCCCACCCCCCGTAATCTTTACGGGAAATCGGGTCGGTTTATCGTGGAGCGCCGCAAGGTGTCCCATCTGGTTTCGGGAGAGGAGACTGCGCCCGTCTGTCTGCGGATGCACCCTCGCTTTCGCTCCTTTCCCACTCACTCTCATGATTTTATCGAGATCATGTACGTCTGTCACGGATGCATTACCCACGACGTGGGGGGCGAGAGGATTCCCTTGGATACCGACGAGCTGATCCTCTTTGGCAGACATACCGAGCATTCGGTTTTGGAAACGGGTGCGGACGACATCGGTGTGAATCTGATCATTTCTTCCGATCTCTTTGAGCAGCTGCTTCGCGGTATGGGGGAGGGATCGCCTCTTCCCACGGCAACCTTTGCCTCGCTCCTGGACCGTGAGGGGCTTTCCTATCTTCGGCTGTCCGCCAAGGAGAGCATTGCCGTCCGCAATCTCATGGAGACCCTTGTGGGGACGGTGATCTGTGAGGGCAACACCGACGGATATCTTTTGCGCCAGTCTCTTTCTCTGCTCCTTTGTTACCTTGTTTCCCTCGGAGGGGAGGAGCATCCTCCCGCCGAACACTATTCCGATCGGATGCAGAGGAGACTCCTGAATTATATCAAGACCTCTTATAGCACCGCAACGCTGACCGAGGCGGCGGCTATGATGGGACTTTCTCCCTCCTATCTGAGCCGTTGGATCGAGAAAAAATTCGGAGAGAGCTTTAAACAGCTCCTTCTGCGGGAACGCTTCGAGACCGCCCGCTCCCTCCTTGGCTCCACCGCCATGCCCGTGGGCGAGATCATGAACCGCGTGGGCTACGAAAATTCCAGCTATTTCCACAAGGAATTTAAAAAACGCTATGGTGTGACCCCAAACCGCTATCGGCGGGGGAGTTAGTTGAGATGACGCGAGGGACGCGGGGATGCGGGGATGCGGGGATGCGGGTCGCTTTTTGAAAAAAGCTCCGCAAAAACTTTCATACAAATTATAGGTTATTTTACATCACGTTCTACGCATTGTGTGCTGTATAACTGAATATTTTTTCTCTAATGTAGAAATCCGTCGGACCCTGCTGCGTCCCGACGGATTTCTTTTTATTAAAAATTAAGAAACCAGGCGGTGGCGCAGCAGCCGTCCGTCTGGTTTCTACCTTAGAGAAAGAAGTTAAAATTTCATGGTACACCAAATCAAGAAAGGTGATATAAGAAAAACATTGTATGAAAGTTTTGCGGAGCTTTTTCAAAAGCGACCCAAAAACCCCCTCTTAACTAACTATTATCAAATATTTTCCAACATCACCTCGACCACACAGTCAAAGGCTTCGGAGAGGGTATTGCGGAGACGTCCCGTTTGAATGATGGCGGTTGCCATGGAGCGGGGAAGAGCGCCCGCGCGCAGACAGGCGAGCATATGCTCGTGGGCTTCCCGAGCCTCGGTGAGCAGTTCCCGAAAGGCTTGGGTACGGGGGAGCACGTTGGGCTTTGAAATTTTTTGGAGCATTCTTACGGTGTCCCGAAGCAGTGCCGCCAAACGAATACAAACAAGGCCCTCCTCATTTTTGCGGGAGTCTTGGGGCGTGGCGGCGAGCAGCTCGGTCGCCTCGTTTACCACGTGAGAAAGGCAATGGGCGCAGGCGGCGAGGGTCTCCCGCTCCATAGGAGGGAGGAAATCCGAAAAGAGGGTATCCTCCAGCTCACACACCGTTCGGTCACAGGCACGCCGCAGGGCGGAGGGCGGATCGGTCGCTTTTCGACGGGGGTAGGAGCAAGCCGCCTCCACTGCCCTTGCCGACAGCTCGGAAAGGGATTCTAAGGCACCAAAGTAATCGTATTTTGACATGCGTTTCCTCTCTTTCGATTCATTCGATGATTGGACGGGTCATAGGATTATTCGGGTCAATAAAAAACCGAGGACGCCGCAGGCGGGAAAGGTTAGCCCCCAAGCTCCCAACAGCTGTCCCGCAATGGACGGGTCCACCCTTCCTTTTCGACAGAGTCCCGTTCCGATCATGGCAGAGGACTTGGAATGGGTGGTGCTTGCGGGGATGCCCAAAAGAGAGCAGAGCAACAGAGATGCCGCCGAGGCGGCATCTGCCACCGATCCGCTGACCGCATCCATCTCTACCAGATCGCATCCGATCTTTTTGATGATCCGCGAGCCGCCTAAAAGAGTCCCCAAGCTCATGACGGCAGATACAGCCAATGCCAATGAAAGTGGGATCTGCCCCTCAAAGGAGCCGTTGCCGCGAAAGAGAGAGAGACCGAGAAGATACACCCCCATAAATTTTTGGGAATCCTGCGCTCCGTGCAGAAACGCGTTGCCTGCCGCGGAGAATCTTTGGGCACGGGTAAAATAGGTCGTGGCGCGCCTCCGTTCTGCGTTCCGCAGCAACCCTTGAAGCAGGCGGTTGAGGAGAAAGCCCAAAAGACAGGCGGGAACGGTGGTGAGAAGGAGTCCCCAAAGAACCTTGCTCCATTCCTCTCCTTGTATGACGGAGGCATCCCCGCAAAGCGCCAACGAGGCACCCGTCATAGCGGAGATCAGCGCATGGCTCTCACTGGTGGGAAGTCCGAACATCCAGGCGACCGTTCCCCAAAGCACCACCACCAAAAGGGCGGCGCAGAGGCCCCGAAGCGCCAAGTCGGGATTCTCACCGAAATCCGCAAGTCCAAAGAGGGTTTCGGCAACGCCCGTGTGCAAAAGTGCCATCAGAGTCGCCCCCGCGAAATTGGAGATGGCAGCCAGCATGACGGCACGGGAGGGGGACAGCGATCGAGTGCCTACACAGCACGCAATGGCGTTTGGGGCATCGGTCCATCCGTTTACCAAAACCAAAAGAAAGGTAAGTAGAGTAAATAAAGCCCGCACGACCGCCACCTCCCAAATCCTCTTGGTCTATGCTTATGAGCGAGGGAGAGAAATCATGCGGGGATGGGGAAAGAAATGCGAGCGGAGCGGCGACTCGTTTCTTCGGACCGTCGGGAACGGCGGTCACTGCTTGGATTCGGTTGTGATTTATAAAAATAAATCCCGAAATAACTTGCGAAAAACGGGAAGATGTGGTATAATATATCTGTTGACGAAAGCCTCCCTCGCGGAGGAATTTTATGAAAAACGCAGGTGTACAGATGGATGAGAGAAATAGAACCAATGAAATCGAGCTTCTTGACCGTGTCAAGGAGCTTCGTCGGCTTCTGACCTATCACGCGGAGCGCTACTATGTATACGACGCGCCCGAGATCCCGGATTTTGAATACGATCGGATGTACGCCGAGCTAAAGGCACTGGAGGGAGCGCACCCCGAGTGGTTTGACCCCGCTTCTCCCACGCAGCGTGTGGGCGGGCGTCCTCTGGACAAATTTGAAAAGGTGGTGCATACGTCGAGAATGGATTCTCTCGCGGATGTGTTCTCCTTTGAGGAGACCGAGGAATTCGTGGCGAGAATGGAGGGAGAGGTGCCGTCTCCCGCCTATTCGGTGGAGCCCAAGATCGATGGACTGTCTGTGTCCCTTTCTTACGAGAACGGTGTGTTTGTGCGGGGGGCTACCCGTGGAGACGGTGTGACGGGGGAGGACGTGACAGGAAACCTCAAAACCGTGTTCTCCATTCCTCTTGCGCTGTCCGAGCCCCTGACGCTGACGGTGCGAGGAGAGGTCTATATGCCCCGCGCGGTGTTTGAAAAGATCAATGAGAAGCGGGAAGCCGAGGGGAAGGCGCTGATGGCGAATCCCCGCAACGCGGCGGCAGGGTCCCTCCGACAACTTGATCCCAAGGTTACCGCCGAGCGAAAGCTGGATATTTTCGTCTTTAATTTTCAGGGTGGCTCGCTCTATTTGGACGGGCACGCGCCCCTGACCCATACCGAGACCCTTGACCGCCTTTCGGAGCTTGGCTTTACCGTGCTGCCCATGCGCCGTCTGGCGCATACGGCGGAGGAGGTGATCGCTCATATTGGGACCATCGGACAGGCGAGAGACGGCTTGCCCTATGATATTGACGGCGTGGTCATTAAAATTGACAGCTTGGAGCAGCGCAGACAGATCGGAGAGGGAACCAACACCCCCCGTTGGGCAGTTGCCTATAAATTTCCTCCCGAGGAAAAGGAAACGGTTCTTGAGGATATTACCCTTGCGGTGGGACGGACGGGAGTCCTGACCCCCGCCGCCGTGCTGTCTCCTGTTCGACTGGCGGGAACCACCGTCAGCCGTGCCACACTCCACAATATGGAGTTTATCCGCCAAAGAGGAATCCTGCTCGGCGACCGAGTGATCGTCCGCAAGGCGGGAGATATCATCCCCGAGGTGGTTCGCGCGCTGCCCGAGAAGCGCACGGGAGAGGAGAGAGAATTTCCCCTGCCCAAGCGTTGTCCCTCCTGCGGCGAGCCCGTGTACTACAACGAGGAAGAGGAGGCGGCGCTCCGCTGCGCCAACAGCGCCTGTCCCGCCCAGCTTTCACGAAGCATCGAGCATTTCGTCTCAAAAAATGCCATGAATATTGATGGCATGGGACCGCAGATCGTGGAGCTTTTGCTTGCCAATCACTTAATCTCGGACGTAGCGGATCTGTATGCTCTGCGCGCCGAGCAGCTCTCGAAGCTGGAGCGTTTGGGAGAAAAATCCGCGGAGAATCTCATTCGCGCCATTGAACAGTCCAAGAATGCGGGGCTGGAGCGGCTGGTATTCGCGCTGGGGATCCGTAACGTAGGCGAGGTCGCCGCCGCCGCTCTTGCGGCGCGCTTTGGTACGTTGGATACCCTGATGGGAGCCACGGCGGAGGAGATCTGCCTTTTGGACGATTTCGGCGCGATCACCGCCGCTTCGGTGGTGGATTTCTTTGCCCATGAGCCAAACCGTCGGCTCTGCCAAAAGCTGACACAGGCGGGGCTTCTCACCCGTTCGGTGGCAAAGCCAGCGGAAGACCGTCTGGCGGGACTGACCTTCGTTCTGACGGGTACGCTTTCCGCCATGTCCCGTGACGAGGCGGGCGCTCTCATCAAATCGATGGGCGGCAAGGTCAGCGGAAGCGTGTCGAAAAAGACCTCCTACGTGGTGGCGGGCGAAGCGGCAGGCGGTAAGCTGACCAAGGCGCAAAGCCTCGGTGTTCCCGTGATCTCCGAGGAGGACCTCCTTCGTATGATCGAGGAGAGGGCGTAAGCCTATACTCCCGTATAATCAAGAATGCCCTGATAAATTCCCTGCGCGAAGAGCTGAGGCTCCTCCAGCATCAGCCGCGCGTCCTCGGGATTGGTGATAAATCCAAGCTCCACGAGAACGGCGGGCATGGCGGTACGCCGAAGAACGTAAAGCCCCGTGCGCACCTGCATGCCGCGATTGCGGAGACCTGTGGCTTGACTCAGCTCCCTGAGAATATCCTCGCCGAGAGAAAAAGCGGCGGAGGGACGGGAATAGGCAAAGGCTTCCGTGCCCGTAGCCGAGGGATTCGAGGAGGCGTTGGTGTGCAAGCTGATGAAATAATCCGCTCCCCAGGAGTTGGCGTCGTTTACCCGAAGCCGAAGACTCTCGGCATTGGATGAGCCGATGACGACATCCTCAGTGGGACGGGAGAGACGGACCTCAAAATTGTCGTTGGCACGGAGCAGAGCGGCGAGACGCACGCCGATCTCGTACACAAGATCCTGCTCACGCAGACCGTTTCCTTCCGCGCCCGCGTTGGGATTGTAGGGGTTATGCCCCTGATCAATATAAATTTTAATTGCCATAAGCGGTTCCTTTCCATTGTTTCTTCGCGGTTCAGTATATGCGGGGAGAGGGAATGCCGTGACGATAGGAGAAGACCATGACCGAACACGAAAAAAATCAGATCAAGGGTGGTACGCTATATTTGGTCGCCACTCCCATCGGAAACCTGTCCGATCTTTCCGAGCGAGCCCTCAAGACTCTTCGGGAGGTAGATTTCATTGCGGCGGAGGATACGAGAAATTCCATGCGGCTTCTCACCCACTTCGGAATATCTAAGCCCATGGTGTCCTACCATGAGCACAACCGCCGCGAAAGAGGGGAGGACATTGCAAAGCGGCTGCTGGACGGAGAATCCTGCGCCCTTGTGACCGACGCGGGTACCCCCGCCATTTCCGACCCGGGGGAGGATCTGGTGGCGCTGTGCGTGGAAAAGGGGATCCCCGTGACCTCGCTTCCCGGCGCCTGCGCCATGGTGGTGGCACTGACTCTTTCGGGACTGCCCACGGCTCGCTTTTCCTTTGAGGGCTTTTTGCCCGTTCCGAAGAAGGAGAGAAGAGAACGGCTTGCGCTTCTCGCGGAGGAGACGAGAACTTTTTTGCTTCATGAGGCTCCTCATAAGCTCCGTACCACGCTCTCGGATCTGGAAAAGACCTTGGGAGGGGATCGACGGATCGCGCTTTGCCGTGAGCTGACCAAGCTCAACGAGGAGGTGCTTCGCATGACCCTTTCTGAAGCGGTGGCATATTATGAGGAAAAGGAGCCCCGCGGGGAATACGTGCTGGTGGTAGAGGGAGGTACTTCTAAAAAAGGGTCAGCCGAAGGTGTGGGCACCATGACTCCCGCCGAGGCGGTGGCGCGTTTTCAGGCGGAGGGCATGAGTCGAAACGAGGCCATTAAGGCGGCGGCAAAGGCGTTGGGGGTTTCCCGCAATGAGCTTTACGGACAGCTCATTGGACCATAATTATCACAGGTATACAAAAGGACATCCGAGAAATCGGCAACATTCTACATTTTCACAAAGAAAAATTCTTGATTTTTTCAGAAGAATATGATATCATATTGACAAGTGTTTTATTTCATATGGAAAAAGGAGATCGACCATGGAAAAGATGAAGGTTGGCGTGGTTGGCGCCACGGGTATGGTAGGACAGAGATTCCTGACCCTGCTGGAGAATCACCCCTATTTTGAGGTAGCGGCGCTGGCGGCTTCGGCTCGCTCCGCGGGAAAGACCTATGAGGAGGCAGTGGGCGCTCGTTGGAAGATGAAGACTCCCATGCCCGAGAAATATAAGAAGATGCCCGTGCTGGATGCGGCAAGGATCGACGAGATGGGCAAGCTCTGTCAGTTTGTGTTCTGTGCCGTGGATATGAAAAAGGATGAGATTAAGGCGCTGGAGGAGGCATATGCCAAGGCAGAGATTCCCGTGGTCTCCAATAACTCCGCAAACCGTTGGACGCCTGATGTTCCCATGGTGATTCCCGAGATCAACGACGAGCATCTGGCAGTCATCGAGGCACAGAGAAAGCGTCTCGGAACCAAGCGCGGATTCATTGCCGTCAAGCCCAACTGCTCCATTCAGTCCTATGTACCCGCCCTGACGCCTCTGCGCAAGTATGGCATCAAGGAAGTGGTGGCTACCACCTATCAGGCAATTTCGGGCGCGGGCAAGACGTTCCGCGAGTGGCCCGAAATGATCGATAACGTGATCCCCTTCATCGGCGGCGAGGAAGAGAAGAGCGAGCAGGAGCCCCTGCGCGTTTGGGGTAAGGTTGAGAACGGCGAGATTGTCAAGGCTGACGCGCCCGTCATCACCACTCAGTGCATTCGCGTGCCCGTGACCGACGGTCATACCGCCGCTGTGTTCGTGAAATTCGAGAATAAGCCCACGAAGGAGGAAATCCTCAAGGCATGGGCTGAATTCAAGGGTAAGCCCCAGGAGCTTGGACTTCCCAATGCCCCCGAGCAGTTCATTACCTATTTTGAGGAAGACAACCGTCCCCAGGCTGCTCTCGACCGTGATATCTACGGCGGCATGGGCGTAACCGTGGGCAGACTTCGTGAGGATAAGATCTACGATTACAAGTTCGTGGGTCTGTCTCACAACACGCTCCGCGGTGCCGCTGGCGGCGCTGTACTGATCGCCGAGCTTTTGTACAGAGAGGGTTACTTCAATTAAGGATAGCTGAGAAAAGGATTTCTCGCGCTTTTTGAAAAAAGCTCCGCAAAAACTTACAACAAAACGTTTTTGGCTTTCTCAGCAGGGCTGTGGTCATTGTGTACCGTATAAGATATTTTTTCTAAGGCTGAAATCCGTCGGCGCCTTTGGCACCACCGACGGATTTCTTTTTTAAGGAAAGAAAATTCAATCTTTTTAAAAAAACTCTTGACAAGAGCGAAATTTCTTTATATAATAAATAGGTAAGTTTGAGGGAGTAGTGGCGTGCGGATGTTTCGCGCGTAGCAAGTCAACAGCATGGTCATAAGACCTGGCTTGCTTTAAAGAACCAGACTCAATATATGGAAGCCGCAAGAGCCATATATTGAGCTTTTTTTATGCAAAAATAAAGATAAAAGGTATACAAAACGTAAAAAGGAGAAAAACAATGTTACTTCAAATCCTCTTGTTTGTGATCGGACTATTGATGTTGATCAAGGGAGGCGACTGGTTTGTGGACAGCGCGTCGGGAATTGCCCGTCGTTTTCGTCTGCCTGAGCTTCTGATCGGCGCCACGGTGGTGTCTATCGGAACGACGCTGCCCGAGGTGATGGTGTCCGCGCAGGGTGCCATGGCAGGCTCGGGCGGTATGGCATACGGCAATGCCGTAGGCTCGATTATCTGTAACACCTCACTGATCGCGGCACTGACCATTGCCATCAAGCCGGGCAAAGCGGACCGTAAGGCGCTGATCCTGCCCGTGTCCTTCTTCTTCGGCGCGGCGGTATTCTACGTTCTGGTGGCATATCTGATGGGCGAATTCACCCGTTGGGTGGGCATCGTTCTGCTTTGCGGCTTCTTCGTTTACATGGTCTGCACCATGCTTTCCATGAAGAAGGGAAGCGGTACAGAGATGGAGGCACTTTCCGAGTGTGAGACGCAGGAGGAGACGGAGGAATTTTTCCTTTCTATTAAAGGCCTTGTGATCGAGGCGCTGGTTGCCTTTGTGGGCGGCGGCTTTATGATCTACAAGGGCGGAATGATGCGCTATATCGGCGTGGTTATGATGGTACTCTTCCTTGTGTATGCCGTAGTGGCACTGATTCGCAATCAGGCAGGCAAGGGAATTACCATGCTACGTGAGGTCCTGTTCCTGATCGTCGGCGCGGCGGTCATTGCGGGCGGCGCCAATCTTCTGGTGGATAGCGGTACCTATATTGCGGAAACGATGGGAGTTCCCGATACGGTGATCGGACTGACCTTTGTGGCACTTGGCACGTCTCTGCCCGAGCTCGTGACGGCGATTACGGCTCTTGCCAAGGGACACGGAGCGCTGTCTCTCGGAAATATCATCGGAGCGAACCTTTTCAACCTGGTATTGGTCAGCGGTGTCGCAACCACGATTTCTCCCTTCCTTGTTCCCGCGGAAGCCACCGTCGGCGGCATTGCCGCATCCTTGGTGCTGGATATTCCCGTGATGCTGGGCGTCATGCTTCTTTTGACCGTCCCCGCTCTCATTCGCGGCAAGCTTTCCCGCGTTCAGGGCATTCTGCTTCTTTGTGTCTATGCCGCGTTTTGCACGATGCAATTTGTGATGTGAACCAAATAAGAATTATATAGAGAAAGGAAAAACAAATGGAAATTCTTTACGAGGGTGTCCTTGATCTGTTCTCGGACGGCGGCTGGCAGAGAGTGGTCATGTGGCTGATTGGCGGCTTATTGATCTTCCTTGCCATCAAAAAGGACATGGAACCCACACTGCTTCTGCCCATGGGCTTGGGAGCGATCATTGTCAACATTCCCGCCGTGTACGACGGAGCGCTGTCGACGCTGTTTGACGCGGGAATCAAAAACGAGCTGTTCCCCTTGATCCTCTTCATCGGTATCGGCGCGATGATCGACTTCGGACCGATTCTGTCGAACCCCAAGCTGATGATCTTCGGCGCGGCGGCGCAGTTCGGTATCTTCTTTACCTTTAGCCTGGCATCCATCTTCTTTACTCTGCCCGAGGCGGCATCCATCGGTATCATCGGCGCGGCAGACGGTCCTACCGCCATCGTGGTGGCACAGAAGCTGCTGGGTGACGCGTCTACCATTACGGGAGCGATTATGGTGGCGGCATATTCCTATATGGCATTGGTGCCCGTCATTCAGCCTCCCATTATCAAGATGATGACCACCAAGAAGGAGCGTCTGATTCGGATGCCCTATAAACCGAAAAGCGTATCCAAGACCACAAGAATCATGTTCCCCATCGTGATCACCGTGATCGCGGGACTGGTCGCTCCCGAATCCATTGACCTTCTCGGATTTTTGATGTTCGGTAACCTGATCCGTGAGTGCGGTGTGTTGAACTCTCTTTCGGAGACGGCGCAAAAGGTTCTGGCGAACCTGATTACCATCTTCCTCGGTATTACCGTGGCGACCCAGATGACGGCGGCAAAGTTCCTCCAGCCCGCAACCCTTCTCATCCTCGGACTCGGACTCTTTGCCTTTATCTTCGATACGGTAGGCGGAATTTTGGTCGCTAAGGTGATCAACCTCTTCTCCAAGAAGAACAAGATCAATCCCATGATCGGCGCGGCGGGTATCTCGGCATTCCCCATGTCGGGACGTGTCGTCCATAAGATGGGTCTGAAAGAGGATCCTCAAAACTTCCTTCTGATGCATTCCATCGGTGTCAACGTATCGGGACAGATCGCCTCGGTCATCGCGGGCGGATTGATCCTAAGCTTTATGCTTTAATGAGGAGGGAACGTAATAATGAACCTGTTTTCGAATATTGATATGAACCGTTTCTTTGAATCTCTCCAGTATATGTGGAAGGGAATGCTTTGCATTTTCGTTGTCATCGGCGTGATCATTCTGTCGGTCTATGCTCTGAATGCCATTTTTGGCAAAATCGAGGCAAAGAAACAACAAAAGGACGGGGAATGATCCCCACAGAAGAGCCGTGTTTTCACGGCTCTTTTCTTTTAAAAAATTTTTTTAAAAATTTTTCAAAAAACTATTGACAAGTGAAAAAGGACATGTTATAATATAGACACAATAAAGAATGATTCTCAATAAGGATGGAGTATTATGAAACAGCAACGAAATACCCTGCAAAAGAGAATCGTTTCCGATGTCTTTTGCAGCATGAACAATCACCCCTCCGCCGGAATGGTGTACGAGGCGGTGCAGGAGAAGTATCCGGGAATCAGCCGCGCGACGGTTTACCGACTGTTGGCGGAGGCTGCCGAGGAGGGAAGGATCCAAAGACTCAAGCTGACCGAGGCGAATGACCGATTCGATATCACCTTAGGACGGCATTACCACGTGACCTGCCGCTGTTGCGGTGCCGTGGCGGATGTCCATACCGAGGTGGACGATGAATCGATTACCGCAAAGGCAGAGGGGTGCGAGGGCTTTCTCTTGGAGGATTGCCACCTGGAATTCATCGGTGTCTGCGAAAAATGTCGCGGCACACAATCTGAAACCTAAAAAATTTTATTTAATATTTAAAAGGAGATTTAAATTATGGCAAAATTTGTATGTTCTGTATGTGGTTACGTTCACGAGGGAGACGCTGCTCCCGAGAGATGCCCCCAGTGCAAGGTTCCCGCTGATAAGTTCAATAAGATGGAAGAGAATAAGCTGTCTTGGGCAGCTGAGCATGTAGTCGGCGTAGCTGAGGGTGCTCCCGAGGATATCATCATGGACCTTCGCGCGAACTTCCAGGGCGAGTGCACCGAGGTAGGTATGTACCTGGCAATGGCAAGAGTGGCTCACCGTGAGGGCTACCCCGAGATCGGTCTGTACTGGGAGAAGGCAGCCTACGAGGAGGCGGAGCATGCCGCAAAGTTCGCTGAGCTTCTGGGTGAGGTTGTAACTGCTTCTACCAAGAAGAATCTGGAGATGAGAGTTGCCGCCGAGAACGGCGCGACCGAGGGCAAGTTTGACCTCGCAAAGAGAGCAAAGGCTCTCAATCTCGACGCGATCCACGACACCGTTCACGAGATGGCTCGCGACGAGGCAAGACACGGCAAGGCGTTTGAGGGACTGCTTCAGAGATACTTCGGCTAATTCACATTACATTTCCATCATGGAAGGAGAAAGACAATGCAAGAGAATTACATGGTTTGCAACTGCAAGCAGGTAAGCTACGCGGATATTGCCAACGCGCTTGACACACATAAGGATTTCGGCTCGGTCCTTGAGGCATTCGAGGACGTGCAGAAGGTGACCCATTGCTCCACGGGATGCGGCGGTTGCCACCAAAAGGTCTTGGATCTCATCTCCGAGATCATGATGGCAAAGTAATCGAAAAACTACCAAAGGAAAAGGAGAAACGCCCATGAAATACGTATGCCCCTGCGGCTATGAATACGATCCCGCCAAGGGCGATCCTGATAACGGAATCGCACCAGGCACGGCTTGGGAGGATATCCCCGCCGACTTCACCTGCCCCGTCTGCGGTCTTGACAAGGACGCATTCGAGGTAGAGGAGTAATCCAATAAAACACCAAGAGGGTAAGCTTCGGCTTACCCTCTTTTTCTCATATTTTGTGGAAGTTTTGTGGAATGTTTGTCATTGGGCTCTCGAAAAAAGCCTCAATTTTGGAAGCCTGAAAATTGGAAGCTTTCTGATACACATATTATAGCTCAAAAAGCTTCTTTTGCGAATGCTAAAAGGGAAGTGTTTGCGTAAATGTTGCGAATATACCAATCAGAAGCTGTTGGTCATGGTTTGTATGGCCTTTGCAAAAAACAGTGTTCTTTCTTTTCATCGGTCTTCCGCTGAGTACCTTTGTTGGAAGTATCATTTATTTCTTCGTTTATCGAGACGCAATGAAAAAAGAAGCTGCGCCTAAAGAAAATCAAATTTTATGACATGAAATGAAGTTTTTTGTAGCCATGATCGGAAGCGGAAAAGTTATCCAATTCCAAGCATCGCAAAGCTTTTTGCTTTGAAGCACACGAGAAGCTACCGCGACGAGGTTCGTCACGGCTGAGTCTCGAGGGCGTACTTAACAGATACTTCAAGTAATACTGAAAAGTCAAGTAACATAAGGCTTTAACGCACCGAAGAGCGACCGCAAGGTCGCTCTTCTTTTATTTGTATAATTTGTAGGACATGAGTTACTTCCTGTCGAAGCAAGAAAAACTGAACGCAAAGAGGACAAATATCCTGCTTATCCATCAAAAACCATAAAATTGTAAAAAAATGTAAATTCAGTGATGAAAGCGAACATGTACGGCACTTTTCGACACTTTTTGAAAAAAAGCACGAAAAAAATCACTTTTTTTAAAAAAATATTTGGAAAATTTTCAATTTCCTCTTGCCAAAAAAACCGTTATCAGTTATAATAATACCATCCGAGTGGGGCGAAATGGTGGAAAGTGTAGCAAAGTGTAGCGAAAACCACCCCGAAACCACCGAGGAAACAAAGAAAACGGGTAGCGGAAAATCGCTACCGATTATTATACGCGTACGCGCGCAAGAGGGCGCAGCCCCAAAAACGTGTGAGCGGCAGAAAAACGAAAGGAGGCAAATACCATGCTGTCGGGCGAATACAAGCATAGCTTAGACCCCAAAAACAGAATTTTCATTCCTTCCAAGCACAGAGAAGAGCTGGGGGAATTCTTCGTGGTATCCAAAAGCATTCGTGAGCGTTGCCTCCGTGTCTATTCCATGGCGGAATGGGATGCCTACATTGAGCCTATTAAAAAGCTGGACGGCAAGGACAAGGATCGGATCATTCGAGCTCTCAGCCGAAATGCCGCGCAGGTCAGCGCCGATTCCCAGGGCAGAATCGTCCTGACTCCCGATTTGATTGCCCATGCGGAGCTGGAAAAGAACGCGGTGATCGTGGGATGCGGCGGATATGCCGAGATCTGGTCCGACGTGAACTACGCCGCAATGGTCGAGGAAGAGGATCTGGCAGGTATGAAGGATCTGCTCGAATCCTTTGGACTCTAAGGAGCGGATATGAGCCAAGAATTTTCTCATCGTTCGGTCTTACTGAATGAGTGCATAGAAGGATTGAACATTCGAGAGGATGGCATCTACGTGGACGGTACCGCCGGTGGCGGCGGTCACTCCTATGAAATTGCCTCCCGTCTGACAAAGGGTAGATTGATCGCCATTGATCAGGATGCCGCCGCCATTGCCGCGGCAAGCGCAAAGCTGGCACCCCTCGGAGAGAGAGCCAAGGTGGTCAGGAGCAATTTCTCGGAGCTCGCGAGAGTCTGCGGGGAGTTGGAGATTGGCGGGATCGACGGGCTTCTCTTGGACCTTGGTGTTTCCTCCTATCAGCTGGACACTCCCGAGCGAGGATTTTCCTACCAAGCGGACGCACCTCTTGACATGAGGATGGACGCAAGAAGAAGTCTTGATGCTTATCGGGTGGTCAACGAGTACAGCGAAGCGCAACTGAAAAGGATTTTGTTTGAGTACGGCGAGGAACGGTTCGCTCCTGCCATTGCGGCGGCGATCGTGCGGGCGAGAGCGAAAAAGCCCATTGAAACCACCGCCGAGCTCAGTGACCTGATTAAATATTCCATGCCCCCCGCGGCGAGAGAAGGGGGACATCACCCCGCCAAGCGGAGCTTTCAAGCCATCCGCATTGAGGTGAACGGAGAATTGGACGTGATCGAGCCTGCCATTCGGGATGCGGTATCGCTTCTGAATCCGGGCGGCCGCATTGCCATCATCACCTTCCATTCCTTGGAGGACCGTATTGTGAAGCAGACTTTTGCGGACCTTGCCAAAGGGTGTGAATGCCCAAAGGACTTTCCCATCTGCGTATGCGGAAAGAAACCTCAGGTACGAGTGATCAGCCGCAAGCCAATCCTCCCCTCAAAAGAGGAGCTGGAGGAAAACCCCCGCTCTCGTAGCGCAAAGCTTCGGGTAGCGGAAAAGCTTTGAAGGTTTGTTTTCGAAGATAAATTGTCAGAAAAAAGCCGCATGAGCGGCACAGGAGGTTGAAAGATGGCTGTTGAACAAATGAACGATTCCTACGGTCGTTGTCTGGAGGAGCTTCGCCGCCGTTACAGAGGCAGAGGCTTTTCGGAAAACGTAAAGGGAGAGCTTGCGAGTCAGACAGCCAGAGAGGCAGAGGTTCGGGGCATGGCTCCCGAAGCATACACTCTGTTTGATGCCGAGAGCAAGATTGCCGATCGCTATCGCAGCGGTGAGTATCAAGGCAGCAAATACATGACCTCCGATGATTTCATTCGTTACTTCAAAACACGCAGAGCGTTTTACATGCCTGCCATACAGAGAAGCCCCGCCGTTCCTCAGAGAAGAGCCTCCGCTTCGGGCGGACGGATCGGCTCCGAGCCAAACGGAAAGGAGGGTCATTTAGCACAAGCAAAGTCGGCATTGAAGAAACTGGCAGTGGAATGGTTTCCCGTTGAGCGCAAGGAGGGACGGACCGAGGGCAAACGGTTTAAGCTCCCCGCTTCGGTTCTCTCGGGAATCGCCGTGTTCACCATTTCCTTGGGACTCATCGTCAGCGGATCGGTCATGCTGGGGAGTGCCTCGGGAAAGGTGGGAAAGACGCAAGCGACCATTCAGAAGCTGGAAGCGGAGCAAGTGGAGCTGGAAGCCGCGCTTGATCTGAAATACGATGCTGAAGAGATCGCCAAGGACGCAAAGAGCCTTGGAATGATTGCCCGCAAATATGCCGACAACGAATATCTCGAACCCAAAGGGGAAGAGCAGATCATCGCTCCCGAGGAAAAGAAGCCGCAAAACGTGGGACTTGCCACGCTCCTGGCTGCCTTCGGGATCACTCTGGACTGACGAATATAAGCCTTCCGCTTCTCATATAATACTATCGTTTCAAAGAAAATTTTGAAGAAATCGGAAGGGAGGAACAGAATGGTGAAACGTTCGATCCAAGGGTCGGCGATCAAGCGATCGACCGCGCTCGGCATCGTCATTCTCGCTGTCTTCGTCGTTCTTCTCATCCGTATCCTTTTGGTTCAGACCGTAGATTTTAAAAAATATCAAGGGAAGGTGCTCGATCAGATCACAACCGAGACCCCCATCCCCGCCAATCGGGGAAAGATCTATGATCGAAACGGAAAGGTACTGGCGACCAACATTACCACCTACCGTGTGTTCGTTTCTCCCTCGGGTATCAAGACCGCCCAAAGCGAGGTTGAGGAGGGAGACGCGACTGATTATCCCGATCTGGTGGCAAGGGGACTTTCCGAGCTGCTGGATGGCGTGGAATACGATACGGTCTATCATCAGATCGTGGAATATTCCAAATATCTGGACCGAACCATTGCCCGAAAGGTGGACGAAGAGACCGCCGATCGCATCCGTGGATACATCGACGAGCATGGACTCGGCACGATGATCTATTTGGAAGCGCAAAACACAAGATATTACCCCGGGAACAGCCTTGCCGCTCATGCCATTGGCTTTACGAGCAATGACGGCGTAGGGCTTTACGGATTGGAATACCAATACAACGATTATCTCAAGGGTGTGGACGGATATTACGTCACCGCAAGAGACTCTTACGGAAACGTGATGCCCTTTGATTACGCCAACTGTATCGAAGCCGTGGACGGCTACGATCTGACCACCACCATTGACGCAACCATTCAGACCTATCTGGAAGAGCAGCTGGCGGCTACGGCAGAGGATAATATCGCTATGAACCGTGCCTGTGGCATTGTGGTAGACGTCAAGACAGGCGCGGTGCTTGCCATGGCAACCTCCTCTCCTTTTGATTTGAACAATCCTTGGGAGATGGATGAAGCGGCAAAGAATGCGCTTGCGTCCAGCGGCTACACGGCAGGGAGCGAGGAATACAGCGCGCTTCAAATGAAGCTCCTGACCGAGACCTGGTCCAATAAAGCCGTGACTGAGAGCTATATTCCCGGTTCTACCTTTAAGATCATCACCTCCGCCATGGCGCTGGAGGAGAGAAAAGACGGGATCCCTGGGAGCGTGTATTGCCCCGGACATAAGACCGTCCTTGGACAGGTGATCCATTGCCACCAGCGCAAGGGTCACGGAAGCCTGACCTTTTCCGAGGGCTTGCAGCAATCCTGCAACGTATGGTTCATGACTTTGGGAGAGCTTGTTGGCATTGATACCTACAAGCAGTACCATAAGGCGTTTGGATATAAGGAAAAAACGGGCATTGACCTGCCCGGTGAGGGAGTTGGACCCTTCGACCTTCAGACCGAGCTTGACCTTGCGATCTACGCCTTCGGTCAGAACTTCAACGTAACCCCCCTGCAACAGATCATGGCGGTGTCGGCGGTTGCCAACAACGGCACGCTGATGACCCCCTACCTTGTGGAGAAGATCACCGACAAGGCGGGAAACGTGATCTATCAGCATAAGGCTGAGGTTAAGAGAACCGTGGTCAGCGAAGAGGTCTGTAAGACCATCTCCGAGATGCTTGAGGAGGGTGTTTCGGGCAATGGCGGAGCGAAAAACGCCTATGTGGCGGGCTATCGGGTTGCCGCGAAAACGGGAACCTCTGAGAAAAAAGAGACGGGACATTCCACGGTTACTTTGGAAAGCTACGTGGGGATGACCCTCGCTGAGGCAAAAACGGCACTGGAAGCCGCGGGGCTTCGTGTGGAAATTGCGGGCGACGGGAATGACGATGCTCAGATCCTTTCGCAAAACCCCCAAGAGGGTACCAAAATGGTAAAGGAAAACGGGATTGTGGTTCTCTTTACCAAGGAGAACGCCAAGGCGAGTGTCAAGGTTCCCAAGCTGACGGGGATCAGTCTCGACCGTGCCAAGGCGCTTCTCAAGGCTGCGGGCTTGAATTTCACCATTGAGGGGACCGGCATTTACGGTACGGTGAAGGACCAATCGGTGAGTCAAGGCATATACGCGGTCAAGGGCGACGTGATTAAGCTTACGTTCCCCGACGCATACGTCTGCTCCACGGTGGCATATGCCCCCGCTGACGATCCCGAGGTCGCCATTCTCATTATGGTGGACGATCCTCAAAAGGGAATGTACGGAAGTACGGTCGCCGCTCCTTACGTGGGCGCGGCACTGAAAAATATTTTGCCTTACCTGGGTGTGGAAGCCATTTACACCGCCGAGGAGGAGGCAAAGCTGGCAACCAAGGTAGGAAGCTGGCGTACCTGGAGCGTGAACAAGGCCATTGAGTCTATCACCAAGATGGGTCTCAAATACGAGATCATCGGCGACGTGACCGAGGGCAGTATTGTCAAAGCGCAGAGCCCCGCGTCGGGCAGTTACGTACAAAAGGATACGGGAAAGATCATCCTTTACGTAGGGGATGCCACTCCCGCCGAGACCGTTCAGATGCCCGATCTTGTGGGAAAAAACGCAACCTACGCCAATGCCCGTCTGATGGGATTGAATCTGAATGTGAAAATCGAAGGGACCAGAGGTGCCGACGCGGAGGTTTATGCCCAGTCGGTAGAGCCCGGAGCTATGGTGAAGCCGGGAACGGTCATTACCCTGAAATTCCGTTCCATGGTCGCGGACGACGATCTGGAATAAAAAAGGCTGTGCGCCGAGGAAGTGAAAGAAAACACAAGTTCCTCGGAGGCAGAGATGAAGCTGTTTGAATTGTTCGGCAGAGCCGGACTTGGTTACCCTCCCGAGCTGGGAGAGATTGAAATTACAGACATTGCCACCGACTCTCGGAGAGTGAGCGCGGGAAGCCTGTTCATTTGCATGAAGGGGACCCGCTTGGACGGACATGAGTTTGCGGTGGAGGCAATGATAAGAGGTGCCTCGGTTATAGTGGCAGAGCAAGTGTGTGACGTGTGTGTGGGTGGTGCCGCAGCATGGATCGTGCTTAAGAACACAAGGAATGCGGCTGCTTTGCTCTATAACGCGTGGTACGGAAACCCCGTCGGTCGCCTGAAGATCATCGGCGTGACGGGAACCAACGGAAAAACGTCGGTCACCTTTCTTATTCGGGAGCTTCTCGAAGCGTGGGGAAGGATATGCGGCGTGATCGGAACGGTGGAATGCCGTTCGGCGGGCGGACGGATGCTTACCCCGCGGGGAAGCGACCCTTTAGCGAATATGACAACGCCCGATCCCGAGGTGCTTTACAGAATGCTTGCCCAGATGGCGGCGGACGGAGTGGAATACGTGATAATGGAGGTTTCCTCCCATGCGCTCTCCCTCTCCCGTGTGGATGCCATCGAATTTCGGTGGGCGGTATTTACCAATCTGACACAGGATCATTTGGACTTTCATGGCACGATGGAGGATTACTTTCAAGCCAAACGGAGGCTCTTCACAAGGTGCCAAGGAGCGGTCTTATTCATAGACGATCCTTATATCCGCCGACTGGCGAAGGAGCTGACGATTCCTTTTTTGACCTGTTCGACGGAAGAGGGGGACTTTTGCGCTCTCCGCGTGGAGAGTACGGGAATGAGCGGCAGCCGATTTGTGCTGAAAACACCCGTGGGCAGCTACCCCGCGCGGTTGTCGATTCCCGGCAATTTTTCGATCATCAACGCAACGCTGGCGGCGGCAGTCGCCATGGGGGAGGGAATGGCTCCCGAGAAAATCCTCAAGGTTTTTGAAAAGACCTCGGGGGTCACGGGGAGAATGGAGCAAGTGCGCTTCGAGCCGCCCGCGGAGTTCTCGGCGGTCATTGATTACGCCCACACCCCCGATGCCCTTGAAAAAATACTCAAAACCCTGCTTCCGCTCCGTGCGGGCGGAGGTAGACTTCTTTTGCTCTTCGGATGCGGCGGCGAGCGAGACCGAGGCAAACGGGAGCAAATGGGACGGATCGCATCCGCCTATGCGGATTTCGTGATCCTGACCTCGGATAACCCCAGGGGAGAGGCAAGAGAGCATATCCTCTCAGATGTCTTGCGGGGGATCGACAAGGAAAAGCCTCATGCGGTGATCGCCGACCGAGGCGAAGCCATTGAATGGGCAGTATCGCTTGCCGGACGGGGAGACATTCTTCTCTTAGCGGGCAAGGGACACGAACAGTACGAGATCAACGAACAGGGACGGATCCCCTTTGACGAGCGAGAGATTCTTCGGAAGGCTTATCGCAGACGGATAGAAGGATATCAGAAATAAAGTGAGCGAATGCTCGGGAGGGAAGAAACGAATGAAGGTCAACGTAGGATGTAACAGCTTGACGATGGCAGAGCTTGCTCAGATTTGCGGCGGTCTTTTGTGCTGCGTGGGCGGCGAGATCAATCGGAATCTTCCTTTTCGTTCGGTCTGCACCGACTCCCGTGAGGCGGCAGAGGGTACCCTCTTTGTAGCCCTTGGCGGGGAGCGTGTGGACGGTCATGACTATATCGGCGCCGCCGTTTCCTCGGGCAACGCCTGCGTGCTGTGTGAGAGAATTCCCGAAACCATGGATCACAAATACGTGGCGGTTGTCGTAGAGGATTCCTTACGCGCCATCGGCGAGCTTGCCAAGGCATACGACCGCCGTTTGAACCACAGAAAGGTCGCGATTACGGGAAGTGTAGGCAAAACCACCACCAAGGAATTTGTGGCGGCAGTGCTTGGCGAAGCGTTTCGCGTGCATAAGACCGAAGGAAACTACAACAGTACCCTCGGTATGCCTCTGTCTCTCCTTTCCATGCAGAATGATACCGAGGTATCGGTGCTGGAGATGGGCATGAGCGATTTCGGCGAGATCGAATATATGTCCCGCATTGCCGAGCCCGACATAGCCATTGTGACCACCATCGGTTCTTCTCACATGGAGCATCTTGGCTCCCGTGAAAACATCTGCCATGCCAAAATGGAGATCATGGCAGGACTCAAGGAGGGCGGCGCGCTACTTCTCAACGGCGACGAGCCCTTGCTTCGTTGCTACCCCACGGGCAACAAAATCCCCGTATTTGTGGGCATCGATAGCGAATGTGATTTCCGCGCGGTGAATATCCGCGAGGAGATCGGAAAAACTGTATTTGACGTAGAATATTTCGGTAAGACCGTAAAGGACGTGACCATCCCCACCATGGGCCGTCACAATATCTATGCCGCCCTCTTCGCGTTTGCGGTGGGCGTGCGTATGAATCTGTCCGATCAGGCGATCGCGCATGGACTCATGTGCTACCGTCCCGTGGGCATGAGACAGAACATCTATGAGATCGGTGGGATCACCATTATCGAGGATTGCTACAACGCAAGCCCCGAATCCATGCGCGCGGCGATTCGTGTGCTCCACAGCCTTTCCGAAAGAAAGGGAAGCGGCAGAATGGCGGCAGTGCTTGGGGATATGTATGAGCTGGGAAGCGATGCAGAAAAATTTCACGAGGAGACAGGGCTGTACTTTGCCCGTATGGGCGGTGAGCTTTTATATACCTTTGGACAGTCTGCCGAGCAGATTGCCATGGGTGCGATCCTTGGCGGAATGGACCCCGAGTTGATGTATCGCAATGCCGATACCCGCTCGCCTGAGCTGAGCGGCGAGATGCTCTTGGGAACTCTGCGTCAAGGAGATACGCTTTTGGTCAAGGCAAGCAGAGGAGCTGCCGCGGAGCGCATTATTCAGTATTTGAAGGAAAACAGTCAGCGGCTTTCAGCCTAAAGACGGATAAGATGGGAGACAAATGATGAAGGAGCAATGGATACAATTCGGACTGGCGGCGGCAGTGTGCTTTTTGCTGACTGCGGTGCTGGGGCGCTTCATCATTCCCAAGCTGAGAGAAAAAAAGGTGGGACAGGTGATCTATGAGCTGGGTCCCAATTGGCACAAGAGTAAGGCGGGAACGCCTACCATGGGAGGCATCTGCTTTATTTTAGCGATTCTCCTGTGCCTGCTTGGCTTTTTGGTGTACTATCTTTGCCGTGGAGAGCAGAGTCAGCTGATCCCCTTGGCATTGACCCTTTCTTTGGCGGTCATGAACGGCATGATCGGCTTTGTGGATGACTACTGCAAGCTGATGAAAAAGCAGAATCAAGGCTTGAAGGCATATCAAAAGGCTCTGCTTCAGATCATCGCGGCGGTGGCGTATATTTTCCTTATGCAGAAATTCGGAAACATTGATACCATGCTCCATATCCCCTTTACTGATATTTACGTGGAGCTTGGGATTCTTTACTACGTCTTTGCCATGTTTGTCATCGTGGGTGTTGTCAACAGTGTCAACCTTACCGACGGCATCGACGGACTGGCAAGCACCGTGACCCTTGTGGTCTTCTGCTTCTTCGGCTTTGTGGGAATCCAGTACCTGCACGATTCCCTGACCCTCCTTTCGGGGGCGCTTGTGGGCGGTATGGTCGGATTTCTCATTTATAATCTGCATCCCGCCAAGGTGTTTATGGGAGACACTGGTTCTCTCTTCCTCGGAGGTGTGGTGACGGGAGCGGTGTTTATCATCAACGAGCCCATGCTCGTATTCATCGTGGGCTTCGTGTATATTATGGAATCCGTATCGGTGATGCTGCAGGTAGGGAGCTTCAAGCTTCGCAATAAGCGAATCTTTAAAATGGCGCCCATCCATCATCACTTTGAAAAATGCGGATGGAGCGAGGCGAAGGTGGTCACGGTCTTCTCAATTGTGACGGCTCTATGCTGCCTTGCGGCATGGTTTGCGCTCTGAGGAGTGCCTGAAACAGAAAATAAGAAGGGAAGGTGCCGATTTTGAAGGAAAACCAAGAGAATCAAAAACGGGATCTGCCCGAACAACCGAAACACACATCGAAGCTGAATGGCAAGCTTGCCCTCTTTCGCGAGAGGCAGGAGCAAAGAATGGTGGAAAAGGACCCGGCGTTTACCGAGCCCTTGACACCCGCCAAAAAAGAAGACGAGAGTGCCCCCTTGGAAAAGGGAGGCATTGACGGCTGGTTTCTTCTTTGGGCGGTCCTTCTCCTTTGCTTTGGAGCAATCATGTCATACAGCGCAAGCGCGGTATATGCCGAGCGCAATTATGACAGCGCCACCTATTATCTGTGGCGGTACATCTTGTTTGCTGTCATTGCGACGGCGGTGACCGCGTTTTTCGTTGCCTTTGCCCGTCCTTGGTTTTGGCGGGTCTTTGGCGTGGGCGCGTATGCCGTCTCCATGTTCCTCTTGCTTTTGGTGCTGGTCATCGGTGCGGCAGAGGGTGTGGCGCAGCGTTGGATTGACTTAGGCTTTTTCACGCTCCAGCCCTCCGAGATCGCCAAAATGGCGGTGGTACTGGTGCTGGCGCTCTATATGTCGAAGTATGAAAAAAAGATCACCTCCACGGGAAAGTTCGGCGGAAGCCTCAAGCACGGCTTTTTGGTTCCCATGGGCATCATCGGCGTGATCTGCGCTTTGGTCGCTCTGGAGCGGCATATTTCGGGACTGATGATCGTGGGCATGCTCGGTCTTGTGGTCATGTATTTGGGCGGGACACGCGTGAAATATCTTGCCATCTTTCTCGGTATCATCGCCGTGGCAGGTGTGTTTCTGATCCTCGTGTCCGACTATGCCCAGACCCGTGTGGAAATTTGGTGGAATTTAGAGGAGGCAGACCCTCTGGGTTCTGCTTGGCAAACCTTGCAGGGAATGTACGCCATTGGCTCGGGTGGATTTTTCGGTTTGGGGCTAGGATACAGCCGACAAAAATTCGGCTATGTGTCTCAGCCGCAAAATGACTTCATTTTTACCATCATCTGCGAGGAGCTCGGATTCGTGGGAGCCTTCCTGGTTACCCTCTTGTTTGGACTTCTTATTTGGCGGGGCATCCGTATCGGGCAGAAAGCCCCCGATAAATTTTCAGCCCTTGCGGTATGGGGCTTGACCTTTAAGATCGCTTTGCAGGTCGCCATGAATATCGCCGTAGTGACGAACATGATGCCGAACACGGGAATTTCCTTGCCCTTTTTCAGCACGGGAGGTTCCTCATTGATGTTGCAGATCTTTGAGATCGGAATTATTTTGTCGATCTCACGGTATTCCTCGCAAAAAAAATAGACCCGAAAGGATAGAGACAAATGAGAGTATTACTGACAGGCGGCGGTACAGGCGGACACGTCAATCCCGCTCTTGCCATTGCCGATATTATTAAAATGAACGTACCCCATGCAGAGATTGCCTTTGTGGGCACCGAACGTGGCATTGAAAACAAGCTGGTGGGCAGAGAAGGGTACCCCATGTATCACGTAAAAATCCAAGGGCTTCGCCGTTCCTTGTCCCTTTCCAATCTTAAAACCGCCTATTATGTAATGACGTCTCCCTCCCACGCGAAGAAAATCATCAAGGAGTTCAAGCCCGATCTGGTCATCGGAACGGGAGGATACGTTTGCTGGCCTCTTTTGCGGGCGGCGATTTCTATGGGGATTCCCAATATGGTCCACGAATCCAACGCGCTTCCCGGCGTGGCGGTGCGTCAGCTGCAAAAGAAGGTGGATGTGATTCTGACCAACTTCCGAGAGACCAAGGACCTCCTGACCGAAAAGGGGAAGGTGGTTTGCGTGGGAAATCCTCTCAGGTCTTCCTACGGAATGGTCAGCAAGGAGGAGGCACGAAAGAAATTGGGCATTCCCCATTCCGTGAAGCACGTGATCCTGTCCTTCGGCGGAAGCCTTGGGGCGCAGAAGATCAACGAGGCTGCGATTGGAGTTATGAAGGAATTTTCCTCGGTCCGATCGGACGTGATGCACTTCCATTCGGGCGGCGCTCGGGGCTATGAGAACGCGAGAGCCATCTTTGCGGCATATGGTCTGGAACGAAACGAGAGATTGGTGCTGAAGGACTATATTTACGACATGCCCTTGCATATGGCGGCGGCGGACCTTGTGATCTGTCGGGCAGGAGCGATGACTCTGACCGAGCTTGCCATTATGGGAAAGCCCGCCATTCTCATTCCGTCTCCCAACGTTGCCGATAACCACCAGTATAAAAACGCCAAGGTGTTGGCGGACCGTGGGGCGGCGATCCTTTTGGAGGAGATGGAGTTGAATATGGACCTGATGCTGGATTCGGTCCGAAAAATCGTGGAGAACGAGGAGATCCGAACGAGCATGAGCGAATCGGTGAAAATGTTTGCCGATCCCGAGGTGAATCGGAAAATCTGGGGAGAAATTCAGAAGCTCGTGAAAAGAAAGTAAAAGACGATAAAGGAAAGGAGAGTGTACCGTGAAGAGAAACGGGACCAGGTGGGAAGGTGTCAACATCCGTAGAGCGATTCTTCTGATGGTGATGATCATATTGTGCGCATTGGCGATCCTTTCCTGCGCGTCCGTTGTCAAACGCTTTTGCACGGTGGGTGTCATCGAGATCGAGGGTGAAGGAAGATACAGCGAGGAGCTGCTCATTGAGGGCTTGAACCTTGGTGGGAAGGATTGGCTCTATGACCTTGACAGCGATGCCATCAAGGAGCGAATGCTCAAAGAATTTCCCTTTCTTTTAAATTTGGAACTACGTCCAATATTCCCCAACCGACTCAAGGTGGTGATTACCGAGCGATTTACCCCCTGGTACATTGAAATATCGGGAGGGAAGTATGCCCTCAATGAAAATCTGTTGGTCATTGACGAGATCGAGTCTACCGAGGGAATGACCCGCCTCATTCTTCCCGACGTTCAACGAGTGATCGCGGGATCTGTCCCCTCCTTTGCGGAGGATGAGAATGAGCTTCGCCGAACGCTGGAGATCATCGACACCATTCGCTCCTGCTCCTACTTTGGACGCATGAGCGAGGTCAATGTGGTGGACAGACGAAATATCCGCTTGGTAGTGGACGAAAAATTCACGGTAAAGCTCGGCAGTGCGGAGGAGCTTTCCTATAAACTGGAGCAGGTCGGAGTGGTGCTGGTATCGGATCGCTTGGCGGGTGCCGAGAGCGGTGAGATCACGGCGGAAAATTCGGACGATCCTATTGCTGTTTCGGTCAAAATGCCTCCTGTCGTTCCCGAAGACAGCGAGAGCAAATCTCAGTAGATACCACCATATGTTGTGGTCACTGAAAAAACTCATAACAAAATGTCGGTTGAAGCCTGAATTTCAACCGATTTTTTGTTTTTTGCGAAAAATTCGATTTTTCGGCAAAAAAAAAGTGAAAATTCTTGAAAAATTTCAAAAAAGGTATTGAAAAAAACAGAAAAATATATTATGATATATATGTATATTTTATGATTTCGATCGTAAGGAAGATTTGGAGGAGATCAACATGAGTTTTGAACGTGACGAAAGCTTTGAGAGCGGCGTTTGTATTAAGGTGGTCGGCGTTGGCGGAGGCGGAAATAACGCAGTCAACCGTATGATTCGGTCGGGCGTACAGGGCGTCGAGTTTATTACCATCAATACCGATCGTCAGGCGCTGAAAAATTCGGTAGCGCCTACGCAGATCGTCATTGGAGAAAAGATCACCAAGGGCTTTGGCGCGGGTGCCAACCCATCCATCGGTGAGCGCTCCGCGGAGGAATCCATTGAGCAGATTAAGACCGTGCTGGCAGGTGCGGATATGGTATTTATTACCGCGGGCATGGGCGGCGGAACGGGTACGGGCGCTGCTCCCGTGGTGGCAAGAATCGCCCACGAAATGGATATTCTCACCGTCGGCGTGGTAACCACCCCCTTTGCCTTTGAGTCCAAGCGCAGAATGGATCAGGCACTTCAGGGTATCGACGAGCTTCGCCAGTACGTAGACTCCTTAGTGGTGATCCCCAACGAGAGACTCCGTTTGGTATCGGATACAAGAATCACGCTCTTCAACGCCTTCTCCGAGGCTGACGACGTGCTTCGCCGTGCCGTACAGAGCATTTCCGAGCTGATCAACATTGAGGGTGTGATCAATTTGGACTTTGCGGACGTGACCTCGGTTATGTACCGCTCTGGTCTGGCACATATGGGTATCGGTA
Organism: Eubacteriales bacterium; assembly: GCA_045533675.1. Classification (GTDB taxonomy): domain Bacteria; phylum Bacillota; class Clostridia; order Oscillospirales; family CAG-272; genus HGM12713. Next base: position 39,080 of record JAZSIF010000001.1, on the reverse strand, counting down.
GCGCGTCGGGTAAGGACAAGGCAGAGAACGCGGCAAAGATGGCGATCTCCAGCCCTCTCCTCGACACCTCCATCAAGGGCGCTACGGGTATCATTTTGAGTATTACCGCGTCTCCCGACGTGGGACTTGCCGACGTAGACGTGGCTTGTACCATGGTGACCAACGAGTGCAATCCCGATGCCAACGTGATCTTCGGTGTAGCCTTTGATCCCGAGCTGGAGGATGAAATGAGAATCACCCTCATCGCTACGGGCTTCTCCAAGGATATGGCAGAGGAAGCTCCCAAGGCGGCAGAGGAAGCTCTTAAAGCAGAGGAAGCTCCTAAGGTAGAGGAAGCACCCGCAAAGAAGGCGGATGTGGATCTGGATGATTTCCTCGGCTCCATGTTCGGTGTTTGATCAGGAACGTAAGGATAGTTTAATAGAGAAGGATGGGCTGACCCAAGGGTCGGACGATAGGAGGCAAAGATATGGCTTTTGAACAGGATAGCGTAATGGATTACGGCGTAAAGATTAAGGTAGTCGGTGTAGGCGGAGGCGGAAACAATGCCATCAACCGTATGATCGCCGCAGGTGTAAAGGGCGTGGACTTTATCGCCATCAACACGGACAAGCAGGCGCTCAGAAGATGTAAGGCGACCACCCAGCTGGTGATCGGTGAAAAGATTACCAATGGCTTCGGCGCGGGCTCCAACCCCGAGATCGGCGAGAGAGCCGCTGAGGAAGCGGTCAATGAGCTTAAGAAGCTGCTTTCGGGTGCAGACATGATCTTTATCACAGCGGGTATGGGCGGCGGAACCGGTACGGGCGCTACCCCCGTGGTAGCAAGACTGGCGCAGGAAATGGAGATCCTTACGGTGGGTGTGGTGACCACTCCCTTCCAGTTTGAGGGTCGCAAGAAGATGGACCGCGCCAATGAGGGAATTGCCGAGCTTGCTCCTTACGTAGACTCCTTGGTGGTCATTCCCAACGAGAGACTGAAGCTGGTTACCGATACCCGCATTACTCTCATGAATGCGTTCACCGAGGCAGACGAGGTGCTTCGCCGTGCGGTACAGAGCATCTCCGATCTCATTAACGTTCCCGGATTTATCAACATCGACTTTGCTGACGTTACTTCTGTCATTGCCAACTCCGGCAAGGCATACATGGGCGTTGGCAGCGCAACAGGTAAGGATAAGGCACAGGTTGCCGCAGGCATGGCGATCTCCAGCCCGTTGCTCGAGACCTCGATCAAGGGCGCGAAGGGAATCATCATCAGTATTTCCGCTTCTCCCGACGTGGGTCTGGAGGATGTGGATCTGGCTGCTTCTATGATCTCCTCCGAGTGCAATGCCGAGGCAAGCGTGATCTTCGGTGTGGCATTTGACAACGAGCTTGAGGATGAGATGAGAATTACCATCGTTGCCGCAGGCTTTGATCAGGAGGCAACTCCCATTGAGGAAGTCGTTTCCAAGGAAGCTCCCGCGGAGGAGGCTCCCAAGGAAGAGCCAAAGAAGAACGAGGATCTGGTTGACTCGATTCTCGGAAATCTGTTTTGATTGAATGATGAAAAAGCTCTTGTTCCAAACGGAACAAGAGCTTTTTTGATTTCTTCTGTGGCTTTACAATTGTTTATAATGCTGATAAATTTGTTTTAAAACATAAAAAGGATGCGGATTTTCCGCATCCTTTTTATGTAGGGAAGGGTTAAATTACTTAACCTCAACCTCAGCGCCAGCCTCTTCGAGAGCCTTCTTAACAGACTCAGCCTCGTCCTTGGAAACGCCTTCCTTAACGGTCTTGGGAGCGCCCTCAACCATTTCCTTAGCTTCCTTCAGACCCAGACCTGTGATCTCGCGAACTGCCTTGATAACGTCCAGCTTCTTAGCGCCGAAGGACTTCAGCACTACGTCAAACTCGGTCTTCTCCTCAGCCGCGGGAGCTGCTGCAGCGCCAGCTGCTGCGACAACGCCTACGGGAGCTGCTGCGGATACGCCGAACTCTTCCTCAACTGCCTTTACCAGGTCAGCGAGCTCAATGATGGTGAGAGACTTGATCTCTTCAAGAATGTTAGTGATCTTTTCAGATGCCATTTTCGTGTTCCTCCTTAATCGGAATCAATAAATTTAAATTTGCGTTAAGACGCATAAAATATTGAGGCGGTAATTAAGCCTCGGTTGCTGCCTCGGGAGCAGCTTCGGTTGCAGCCTCGGGGGCTGCCTCGCCGTCTCTGTCGACGACTGCCTGGAGAGCGTATGCAAGACCGTACAGAGGGGACTTGATGCTTCCGAGCAACTTTGCGATGAGGACTTCCTTCGAAGGAATGTCCGCCAGATAGAGGACCGTATCCTTGTCCACTACCTTTCCGTCAAGGTAACCTGCCAGAATCTCGAAGGATTCGATCTTCTCTGCGTACTCCTTGAGGACCTTTGCAGGAGCGACTGCGTCGGTGGTTCCGATTGCGATAGCGGTCATACCGGTCAGGTACTGCTTCATATCGCCAAGACCTACCTCGTCACAAGCTCTGCCGGTCATGGAGTTCTTCATAACGGTGTACTTAACGCCTGCCTCACGGAGAGCCTTACGCATCTTCGTATCAGCATCCACGGTGATACCCTGGTAGTTAACGACAACACCCGCAGGAGAATTCTTCAGTTGCTCCGCCAGATCCGCAACAATCGCTTGCTTCTGTTCAAGAATGGATTTGCTAGCCACTTTCTTTCACCTCCCATGTGAAAATGTGTAAGCAGGAAATAAAAAACTTTCTTCCGAAAGACATAGTCCTTGCGCGAAGAAAGATAACGAAAAGAATATTTCATTGATCTTGTCCTCGGCAGGGAGGCATTTGCCTTTACGGAGACCTGCTGTCTTTGGATAACATCAAATATTATACCATGAAAAATTGATTTGTCAATAGGTTTTTGAAAAGTTTTTAAAATATTTTTAGAAAAGGAAGGAGGAGGCGTGTCAAGCCTCCTCTTCATCCTCTTCTACTTGATTTCTCTCTAAGATTCGCTTGGCAAAATCCACCAGCTTGACCCGAAGCCAGTCCGGGGAAATGATGCGAACGTCGGCATCGGCGGACACGGCAATACCGAGGAAGAGCTCCACGCTGGGAAATTCACAGCGGTAGCGGTGATGAGGCTCCTCGCCTACGATAAAGGCACGCAGATTCATGACCGTCATTTTATCGGTGATCTCCAGCGTTGCCGAATAGGGAAGCTGAAGCTGGACGATGGAGCGAACGGCAGACAGATCGTTGAATGCCCGAAGTCCCGATACCACGTCCTGATAGTCGGTATCGTTTTCCGCTTCGAGAAGAAGAGGAAGCATAAAATCTCCGTCGTAGTAGTATCCCTTTTTCTTGGAGCAATACCGCAAGGGAGCCTCTAAGTCCTTCCGCAGATACTCCACGTCACGCTGTGCCTGGCGGTGGGAGATCTCAAAGCGCTCGGAAAGGTGTGAGGCATTGGGATAACAGCCCGCAATTATTTTTTTGTGAAGCCATTGGATTCGATCATTGGCGCTCATGGTGTTACTCCTTGTTGAATGGATGAGGGAGAGGAACTCATTCCTCTTGGTCGGCGGGTTGCTCGGCAGAGACTCTTTCGGTTTTCTTCGAGGAGAAAACAATCAGAAGCATACGGGTGACGGCATATAAGAACATTCCGAACAGAACGATGCAAGAGAGATGCCAGGAGGCGGGCTCCATCGCGCCGAGGGAAACGCCGATCAGGGTGGGAATCGATGAAACTCCGAGAAAGAAAACGGCGCATCCCATAGAGAAGAAATACCGTCCGCTTTTTGGAACCTCCGCAAAGATCCGAAGCTCTTCGGCGGTAAATAGCATACCCGAGAGGCAGGCGACCAAAAAGAGGAGCTTGTCGGGGGCGTTCATTTGTACCGTAGGGTCAAAATAGCAGCTTCCCAGGGAGAACAGGAGGAAGAGGACCATGCCCACACCCGTGAGAAAACGGGGAAGCGCGGGGGCGGCGCTCTTGCTTGCGTTCAGTAGAAAATAGATTGCCGTGATCATGGAGCAAACCAAAAGAAGCCGCGCGGTGAGAGAAGTGTCCTCGGTCTGCCCCATGAGAGACAGAACGGTGTATGCCAGGGAAAAGAGCGAGGCAAGCAATGCCGAAAGACGGAGAACGATGGGATTCGTTTCTTCATAGCTTACGGACAGACGGCGAAGCCAAAGGATGGAGGCAACCAACAGAGCGGCAGGCGCCGCGAACAGCAGGATGATCTCCGCGATGGGAAGGAATGCGTCTCTCTGATAATACCCGATCTCCTTGTCAAAGAACAAAAACAGATCGAGACACCGAAGGAGGATCAAAAGCAGCGTGGCTCCCAAAAGGGTGAGCCCATAAATGCGAAGCGTGTTACGTGTTGATTTCATAGAAAATCCTTTATTTCATACAACATTATATACATTATATACCTAATTTTTGAACGCAATGTAAACAAATGGACGGAAAGAAAAAATATTTAAAAGAAATCCGTCGGAAGCATGCGAGGGCAATGCGGTCCGACGGGCTTCGTCCATAGATAAATTCTATAAAGTTACACGGTGTACCAAAAACAAGAAAGCTGAAATTTCTATAAAATCTAAACTAACATTTTTCAAATACGATCTCTCCTTTTCCCGCGGGAACGAAGGCACAGACCGAGTCTCCCGACTGAAAACGTTTTTCAAGGAGGGCTGTGGACAGAGGATCTTCGACTTGTCGGACCGCAAGCCCGCGCAGGGGTCGGGCACCGCCCAAGGTGGCAGAAGAGGTGTCCGCAAGGAAGGAGGCGACTGAGGAATCAAAGGACAGGGTGATCCCCAATTGTCCGGCTCGCTGACCGATCTGCTCTAATAAGGCTTCGGCAATTTTGGTTAGATCTCTTTTGTCTAAGGGACGGAAAAGCAGGATCTCGTCTACACGGTTGAGAAATTCTCCTCGGAAGCGTTCCCGAAGCGTGGAGATCAGCTTTTCCCGTTCGTTCTCTTGCTCTGAGTCAAAAAGGGTAAAGCCTACCGTCTTTCTTCGGTCCTCGGGGGAGCATCCGAGATTGGAGGTCATGATGAGAACGGTATTGGAGAAATCCACCCGTCTGCCTTTGGAATCGGTCAGGACACCGTCCTCTAAGACCTGAAGCAAGAGATTGAATACGTCAGGGTGCGCTTTTTCCATCTCGTCAAACAGAATGACCGAATAGGGACGGCGGCGTACCCGCTCGGTGAGCTGTCCGCCTTCCTCGTAGCCCACATAACCCGGCGGGGACCCGATGAGACGGGACACGCTGTGCTTCTCCATATACTCCGACATATCCAATCGAATGAGAGAGTCTCTGCTGCCAAACAATTGCTCGGAAAGCGCGCGGGCAAGCTCGGTCTTTCCCACACCGCTCTGCCCGAGAAAGATAAAGGAGCCAATGGGACGTTTTGGATGCTTGAGTCCCAACCGTCCCCGACGAATGGCGCGGGAAAGGGAGGCAATGGCTTCGTCCTGTCCGATCACACGCTCTTTGAGGGTATCCTCTAAACGCAGAAGCTTTTCACTTTCATCCGCCAAAAGATTGCTGACGGGAATTCCCGTCCATCTGGTGATGACGTCGGCAACGTCGTAGGCGGAAACAGAAAGAGCCCCCTTTGCGTTGGAGGATACACGTTGCTTTTCTTCGATAAGCTCCTCCTTCATTTGCCGTTCTCGGTCGCGTATCCTTGCCGCTTCTTCAAAATCCCTTGCCAAAATGGCTTCCTCCATTTGGAGGGAGAGCGCCTTCAGTTCATCCTCCAAGGGTTGTAATGCGGAGGGGAGCTCCTCAGCGGCAATACGGACTCCCGCCGCCGCCTCATCAATGAGGTCAATGGCTTTGTCGGGCAGAAAACGGTCGGGAAGATAGCGGACCGAGAGGGAAACCGCCGCCTCGATGGCTTCATCGGAAATTCGCAGTCCGTGATGTTCCTCATAGCGTTCCCGAAGCCCCCTGAGAATTTCTTTTGCGGCTTCCTCGGATGGTTCCTGTACGTGAACCGATTGAAAACGGCGCTCCAGAGCCGCGTCCTTTTCTATATGAGAACGGTATTCCGCTAAGGTCGTGGCACCGATCATCTGCAATTCTCCTCTGGCAAGAGCGGGCTTTAGGATGTTAGCGGCATCCACCGCTCCCTCAGCGGCACCCGCGCCAATGATGACGTGAATCTCATCGATGAACAGGATAATGTCGGGATTGCGGCGAACCTCCTCCATGACGTTTTTGAGGCGTTCCTCAAATTCTCCTCGGTATTTTGCTCCCGCGATCATAGAGGAAATATCCAAGGTAACGATGCGTCTGTCCCGAAGGGTGGGAGGTACGCTGCCATTGACGATCCGCTCGGCAAGTCCCTCCACCACGGCGGTCTTGCCCACACCGGGTTCTCCAATCAGACAGGGATTGTTTTTTTGTCGGCGAGAGAGAATGCGAATGAGCCGTTCGGTTTCGGAATCTCTCCCGATGATAGGGTCAATTCGCCCCTCCTTTGCCCGTTCGGTCAGATCTCGTCCGTAGGAGCTGAGTACGGGAGCTCCCTTGATCTTCAGCTTTTCCTCCTTTTCGGGGGAGGCGGAACGGGGCGCCTTCTCTACAGATGTATTCAGATAAGTGTCCACGTCGTCCATCAGCTCCTCGGAAGGGATTCCCTCGGATTCCAAAAGCCGTACTCCTACGGAATCCTTTTCCCGAAGAAGCGCCATGAGAAGATGCTCGGTCCCGATGTAACGGCTCCCGCTCTTATGAGATTCGGCTGCCGAACCCTCAATGATCTTTTTGGCTCTGGGGGTCATATCGGACGCGCGGACAAAGCTCTGGGAGCCTACTCCCGATACGTCGGCAATGCTTTGGCGGATCCGCGCGGCATCCGCTCCCCGAGCGGCAAGCAGACGAGAGGCTATGCTGTCCTTTTCGGATACCAGTCCCAAGAGAAGATGCTCGGAGCCTACGTAGCTGTGTCCCAGCTCTCTGGCAAAAGTGAGAGCCAAATTGAGTGTGTTTTGCGCTTTTTGTGTGAATTTGTTTGACATAATGATCTTTGCACCCTTCTATTTCTCCCGATGGATTCAGTGAAATTATTGCCCCTCCTTGTGTGGTTTAATCGGAAAGACGGGGGTTCTTCTTTTTATTGTACGCAGAGAAAGCGGAAAACTTGCTCGGAGAGAAAACGCTTTTTAAGTAAGATAATTTCGGTATTCCTCGGACAATCGGTTCCATGTGTTTCGATTCAGCCGCCCCGTGGGGGGAAGTCCGTGGATGGCTTGAAAGCGAAGCAGCGCCTCTTCCGTGTCCTCGTCAAATACCCCTGTCAAAGGGGGAGGGGAATAGGCATCGTAGACCAGCGTCAGCTCCCCTAACATGAATTGCAAAAGGGTGATGAAGGCTCCTCTCTCTCCCGGTACGCTCTCGTAATTTTCGGGGGAGGGAGGAAAAAAGTCGATGGGAACACGCAGGTCCTGTTCTTTTTTCAGGCGGTCATATTCCGAAAAAAGCAGATTCCAGGTCTCTTCGTCGGCACGTCCTGTTTTTGGAAGGTTCATTTTTCCTTGAAATGCCAAAAGCGCTTCCTCGGTCCTGTCGTCGAAGACCCCGTCAATGGGGACGGGAATGATGCGATTGTCTTCATAAGAGACTCTTCTCAGATACCGTTGCAGATTACGAATGGCATCCCGATTGGTGATTGGTTGATCCATACCGTCTCCTTTCCAAGTTATCGTCCGACCTCATAGCCGGGATACTGTCCTTCCCCAAGACGGGAGCCGTTATAGAGGTCGCTGTAACGGTCGGCAATGGCGTTCCAGGTGACGCTGGCTACCGTTCCGGTAGGGGGGATGCCTGCCGCTTCCTGAAAGGCGATTACCGATTGACGGGTTCTCTGCCCAAAATAACCGGTAACACCCGTTTCGGGAATACGGTCGTCGGATCTTGCGATAAAGTTGAGGTATTCCTGAAGCACACGAACCGAATCATCCTCCGATCCAAGACGCAAGGGAACACCGGGATAGGGAAGAATATTTCCCTCCACGTACTGAAAGGGAATGGTGGCAAGAAAGCCGAGGTAGGTTCGGTAAAGAACGTCCCAGGTAGCGAAATCCACCTCTCCCGTGACGGGGAGATCAAAGAGGGATTGCGCCGCGCGGACGGCGCTGTCGGTAGAGGGACCGAAGATCCCGTCAATGGTGACGGGTGGGATCTCGTTGTAAAAGGCGGAGAGGTAGGAAAGCAGATACTGTACGTTCTGCACCTCTAAGCCTTGAGAGCCGAGGGAGAGGAGCTCTGTGTATTGTTGCGTGACCTCGTCAAGCGTAATCCCCTCGGAGTCCAGCTCGTTGAGACGCTTGACTGCGTTGTAGATAAACTGAATGGCGTACCAGGTGGATTTTCCTACGATGCCGTCCGCGGGCAGGGAAAAGATCTCCTGAAACCGCCGTACCGCCGCCTCGGTGTCAAAGGAGAAAACACCGTCGGGCAGAGCGATTTTTGGGATCGAGGGATAGTTGTCGGAAATCCGATTCAGTCGGATCTGAATTTGCCGCACGTCGTCTCCTGCCGTTCCCAGCCGCAGAAGTCGGTCAGGCAGGGAGCTTGAGACGTTCATGACGGGCGTGTCAGTGACCAGATTGATGTCGTCGCCGTAATAGTATTGCAGAATTTCGTAAGGTGTGTATCCCTGATTGGCAAGGGAGACGGTCCCCCATTGGGAAAGCCCGGGACAGGTGACGGTGGTGCCGTTACAATATTGGGCGAAGAGTGGCTCCACGCTTCCTTGCCGCACGATATAGGTATCAAATATTTCGGCGGCAATGGCGGCAACGTTTTCAAAATAATCCCGATCCTTGACAAAATACTGATCGTAGGCGGTATTATTGGTAATGTCAAAGTCGTAGCCCCGAATGCGGTAATACTCGGTATAAATACGGTTCAGGACAAAGGAGATTTGCGCGTAAATATTGGCTCGGATCGCGTTCTCGGGCCAGGTGGGATAGATTTCGCTGGAAGCGACGTTGGTGATGTATTCGAGGAAGGGGACGGTTACGTTGGGAGCGTTCTCCGAGGGAGCGCCCAAATGGACGGTAACGGTTTCGGGGATGACGGGGAGATTTTGATTCATGGCTACTCCTTTCCTCTGAATTACAAGGGGGAGTCGGGATCGGGGACCATGACAGCGGGCTGAATAGAAATAACCGAGGGGAAAACGGGAACGTTATGGAAGAAAAGAGGCAGGTACCCCTCGCGAAAGACGTCTACGTTGTAGACCGCGTAGGGCGTTTCCGCTTGCGGAGTCTCCGAAAGGGAAAGGGCGGGGGTAGGCAGCGCTACGGTTTGGGTCTTTCCGTCTCGGTCGGTACGCAGAGAATAGAGGATTCCCGAGTCCTCGGCAGCTCCGCCGCGAATGTTGACGGCGGCATTTTCCAAGGGGATAGCTCCTTGGGCGGTAGAGACCCTGACGAGCAGATACCCCGTGGAGGTGTCCTTTGAGGGTTCGTTCATAGACAGCGATTCCTTTCTTTGTCAATTGGATTCCCTGCCAGTATATGCGTTTCGTTTTCAATCGGTTAAAGGGAACCGAGGGTCGCCACCGCGTCGGCAGAGCAAATGAGGGTGCCGTGCTCGGAGAGAAAGTGAAGGGCACCCTCGGTGGATTCGGATGTACCGTATTCCTTAATAAAGGAAAATTCATCTAAAGGCAAATACCCCGTGGTGTCCATGCCGTCCAGCAGCAGATAGTAGAAGCGGTCATCTCCCACGTAGGCGACACTTTCCCCGCCGTAACCGATATCAAACAGACGGCGGCAGACCGTCAGAAGCCAATCCAAGGATTCAAAACGGAAGGTTCCCTTTCGGTCGGGCGGTGCGGCGGAATGGTGTCCCCGTTTGCAATGCAGGATGGGTTCGGCGAACAGCTCGGCGGGGTCTTCCGAATGGCTCGCGGGGAGAGCGCCCAGCTTGCAAACAAATATTTCACAGCCCCCGTCACGGGAGGGGAAGAGCTGCAAGAGCACCCGCTGACCGTCGGTATTGAAGCGGATGTTTTTTTTGGCGGTGTTGAGGATGTCCCATAGCATCCGTTTGGTCTCGGTATTGGCATAATCCAAGTCCTCGGTATTGACCCCATACCCGTCCAAATCCTTTTGTGTCAGCATGACCTTGAGCTTGCGGTCGCTGATCATAATCATATCCATAGGATGATTCCTTTCCGGTAAGAGTTTCGTATTACAATTATAATCCCGATGGAGAGAAATTGGTACCCCTAAAAATATGGAAATTCGGGGAGGGGAAGTTCCTGTTCGCTCTTGACGGAAGAGTCGGGGGCATGATATAATAATGGAAAGAACGGTATGGAAAGGAGGAACCTCATGCGATACGATCAAAACAGGACCGCCGTCGAAGTGACGATAGAGGAGCTTGCGCTCGCGGTGGCGGGAGGCGGCGATCTTGGCGGACACGTGCGGGATTTTTCGACCCGCGGTCATTTGTCGGCTTCTAAGATCCACGCTCTTCTACAAAAGGACGTAAAGGGCTATTATCATCCCGAGGTTCCTCTTTCCTTTACCGCCCTGTCGGGTGGAATCTATTTTACCGTCAGCGGTATTGCGGACGGGATTATCCGCTCGGACGGAGAACCTACGGTAGATACAGTCTCTTTTCGCAAGGGATACGGCTTCCGCTTGCCCCCTGATGAGCTTCTCCTGACCGAGATGCGTCTTTACGCGCACGCTCTTGCCTTGAAGGAGGAGAGGGAGGCGATACGGGCAAGGATCACCTACCTGAATCCTGATACCGAGGAGCGGAAATATTTTGAGTATCGGTATTCCGTGGACGAGCTTCGCCTGCTTGTCTCGGATTGGCTTTTGCGCATGGAGAGCAGCGCCAAGCGAATGATCCTCCGTGAGATTGAGGACCTCCCGGCGGCGGCAAGGGCTCCTTTTCCATATCCCGAGCTTCGAGAGGGACAGGAAATCATGATCCGAGAGGTGTACGGTGCCATCCGTCGGGGACAGCGGCTGTTTGTAGAAGCTCCTACGGGAACGGGAAAGACTATGTCCTCTCTCTATCCCGCTGTGCGGGCATTGGGTGAGAGAAAGATCGAAAAGATTTTTTATCTTACCGCCAAGACCGCTACGGGACGGGAAGCCTATCGCGCGGCGGCAAAGCTGAAGGAGGCGGGGGTGAATCTGCGGACAGTGATGATCACCGCTAAGGAACAGCTCTGTGTCTGCCCCGCGAGAATGGCGGGAGATGGAGGGCATAATCCCTGCAATCCTCAAGACTGTGAGCGGGCAAGGGGATATTATGACCGAGCCCCGCTGGCAATCGAGGAGCTTTTGTCGGAGGGATACGGATATCCCACCGCAAGGGTCGTAGAGGTAGCGAAGAAATACGGCATCTGCCCCTATGAGCTTTCCCTCGATCTTTCGGAGCGTTGTGATATGATCATCTGTGACTATAACTATGCCTTTGATCCCATGGTCTACTTTAGACGGTATTTTTCAAGGAAGCCCGCCGAGGGAGAAGAGGAGCGTTACGTGTTTCTTATTGATGAGGCGCACAATCTTGCCGATCGGGCAAGGGAGATGTATTCGGCATCTATTCGCCGCTCGGAGCTGGAGCGTTTTGCTTCGCTCTTGGTAGAGGAAGAAAAGCTCTCCTTGGCACTCACTCCGGTGGTGATTCATATGAGTCGGCTCAAAGCCCTTTGTCGGGACGGTCTGACCAAGGATGAAAAGGGGCATGAGCAGGGCTTTTATTTGGGAAGAGAGCCTCTCTCGGAATTTGAGCGGGAGCTGGATACCCTTCGTAAAAAATGCGAGGAGTGGCTTCGGGAAAACCGCGGGCATATACTGTCGGGTGAGGTTCATCGATTGGTGTCCTCGGTGAAACGCTATTTGGCGGTCAGCGAGCATTTTGATCGGGGATTTCGATGCTACGTGGAATTGTACGGCGGTGATACGACGGTCAAAACCTATTGCCTCGATCCGTCCTCAATCATGAACGCGCTCCTTCACCGAGCCCATGCCGCTATTCTGTTTTCGGCAACGTTGACGCCGCCCGAATATTTCTGCGACGTTTTAGGCGGGGGAAAACGATCCCACAGTGTGTCGCTTCCGTCTCCCTTTGATCCCGAGGGACTATGCGTAGCGGTGGCGGATTACCTGAGCCTGCGTATGGAGGACCGAAAGAAGAGCTTTTCCCGTTATGCCACGGCGATCGCCGCTACGGTCAGTGCCAAGGCGGGAAATTATATTGCCTACTTTCCGTCCTATGAGTGCCTGACGGGTGTGTGGAATGCCTTCCGCCGAAAATATCCCAACGTGGAGACCGTGGTACAAAAACAGGGAATGGGGAGAGTAGAGCGAGAGGAGTTTCTCGGGGCGTTCCGTAACGATATGGGACATTTGCGTGTGGGCTTTTGTGTGATGGGCGGCGCTTTTTCCGAGGGGGTAGACCTTCCGGGCAGTCGCCTGATCGGTTCGATCATCTTCGGTGTGGGTCTGCCTGCTATGTCCAATGAGAGAAATATCATTGAGGAGCATTTCGACGAGACGGTGGGCGAGGGCTACGACTATGCCTATACCTATCCCGGAATGAACCGTGTGCTTCAAGCGGTGGGACGGGTCATTCGTCGGGACAGCGACCGAGGAGTGGCGGTTCTTGTGGATGATCGATATGCCACACCCAAATACCGCCACCTGTTCCCGAACCATTGGCAGCATGTCCAATATGCAGGAAATGCTCCGTCTCTTGCAGAAATTGTCCGAAGATTTTGGGAAAAACAGAAATAATTCGTATAAAATGTGAATTTTTTGCAAAAATTAAAAATAAATCTTGCTTTTTCCGAAAGGTTGTGATATAATATAACGGTATGAAGAAATGGCATCGGATATAGAGATGCGACGGAGGAAACCAATGAATTATTTTGAGATGACGACCGAGGGCTTGCTGGCAGAAAAGGCAGCGGTGGAGAAGAAGTACGAGGAAATTCTCGCAAAGAAGCTCTCCCTTGATCTTTCCAGAGGAAAGCCGAGCAGTGCCCAACTGGATTTGGTAAACGATATGCTGACCTGCATGAGCACCACGGAGGATTGCAGGAGTGAGGCTGGCTTTGATTGCCGAAACTACGGGATCATGGACGGTCTGCCCGAGACGAAGCGTCTCTTCTCGGAGATTTTGGGAATCCCTGAGGAATATATTCTGGTAGGCGGAAACGCGTCCCTTAACTTAATGTACGATTCGGTCGCCCGTGCCATGCTCTACGGTGTGGTAGGAAGCGAGCGTCCCTGGGGAAAGGAAGACAAGGTTCGCTTCCTCTGTCCCGTTCCGGGATATGACCGTCACTTTGCCGTGACCGAGTCCTTGGGAGTGGAAATGATCCCCGTGCGGATGCTGAAAACGGGTCCCGACATGGATGAGGTGGAAGCTTTGGTAGCCAAGGACCCTTCCATCAAGGGCATTTGGTGTAACCCCAAGTATTCCAATCCTGACGGATATACCTATTCCGATGAAACCGTTCGACGCTTGGCGGCAATGAAAACGGCGGCTCCCGACTTCCGTATCTTTTGGGATAATGCCTATGCCATTCACGAGCTGTATGAAGAGGGCGGAGACGTTCTCCTCGATATTTTTGCCGAGTGCCGCAAGCGCGGAACCGAGGACAGAGTGTTCTACTTTGCCTCCACCTCTAAGATCTCTTTCCCAGGAGCGGGTGTGGCGATCATGGCGGCATCCGAGCCCAATCTTGCGCAGATCAAGAAGATCATGTCGATCCAGACCATCGGACACGACAAGCTCAACCAGCTTCGCCACGTAAAGTATTTCAAGAACGCCGAGAACGTTCACCGTCATATGATGAAGCTGGCGGAGATCCTTCGTCCCAAGTTTGAGATCGTGGATGAGGTTCTCACTGCCGATTTGGGAGACACCGGTGCCGCAAGATGGACCAAGCCCCGCGGCGGCTACTTCGTCAGCCTGTACGTAGAGAACGGATGCGCCAAGCGAGTGTATGCCCTCTGCCGTGAGGCGGGCGTGGTGCTGACCACGGTGGGAGCGACCTATCCTTACGGAAAGGACCCCGAGGACAGCAACATCCGTATTGCCCCCTCCTTCCCGACCAACGAAGCGCTTCGTGAAGCCATGGAGGTTCTGACCGTCTGTGTGCGCCTTGCCGTGCTCGAAAAGCTCTTGACAAAATAAGATGTCTAAAGTATAATGAAAGGGAATCCCAAGGATTCCCTTTTTAAATTGTTTTGAATGGAAGAGGATGAGAATGAAGAAGATCAACCAAAGAACGTCCAATCCTTTTCCCTATACCGATACCAACAAGCGCTACCATACCTACGATTATTATTTGCGTAAGACCTTTGGCGGCAAATGCGCGAAGATCCCCTTGGACGGAGGATTTACCTGTCCCAATATTGACGGGCGATGCGGTGTGGGCGGTTGTATCTATTGCTCGGGGCGGGGAAGCGGCGATTTTGCCGAAAGTCCCACACTGCCGATTGGTGAGCAATATCGGCGTGTCCGTGAAGCGCTCGGCTCCAAATGGAGCGTGGAGCGGTGTATTCCTTATTTTCAAGCGCACACCAATACCTATGCGCCCGTGACTCGTCTGAGAGAGCTTTTTGAGGAAGCGCTGACCCTTCCGGGGGCAGTGGGACTGAATATCGCCACCCGCGCGGATTGCCTGGAGGGCGAAGTGGCGGCATATCTTGCCGACCTTGCCGAGCGGACGGCGCTCACCGTGGAATTAGGGCTCCAGACCGTACATGACAAAACCGCGGAATTGATCAATCGAGGACATACCTTTGCCGATTTTCTCGCGGGATACCGCCGATTGCGGAATACGTCGGACAAGATCGGGATTTGTGTCCACCTGATTTTCGGTCTTCCGGGAGAAGACCGCGCCGAAATGTTGGAATCGGTCCGTCAAGTGGCAGAGCTTCGTCCCGATCAGGTGAAGATACATCTGTTGCACGTGCTGCGGAATACCGCTTTAGCTACCCTTTACGAGGAGGGAAAGTACGCCCCTCTCGAAAAGGAGAAATACGTAGAGCTGGTGGTAGATGCTCTGGAGCTCCTTCCTCCCGAGACGGTCATCGCCCGTGTAACGGGGGACGGTATGGGGGACGATCTTCTTGCTCCCGAGTGGAGTCGCAAAAAGGTGTCGGTGATCAACGACATTGATAAGCTTCTTTTTGAAAGAAGCACATATCAGGGGAAAAGGTTTGAATAGGTTGCGCGGACGAGAGGACGCGTTTTGTCGCTTTTTAGAAAACCACCTCTGCTTCGCTACGGGGCATGAACTTGCAGTTCATGCTGCTCCGCAAAAACTTTTATACAAATTATTTCTAAGGATTGACAAACACTCCTCGTCCTTGTGTGCCGTGTAACTGAATATTTTTTAAGGAAGAAATCCGTCGGACAGCTAACTACGCTACCGACGGATTTCTTTTGTTTTATGCCTTTATGCCTCCACGGGATTCAGAGCCACGTCGGGCTGAACCTCAAGGGTGCGGATGTGGGTTGCTTTTACGCAAGGAGTAAAGCCTTCCGCGGGGGTGATGCGGTTGTTTTGGAACACAAATTCCTCAGTGTTGTTGAGCTGCGCCACGCCGTCGCTATACATAATAAAGTCATTGCTTTCGATGACGACACGGCGGTGGAAGTAAGCATCTTCCTTGACTGCCTTTCGCTTTTGTGCCTCGATAATCGCTTTGCCCCATTTGCCGTGGAGACAGCGGTCAAAGGTGCATCCTCGGATGGTCAGCTCGCCCACTCCGCCCGACTCAAACCAGTATTCTCCGTCACACTCTAACTTTACGGAGGAGCCGGAGGTGTGGAAATAGCAGTCCTCGATGAGAGAGGTGCCGATGTTGGCGATCAGCATACCGCGGGCACGGTTGTTCTGTACCACGTTCTTTCGGAAGATCAGGTTTGCCGAGGCGCTGATGTTTTCGATGTCGTCACCAACGGAGATGCCCTCTGCCGAGCCATCAAGGGTCAGACGGCAAAGTCGGTCGTTGATGTATTCCACCGATTCGATGGTGTGTTCTTCATAGGGGATCAGCGTATCGGTGGGCAGAGCGCGGATTCTATCTCCCGCATGGAAGATGCGGATGCCCGTGGCTTCAATGTGCATCTGGCGGAGCAAGAGCTCACGACCCTTGACCTCCATGACACGGGTGTACATCCCGTGGATGTTCAAGGCATCGTCCAGCTGACCCTCAAAAGAGCAATTTTCCACGAGCACGTCACCCGAGCAGTTGACGAAATGGGTGGCATCCGCGTTGGCGGACAGATAGCGACCCTCGGCGCGCTTGGTGTGGAAGTCCGAAAGGCTAAGATTCTTCGACATTTGGGCAATATATGCCATGCCGTAGCAGGCGTAAACGATCACGTCGGAAAGGGTCACTCCGTCACACTCCTCTAAGAAGAAGCCCGAACCCACACGGCGAGAGCCCATGAAGATAAGAACATTGCCAATGGGGGGCATCCGCTTGATGCCGTGACAACGGAGATTTCCGTTCTCCAATTGCTCAAATTTCATTTCCGAGGGATTCACATTAAAGGTGTGATCTCCTGTTCCGTATTCGATTTCGCCCGTGTCGGGACGGAATTCTACCTGCATATGCATAGGCTGGAGATCGCCGGGAAAGCTGGCACGCTTGCAGAACAGTAAGCCTCCAAGAATTTTAAAGCCATCCATGCCTCGGATGGGCTCTAAATCGACAGAACCATCCTCGTTGTGAGCAATCACACGTGCCTCCATTGCCTGGGTAAAGTCGCTGTCCAGGCGAACACCCTTAATGCGGATATTTTTGGAGCGGAGCAGGACAAATGGGGTCAGGATCCCGTGGCACATCAAAAGCGAGCCCGAGAAATCAATTTCAAAATCCTCCATATCCTCAATGAGGAAGGCGATTCGCTTGGGGCCGTTGTGGCCGTGATTGGAGACCGTCAGATATGCTTGGGCACAGTAATCCGCCTCGATCAAATAGGTATCCTTGGGTACCACCAAGCGGCGGACTCCCTCGGTACGGCAGCGGCGCATGATTCGCTCAAAATCCAGAGCGGGATGGTCGGAAAAATCGGCTTTTGTTAAGATCCATTCTGTCATGGTTGCTTCTCCTTTACTTCATTATTTTATATTAGAGAAAATACGAGGTGGAAAGATAACGGTCGCCCGTGTCGGGAAGGAGGCAGACGATGGTCTTTTCCTCATTTTCGGGTCTCCTTGCCAGCGCAAGGGCAGCGTGGAGCGCGGCACCCGACGTAATCCCGCAAAGAATGCCCTCGGTGCCTGCCAAGGCTCTTCCCGCGGCATAAGCCTGTTCCTCGGTAACGGGGAGAATTTCGTCGATGACCGATCGGTCAAGATTATCGGGGATAAAGTTGGCGCCGATCCCTTGCAGACCGTGAGACCCAGCCCGTCCCTCAGAGAGCAGGGGCGAGGCCGCGGGCTCAACGGCAACGACACGGATGTTGGGATTTCTTTGCTTCAAATACCTGCCCACTCCCGACAGAGTGCCTCCCGTTCCCACACCTGCCACGAAGATGTCGACGTTGCCGTCGGTATCCTTCCAAATTTCGGGAGCGGTGGCGGCTTCATGGGCGCTTGGGTTGGCGGGATTCTCAAATTGAGAGGGAATCCACGCATGGGGTACCGTTGCGGCGATCTCCCGCGCCTTTTCAATGGAGCCCTTCATCCCGAGAGAGCCATCGGTGAGCACGATCTCGGCACCGTACATGGAAAGCAGACGGCGGCGCTCTACGCTCATGGTCTCGGGCATGGTCAGGATCACCCGATATCCCCGTGAGGCGGCAATGGCGGACAGGCCGATTCCCGTGTTTCCGCTGGTAGGCTCCACGATCACCGAGTCGGACCGCAGAATCCCGCGTGCTTCCGCGTCGGCGATCATGGCGGCGGCAACCCGATCCTTGGCGCTTCCCGCGGGATTGAAGCATTCAAGCTTACAAAGGATCCTTGCCCGCAAGCCTTCTTTTTTAATGAGGGCTTCGGGACAGAACAGGGGAGTGTGTCCCACAAGCTCCGTAATATTTTTGTAGATCATGATACTCCTTTTGTGTGAATAGTAAAATAACCGTACATAGCGGTGAGAACTATGCACGGTTATCATTACATATTGTTGAGTGCTTTGGTAAACTGGCTCTTCTTGTGAGCGGCAGCATTCTTATGAATGATTCCGCGTGCGGCAGCCTGATCGATCTTCTTGACAGCGGCCTTGTAGGTTTCCTGAGCAAGAGCGGCATCGCCGGCAGCCAAAGCAGCCTGGTATTTCTTGATGTCGGTCTTCAGCTGAGAACGGAACATTTTGTTCTGCATGGTCTTAGCTTCGGTAACCAGAACACGCTTCTTTGCGCTTTTGATATTCGGCATTGATTTTCACCTCCGTAAAGAATTGTAAAATCTGTCTGAGCGGTGCGTATGAGAGGGTACGCCCGTCTTCGTCCATACATTTACATATAATACCACAAACCGATTTAAATTGCAATAGGTTTTTGAAAAAAAGTAAAAATATTTTTTATGAGAAAAGAGCGGGGAAGAATTTCCCAAAAAGGAAAAAATATGAAAAAAGTGAAACTTTTTTGAAAAAATAACTTGACAAAGCTTGATAAGCGTGCTATAATAGTAAACTGCAATATAATTGCTCACTATGCCCAAATGAGGAAAAAAGGATACGGGATCCGGGAACTTTTCGTATTTTATTTTATACGTGCGGGCGTAGGCGGCAAAGATCCGCCAAGGGGATATTCCCTGCGGTATTACATTGGAATGGAGCGATGTATCAATGGTGAATGTAAAAGAACAGAAGCTTGGTCAAAACACGAGAATGAGCTTTGCGAAGTCCAAATTCACGTATGAGCTTCCCAACCTTGTGGAGGTTCAGACAAAGTCCTTTAAGTGGTTTTTGGAAGAGGGACTGATGGAGGTCCTTCGTGACGTATCTCCCATTACCGACCATTCGGACAATCTTGTCATTGAGTTTGTTTCCTACTCGATCGACCAGAAGCCGAAATATACGGTAGAGGAGTGCAAGGAGCGGGATGCCAACTATGCCGCGCCCTTGAAGGTCAACGTTCGTCTGACCAACAAGGCAACGGGTGAGGTCAAGCAGACCGACATCTTCATGGGCGATTTCCCCATTATGACCGAGACGGGTACCTTCGTGATTAATGGCGCGGAGCGAGTGATCGTATCACAGATCATCCGTTCGCCCGGTATGTACTATGCCGATGCCATCGATAAGGCGGGCAAGGAGACGTATAGCACAACGATCATCCCGTATCGCGGAGCATGGCTGGAGTACGAGGTGGATGCCAACGGTGTCCTCTACGTGAGAATCGATAAAACCCGTAAGCTTCCCTTGACGATGTTTGTTCGCGCGTTGGGCATTGAGACACGTGAGGATATTTACGGTTTGTTTGGGGAAGAGGAGATGCTGACCGCTACCTTTGATAAGGATGAGAGCGAGCTTTTGGCATCCCAGAACAGCTCCACCCCCGGCATTGAAGCGCTCAAGGAGATCTACAAGAAGCTCCGTCCCGGAGAGCCCCCCTTGGTAGAGCCCGCGCAGCAGCTGATCAAGAACTATTTCTTCGACGCGAAGCGGTACGACATCGCCCCCGTCGGTCGATATAAGTTTGATAAAAAAATGGCGATCCACTCCCGTATCCGCGGCCATGTGTTGGCTGAGGATGCCGTCAGCCCTCTGACGGGAGAGGTGATCTTCTCGGCGGATACCCTTTTGGACAACGAGAAGGCACACGCGATCGAGGATGCGGGCATCAACTCCGTCATGCTGAAGCTGGACAACGGACAGGTTATTAAGGTGTTCTCCAACAACACCATCCGTCCTAAGTGTGTTCTTGGCTACGATCTGACCGATTGCGGCATTACCGAGAAGGTAAAGCTGCCCGTTCTTCTCGAAATTCTCGAGCAGAGCGAGGGCGACGTGGATGCGCTCAAGGCTCTCGTCAAGGAGAGAATGGCAGAGCTCTGCCCCAAGCATATTACAAAGGATGACATCTTCGCATCCATCAACTATCTGTTGAACCTGATGCACGGTGTGGGTAAGGTGGACGACATCGACCACCTGGGCAACCGCCGTATCCGTTCGGTAGGTGAGCAGCTGCAGAACCAGCTCCGTATCGGCTTTACCAGAATGGATAAGATCATCAAGGAGAGAATGACCATTCAGGATAATGAGAAGCTGACTCCCGGCGCGCTGATCAATATTAAGCCTGTTACGACGGTCATCCGTGAATTCTTCGGATCCTCTCAGCTTTCTCAGTTCATGGACCAGAACAACCCTCTGGCAGAGCTGACCCATAAGAGACGTCTCTCGGCGCTCGGACCCGGCGGTCTGTCCCGTGAGCGCGCTTCCTTCGACGTCCGTGACGTACACTACACCCACTACGGTCGTATGTGTCCCATCGAGACCCCCGAAGGTCCTAATATCGGTCTGATCTCCTATCTGACCACCTACGCAAAGATCAACGACTACGGCTTCATCGAGGCGCCCTTCCGTAAGATCGATAAGACCACGGGCATGGTGACCGACGAGGTTGAGTATATGACTGCCGATCGCGAGGACAACTTCGTGATCGTTCCCGCCAACGAGCCCTTGACCGAAGACGGACATTTCCTCCACGAGAGAGTGACCGCCCGCGACAGAGGTGAGTTTGTGGAAAGAACTCCCTTCGAAGTGGATTATATGGACGTTTCTCCCAAGATGGTAGTGTCTGTGGCTACCGCGATGATTCCTTTCCTCGAGAACGACGACAACTCCCGTGCGCTGATGGGATCGAACATGCAGAAGCAGGCAGTGCCGCTGATGATGACCGACAGCCCCATCGTCGGAACGGGTATGGAGTACAAGGCAGCCGTGGATTCGGGTGTCGTGATCGTGGCGAAGAACGAGGGTGTGGTTGAGCGTGTGGATGCCACGGGAATCGTGATCGCCTGCGAGGACGGACACAAGGATGCCTATGAGCTGATTAAGTTCAAGAAGACCAACCAGGGAACCTGCTTCAACCAGAGACCTGTGGTCAAGAAGGGCGACCTTGTTACCAAGGGACAGGTCATTGCCGACGGTCCCGCGACCAGCAACGGAGAAATCTCTCTGGGTAAGAATGCCCTCATCGGCTTCATGACCTGGGAGGGATATAACTACGAGGACGCGGTTCTTCTGAACGAGCGTCTGGTCAGAGATGATATTTATACGTCTCTGCATATCGCGGAATATTCTCACGAGGCGAGAGACACCAAGCTCGGGCCGGAGGAGATCACCCGTGAGATCCCCAACGTGGGTGAGGATGCGCTGAAGGACCTGAATGCCGAGGGTATCGTCAAGAAGGGAACCGAGGTAAGAGCCGGTGATATTCTGGTCGGTAAGATCACTCCCAAGGGAGAGACCGAGCTGACGGCGGAAGAGAGACTGCTTCGCGCCATCTTTGGAGAGAAGGCGAGAGAGGTAAGAGATACCTCCCTGCGTCTGCCTCACGGAGAGTCGGGTATCGTTGTGGACGTGAAGGTGTTCTCTCATGAGAACAGCGACGACCTGTCCGCGGGTGTCAACAAGGTGGTTCGCGTTTATATCGCGCAGAAGAGAAAGATCTCCGTGGGAGATAAGATGGCAGGACGTCACGGAAACAAGGGTGTCGTTTCCCGCATTATGCCTCCCGAGGATATGCCCTTCCTGGCAGACGGTACGCCTTTGGATATCGTGCTGAACCCTCTGGGCGTGCCTTCCCGTATGAACATCGGTCAGGTGCTTGAGGTTCACTTGGGTATTGCCGCGAGAAAGCTTGGCTGGAAGATCATGACTCCCGTCTTCGACGGCGCGAATGAAAAGGAGATCGTGGAGTGTCTGCGTATGGCAGGCAATTGCCGCAAGATCCTGCCCGGCGAAAACGTAGACGGTAAGGATCTCTTCCTGGAAACGGCGGATGAGGAAGGCAAGAAGGATCTTGTCCGCATCACCCCCGAGCAAAGAAAGAACGCGGAAGAGATGGCTGCCCTCTATGAGACGGGTAATGTCCGTGTCATCGATGGTAAGACCATTCTGTACGACGGCAGAACAGGCGAGCCCTTCGACAACCCCGTTACCGTGGGTATCATGTACTATTTGAAGCTGCATCACCTGGTTGACGATAAGATTCACGCCCGTTCCAACGGTCCTTACTCGCTGGTAACTCAGCAGCCTTTGGGCGGTAAGGCACAATTCGGTGGACAGCGTTTCGGAGAGATGGAGGTTTGGGCTCTGGAGGCATACGGTGCCGCTTACACCTTGCAGGAGATCCTGACCGTGAAGTCCGACGATATCAACGGTCGCCGCAGAGCATACGAGGCGATCATCAAGGGACAGAACATTCCTACTCCCGGTGTGCCCGAATCCTTCAAGGTTTTGGTCAGAGAGCTTCAGTCTCTGGCGCTGAACGTGCGTGTGTTGGATAAGAACGGCGAGGAGATTCAGCTCTCTACGCTGTGCAACGACGAAGAGGTAACTCCTTACTCCAATAAGGCAGAGGCGGCTCTGATGGATGATATCCTGGTAGAGACCGACGATCTGGACGAATCCTTCCTGATCGACGATGCCGAAGATGGAGAGGGCTATGATGACGGCGAAGAGCTGGGCGATGTATTTGAAGATCTGCTCGGTATCAATGATGATGAGAACGAATAATGAAGGAGAACAGCAGTGGAACGTACAGAATTTGATTCTATTAAAATAGGTCTGGCATCTCCGGATATGATCAGAGAATGGTCCTACGGCGAGGTTACGAAGCCCGAGACCATCAACTACCGTACCTTGAAGCCTGAGATCGGAGGCTTGTTCTGTGAGCGCATCTTTGGACCCACCAAGGAAGGCGCTTGTATGTGCGGAAAGTATAAAAATTCCCACAACAGAGGCGAGGTTCACAAGTGTGAAAAGTGCGGCGTGGACGTAACCACCAAAAAGGTTCGCCGCGAGCGTATGGGTCACATTGAGCTGGCAGCCCCCGTATCCCATATCTGGTATTTTAAGGCAATCCCCTCCAGAATGGCGCTTGTGTTGGATATTTCCCCCAAGTACTTGGAGCAGGTATTGTATTTTGCCGATTACGTTGTTTTGGATCCCGGCGCAACGCCGCTGGAGAAGGGAACCGTGCTCAACGAGAAGCAGCTACAGGAAAACCGTGAAATGTACGGAAACGACTTCCGCGTGGGCATGGGCGCCGAGGCAATTAAGGAGCTTCTGGCAGAGATCGACATCGAGCAGCTTTCCGCTCAGCTCAAAAACGAGCTTCTGACGGCAACGGGACAGAAGAAGACCCGTGTCATCAAGCGTCTTGAGGTGGTGGAGGCCTTCAGAAAATCGGGCAATCAGCTGGAATGGATGATCCTCGATGCTATTCCCGTGCTTCCCCCCGATATTCGCCCCATGGTGCAGTTGGACGGCGGACGCTTCGCCTCCTCCGACCTCAACGAGCTTTACAGACGCGTAATCAGCAGAAACAACCGTCTCAAGAAGATCATCGAGATCCACGCACCTGAAATCGTCATCCGCAACGAGAAGCGTATGCTTCAGGAGGCGGTTGACTCCCTTATTGATAACGGAAGAAGAGGAAAGCCCGTAACAGGTCCCTCCAACCGTCCTCTCAAGTCTCTGTCCGAAATGCTCAGAGGTAAGCAGGGACGCTTCCGCCAGAACCTTCTGGGTAAGCGTGTTGACTACTCGGGACGTTCGGTTATCGTCGTAGGACCTTCCTTGAAAATTTATCAGTGCGGTCTTCCTAAGGAGATGGCTCTGGAGCTCTTTAAGCCCTTCGTTGTGAAGAGACTGGAGGAGATGCAGAGAGTTCCCGGGGTGAAGGACGCGCTCAAGAAAATTGAAAAAGCGCATGAGAACCCCTGCGTATGGGACGCTTTGGAGAACGTGATCAAGGAGCACCCCGTGCTTCTGAACCGTGCTCCTACGCTGCACAGACTTTCTATCCAGGCATTCGAGCCCGTACTGGTTGAGGGAAGAGCCATCAAGCTCCATCCTCTGGTATGTACCGCGTTTAACGCGGACTTTGACGGTGACCAGATGCCTGTACACGTACCTCTGTCCGCAGAGGCGCAGGCGGAGGCAAGATTCCTCATGCTGTCTGCCAACAACCTCCTGAAGCCCATGGACGGTCGTGCCGTTGCCGTTCCTTCTCAGGATATGATCCTCGGATCCTACTACCTGACCATGGATAGGGCAGGGGAGCCCGGAGAGGGAAGAGCCTTCCGTGATTTCAACGAAGCGATGATGGCATATGCCAACGGCGCTCTCGGTTTGCACGCTCCCATTAAGATCCGTGTGACCAAGGAAATCGGCGGGGAGAAGAAGACCAAGCTGATCAACGCCACTCTGGGACGACTGATCTTCAACGCTCCCATTCCTCAGGATCTTGGTATGATCAAGAGAGAGACCGAGGACGATCTGTTTGAGCTGGAGATTCAGAAGGTCGTCAAGAAAAAGGAACTGGGTCAGATGATCGACCTGTGTATCAAGAAGCACGGATCGGCTGTCTGCGCGGAAATGCTGGACAACATCAAGGAAATGGGATACAAGTATTCTACCAGAGCTTCCTTCTCGATCTCGGTGTACGATATGACCATTCCCGCTGAAAAGAAGGAATTTATTGATGCCGCTCAGAAAAAGGTCGATGCCATCAATCAGAACTATATGGACGGTCTTTTGACCAACGACGAGCGTTACAACAACGTGATCAAGATTTGGGAAAAGACCACCGGAGAGGTGACTGATGCCCTCCAACGCGGATTTGACGCATACAATCCTATCAAGATCATGTCCGATTCCGGAGCCCGCGGATCCATCGCGCAGATGCGTCAGCTGGCAGGTATGCGCGGACTGATGTTCGCGACCAACGGTAAGACCATTGAGCTTCCCATTAAGTCTAACTTCCGTGAGGGCTTGAATATTCTCGAGTACTTCATGGGCGCGAAGGGATCCCGTAAGTCCCTGTCCGATACGGCTCTCCGTACGGCAGACTCCGGATACCTGACCCGTCGTCTGGTTGACGTTTCTCAGCACGTGATTATTCGCGAGGAGAAGTGTGATACCACCAAGGGTGAATGGATCGAGCAGATCATGGATGAAAAGAACGGAACCGTTCTGGAGCCTCTGTCCGATAGAATTGTGGGAAGATACACCATCGGAACCGTACAGAATCCTACCACCGGTGAGGTGATCGTGGGTGACGATGAGATGATCACCGACGATCAGGCAAAGGCGATCGTTGCCGCAGGCATTGATAAGGTATATATCAGAACGGTTATCCAGTGTCACGCGAAGCAGGGAATTTGTGCGCACTGCTACGGCGCGGACCTTGCGTCGGGCAATCCCGTTAAGGTGGGTGAGGCAGTCGGTATCATCGCGGCGCAGTCCATCGGTGAGCCCGGTACCCAGCTGACCATGCGTACCTTCCACTCGGGCGGTGTCGCGGGTTCGGATATTACTCAGGGTCTTCCCAGAGTTGAAGAGCTGTTCGAGGCAAGAACCCCCAAGAAGACGGCGGTTTTGGCAGAGGTCGACGGCATGATTCAGGAGATCAAGATCGGCGATACGCCCAATACGCATATCGTAGAGATCCGCTCCGCTGCCGATGATACGCTGGTTCGCCACATGATTCCTTTCGGTAAGAGACTGATCGTTTCCGAGGGCGCGGAGGTCCGCAAGGGCGACGCGCTGACCGACGGAAGCAAGGCGCCTGCTGACATTATGCGAATCTTCGACGATCCCAACGATCCCAACAACCACGATTATTTGGATAAGGTTTACGAGTATATCATCATGGAAATTCAGAAGGTATACCGTTCGCAGTCCTGTAACGTCAACGATAAGCATATCGAGATCATCGCGCGTCAGATGACCAGACAGATCCGTATCTTCGACGGCGGAGATACCGACCTGTTGGTAGACTCCCTGGTGGATGCTTCCGAATTCGAGGAAGAGAACAATCGCATTCAGGCACGTATCGATGCGGGTGAGGAAAATCTCCGTCTGGCAGAGGGCAAGCCTATTCTGCTTGGTATTACCAAGGCATCGCTCCAAACCGAATCCTTCCTGTCCGCCGCATCCTTCCAGGAGACCACCAAGGTCCTCACCGATGCCGCGATCAAGGGAAAGATCGACCATCTGTCCGGTTTGAAGGAGAACGTCATTATCGGTAAGCTGATTCCCGCGGGAACCGGTATGAAGTGTTACCACGACATCGACGTTGTGAAAAACGAAGCTTTGGAAGAAACGACCGTGGGCTAAAATCAGAGGTTCTCTGTTGCACAATGTGCAACAGAGAACCTCTTTTTTGTGCAAAAATACAAGGGGGATTTTTGTGAAAATGGTTGACAAAATTTTGAGGATATGGTATACTATATTAACAATATAACCATAAATGTGCGTACTGAGTAACGGTATGCGAACGATAAAGACAGAATTAACAATGAAAAGTGGGAAAAGGGTATGGCAAAGAAGAAACTAAATCAAACGGAAACGGAAACTTGTGCTACCGCCTCGGTGAAGGAAAGCAAACGTAGCGCATATTATGCTCGGGGAGCGGAATTGAAGGAGCAAAGTCCGGCGTTCTCTCGCTATATCGGTATATTCCAAAAGCTCTATTCGAGTGTTGCTTTTTGGGCATTGACCATCCTTGTTACGATAATTGTGGCATTGCAGGCTCTGGACGTGTTCTCTATGTTTACGGTTGCTCCCGCGTATGGCTTGTTGCAGATGGTCCCGTTTCTTTTTGTTACGGCAACCGCGGTTTTGATGTGGTTTGCGGCATTCCACTCCAAGCGCAAGAGTGATTCTTATTACCCTGTGCGCGGTTTGCTGAAGGGGATGATCGCAAGCTTTGCGCTGTTTTTGCTCTCTTCTATCGCAATCTCCTTTGTGACCAGCGGTTTCGGTTCTTACCTTGGCTCTTTGTTAGCAAGGATCGGAGACACCTCCCTTGGCGAGGTCCTCAGTGATTTCGGGGAAAAGTTTTCCGATGCTCTTGAAGGTGGGAAAAATCTGGGTGGCTTGACCATCGAGGTCGGTGATGAGGATTTGAAGCCTGTCTTCATTCCTATGGTAGAGGAATGGTGGGATACGTTGATCGTTTCCTTGATTTTTGGCGTGGTTATTATGCTTCTGCTTTTGGCGATTCGTTCGATCCGTATTCTCAAGGCGGTGTCCGCGTCCAAGAACTCGGTCGAGTACGAGGAAAAGGTTGGAGATACCAAGATCAAGAAAAAGCAGTACATCACTTACGGTATTATTTCATTCGTGCTTGCGGCGTTGCTCTTCCTGTTGGATCCCCTGTTGAAGACCATGAGCACGGTTACCACGGCATTCAAGTTTGCTTTTAGCGCCACGACCAATGTGGTGTTCGGTGACGGTACTGCGGTTGACTTTATGGCACCCGGTTCCGAAGCACAGATGTACCTGGATATCTTGTCTACTCCTTTGATTCTTGTGGCGTTGGCTGGACTTTTGATCTTCGCGGTGGTTTATATCTACCGTTTCATTAAATTGTTCACGTTTGCTTCCCGTTTGGATAGGTCCGCTGTCAGCGGAAACGTTCCCCAGTCCCGTCTCGGCGGTTTAGGTGTTGTAAGCATTGTGCTCTCTGTTTTGATGCTGAGCAATGGTATCACCTGGTGTTCGTCCTTCTTCTTCTCCCGCGTTGGCGGTATTTCCTTGCTCACCGCAATCGGAAAGGTGCTGCTCATCGGAGTTGTGATTTTGATGGTCGGCTTCTTCACACTCAAGAACAAAAACGAGGTTGATGTCTGCCACAGAACCCAGCGCAAGGAGCGCGGCGAGGACATTGAGATCATTGAAAAGAAGACCGCTAAGGATTGGAGCGGTTGGGTAGCGCTTGCCGCTACGGTCGGCTGTGTCCTTGGATGGATCGTTCTTCAGAGATTGATGGTCTTTATGGATTCGTTCGGTCGCCTGACGATGCAGATCCTGCCCTTTATGGGTAGTTACGATCTGAACATATTTGGCGGAGGACTCATGAACGAGCTCTTGTTCACCATCAACGAATTGAGTGACAAGATGCTCCTGATCTTTTCCAATATCAATCAATTGGTGCTCAGTGTCGGTGTCATCGTCGCATTGACCGCATGGATCCTTTCCCGTTGCCGTTTCTATAAAGCAGGATACAATTCTGATGCTATGGAGAGCTTGCGGGGAAGAAGTCTGATCGCTCCCAAGATTCTCCTGTATATCTTTTCCGCTGTCGCGGCAATTTTGACGGTTTCGCAGTTGTTCATTGAAGGCTCGTGGGCAGGCACGCTTGTAGAGGCGCTGACCAGCGCGTTTGACATGATGTTCATTTTGGTCATGTCTATGTTCTTCATGAGAAAGGCGAGATGCAGAAAGATCACCAAGCTTGTGATGCCCGTTGTGATCGGCGTGGGAGCCAAGCTCATTTACACCTTCTTCTTCGAGCTCGGTATGCCCCTGTCCGATCTGCTGAGTATGCAGGGCGGTGTAGGAGTTTTGGTATCGATCCTTGTGTGCACGCTGGTATTCCAGTTGATCCGTTGGTTGTTCGCAACCACCTACTATTTGGAGACCAATAACCTGATCCCCGTGATCTTCTTCGACTTCATGTTGGCGATGATGATGAATATTGCTATTAGCGGTATCGCCGGTACCTTGGTTGGTGAGCAGGCAGCTATTGCCGGTCCCGCTTGGTTGTTTGAAGCGACCAAGGCTTTGATCGGTGTATTCGGAGTAGATGCTCCTGCCTTTGGAGAGGTAATGGATCTTGCAATGCCTTTGCTTTTGAATATTGTTCTGTTCTTGTTCGCTATGATTTCTATGCTTGCCATCGGTGTGATTTTGTTGGTGCGCATCCTGAAGGCACAGACGATCCCCGGCGATGAGCTGTGTGATCTTGATCACGTGGACGATGAGAGAGAGTTTTTGACCGAGGCAGAGATGCTTGAACGCCAGGAGGCAGAAGCCGCGAAGGCACAGTAAAACAAAAATATTCGGAGCTGTCCGTGATTGGCGGACAGCTCCTTTTTGTGTGAATTTGCTAAAAAGACCAAACAAAAAAATAGTGTGGGAGGGAAAAATTACAAATTTGTTAAAATGGAAAAATTTCTATTGACAAGCAAGAAAAAATGCGATATAATATGAGAGGTTAGTCAGGGCTAACTATATTGATTGACACCTGGGTGGGAGGAAGGAGAGAACACCGTGAATCTGCGTGACGCAAAAGAGGGACAGGAATACCGCATACGGAAAATACATACCGATGACGAGGAGCTGAATGCCTTTCTATTCTCATTAGGGTGTTATTTGGGAGAGCCGATCACCGTGGTGTTTCATCTGAAAAAGGCGAGCGTCGTAGCCATCAAGGATGGTCGTTATACCATTGATCGGGGACTGGCGGAGGCCATTGAAATTTAATTGACTGAGTGGTTGTTTTTTTACGGCAAGCGGTTAGCCGACGCTAACTGCCAAGGAGAAATATATAAAACGGAGAGACAGAATGAAGATTGCGCTTGCGGGAAATCCGAATAGTGGGAAGACCACCATGTACAATGCTCTGACCGAAAGAAATGAAAAGTTCGGAAACTGGGCCGGTGTTACCGTAGACAAAAAGGAACATCTGATCAAGAGAAGTCTATATAAGGGAAAAGAGGAGCTGATCGCGGTAGATTTGCCCGGAGCGTATTCTATGTCGCCCTTTACCTCGGAGGAGAGCGTAACAAGCGACTACGTGAAAAACGAAAGGCCGGATGCGATTATCAATATTGTGGATGCCACCAATCTGAGCCGCAGTCTTTTTTTTACGACACAGCTCATGGAGTTGGGCATCCCCGTGGTAGTGGCGCTGAATAAGAGCGACGTCAATCAAAAAAAGGAAACCGAGATTGACGTTCATATGTTGTCCGAAAAATTGGGATGTCCCGTCATTGAGACGGTTTCCATTGCTAAAAAGGGAATGAGGGACGTGATTGAGGCGGCAATCGGTGTCATCGGGACGAAGCAGAAGGCACCCTATATGCGAAGGATCCTGAATCTGACCGATCGCTTGGCGGTAGAGGCGGATGACCGAGCCCGCTTCGCCTTTGTCAATCGCATTGTTTCCGAGGTGGAAAAAAGGAGAGTTTTTACAAAGGACCGAAACCGACAGGATAAGCTGGATCGGATTCTGACCAACAAATGGGTGGGGCTTCCCATCTTTGCGGGGATCATGTTCTTGGTGTTTTGGATCTCTCAGGCGGGACCCGGTGTATGGATCGCCGAGGGTTATGAGCTTGCGGACGGAACCATCATTCCCGGTCTTGTGACCTTCATCGAAATGTTCGGCGAATGGATAGGCGGTTTGATGGAGAATGCCAATCCCTTGCTGACCTCGATCGTAGTGGATGGACTCATTGGCGGCGTAGGTGCCGTGGTGGGCTTTTTGCCCTTGGTCATGGTCATGTATTTTCTCATTGCCCTTTTGGAGGACTGCGGATATATGGCGCGCGCTACCGTGGTTCTTGACCCGATCTTCAAAAAGGTAGGGCTTTCGGGTAAATCCGTCATTCCGTTTGTCATTGGAACGGGATGCGCAATCCCCGGCGTGATGGCATGTCGTACCATCCGCAATGAAAGAGAGCGAAGAGCTACCGCCATGCTTGCGCCCTTTATGCCTTGTGGCGCCAAGCTTCCCGTCATTTCTCTGTTTGCGGGGGCGTTCTTTGCGGAATCCTCTTGGGTGGGGGCCGCGATGTACTTTGCGGGGATCGCGATTATCCTGCTTTGCGCCTTGCTTGTGAATCTGTTGACGGGAAGCCGAAGGAAATCCTTCTTCATCATGGAGCTTCCCGAGTATAAGATCCCTCATTTCGGAAAAGCGGCGGTGTCCATGCTCCAAAGAGGCTGGTCCTACATCGTCAAGGCGGGAACCATTATTTTGGTATGTAACTTTGTGGTGCATCTGATGCAGAGCTTTAATTGGAGCTTTCAACCCGCCGAGACGGCAAGCGAGTCGATTCTGGCGACGGTTGCCTCTCCCTTTGCTTACCTTATGGCTCCTGTCGTGGGTGTCGTTGCTTGGCAGCTTTCCGCCGCAGCGATCACGGGATTTATCGCAAAGGAGAACGTGGTTGGCACGCTTGCGGTCTGCTTTGTGGGACTGGAGAGCTTTATAGGAACCGATGTGGCGGAGGTCATGGGAATCACGAAGGTAGCAGGGCTTGCCTATTTGATGTTCAACCTCTTTACCCCTCCTTGCTTTGCCGCGATCGGTGCCATGAATGCCGAACTGAAGAGCAAAAAATGGCTTTTTGGAGCGCTTGGATTGCAGATCGGTGTTGGATATTCGGTGAGCTTTCTGACCTATTTCTTTGGATCACTCATGATGGGCGTTGGCTTTGGCGAGGCAGTCTGGATGCCGATCGTTGGATGGGAAATCGTGATTGCTTTTGCCGTGATTCTGGCGGCGATGATCCTTCACAGAAAGGGGCAGCTTAAGGCAGAGGAAGCGGCGAAAAAAGCAGAGAAGGAAGCTCTGACAGTATAAAAGGAGGTCCCTATGGGGCTTGTAGATTGGATCGTGGTTGCCGTGATCGCCTTGATCCTCGGCGGAGCCATTGCTTATATCATTTGGCAAAAGAAAAAAGGGAAGAAGTGCATCGGCTGTCCCTATGCGGACAATTGCTCCTCCTGCAAAGACTCGTGCCAAAATAACCAACAATAAAAAAGAAATCCGTCGGTAGCGTGCGCAAGCAACGCGGTCCGACGGATTTCTACCTTAGAGAAAAAAGAATATTCTTTCACGGTACACAAGGACGAGGACTCTTTGCTAAACCACAAAAATAATTTTTATGAAAGGTTTTTGCGCCGCTTTTTGGAAAAAGCGGCATAAAATCGCGTCCTTGCGTCCCCGCGTCCTTACAGCCTTACGGTGCGGCTCGGTGTAGCCTCGGGCATGCCCGCAAAGCCGTATCTTCCGCCGCTGTTCAGTGCCGACTCAATGCGGAGCAGTCGGTTGTATTTTGCCACCCGCTCGCTCCGACAGGGGGCGCCCGTCTTGATAAAGGGAGCGTTCATGGCAACGGCAATATCCGCAAGGGTGGTGTCCTCGGTCTCGCCCGAACGGTGAGAGAGAATGAAGCGGTAGCCCGCCTCCTTGGCAAGATGAATGACCTCTACGGTCTCTGTGAGGGTGCCAATCTGATTGGGCTTGACGAGAATGGAGTTGCCCAGTCCTTCCTTGATTCCGTCCCGCAGACGCTCGGTATTGGTCACAAAGAGATCGTCCCCCACAAGCATGATGCGTTGCCCCAGACGCTTCGTTAGCTCCGCCCATCCCTCTCGGTCTCGCTGGTCCAAGGGGTCTTCAATGGACAGAATGGAAGGGAAGCGGTCAGAAAGAGACTGCCAATAGGAGATCATTTCCTCTTTTGTATAGCGTCTTCCGCTCTTGGGCATACGGTAGTCTCCATCGTCGTACCATTCGGAGGCGGCGGCATCCAGAGCGATCTTCACCTGCTCGGCGGTGTAGCCCGCCTCCTTGATCGCTTCCTCTATAAGAAGGATGGCAACCTCGTCATTTTCAAGGTTTGGCGCGTAGCCCCCCTCATCTCCTACGGTGGTGGGATATTGCTTTTCTTTTAATAACCTTCCCAGTGCGTGATAGATCTCACTTCCTGCCCGCAAAGCATCCGAAAAACGGGGAAAGCCCACGGGAACTACCATAAATTCCTGAATTTCCACGTTGTTGGATGCGTGAGCGCCGCCGTTGAGAATGTTCATCATGGGGACGGGTAAGCGGTAAGCGTCCACTCCGCCAAGATAACGAAAGAGAGGTGTGTGATACCAGTTCGCCGCCGCTCTCGCAGAGGCAAGAGAAACCGCCAAAATGGCGTTGGCACCCAATTTCTCCTTGTTTTTTGTTCCGTCCAATCGGCACAGAAGCCGATCCAGTTCGGTCTGCTCGGCGGCACTGACTCCCGCAATGGCAGGGGAGATGATACGGCAGATGTCGGTTACCGCTCCATATACCCCCTTTCCCCCGAAGCGTTTTGGATCATTGTCTCTCCTTTCATGGGCTTCGTAGATGCCCGTGGACGCACCCGAAGGCACACTTGCCATTCCCACCGTTCCGTCGGCAAGGAACACCGACGCCTCCACCGTGGGATTCCCTCGGGAATCTAAAATTTCTCTGGCACAGCATTTTATGATCTGCGGCTTGTTCATGTGATATTCACCCTCCTTTTGAGCCTTTCTGTGAAGTTTAGTATAGGCTTTTTTAAATGGGAATATGCCGTCCTCTGTTAAATCATATCCAAAGAAATGTGCTTGGCAGAAGGGGGCTTTATACTGTAATGAGGAAAAGAATTTTGTAGCGAGGAAGATAAAACTATGTTTCGTTTTCCGATTGGTGTCATCGTCGATTCCTTCCGTACCGATACCCGTACGGCGATAGAGAAGGCTGCGGCACGGGAAGCATCCGGCATTAGATGTACAGCACCAAGGGGGAGAACTCTCCCGAAAATCTGGTGGGGGAGAAGTGCCGTGAGCTCTTGGATTTTGTCAAGTCCCACGGACTATGCTTTTCCGCGCTTTGCGGTGACCTTGGGGAGGGCGGCGCGAAAAAAGCACCGACGGATTTCTTTTTGAAAAGATTGTTAAAAAAGAAACAAGTGTGAATAAAGTGTAACTTTCAAAAAAAGTATTGCAATTTATGGTAAAATCATTTAGAATATAGAATGGGTAAGGATGGGGCATATTTACATCTGCCCATACTATGTAAAAAATATTTAAAATAAAAGAGGAGAAACAACTATGACCAACAACAAGTACGTTCTTAGCTGGATCGACGAAATGGCAGCCATGACTCAGCCCGATAAGATTGTGTGGATTGACGGCTCCGACGCACAGGCAGAGGCTCTGCGCGAGGAGGCTTGCTCCACCGGTGAGATGATTAAGCTGAATCAGGAGTTGCTTCCCAACTGCTACCTGCACAGAACCGCCGTCAACGATGTGGCTCGTGTAGAGGGAAGAACCTTCATCTGTACCTCCAAGAAGGAGGATGCGGGCAACATCAACAACTGGATGGATCCCAAGGAGTGCTACGCAAAGCTCTCCAAGCTGTACACCGGCGCAATGAAGGGAAGAACCATGTACGTGATCCCTTACTCCATGAGTATCGTAGGATCTCCCTTTGCGAAATACGGCATTGAGCTGACCGACTCGATCTACGTCGTTCTGAATATGCTGATCATGACCCGTGTAGGAACCGACGTTCTGGAAGCTCTGGGCGAGAGCGGAGACTTTATCAAGGGTCTGCACGCAAAGGCTGACATCGATGAAGAGAACCGTTATATCTGCCATTTCCCCGAGGATAATACCATCTGGTCCGTGAACTCCGGTTACGGCGGAAACGTTCTTCTGGGTAAGAAGTGCTTCGCGCTTCGTATCGCATCCTACCTTGGCCGCAAGGAAGGCTGGATGGCTGAGCATATGCTGATTCTTGGCGTAGAGTACTCCAACGGCGAGACCAAGTATATCTGTGCCGCATTCCCCTCCGCTTGCGGAAAGACCAACCTGGCAATGCTCATTCCTCCGAAGTTCCTCGCAGACAAGGGCTACAAGGTATGGTGTGTCGGTGACGACATCGCTTGGCTCCGCGTTGGCGAAGACGGAAGACTTTGGGCAGTAAACCCCGAGAACGGCTTCTTCGGCGTAGCTCCCGGAACCAATCTGAATTCCAACCCCAACGCTCTGTACACCACGATGAAGGATACTATCTTCACCAACGTGGTTCACAATACCGCCAACAACACTGTTTGGTGGGAAGGCCTTGACAAGAATCCTCCTGTTGAGGCAATTGACTGGAAGGGCAATCCTTGGGATTGCACCAAGTACAACAAGGCAGACAAGTCTACCTGCGGAGCGCATCCCAACAGCCGCTTTACCGCAAAGGCTACCAACTGTCCTTGCCTGTCCGCTGAGTTCAACAATCCTCAGGGTGTACCGGTATCCGCGATCGTATTTGGCGGACGCCGCGCAAAGACCGCTCCTCTGGTATATCAATCCACCAGCTGGCAGAACGGTTCCTTCGTTGGTTCGATCATGGCTTCCGAGACCACTGTGGACGCAGCAGGTGCTGTCGGCGTAGTTCGTCGCGATCCTATGGCAATGAGACCTTTCGTTGGTTACGATATGGGCGACTACTGGGCACACTGGCTCAAGATGGGTACCATGATTCCCAAGGCTCCCAAGATCTTCCACGTAAACTGGTTCCGCACCGATGCTGACGGCAACTTCATCTGGCCCGGATTTGGTGACAACATGAGAGTTCTTCTCTGGATCCTTGACCGTTGCGAGGGCAAGGTAGAGGCGAACATCACTCCCATCGGTTATGTTCCCAATGCGGAGGACATCAATATCGAGGGCTTGTCCGATGTAACTTTGGACACCATCAAGGAGCTTCTGACCGTGGATGTCGAGTCTTGGTTGGCTGATATCAACAATATCAAGGAGTTCTACGCGCAGGTTGGCGAGAGAGTTCCCGCCGCTATGTACGATGAGCTGGCGGCTCTTGAGGCAAGATTGAACGCGGCAAAGTAATTGTTGCGGAAGGATCAAAAGGCGATGCGTTTTTTGCATCGCCTTTTTTGAGAAGAAAATATGCTCAAATTGGGTATTTTCTATCAAAAAAAGCAAATAATAAAATATTGACGCCGTATTTGTTGTGCAAAAGAGAGAATTTTTTGAGAAAAAGAAGTGTTGCTTGACAAACAGGCGGGAACATGATAAAATATACAATGACCGTTTGTGGGTGTACTATGCCCAAAAGCAAAAAGGTCACAAAAACCTGACAGAATTGCGCATGGCGCGTCTGTAAATAAACAAAAAATTTACAAGAAGGAGGAAACAGGAAGAATGCCAACTTTTAACCAGCTTGTTAAGCAGGGTCGTCAGGATAAGGTCTACAAGTCGAAGGCTCCCGTTCTTCAGAAGGGCTTCAACTCGTTGAACAACGTTCCTACCGATCAGGCAGCCCCCCAGAAGAGAGGCGTTTGCACCAAGGTATCTACCACCAGCCCCAAGAAGCCTAACTCCGCGCTTCGTAAGATCGCGAGAGTTCGTCTGTCCAACGGCATGGATGCAACCACCTACATTCCCGGTATCGGACACAACCTGCAGGAGCACTCCGTCGTTCTGATCAGAGGCGGAAGAGTACGCGACCTGCCCGGTGTGCGTTACCACATCATCCGCGGTACGCTGGACGCACAGGGCGTTGCAAACCGTAACCAGAGCCGTTCCAAGTACGGCGCAAAGAGACCCAAGAAGAAGTAATTCGGGTCAAAAGAGGGTATAAAGCAAATCAAGCTGCATGACACGTTTGCGTAAATTTTTTGTTTATTTACCGCGACCGCATCGTGCGCTTACAGAAGAATGCTTTTGAGTACCTATGATTTCATAATATTAATGAAGGAGGGAAGTACAGTGCCGAGAAGAGGTCGTATATCCAAAAGAGACGTATTGCCGGATCCTCTGTATAATTCTAAGCTGGTGACCAAGCTCATCAACAACATTATGCTGGACGGCAAGAAGGGCGTAGCCCAGAAAATCGTTTATGACGCGTTTTCCGCAATTGAAGCAAAGACCGGTGAGAATCCCCTGGACGCATTCCAGGCAGCTCTTGAGAACGTAATGCCTGTCCTTGAGGTCAAGGCTCGCCGTGTAGGCGGTTCTACGTATCAGGTGCCTATGGAGGTAAGAGCGGAGCGCCGTCAGACTCTGGGTCTGCGTTGGCTCGTAGCTTATTCCAGAAACCGTGGTGAGCGCACCATGGCGGATCGTCTAGCTGCGGAGATCATCGATGCGAAGAACAGCATGGGCGGAGCTTTCAAGAAGAAAGAAGAAACCCACCGTATGGCAGAAGCAAACAAGGCGTTTGCTCACTACAGATATTAATCTGTCATTAATCTTCATCGTAGAAAAATAAGGAGAAACATTAATGGCAAGAGAATATTCACTTCAAAAAACAAGAAATATCGGTATCATGGCACACATTGATGCCGGTAAGACTACCACCACCGAGAGAATTCTGTTCTACACGCGAAAAACCCACAAGATCAGCGAGACTCACGAGGGTGCTGCAACCATGGACTGGATGGCACAGGAGCAGGAGAGAGGTATCACCATCACTTCCGCTGCTACCACCTGCTTCTGGGCGCACACCAAGTATCACGACGATCCCGCGGCGGCAAAGGCAAACACCCACCGTGGCAATATCATTGACACCCCCGGTCACGTTGACTTTACCGTTGAGGTAGAGCGTTCTCTCCGTGTATTGGACGGTTCTGTTACCGTTCTCTGCGCAAAGGGCGGCGTTGAGCCTCAGTCTGAGACCGTTTGGCGTCAGGCTGATAAATACGGCGTACCGCGTATGGCGTATATCAACAAGATGGATATTACCGGCGCAGACTTTTTCCGCGTTGTCGGCATGATGAAGGAAAGACTTCACGCGAACGCGGTTCCGATTCAGTTGCCCATCGGCAAGGAATCCCAGTTCAGAGGGATTATCGACCTGATGAATATGGAGGCTGACGTTTACTACGACGATCTGGGTAAGGACATGAGAGTCGAGGAGATCCCCGAGGACATGAAGGACATGGCTGAGGAATATCGCTCCGCAATGATCGAGTCGATCTGCGAGACCGATGAGGACCTCTTCGAGAAGTATTGCGAGGGCGAGGAGATCTCGATCGACGAGCTTAAGGCTGCCCTGAGAAAGGCTACCATCGCAAACAAGATCGTTCCCGTCGTTTGCGGAACCTCTTACAAGAACAAGGGTGTTCAGAAGCTTCTGGACGCAGTCATTGATTATATGCCTTCTCCCGTTGACATCCCCGCAATCAAGGGTGTAAACCCCGATACCGAGGAAGAGGACGAGAGACACGCATCCGATGAGGAGCCCTTCTCCGCATTGGCATTCAAGATCATGACCGACCCCTTTGTTGGTAAGCTCTGCTTCTTCCGTGTATATTCTGGAAGCATCGCTGCCGGATCTACGGTTTACAACCCCGGTAAGCGTCAGAGAGAGCGTATGGGACGTATTCTCCAGATGCACGCAAATGACCGTCAGGACATTGACGTGTGTTACAGTGGTGATATCGCCGCTGTGGTCGGCGTAAAGAACACCACCACCGGTGATACCTTCTGTGACGAGAAGAACCCCATTATCCTTGAGAACATGGAATTCCCCGAGCCCGTTATCCGTGTCGCAATCGAGCCCAAGACTCGCGCGGGACAGGAGAAGATGGGTATCGCCCTTTCCAAGCTGGCTGAAGAGGACCCCACCTTCCGTACCTATACGGATGATGAGACCGGTCAGACCATTATCGCGGGAATGGGTGAGCTTCACCTGGAGATCATCGTAGACAGACTGCTGCGTGAGTTCAAGGTTGAGGCAAACATTGGCGCTCCTCAGGTTGCATACAAGGAGACCGTTCGTCAGAAGGTCGACCACGAGTGCAAGTACAAGCGTCAGTCCGGTGGTTCCGGTCAGTACGGTCACGTTAAGATGATCCTTGAGCCCAACGAGCCCGGTAAGGGATACGAGTTCGTCAACGCCGTTACCGGCGGCGCGATTCCGAAGGAATTCATCGAACCCGTTAACCAGGGTATTCAGGGCGCAATGCAGAGCGGTGTTCTCGCCGGCTACAACGTAGTTGACGTGAAGGTTACTCTGTACGACGGCTCCTACCATGAGGTTGACTCCTCCGAAATGGCGTTCAAGATTGCCGGTTCTATGGCATTCAAGGAAGCTATGAGAAAGGCAGACCCCGTGCTCACCGAGCCGATTATGAAGGTCGTTACCATCGTTCCCGACGATTATCTGGGCGATGTGATCGGCGGCTTCAACTCCCGCCGCGGACAGATCCAATCCATGGAGCCTGCTAACGGTGCAACCGAGGTCCACGCAATGGTGCCGCTGGCCAACATGTTTGGCTATGCAACCGACCTTCGTTCTAAGACTCAGGGCCGTGGCGTTTACGCTATGGAG
>JAZSIF010000022.1:0-25558 GCA_045533675.1 Eubacteriales bacterium | reverse complement strand
TGCCCAAGAGAGTTAAGTACCGCAGAGTGCAGCGCGGCCGCATGAAGGGCGTCGCTACCCGCGGTAATAAGATCAGCAACGGTGAATACGGTCTCGTTGCTCTCGAACCCGCATGGATCACCAGCAACCAGATCGAGGCTGCCCGTATCGCAATGACGCGTTACATTCGCCGGGGCGGTCACGTCTGGATCAAGATCTTCCCTGACAAGCCCATCACCGAGAAGCCTGCTGAAACCCGAATGGGTTCCGGTAAGGGTTCACCCGAATATTGGGTAGCAGTTGTCAAGCCCGGCAGAGTTATGTTTGAAATCGCCGGCGTAAGCGAAGAGGTCGCAAGTAATACTAATGCCACAGAGAGCTAAGTACCGTCGCGTTCAGCGCGGCAGACTTAAAGGAAAAGCAATGACCGGCAACAAGGTTACCAACGGTTCCTACGGTTTGGTAGCCCTTGAGCCCGCATGGATCACCAGCAACCAGATCGAGGCTGCCCGTATCGCAATGACCAGATATATCAAGCGTGGCGGTAAGGTTTGGATCAAGATTTTCCCCGACAAGCCCATCACTGAGAAGCCTGCTGAAACCCGAATGGGTTCCGGTAAGGGATCTCCCGAGTACTGGGTAGCAGTCGTGAAGCCCGGCAGCGTTATGTTCGAGATGGACGGCGTTGCTGAGGAAGTTGCGAAGGAAGCTATGAGACTTGCGTCTCACAAGCTCCCCATCAAGTGTAAGTTTGTAGTGAAGGAGGAAGCATAATGAAGGCTACTAAGTTTACAGCTGATCTGAAAAACATGAGTGCCGAAGAGCTGAACGCAAAGCTCAAGGAACTCAAGGAAGAGCTCTTCACGCTTCGCTTCCAGCACGCAATCAATCAGCTTGATAATCCTCAGAAGATCGTTGAGACCAAGAAGAACATCGCTCGTGTGATGACCGTTCTTTCGGAAAAAAACGCATAAGGAGGAATAAGTCATGACAGAAGAAAGAAATCTGAGAAAAGTCCGTGTGGGACGCGTCGTTAGCGACAAGATGAACAAGACCGTTGTGGTCGCCATCGAGGACAACGTAAAGCACCCCGTATACGGCAAGATCATTAAGCGTACCTTGAAGGTTCATGCTCACGACGAGAATGGCGTGTGTGGCATCGGCGACAAGGTCGAGATCAAGGAGACAAGACCCCTTTCCAAGACCAAGAGATGGCGTGTTGTCAAAATCATCGAAAAAGCTAAATAATTTAGCTCCAAACCATATACAGTAAATACGGCAAACATCGTATTGAAATCAGGAGGATAAGAAAGTGATACAGCAACAAACACTCATGAAGGTTGCCGATAACACCGGAGCTAAAGAGCTGATGTGCATTCGCGTACTGGGCGGAACAGGCCGCAGATACGCAAACATCGGTGATGTGGTGGTAGCTGCCGTTAAGAAGGCTACTCCCGGCGGTGTCGTAAAGAAGGGCGATGTCGTTAAGGCTGTGGTTGTAAGAAGCGTAAAGGGCTTGAAGAGAGCGGACGGTTCTTACATCAAGTTTGACGAGAACGCTGCGGTAATCATTAGAGAAGATAAGACTCCCAGAGGAACCCGTATCTTTGGGCCTGTGGCGAGAGAACTCCGCGAGAAGGATTATCTGAAGATCCTGTCCCTCGCACCCGAAGTACTTTAATGGAGGTATCGAGAGTATGAATATCAGAAGAGACGATACCGTTATCGTTCTTTCCGGTGACGACAAGGGCGTTAAGGGTAAGGTAATTGCCGTTTCTCCTAAGGAGGACAAGGTAATCGTAGAGAAGGTGAACATGATTCACAAGCACGTCAAGCCCCGCAAGCAGGGTGAGGCAGGCGGAATCATCGACGCCGAGGGTGCGATCTACGCATCCAAGGTCGCTCTGTACTGCTCCAAGTGCGGTAAGGGTGTCCGTGTTAAGATTAAAGAAGCTGATGGTAAGAAGGTTCGTGTCTGCGCTAAGTGCGGACAGGAGCTTTGATGGGAGGTAAAGACTGATGGCAAGAATGAAAGACATGTATAAGGCCGAGGTTGCTCCCGCTCTTATGAAGAAGTTCGAGTATAAGAGCTCCATGCAGATTCCGAAGCTTGACAAAATCGTAATCAACTGTGGCGTTGGCGAGGCAAGA
This sequence comes from Eubacteriales bacterium, assembly GCA_045533675.1. GTDB lineage: Bacteria > Bacillota > Clostridia > Oscillospirales > CAG-272 > HGM12713. The sequence goes on along the minus strand of JAZSIF010000022.1, from coordinate 23,428 downwards.
GACAACTCTAAGGCTCTGGATGCCGTCATCGCTGATCTGACCCTCATTTCCGGTCAGAAGGCAGTTCCTACCTTCGCAAAGAAGTCGGTTGCAAACTTCAAGCTCCGTGAGGGCATTAAGATCGGTGCAAAGGTTACTCTTCGAGGCGACAGAATGTACGAGTTTGTAGACAGACTCTTCAACTTCGCACTGCCCAGAGTTCGCGACTTTAAGGGAATCAATCCCAATGCGTTCGACGGTAGAGGAAACTACGCGCTGGGTCTGAAGGAACAGCTGATTTTCCCCGAGATCGAGTACGACAAGGTTGACAAGATCCGCGGTATGGATATCTGCTTTGTAACCACCGCGAACACGGACGAAGAAGCAAGAGAGCTCCTCAAGCTGATGGGCGCTCCCTTCGCAAACTAATCGGGAGGTAAGAAACGATGGCAAAGAAGGCTATGATTTTGAAGCAGCAGAAGGCACAGAAGTTCTCCACCAGAGAGTACAACCGTTGCAAGATCTGCGGCCGTCCTCATGCTTATCTCCGCAAATACGGCATCTGCCGTATCTGCTTCCGTGAGCTCGCTTATAAGGGCGAGATCCCCGGTGTAAAGAAAGCAAGCTGGTAATTCAAAAAACAATCGCTCGGACAGACGGTTTCAAGGCAAATTTGCTTTGAAAACCGAGGCTGTCGGGTGAAAACAAAACCGTTTCCGAGAAAAAATCGGAAGCCCCCTAAACGATCGGTAGGAAGCGAGTCTGAGGATACGCTTAACCCCCGAACCACCGCCGTCCGAAGAGGATGGCAGCAAGAAGAAATAACTTGCATACAGGAGGATAATTATTATGCAAATGTCAGACGTAATCGCCGATATGCTCACGAGAATCAGAAATGCAAATGACGCAAAGCATGCAACCGTGGACATTCCGGCATCCAACATGAAGAAGGCAATCGCTGAGATCCTTGTTGAGGAGGGCTATGTAAAGAGCTATCAGATCATCGAGGATGGTAAGCAGGGTGTGATTCGCGTAACCCTGAAGTACGCAGCCGGCAAGCAGAAGGTTATTCGCGGCATTCGCCGTGTATCCAAGCCTGGTCTCCGTATTTACGCAGGCTACGAGGATATGCCCAAGGTAATGAACGGACTGGGAATCGCAATCGTTTCCACGTCCAAGGGAATTATGACCGACAAGAAGGCCAGAGCTACCAAGATCGGTGGCGAAGTCCTTGCCTTTGTTTGGTAATGAAAGTGGGAGGTAACTGAAAATGTCTAGAATTGGAAGAATGCCGATCACTGTTCCCGCGGGTGTTACCGTAACCATTGCCGATAACAATGTTGTAACGGTAAAGGGACCTCTTGGAACTCTTACTGAAACATTTAACAGCCGTATGATGATAAAGCTTGAGGGCACTGAGCTGATCGTTACTCGTCCTACCGACGAGAAGGAAGACAGAAGCCTTCATGGACTGACCCGCGCTCTCCTCAATAACATGGTCGTCGGTGTGACCCAGGGCTTCTCTAAGACCCTTGAGATCATCGGTGTCGGTTACAAGGCGGCAAAGGTTGGCAAGACCGTCGAGCTGTACCTCGGACACTCCCTGATGGCAAACGGAAAGCCTCAGGCTGCATACTGCATTGAGGAGCCTGCGGGAATTACCCTGGAGGTTGCTGACAAGGCAGTTCCGATCACCATCACCGTTAAGGGTATCGACAAGCAGGCAGTTGGTCAGATGGCAGCGGTGATCCGCAGCAAGAGACCGCCTGAACCTTATCATGGTAAGGGTGTTAAATATTCTGACGAATACATTCGTCGTAAGGCCGGAAAAGCCGGTAAATAATGAAAGGAGTGGAGACAAATGGTATCGAGAAAAGACGCAAATAAGGCACGTCTTAAGAGACATAAGAGAGTCAGAGCAAAGATTTCTGGCACGGCTGCTCGTCCTCGTTTGTGCGTTTACCGTTCCAATGCGAACATCAGAGCGCAGATCATTGACGACGTTGCAGGCGTAACATTGGTTGCCGCTTCTACCCATGAAAAGGCTTTTGAGGGTAACGGCGGAAACAAGGAGGCAGCAAAGTGGGTCGGTCAGCAGATCGGCGAGCGCGCTGTCGCAAAGGGTATCACCGAAGTCGTATTCGACCGCGGCGGCTATCTGTATCACGGACGTGTATCGGAGTTGGCTGAAGGCGCTCGCGAGAGCGGACTGAAGTTCTGATTGCGCTTGCAATCAGTCCGGTTTGTACACTGTTCAACACACAAAATTTTGTATTGAACATCATTTAGGAGGATTAACATGGCTAATAAATTTAACCCGGCTGAGCTGGATCTCAAAGAGCAGCTCGTCGCGCTGAACCGTGTTTCCAAGACCGTAAAGGGTGGCCGTATCTCCCGTTTCGCTGCACTGATGGTAGTCGGTGACGGCAACGGACACGTAGGCGTAGGACTTGGAAAGGCAGCTGAGGTTCCCGAGGCAATCCGCAAGGGAATTGAGGATGCAAAGAAAAATATGATTACCGTTTCCCTGAAGGGAACCACCATTCCCCACGAGGTTGTGGGCATCTACGGAGCCGGCAAGGTTCTTCTGAAGCCCGCCGCACCCGGTACCGGTATTATCGCCGGCGGAAAGGTGAGAGCAGTTCTGGAGGCAGTTGGTATTTCCAACATTCGTGCGAAGTGCCTGCGCTCCAACAACCCCACCAACGTGGTCAAGGCTACCATTGCAGGTCTGGAAGCTCTCCGCTCTGCGGAAGAGGTTGCTAAGATCCGCGAGATCTCCGTTGACCAGGTCAAGGCTTGAGGAGGGAATGAACATGAAAAAGGTAATTCTCGTAAAGAGCCTGATCGGTGCGAAGCCCAATCAGAAGGCAACGGCAAAGTCTCTGGGACTTGTAAAAATCGGTGACTCCATTGTTCATGAGGACAATGCGGTCCTTTCCGGCAAGATCAAGGTGATCTCTCACCTGGTCAAGGTCGAAAACGCATAAGGAGGACAGAGACATGAAATTGAATGAACTTTCTCCCGCATACGGTTCCGCGAAGGACGCATACCGTAGAGGCAGAGGTCCCGGTTCCGGAAACGGCAAGACCGCAGGTAAGGGACACAAGGGTCAGAACGCTCGCTCCGGCGGCGGTGTAAGACCCGGATTTGAGGGAGGTCAGCTTCCTCTTTACAGAAAGCTTCCTAAGAGAGGCTTCAAGAACAGATTTGCTGTGAACTACGCAATCGTGAACGTATCCGACCTGAACAGATTTGAGGACGGAGCTGTTGTGGATCTGGCTGCTCTGCTGGACGCAAAGCTCGTTCGCAAGGAGCTGGACGGCGTGAAGATTCTCGGCAGCGGAGACCTCACCAAGAAATTAACTGTCAAAGCGACAGTCTTTTCGGCAAGTGCCAAGGAAAAGATAGAAGCAGCAGGTGGAAAGACTGAGGAGGTATAAGGATGTTCAAGACGCTGAAAAACGCTTGGAGAGTTCCCGAGCTGAAAAAGAAGCTCCTCTTCACCTTGCTTATCGTCTTCCTTTACCGCTTGGGAGCTAATATTCCCGTTCCTTACGTTAGTTCTGACGTGCTTGCTTCGGGTGATATGTTTGCGAACGGAACCATTCTCGCGTTCCTGAGCACACTGTCCGGTGGCGCACTTGAAAAGGCAACGCTGTTGGCGTTGGGTGTATCGCCCTACATCACGGCGTCTATCGTGATTCAGCTGTTGACGATCGCCATTCCCGCCCTCGAGAGATGGTCTAAGGATGGAGAGAACGGCAGAAAGAAGATCACTGCCTTGACCCGTATCATTACCGTTGTTTTGGCACTTGTCACCGCAATCGGTTACACCATCTACCTGAATGGTTCCAGCGCACTGACCGTGAAGCTGAACTTCTTCCAGGGTATGATTATGGTGCTCTGCTATTGCGCAGGCGCGGCTCTTGTTATGTGGATGGCGGAAAAGATCAATGAGTCGGGTATCGGAAACGGTATCTCCATGATCCTGTTTGCCAACATTGTTGCGGGAACCTTCACCGTAGTATATCAGCTGTGGACTCAGGCATTTGGATATGGATTCGACTGGGTTGGACTGGTTTGCGCACTGAGCTGCATCATCGTCTTCACGGCAATGATCGTGCTGATTGTGTGGATGTCCGATGCCGAAAGAAGAATCCCGATTCAGTACGCAAAGCGTGTGGTTGGTCGCAAGATGTATGGCGGACAGAACTCTCACCTTCCCTTGAAGGTGAATATGGCAGGCGTTATGCCGATCATCTTCGCAAACTCTATCGTTGCGATTCTTCCTACCATTGCAAGCTTTACCAATCAAAACGGCGGCTTTGCGAAGTTTGTTAACAACTGGCTCGGCCCCAACACATGGATCTACTTCGTTCTATTCTTAGTGCTCCTGATTGCGTTTGCCTTCTTCTACGTGATGATTTCCTTCAACCCCGTGGAGGTTGCCAACAACATCAAGAACAACGGTGGTGCCATCCCCGGCATTCGTTCCGGAAGACCCACCATCGAGTTTGTGAAGAAGGTATTGAACCGTGTGACCCTGATGGGCGCGTTGCTGGTAGCGATTATCGCTTGCTTCCCCATGTTGGTATCCAATGTGACCAACTACTTCGATCCTCTGTTGAACCGCTTTGCCGTATTGAGCTTTGGCGGATCTTCCTTGATGATCGTGGTCGGTGTGGCGCTGGAGACCGTAAGGGATCTGGAAGCTCAGATGTCGCTCCGCAACTACAAGGGCTTCTTGGATTGATTTCGATCAACGAATCTGTTTGGAGGAAACTATGAGATTGATCATTATGGGCGCTCCCGGTGCGGGTAAAGGTACCCAATCCGAAAAGATTTCCGCGAAGTGGAACATTCCCGCCGTTTCGACGGGAGATATGCTCCGTGCGGCAGTCAAGGAAGGAACTCCTATGGGGTTGACGGCAAAGTCCTACATGGACGGCGGTCAGCTGGTTCCCGATGAAGTCGTAATCGGAATTATTAAAGATTATCTTTCTTCGGATAAGTGCAGTGGAGGATTTATCCTGGACGGCTTCCCCCGCTCCATTCCTCAGGCTGAGGCATTGGATGCGATGGGCGTGAAGATCGATGCGGTTCTCAGCATCGAGGTTGCGGATGAAAAGATCGTGGAGAGAATGAGCGGACGCAGAATCTGCTCCTCCTGCGGCGCATCCTACCACGTAGCTTATAAGGCACCTAAAACCGAAGGCATCTGTGATAACTGTGGATCGGCACTCTACATCCGAGATGACGATGCCGCAGAAACCGTGCTGAAGCGTTTGACTACCTACCACGACACCACCGAGCCGCTGAAGGATTACTACGCGGCAAAGGGACTGCTTGTTTGTGTCGAAGGACAGGAAGAGGTAGCGGACACAACAGCCGAGGTCATGAAGGCGCTCTCGAAAATTGAGGCGTAAGCGTCATGATTCAACTAAAAAATTCAGCTCAGATTTCGCTGATGATGGATGCGGGACGCATCACGGGTGAGGCATTGCTCGTCGCCCGTGAGAACGTCCGCGAGGGCATCAGCACAGGGGAACTGGACAGCTTGATTCGCAAGTATATCGAGAAATGCGGGGCAAAGCCCTCATTTCTCGGATACAGCGGATTTCCCGCTTCGGCGTGTATCAGTATCAACGACGAGGTCATTCACGGAATTCCTTCCAAGGATCGAATTCTTCGTGAGGGCGACATTGTCAAGATCGATGTTGGAGCGTATTATAAGGGATTCCACGGAGACAGTGCCAGGACGATTCCCGTCGGCCGTGTCAGTGAAGAAGCCATGCGCCTGATTGAGGTGACAAGACAGAGCTTCTTTGACGGCGTCGAAGCCGTAAAGGTCGGAAATCGGATCGGTGATGTCGGAAGCGTCATTCAGGCGCGAGTGGAGGGTGCAGGTTTTTCTGTGGTGAAGCGATATATCGGACACGGAATCGGGCATGAGCTTCACGAAGCTCCCGACGTTCCGAATTTCGGAACCGCAGGACGGGGAACCCGTTTGTGCGCAGGTATGGCGATCGCCATTGAGCCTATGGTCAACGTGGGCGTCGAGGAGGTTTACGAGATGCCCGATGGATGGACGGTTAAAACCCGTGACCACAAGCTGTCGGCGCATTATGAAAACACAGTGGTGCTCACCTCTCAAGGAGCGGTGATCACGACGCTGGTTGATCCCAGCTTTTAAGTTGAATTACGTATCACAGAACGAAGTACAGAGGAGGATTTGTCGTGCCGAAGGATGACGTGATCGAGTTTGAAGGCGTTGTAGTTGAGGCGCTGCCCAACGCAACCTTCAAGGTAAAGCTTCCCAATGAGCATATCGTAACGGCTCATATTTCCGGAAAGCTTCGCATGAATTATATCAGAATACTGCCGGGTGACCGTGTAACCATTGAGGTTTCCGTATATGACCTCAATAAGGGACGCATCACATGGCGTGCAAAGTAATAAAGAAAGGGTTGGTGTAATAATATGAAGGTTAAACCATCCGTAAAGAAGATTTGCGAAAAGTGCAAAATCATCAAGAGAAAAGGCAAAGTAATGGTTATCTGCGAGAACCCCAAGCACAAGCAGAAACAGGGCTGATTGCCGAAAAATCTAACAGAGAGGTATAAACAGTATGGCTCGTATAGCTGGTGTTGATATTCCGAACAACAAGCGCGTAGAGATCGCTCTGACCTATATTTACGGTATCGGTCGCAAGAGCTCCAACGATATTCTGGCAAAGACCGGAATTGATCCCGACAAGCGCGCAAAGGATCTTACCGAGGACGAAATCGCAAAGCTTCGTGATGAGATCGAAAACTCCTACACCGTAGAGGGTGACCTCCGCCGTGACGTAGCACTCAACATTAAGAGAATGGTTGAGATCAACTGCTACCGCGGAATCAGACACAGAAAAGGTCTGCCGGTAAGAGGACAGAGAACCAAAACCAATGCAAGAACCAGAAAAGGTCCTGCAAAGACGATCGCTAACAAGAAGAAGTAAGGAGGCAGACAGATGGCTAAAGTTACAAAGAAAGTCGTCAAGAGACGCCGCGAAAGAAAGAATATTGAAAAGGGTGCTGTGCATATCAGCGCAACCTTCAATAACACCATCATCACCATCACCGATGTTGCCGGAAACGCTATTTCCTGGGCATCTGCAGGTGAGCTTGGCTTCAAGGGCTCCAGAAAGTCTACTCCTTTCGCTGCTCAGATGGCATCTGAGACCGCAGCAAAGGCAGCAATGGAGCATGGTCTGAAGTCGGTTGACGTATACGTAAAGGGTCCCGGATCCGGACGTGAGTCCGCAATCCGCGCATTGGAGACGGTTGGTCTTTCGATCACCATGATCAAGGACGTAACTCCCGTTCCTCACAATGGATGCAGACCGCCTAAGCGTAGACGCGTTTAATCAAAAACAGGAGGTATTAGAAAATGGCAAGATATACCGGACCTTCGTGCAAGCTTTGCCGCAGAGAGGGAACCAAGCTGTTCCTGAAGGGCGAAAGATGCACATCTGGAAAGTGCGCAATCGACCGCAGAAGCACTGCTCCCGGTCAGCACGGCGCAGCAAACAAGAAGCAGAGAGAGTATGGTATGCAGCTTCGTGAGAAGCAGAAGACCAGAAGATACTACGGCGTTCTCGAGAAGCAGTTCAAGAACTACTTCGTAGAGGCAGACCGCAAGGAGGGCATGACCGGTGAGAACCTGCTCAAGCTCATCGAGCGCAGACTGGATAACGTCGTATACAGAATGGGTATGGCAGAGAGCCGCAAGGAAGCTCGTCAGCTCGTTCTCCATGAGCACTTCACTCTGAACGGCAAGAAGGTAAACATTCCTTCCATCATCGTCAGCGCCGGTGACGTAGTTGCCGTTAAGGAGAACTTCCGTTCTTCCGCAAAGTGCAAGGCTCTGGCAGAGGGTCTGCAGACCAAGATTTCTCCCAAGTGGCTGGACGTTGATAAGACCAACCTTTCCGCTAAGGTAGTTGCACTGCCCGCAAGAGAGGATGTTGACTTCGAAATCAACGAACAGATGATCGTCGAGTTTTACTCCAAGTAATACGCCCCTTATTTATGCGGCTGCTGCTGCATAAATAAAACCGGCGTCGTGGAGTTTTTCATGCGACACCGGTCGCAATATCATTGTTGAAGAACAAAAATATTTTAAGGAGGGTTATTTGGAATGATCGAGATTGAGAGACCCAATATAACAACAGTTGATCTGAGTGAGGATGGCACCTGCGGTAAGTTTATCGTAGAGCCCCTGGAGCGTGGATTTGGTATTACCCTTGGCAACTCGCTGCGCAGAATTATGCTCAGCTCCTTGCCCGGATATGCCGTGACCAACATTAAGATCGACGGTGTTCTCCATGAATTTTCTACGATTCCCGGCGTAACTGAGGACGTGACCGAAATCGTTCTCAACGTAAAGGGAATTATTGCAAAGCTTCACTGCCACTCGCAGAAGACCGTCGTAATCGACGTGATCGGCGAGCGCGAGGTGACCGCAGGCGACATCAAGGTAGATTCCGATATTGAGATTTTGAATCCTGACCATCACATCTGCACGTTGGGTGAGAACGATCGCTTCTACATGGAGCTGACGTTTGATCAAGGCAGAGGTTATGTATCTCAGGATCGCAACAAGCAGTTGGATGCGCAGATGCGCGGCTCGAACATTTCGGCTCCCATCGGCACCATCTTTACCGACTCGATCTACACGCCTGTTCACAATGTAAGCTTTACGGTAGAGAATACCCGTGTGGGTAACATCACCGACTTCGATAAGCTGTTGCTTGAGGTAGAAACCAACGGTACGATTACCGCAAAAGAAGCGATTTCCTTCGGCGCCAAGATTCTCAACGAGCATCTCAACTTGTTTGTTGATTTGTCCGATGAAGCAAAGAACGTAGAAATTTTGGTTGAAAGAGAAGAGACCAAGAAGGAAAAGGTTCTTGAGATGACCATTGAGGAGCTTGACATGTCTGTTCGTAGCTTCAACTGCTTGAAGCGCGCAGGCATTGATACCGTGGAAGATCTGACGAACCGCACCGAGGAGGATATGATCAAGGTCCGTAACCTCGGAAAGAAATCGCTGGAAGAAGTCATTCAGAAGTTGCATTCTTTGGGATTGGACCTCAGAAAAGAAGAGGAATGATCCATCTGACAGGCGTAGCCTGAGAATGCAGAGTTACTAGCAAGAAATACGACAAGGAGGGAAAGAAAATGCCCGGAACTAGAAAACTTGGCAGACCTACCGCTCATAGAAACGCTATGCTTCGCGGTATGGTAACCTTGCTGCTGGAAAACGGACAGGTTGAGACCACTTTGACGAGAGCAAAGGAAGTCCGTTCCATGGCTGAAAAAATGATTACGCTTGGCAAGAAGAACACTCTTGCAAGTCGCCGCGCCGCAATGGCATACATTACCAAGGAGGACGTTGTAACCAAGGTATTTGGTGAGCTGGCTCCTATGTATGCAGAGCGTAACGGCGGATATACCCAGATCTTCAAGCTTGGTCCTCGCAGAGGCGACGGAGCAGAGATGGCGATTGTTCGCCTGATCGACTACGTAAAGCCCGAGGCTAAGGCTGAGAAGAAGGAAAAGAAAGCGGACAAGACGGACGCAGAATAATCCTCTGGGGCAAAAAATGCTTGCGATTATCGCAAGCATTTTTTTGTTATTTGGAGACCGTTCGACAGAGATAGTCATATACTGACAACGAAGGAGGTGAAGCGATGGAAAGAACCTATCGTAGGTGTACTGCGGAAATCGGATCGATAAGCGGGGCTATGCGTGCCCAAAAGGCGCTTGCCGCTGCCGCAATTCCGTCACAGGTCATAAAATTAGATTCCTCCTCTCGTCACGGCTGCGCTTACGGACTCTCCTTTTCCTGTGAGCAAATGAAGAATATTCAGTACGTGCTGGATACAGCTCGGATTTCGGTGAAGCAATGGAACACAGGGGACTAATCTATTTGGATCACGCCGCAACCAGCTACCCGAAGCCCGTGGCGGTTCGGAATGAGGTTGCTCGATGCCTTTATGATTATGGGGGGAATCCCGGAAGAGGTACCCATGCCCTTTCCATGAAAGCGGCAGAGAAGGTGTATGAGTGTCGGGAGAAATTGGCTTCATTTTTTGGTGTGGCAGACCCCGAACGGATTTTGTTTACTATGAATACGACCTATGCGTTGAATCTTGCGCTAAAGGGCTTGGCGCATGAAGGAGATCATGTGATCCTTTCGGATATGGAGCATAATGCGGTTTGGCGACCGTTGTATCAGTGGGAGCAGGAGGGGAAAATCAAAACCGATACCTTTCGGAGCGGCGCAGGAAATGGCAGTGAGCCGATCAATGTGTGCGAAGAGATCGAAAAGGTTTTGAAAAAGGAAAGTAAAGTGCTGGTGTGTACCCATGCGTCAAATATTTGCTCGCTGGAGTTCCCCATTCGTGAGATCGCGCAGTGCTGTCATGCTCATGGATTGCTTTTGGTGGTGGATGGCGCGCAGAGCGCGGGACATCTTCCGATCCGAGTGGACGAGTGGGGAATTGATGCCCTTTGTATCCCTGGGCATAAAGGATTGCTGGGACCCCAAGGCTGCGGTGTTTTGATACTGGGAAAGGGAATTTGCCCCGAGACCGTGTTTCAGGGTGGAAACGGTGTGTATTCTCTTGAAGGGATGATGACCGATCAACTGCCCGAGCGGTACGAGGTGGGGACCCTTCCTACCCCTTCTATTGTGGGGCTTTCGGAGGGAATCAAAACACTGGAACGAATTGGAATTGAAAATGTTTCCGCCTATGAGAGGTGGCTTAGCAGGTATGCTAAGGAGATGCTGGGAAATACAGAAGGAATTCGGCTCTATGTACCCCAGTACGAGGGACCGATTCTATTGTTTGACATGAAAGGAAGGACTTCGGAAGAGGTAGGAGCTTGGTTGAATAAAGCGGGAATTTGTGTGCGGAGCGGGTATCATTGCGCCGCTTTGGCGCATAAGACTTTGCGCACGCCTGAGACGGGCGCCGTGCGGGTTAGCTTTGGAATTACCAATCGGCACTCGGACATAGATCGCTTGTGGAAAGCACTTCGGGAGTTGCAAAGGGAGGAGAAGTAAAAAGGGGTCGCTGTCCGATGACGGATAGCGACCTTTCTTGACAAGAAGCAAGTAAATATGCGAGAGGACAAAAGAAAAAATAAAAAGTTTTTATAAAAAAACTGAAATTGGGTTGACAAGAGGGGACATGTGTGGTATAATAGTGGGGCAAACGGGAAGAGCACGCTCCCACGGCAGTATGCCGGTGTGGCGGAACAGGCAGACGCCCGGGACTTAAAATCCCGTGATACGTAAGTATCGTACCGGTTCGACCCCGGTCACCGGCACCAATACGGTAAACGTAAGGGAATTATATCGCGGAGTAGAGCAGCTTGGTAGCTCGTCGGGCTCATAACCCGGAGGTCGTGAGGTTCAAATCCCACCTCCGCAACCAAAAAATTCCTCGGACTTGTTCCGAGGATATTTTTTTACCTCTTCACTTTTCACTCTTCACTTTTCTCTCCCTCTGCCGAGGAAATTTTTGGATGTAATAGGTAATAGTGAAAAGATATTTGATGTAGCTTTTTGCCACGGCAAAAAGCATTTTTTGTTTTAAGATTGAAAAGTAATGGTTCTATAATAAATGTTGGTTTCACCCCAACATTCATTATAGAACCTATTTTTTGAGTTGTCATTTTGACCTCTAACCACAACGAAAAAGCAGGTCAAACGACCTGCTTTTTTCGTTGGCGCCTTTTCTTGTTTCCGATCAGTGACACCATGCTTGCCAGTCACGTACTCACAGCGCCTGAGCTATGCGAAGTCGGAATGTTTCCTGAACTTACCTTTGAATGATAGCGCGAAATATGTTATAATATATGAGAAAGATAACATATGATTCGAGATCGATTATGTTATGCTTTCAAATTAATATATGGAGGTACAACAGATGAAAAAGCTGTTTGTTTTTTTGTTAATCGCTATTATGAGCGTCAGTATGCTCGCGATAAGCACATCGGCATCTACGACTCACACGGTAGTATCGGGCGATTCTATGTGGAAAATCGCTGTAAAATATCAAGTGGGGCTAAGTGAGATCAAGGCGGCAAATCCGCAGATATCGAATCCTAACTTGATCTATCCGGGACAGGTTTTAACGATACCTATGACCGACTCCTCAGTTTTAAGCTATGAAAAAGAGGTCGTCAGGCTTGTGAATGAGATCAGAATTCAGAAAGGATTAAAGGAACTTACATATAACTGGGAATTGAGTCGCGTTGCGCGCCATAAATCACAGGATATGAAGGATAACAAATATTTTTCTCACACAAGCCCTGTATATGGAACGCCTTTTCAGATGATGAAGAATTTTGGTATCACATACAGAAGCGCGGGGGAAAATATAGCGCGGGGACAGGCAAGCCCACAAGCGGTTGTGAACGCGTGGATGAATTCCTCGGGTCACCGAGCAAATATTTTGAGCACTTCATTTACGCAGATCGGTGTGGGCTATGTTGCTGACGGGAATTATTGGACGCAGATGTTTATTGGAAAATGAGGATAGACAGAGTAGTAATTTTGCTTTATAATTTAAAAACAGGTTAACAATCGTCAACAAATCCGGCAAAATCCGATGATGGACAAAGGGAGAAACAGAAGAAGATCAATGCTCAAAAAATCAAGAAGTTTTTGGAATAATATTCGGACATCGATGAGGCTCGGGTTGGTTTTGTAATCTTGACACCGCATCCGATTCGTGGTATAATGGAAAAAATAAAAAGACGACCTCTTTGAAAGGATGGACGGTATGAAAAAAGGAAACGTATGGGCGCTGCTGCCCATTGGAGTGTTTATCGCGCTGTATTTGGGTCTGGGAATCACTTTTGAATACATATTGAAGATTCCCATGGGCTTTTACAAGGTCCCGATTGTGGTGATTTTCTTGGTTTCCCTCCTTGTTGCGTGTCTGCAAAACAGGGGGATCAAATTTGAGGAAAAGCTTTCGCTGATGGGACGGGGCGTGGGAGACAAAAATATTATTACCATGCTGCTCATCTTCCTTCTGGCGGGCGTTTTTGTGGGGGTAGTTGGACGAAACAGTGCCGAAAGCGTGGCATATTTCCTCTTATCTATTGTTCCCCCTCGCTTTGCGGTCTGCGTTCTATTTATTGTCAGCTGCTTTGTTTCCACTGCCATGGGAACTTCGGTGGGCACGATTACCCTCATTACTCCCATTGCGGTGGCGATCGCCACTACTTCAGGTTTTTCACTGCCTCTGTGTGTGGGCACAGTGGTGGGAGGCGCCATGTTTGGTGACAATCTGTCCTTTGTATCCGACACCACCATTGCAGCCTGCAACGGTCAAGGATGTGCCATGAAGGATAAGTTCCGCACCAACTTCGCCATCGTTTTGCCGGCGGCGATCGTAACCCTTGGACTCATTCTTGTCCTCTCTCTGCAGGCGGATATTCAGCCCATGGAAACGAAACCCTATAATCTCATTCAAATTATTCCGTATCTTCTCGTGCTGATCGGAGGCATTGTGGGCATCAACGTATTCCTAACGCTTCTCATCGGAATTGTCACAGGCTGCATTATTATGCTTGCCACGGGAGCCTTGGATTTCCCCACACTTTTGGAAAGCATGGGCGGTGGTGTCACCGGCATGTTCGAGACCTCCATGGTGGCAGTGCTGGTGGCGGCACTTTGCTCTGTGATTCGTGAGGCGGGCGGCTTCCAGTCTCTGCTCAACGGTATTCGCCGCGTGTTTAGAGGAAAGAGGGGCGGACAGCTTGGCATCGGACTTCTGGTGGGATTGATGGATATTTCTACCGCTAACAACACGGTGGCGATCGTCATGGCAAACCCAATCGCCTCGGAAATGGCGAAGGAATACGACATTCCTCCCAGAAAGACCGCATCCATTCTGGATACTTTTTCCTGTATCTTCCAAGGGATTCTGCCCTACGGTGCCCAAATGTTGGTAGCACTGTCTGCGGTCAGTGCCATGGGTCTGGAGCTTGGGGCTTTTGAAGTGATTTCCCATCTCTTCTATCCCATGATGCTACTTCTCAGTTCCCTTGTATTTATGTTCCTTGTTCCCGACAGAAAAAAATAATAAAAAAATGACCTCGCATGAGGTCATTTTTTATTTTATCGTTGAAATATTTTTAACAGGGAGATGGTTTTTTAAATCTCATTTCTAAATCGTTGACAAAACAATAGGTACGTGATATAATAAGTAATATCTTATTAAAAAGGAACCATTTAGAATGATTTGCAATACGATTTTAGATGCCATGGGAAATACCCCCATTATTCGACTCCAGCACATGACCTCTCCCGAGGATGCGGAAATTCTCGTCAAATTCGAAGGCTTGAACGTGGGCGGCTCGATCAAAACGAGAACCGCCTTCAATATGATCCTTGATGCCGAGCAGAAGGGACTGCTCACTTCCGATACCATTATCGTAGAGCCTACCAGCGGAAACCAGGGAATCGGTCTTTCCTTGGTCGGCGCGGTGCGGGGATACAAGGTAAAGATCATCATGCCCGACTCGGTCAGTGAGGAGAGACGGAAGCTGGTGGAGCATTACGGCGCGGAGGTGATTCTTGTTCACGATGATGGAAACATCGGTTTGTGCATCGAGGAATGTCTGGCGATGGCGCTTCGCATGAGGGCGGAGGATCCCAACGTCTTTGTCCCTCAGCAGTTTGAAAATCCCGCTAATCCCGCCATTCAAAGAAGTGGCACGGGCAGAGAGATTCTCGAGCAGGTGGGGGGACCCATTCACGGCTTTTGCTCGGGCATCGGCACGGGCGGAACCATTACGGGTATCGGTGAGACCCTCAAGGAGGCAAATCCCGATATGACCATTTGGGCGGTCGAGCCCGAAAATGCTGCCATTTTGTCGGGTGGCTCCATTGGTACCCACGTGCAGATGGGTATTGGCGACGGTTTGATTCCCGATATTCTCAATCAGAATATTTACGACGGAGTCTGTATTATCAAGGATGAGGAGGCGATCCGCACCGCCAAGGAGCTGGCATCCCGTGAGGGAATCATGTGCGGCATCAGCAGTGGCACCAATGTAGCCGCCGCCCTGAAGCTGGCGAAGCGTCTGGGTAAGGGAAAGACGGTGGTTACCGTTCTGCCCGATACTGCCGAGCGATATTTTTCAACCCCCCTGTTTGAATAAAGGAGAGCTATATCATGAAGATCGGACTTTCTTCCTGTGGAAAAATCGTGGATGAAGCGCTGTTTGCCGCTTATGCCCAGGCAGGGGTTGAGGCAATTGAGATCAGCGTGGGCAGAGAGCGGGTGCTGGAGGGAGTAGGCCTTTCCGAGGTTGCCCGACTTGCGAGAAAATACGGGGTGGATCTGTGGAGTTATCACCTGCCGTTTCCCGAATACAATCTTGCCACCAGAGACGAGGATCGTCGCTTGGCATACGTCCGCCGTCAGTCCGAGCATATCCGTATGGCGGCAGACATGGGCATTTGCCACTACGTGGTTCATCCCAGCACGGAGCCGATCCCCGATGAGATCAGAGCCGTGAGAATGGAACAGTCTAAGAAAAGCCTTGCGGCACTTACCGAGGTGGCGGGAGTCGTCGGCGGTGTGCTTTGCGTGGAAAATCTGCCCAGAACCTGCCTCGGAAAAAATTCCGATGAAGTTCTGGAGCTTCTTTCGTCGCATCCCGATCTGCGGGTATGCTTTGATACCAATCACCTCCTTTGCGAGGATCCCATCCGTTTTATCGAGCGGGTAGGGAATAAGATCGCCACCACCCACGTGTCGGACTATGACCTGATTGACGAGCGCCACTGGCTTCCCGGCGAGGGAGCGATGGATTGGAAGGAAATCTACAATGCCCTTTGCCGTGTCGGATATAATGGAGCGTGGCTCTATGAGCTGGGCTTCGGAAATACCAAGAGGATCACCCGTGAGAGGAATCTGACCTGCGCCGATTTTTCCCGCAACGCGCGAGAGATCTTCGAGGGCAAGAGTCTTACCGTTGTCCCCCACGAGAAACATGAGCCGATTCAATAAAAAATAAGTGCCAAGGAGCAAAGCTGCCTCTTGGCGCTTTTTTATACCGATCCTTTGTGCTTTATGGAGAGCTTATGAATATTACGAAATAGGGATATAACGATCATCACCCCAAGGATTTCGTCATTGACAGTCCAAAGGAATCGGGGGATTATATGTTACTGGTGGTGCGAAGCCCTGCTTGGGTGCAGCGCGCGGGGGATCTCCTGCGGAACACCGACAAGTCGGTGAGCAGCATCGCTCTGCGCTGTGGCTATAAGAGCGACGTGCATTATACGGCAATTCAAGCGTGTCATGGGAATGCGTCCTACGGAATACAGAGAGAGCAGAAGAAGGAAATAGGAACTTGACAAATATTCGGGTTTGCTATATAATAATGACATAAAGAAGGAGGGCCTTGTATGGAAAAAATCAAAGACTTTTTTGTATACTTCTTCGGCGCGGGTACTGAAGAGGAATTTTCGAATTTTACCCTTGCTCATTTTATTCCGATTCTTTTAATGGTGGGTGTGATTCTTTTGCTTGGGAAATTCCGCGAAGAGATTCGGGAATCAAAGCATGAAAAGACCTTCCGATACGTGTTGGCATTTACCATGATTGTCTCGGAAATGTCCTATTTCTGGCGACTGGTGGGTGTTCCCTCGTTAGGCGCCAACCCCGTGGACCATCTCCCCATCACGGTGTGCGGATGGTCGGTGATTTTTTGCAGCTATATGCTCATCGGAAAAAGTCAGACTCTCTTTGACATTTCCTACTTCTGGCTCTTCTCGGGAACCGTGTTTGCTCTCATTACCCCCACAGTCATAACCTTTACGGGTCCCACACGCTTCCGCTTCTATCAATTCTGGCTGGAGCATACCACGGGTTACATTGCCATCTTCTATATGATCTTTGTCCATAAGATGCGCCCCACGCTGAAATCCATGGTAAAGTCCTACGCAGGGATGGCGATCTTAGCTGTGATTGCATATTTTGCTAACGAGCTGATCGGACCGGGTGCCAACTACCTCTATATGGCAAAGCCCGAGTCTACCCCCTCAATCCTTGATTTCTTACCTCCCAACTTTTTGGTTCGTATTTTGGTGATGGCGGCTGTCATTACCCTGATGTTCTTCTTGGCGTATCTGCCTTGGCTCATAAAGGACCGCAAGGCAAAAAAGAGTCCTTGTGAGGAGTCCTCGGAGGAGATTCCGGAGGAATGCTCGGTGGGTGCCGAGGTCAAGTGAAAAACGTTTGAATGAGAATCCCGTCGCATGATTGCGGCGGGATTTTGCTGATTTTTTGGAGTATATTGATAATATTTCTCATAAATAATACAATAAAAAGAGAAGGAATAAGGAGATGATCGTCAAAAAAGCACGGGCTGCAATCCGCAAGGTGGATGTGGATTCCATGGCGAGAATGCATATCTTTGCCGATCTGGTATGTAATTTTGATGCCTTTAAGAAGAGCTCTTACTTCTACGTGGACCTTTCTGAGGATGGAACGGGTAAGCTGACCTTTGCCTGCCCGTGGGATTACAACTGGACTTTTGTGATCTTTAATACCACCGAGTTTGTGCCTACGGACCAATACTTTACCGCCGAGCGATCGGTGTTCTACGTTATGATGATGAATCATGAGTGGTTCCGTGCAATGGTGGGGGATGTATGGGAAGAGGTTGCGGCGAACAGCCGACATTTCCGAAACACCGTTCAAATGATGATTAGGATATCGGATGTCTATGCCACCGATTTCCAAGAGGACAGCCAGATGTGTGAACGAAAGAACGCGCAAAAGCCCTTTGCCATGAAGACCTATGAGTGGCTCTTGGCACGTATTGACTGGTTGGATGTACAATTTACGGCAATGAAACATGAATAAAACTGTAAGCAAGAAGCCTTCCCCCAAGGGAAGGCTTTTGTGTATTGATACTTGAAACATCACGTGCGAACGACCGAGGTAACAGCCAGAGTCGGGTCAAATCCCTTATCGGTATACTCCCTCATGTCTTGGACAAACCGATAGGATTTTGGAAGATTTTTTGGGGAATACCCCGTGAAATCCTTAAAGACTTGATTGAAATTGCGGATGGTGTTGAAGCCACAGCTTCGAGAGATCTCGGTCATGGTCTTATCGCCCTCCTTGATCTTTTCCACCGCAATCAGTTCATATTCGGTGTGCCAGTGAGGAATGTTGTTCAAATTCTTGTACTTGCGGGGGAATACGTGGGCTTTGTCAAAGAATACTCGCTTTTCCCGTTTGGTTCTCATGGGTTACTCCTTACATTTTCAACGTACCCATGCGTTGGAGTGTGTCTCATTTCTATGAGGCGGTCCTTGCGGGCGAGCCACATGTAAAGGACGTAGCATATCTCAACACTCTGGCGGGATATGTGCATTTTCTCCTCTCGGGAGAGAGTTTTGGGGGTGGGTGACGCATCGGGCATCTGACAGAAGCGGGCGCGAGACTGTTAGACTCCACGGGTAATTTGCGGGTGGGCTGGTTGCCTACAACTTCCGAGTGGGTCTTTCAAATCCCACCTCCGCAACCAAAAAAGAACACAGACCCATCGGGATGTTTTTTCTACGGTGTGACTTGTCCCTCCACTCTATCCGCCGCCAAAACACTTACGGATACGACATAAACGTAAATGATAGAGCCAGATGTTGTCTTGTTTGTCTTGAAAAAATGCCTTGACGTAATAATTTTCAAAAAGTCGGTATAAAACTTGTTGACATTACACCTTAAAAATGGTATAATTTTCTCAGGTAACTGCTGTCGATTTGGCAGTAAAAAATGAAGGAGATTTAAAAAATGGCAAAAAGCGTACAGGATATTCTTGCTCTGATCAAGGAGCAGGGAATTAAAATGGTGGACTTCAAGATGGTCGATATCAACGGTCAGTACCGCCATGTAACGATCCCAGCGGAGAATTTCTCGGAGGAGACGATGCGCAGCGGTATTGGTTTTGACGCGTCGAACTATGGCTATGCGGTGGTGGAAAAGAGTGATATGGTATTCATCCCCGATCCCGACACGGCAGTGGTCGATCCCTTCTGCTCCATTCCCACACTCTCCATGACGGGTAACGCGATGATCATCGACAATCCCGAGAACCGTCCTCTGCCCCAGTATCCGAGAAATATCATTAAGGCAGCTGTCAAGGCAATGCAGGACAGCGGTGTCGCGGATACCATGTATATTCTTCCCGAGTTTGAGTTCTATCTCTTTGACAACGTCAATTGGAGCGTCGACGCGAAGTGCGTCAGCGCGTCTGTCGATGCGAAGCAGTCCTATTGGAACAGCGCACTCGACGGCAAGGGTGTAATCGTACCCAAGCAGAAGAACTATCATATTGCCAAGCCCTTTGACGTTTCCTATGAGTGCCGCAGTGAAATGTGCATGCACATGAAGGACGCGGGGATCGAGATTAACTACCATCATCCCGAGGTTGCCGCATCGGGTCAGTTCGAGATCGAGCCTCAGCTGGGTGAGGTCGTTCATATGGCAGACGCAACCATGATGATCAAGTATATCATCCACAATACGGCTCTCAAATATGACAAGACGGCTACCTTCATGCCCAAGCCCATTTACGGCGAAGCAGGAAGCGGTATGCACGTTCATATGCTCCTCATGAAGGACGGCAAGCCTGTGTTCTCCGATGATGACGGATACGCGCACCTTTCCAAGACAGCTCACTACTTTATGGGTGGGCTTCTTAAGCACATTGCTTCTCTCTGCGCCATTACCAATCCCTCTACTAACTCCTTCAAGCGTCTGGTTCCCGGCTTTGAGGCTCCCGTTACGGTAGGGTATGCGACCTCTAACCGCTCGGCGGTCATTCGTATCCCCGCGTATGCTAAGAGCCCCGACAAGCGCCGCTTTGAGCTTCGCAACCCCGACGCTACCTGTAACCCCTACTTCTGCTATGCCGCGATCCTTATGGCGGGTCTTGACGGTATCAAGAACAAGATCGATCCTCACGCAGAGGGATGGGGTCCCTACGACTTCAACCTGTTCCACCTTTCCGATGAGGAGAAGGCGAAGTTGAAGGGATTGCCCACGTCGCTTCCCGAAGCTCTCGATGCTTTGGAAGCGGACAATGATTACCTCACCGCAAACGGCGTATTCCCGAAGGAGCTGATCGCAAACCTGATCAAGACCAAGAGAGCCGAGTGCATGGAGCTTTCCAAGATTCCTCATCCCGCGGAATTTGAGAAGTACTACAATCTTTAATGGCACGTGCAAGGTAATAAAAAGGAACACAGACCCTTAGGGTCTGTGTTCTTTTTTCGGAGAAGAGTCTCCTTGATGTGCGAGGACGGAGCCGTCTTTCGATTTATTCGTTGACAGAATCCGCATGCTTTTTCTTTGGACGACTGAGACGGTCAAGGAGCGAGCCTGTCAAAAAGCCGAGGGCGAGGGTTGCCAAAATCCCCAAAAGGTAAGCAAGCAGGGTGATCTCGAAGCTTCCGAAGATGTCTAAAAAATAGATGGCGTATTTGCCGTGCATGTTCATTCCGAAAAAGGAGGTGTGGAAGAAGTAGTTTAGAAAAACGCCAAAGCCTACCGAGCCATACATGAATATCACAGCCTTTCCAAAGCTCTTCAGATTCAGCTTTATCTTGTTTGAGAGAATCAGGTAATAGCCGTAAACTCCCATAATCACGTGACATGCGGCTTCGCTGACGTGCCAAAATTTGCTCTCATGTTGGTAGTTGAGCAGATATTCAAACTCCGGACTGAGAAGCAGAGCGAGAAACATGCCAAAGCTGAGATAGGCAATGGCGGCGTAGGCATATTCCTTTACCTTTCTGTTCAGCAGGGGGGAGACCGCAATGACCGAGCAGATGTAAGGGCTGATATTTTCCAGGGTAATAAAGCCGGTTTTTGGACCGCGGTAATCAAACGTGGCATAATTCCAACAAAAAATGAGGATGGCGGCAGATGCGACGAACAACGGATTGATGATGGGATTGTTCAGCTTTTCACGAAAGACGCACAGCAAACAGAGAGAGATGAGAAATACAAAGGTGGTAATGCCAACCATTAGCATGACGTGCATACGATGACCTCCTATACACCAACGGCGGGCTCGGAATCCGACTCGCTATCGTCGGGGGATTCATTGTTGTCGGAGGACTCACCGTCATTGGAGGAATCACTGCCCTCGGGAAGCTCATCGGGCGTCCAACCATTGGGCCATATGACCTCGGCGCTTCCTTGCCAGCCCTTTTCCCACTCGGCGTAAGGGTCATCGGGGTCTTTCTCATCCCCGCTCTCAATCTCATCCTCGGCTGGGGCAGGGGTGACGGTGATCACCAGATTATCGCATCCGGCAAAGGCATTCTCGGCGATTTTAACGAGACTTGCGGGCAATACCACCTCTTTCAGACCGATGCACCCCTCAAAAGCATTGGCGCCGATCTCCAAAAGACCCTCATGGAGTACCAGCGTTTCTAAGGATTCGCATCCTCGGAAGGCACCGTCTCCGATTTTGGTAACACTTTCGGGAATTTCAATTGCGGAAATGGCGGTACAGCCCTCAAAGGTTCCGTTTCCGATCTCTGCAAGACCGGGATGCAGCAAAACCGCTTCCAGCGCCTCACATCCTCGGAAGGCATCGTTGCCGATGCGAATGATGGTCTTGGGAATTTCAATCTCGGAAAGAGAGGTACAGCCCGAGAAAGCCCCGTCTCCGATGTGAAGCAGACCGTTGAGCAGGTAGACCTTGGTAATCCCTTGGCAATTGGCAAAGGCATTGGATTGGATACCGAGAATTTTCCTGTCTCCGTAATAGGAGCCTAAGTAAACCTCTCCTTGTATGTATTTGTGCGCTCCCGCAATCTCGGCAAAGTTTTGCGTTTCTCCTATCGAGTAGATGAGTCCCGGGGTGGTCTCATAGTCCCATACCGCCTCAATCACCATGTCCTTGGTAATCTGCTTGTGTGGCGCGCTCCAGCCACGCAGAAATGCACCGTCTTTGACCGCTGTGGGCGGTACGGCATCCTGTCCTTGAATGACGTGCTGCTCCAAAGAGCCGCTAATCAACGTTCCTCCGTTTAGCTCAAACCGCACCACGTATGATTTTTTTCCCGCAAAGAAAATGAGCAGGATTAAGACCGACAAGACTAAAAAGAGAATGGCGAAGGTAACGATGATTTTAATTTTTCCTTTGTTTTCCATAAAGGGTGGTTCCTTTCTTATGCGTTCGATTTTAGTATAGCATATGAAGGTGACAGTTTGGTGAACTTTTTGTTATTTGACGCGAATTTCTATCTTTTCAACAAAAAAGCAGCGATATCGCTGCTTTTTTAAAGAACGGACAGATTCCTTTATTTGAAAATAAAACATCATTCAAAAGCGGAAATTCTTCCGCCCATTCCTTCTTCGTTAAAATGAAAATCGCTTTGGACTCTCATTTTGTCGAAAAAAATAAACGAATGTGTCGGGGTACTTTTTCATGGTGTTCATCAAAGAGGGAATGTCCCGAATGCTCATGACCGAGAAGACCATAAAATTTTCCTCTCCCGAAAAAAGTCCCGTGGTTCTTGCGATGGTTGCGCTGTGCTTATGCTTGTATAGGATTTCGTCTCGGATCGTTTCGGGATGCTTGGTAATGATCTTGACCTCCACGGCAAAACGATCTCGCCTCAGGAGAGTGGATATCATCCGTTCGCATACAAAGATCTGTACGGCGGATAAGAGAATACTGGTCAGGTCACGGTATACAAAAAGGAGAGTCCTACGATGGAATAAGCAAAAATGCTGATGACGCGCTCCACGTTCATTTGTGGCTTCCATTTGTGAACCAGACAGGCGACAATATCCATGCCCCTGGAGGAATAACCGATTTTTAACATGATTCCCAAACAAATGCCCAGCAAGATCCCCGAGACCACTGCCGAGAGCAATCGATAGCCGATCAGCTCGGTTACCATAAGATCGCTTGGAATATAGGTAAAGAAATTGATCTTTTCCAAAAGAATCACGCCAAAGGAATCAAGAAGCGTAAAGAAAATGACGTAGAGTACGTATTTTTTGTTCAAAAAAATGCAGGCAAGATCCGCAACGGATGTACCCAATTTTTGTAGCCTTGTTTTGGTTTTCTTTTTGGCAGGAGAATTTTGTGAGAGAAAAGGTCTGTATGGGAATCCGTGCGGTGTCAAAAAGAAGAAGGATGCACCATGTGCATCCTTCTTCTTTTTGGTGACCCGTACGGGAATCGAACCCATGTTTCCAGCGTGAGAGGCTAGCGTCTTAGCCGCTTGACCAACGGGCCATCTATTTGACAGCTTTGATATTATAATACAGTTTTTTTAAAATTGCAAGAGATTTTTTGGTGAAACTTAAGAGATTTTTGTTTTTTTACCGCC
>JAZSIF010000005.1:0-30405 GCA_045533675.1 Eubacteriales bacterium | reverse complement strand
CACCGACTTTCCAATCGTAACGTTTCCTTCATCTAACACTGTAAAATTAAAATTCGCATAACTATTGTCACCCATGGAAATGTTAGTTCCAAAATCAAAATAAATAGGTCCTTGTAAATAGACGTTTTTACCTCTATTCGGCATTAGTTCATCCAAGATTTCCCCGCGTTTTTCTATTTCTGTTTCAAATGTATCATTATATAATTTGCATAGATGATGTTACCTTGTTCGTTCTTCGGGCATCCCTTCCGTGAATGGGTCGTAAATTAAATATCCCGCTAGCATTTTTTCATGTCCTGTCATTTTCACTACCTCCATAAATTGTACCCTAAAATTTCCATTACTTAGTATTATACTAGTATTATACAAATTCAAGTTTACCGATTAGTTGTATTATACCATAAAAACGGTGAAAAGTAAATAGGACGACAGAGTTTTTACAAATTCAATCGTTTTTGAACTCAAACTATCTCTCTTTGTGAACTGTGAGGGCGTTAAGAAAATATGCCAGTGGCATATTTTTAGCCCGACATGGCGAAATCCTGCGGTTTCGCCAGCCTCAGTATGAGGCGGGATAATCAAAAGACACCCACTTCAAAACAAAAAGAGAGGCATCCATCGAACGATGGATGCCATACATAAACAACCTTGTGGGTGTCTTTTGATTATCTCTTCGAGAACTGAGGTGCGCGACGAGCGGCCTTCAAGCCGTACTTCTTTCTTTCCTTCATACGAGGGTCGCGGGTCAGGAAGCCTGCTGCCTTCAGAGCGGGCTTGTAGTTCTCATCAGCCTGAACAAGAGCACGAGCCAATCCGTGACGGATCGCGCCTGCCTGTCCGGACAGACCGCCGCCGTTAACGGTAGCGATGATGTCGAACTTACCCTCGGTAGCGGTTGCGCCGAAGGGCTGGTTAACGATCAGCTTCAGGGTCTCGAGACCAAAGTAGGTGTCGATGTCCTTCTTATTGATGGTGATCACACCGGTTCCGGGAACGATGCGAACACGCGCAACGGACTTCTTTCTTCTTCCGGTTCCGTAGAAATAGGGCTTAGAGCTGGTATACATGTTTGCGTCCTCCCTTACTTAATCTCGATCGCTACGGGCTTCTGTGCCGCGTGCGTATGCTCAGCGCCTGCAAATACCTTCAGTCTGGTGATAGACTTTGCGCCGATGCTGTTGTGGGGTAGCATTCCCTTTACTGCAAGCTCCATAGCCAATTCGGGCTTAGTTGCCATCAGGGTCTTGTACTGAACTTCCTTCAGACCGCCGATGTAACCGCTGTGACGGCGGTAGTACTTCTGCTCCAGCTTTCTGCCGGTCAGAACTGCCTTGTCCGCGTTGATGATGATAACGAACTCACCGCAATCCACGTGGGGGGTGAACTCGGGACGGTGCTTTCCGCGAAGAATGGTAGCGGCTGCCGCTGCGACTCTGCCCATGGGCTTGCCAGCAGCATCGAGGACGTACCACTTGCGCTCAACCGTTTCTGCTTTTGCCATAAAAGTTGACATTGCAAAATCCTCCAAAATGTTTGTTAATATTTTTTCATGCTCGCCTATTATATCATGAGTTCCCCCTCTTGTCAAGTGTTTTTTGAAAAGTTTTTTAAGGAATTTAATTTATGTTTATTAAAGCTCTCGTTTTCTCGCAAAATCACCCGTTTTCCTTTCAAATGCTCATTTTTAATTTTAAAAATATTTTTTTGTGGGAGCATATCCCATCCCCCGTTTCGCATAGATTATAACAAATCAAAAAAACGGAGGTCAAAGAAATTCATGGATCATTTGTACGCCCCCGAGGGGACTCTTATCCGTCGGGCCGAAAATCGGGAATATATCTCTTCTCTTCAAGGGCTGGAACGAGCAATGAACGAGGGAACAATCTTGGAATCCACGGCTCTTCTTTGTGACAGCGATCTTTGCTTGCACGTGGACCTATACGGCATTCGAGGGATTATTGAGCGGGACGAGGCCCTCTTTTGCCGTCGGGGGGAGGAGCCAAAGGATATTGCCATCATTACGCGGGTAGGAAAGCCCGTTTGCTTCAAGGTCATAGGCTTTACCCATAAAAATGGTGAGACGGTAGCCAGACTCTCCCGACGAGCGGCACAGGTAGAATGCTATCGCAACTATGTATCGCTGCTCTGTCCGGGGGACATCATTCCCGCCACCGTGACTCACATGGAGGGCTTCGGTGCCTTTGTGGACGTGGGCTGCGGACTCTCTTCCCTTTTATCTGTGGACACCATCTCCATCTCCCGCATTTCCCATCCCTCCGATCGATTGCGGGTGGGACAGACCGTGTACACCGTCGTCAAAAGCATCGACCGTCAGAGAGAAAGAATTTTTGTCAGCATGCGGGAGCTTCTCGGCACCTGGGAGGAAAACGCTGCTTCGTTTGAAGCCGGTCAGACTGTAGCGGGCATTGTGCGGAGCGTGGAAAACTATGGGGTATTTGTGGAGCTATCCCCCAATCTCGCGGGGCTTGCCGAGCTTCGTGAGGGCGAGAACGACCGTGCCTTGGCAACGGTAGGACAGTACGCCGCCGTATACATCAAAAGCATCATTCCCGACCGCATGAAAATCAAGCTGGTCCTCATTGATTCCTACAAGGGAGAGCCGCCACGCAGCGAATTAAAATATTTCATCGACTGTAAAAAAACGGCGCGCCTGGATCGCTGGAGGTATTCCCCCGAGGGAGCTCATAAAATCGTTGAAACCGTGTTTGACAATCTGTAACAAAAAAGGTACGGAATTTTCCGTACCTTATGTATTATGTATTCGAAATTTTTTTCAACTTGGCGTAATTACCCATAAGCTTTTTGGTGCCGAAGCGGTCAAAGACCACCTCATATAGAGTGTCCGAGCCCATAGGACGGACCGAAAGAATTTCTCCCTCCCCAAAGGTCAAGTGGCGGACACGGTCGCCCTCCGAGAGCACGGGGGGCTTTTCTCCGCTCATTGCTCTTGGCTTCTGCATGAGGGTAAAGCCGCCGTCCGAGAAATCGGGGCGGTTGCTCTCTGCCGATGCGCTGAAATAGGTTTTGGGACGTCGGTCATAGGCGGGAGGAGTGTAAGGCGCATCCTCCACCACAAGCTCCGCGGGGATCTCCTCAATGAATCGGGAGGGGGGATTCGCCCCTGTCCGTCCGTAAAGCATACGGTTTTTGGCGCGAAGCAGATAGAGCTTATTCTTGGCTCTGGTAATCGCCACATAGGCAAGTCTTCGCTCCTCCTCCATTTCATCGGGCCCCCCCATCATGGTCTGCATTCCCGGGAAAAGTCCGTCCTCCATACCGGGAAGAAATACTACGGGAAATTCCAAGCCCTTGGCGGAGTGAATGGTCATCATGACCGAAGCGTCGGCATCCTCATCGTATTTATCGATCTCGGACACAAGGGCGTTTTCTTCAAGGAAGCCCATGAGGGTCGGCTCGTCGTTGTTCTTTTCGTATTCAATCACACCCGAGATAAATTCCTCAAGGTTCTCCAGCCGCTCCTTTTCCTCCTCGCCCGCGTCAATCAGCATCTGTCGGTAGCCCGTATCCTTCAAGACCTGCTTGACAAACGCTTCTAAGCTGATGTCGGTTTCGAGGAGTCTTCGAAGCGTTGCGATCATATTGGAAAAGTCTTTCAGCTTTGAGGCGCTGCGGGACAGAGCCACGTAGCGATCGGCATGGAGCATGACCTCAAACACACTGCAATTTTGTTCAGAGGCGATCAATTCCACCCCGTCTACCGTTGCCGCGCCGATCTTTCGCTTCGGTTCGTTGATGATACGGCGCATCCGCTCTCGGTCGGTCGGGTTGATGATGAACTGGAGATATGCCACAATGTCACGGATTTCCTTGCGGTCATTGAAGCGGAGCCCTCCCAGCATACGGTAAGGCAAGCCGCTCTTGGCAAAGGTACGCTCAATCACATTGGACTGCGCGTTGGTACGGTAAAGGATGGCAAAGTCGCGATAACGATACTTTCCCTTTGCCACAAGGCTTTGGATCTCGTTCACAAGATATCTTGCCTCGTCGTTTTGGTCGGAGCAGACTCTGAGGGTAATCTTTTCGCCTCCCTTACGCGCCGTCCAAAGGGTCTTTCCCTTTCTACCGATATTTTTGGCAATCACACCGTTCGCCGCGTCCAGGATCACCGACGTGGAACGGTAGTTCTGTTCCAGACGAATCACCTTCGTGCCCTTGAATTTGCGGTCGAAGCTCAGGATGTTGTCAATGACGGCGCCGCGGAATTTATAAATACTCTGGTCGTCGTCACCCACCACCATCACGTTGCTTCTTCCTCCCGCCAAAAGCGCGGTCAGGCGAAGCTGCGCCACGTTGGTATCCTGAAATTCGTCCACCGCCACGTAACGGAATTTATTTTGATAATAGCCGCGGACCTCCTCGTCCTCCTCGAGAAGCAGGACGGTCTGCATGATGATGTCGTCAAAATCCAGCGCGTTGGAGCTTTTCAAGCGTTCTTGATATGCTCGATAGACACGGGCGATCTGCTTGCATCGGAAATCCTTGATACCAAATTCGTCCGCGTACCGCGCGGGGGTCATTAGGTTGTCCTTGGCGCGGCTGATCTCTGCCATGACCGATTTCACGGGCAGGGATTTTTCGTCGATATTCAGAGATTTCAGGCACTCGGTCACGGCATTCTTCGTATCGGTGGCATCGTAGATGGTAAATCCACGGTCATAGCCCCGTCGGTCCCCGTAGGTACGGAGCATCCGCACGCAGACAGAGTGGAAGGTCCCCGCCCAAATAGCGTCCGCACCCTCCTCGTCCCCAAGCGCCGCGCCAAGACGGCTTTTGATCTCATTCGCCGCCTTGCTGCGAAAGGTAAGGGGATGGATCTGCCAAGGGGGACAGGGGGAGGAAATGAATTCGGGAAGGATCTCCTCGATTTCTTCCCTGTCCAGCGATACCGCTCTCTCCAACGCCGTCACACGCTCCTCGGTGATCCCGTGGGGAACGTATTCGCTGAAATAGGCATTGCCGTATCGGATCATAAAAATAATCCGCTTGACAAGCACCGTGGTCTTTCCGCTTCCCGCACCCGCAAGAACCAGCAAGGAACCCTCGGTGGTGAACACCGCCTCCCTTTGTCTCTCGTTCAGAGAGTCGTAATATCGCTCAAATAACGCTCGCTTTGCCGCTAAGTATCGGCTCTGCAATCCATGTTCCATATGTAAACTCACTTTTCTTCTTCATCAATCTTTTGATCATCGATCAAGAACAGGGAGGCAATGCGGTCCACCTGCTCCCGATATTCCCCGCGGGTCTTCTCTTCCCGCGCCTTTTCACTCTCATCGCGTTCTCTTTTCGGAAAACGCTCCCTCTCCTCGTCCACCGTCTCCTCTTGAGAAAGGGGCTTGCGGAACGGATCAAGCTTCCACTTCCGTTCATCCTTCACGGTCACAGCGGAAAGGATCGCCGTACCTACCGTCAAAAGGATGGCAACCCAAAGGGGCTCTATGCCATGCACGTCCAGCGACACAGACACGTAGAGATTCCGATACAGTACAATAAGAATCCTCGGAAATGCCGCCAAGGGGATCATCAGCGCGCCATAGATCGTTAAGGCAATCCGATTGGGGATCAGGGTAATGAACCAGAGTCTGCCCCGATCGTCCTCGCAGTCCCTTTCGGTGTAACGAAAGCCTGCCCGAAGGGACCAAATCGCTGTGGCGGCGCTGAGGGCAAAAAGAACCCAAAACACGATCAAGAGAATCAGCACGGTTCTGGAAAATATGATATTTCCGCCCGTCTGCTCTGCCGTTCCGAAAAGATAGGTCCGTACCTGATCCCAAGAATTACCCATGAGAGTAAAGGCGGAAATGGGGTCATCCGTTCCCGATTGGTTGTTGGTATATTGCAGAGAGGGGATCGCCATAAAGATCAAGGTGAGAACCACCGAGACAAGGGGCATGGCGTATCGCAGAAGCGTCCAATTTCTTGCGCGCCGCGCTCTTTGCATTCGCTCGTATTTTTTGCTCATATCTACTCCGTTTACGATAGTGAAAATCCAAGGGGAAGAAGCGCTCCGAGGGTCATGGTCTTCGGCTCTCCGTTCTCTCCCACCAAAATCACCGCAAGGTCGGGATCGCAAAATTCAGCGAAGACCTGACGGCAAACACCGCAAGGGGTGACCATGGGAGTTGGCTCTGCCTCCTTGCCTCCCGTCAAGGCAATGGCTGAAAAACGACGGTGTCCCCCACTGACGGCGGAAAAGAGCGCCACGCGCTCCGCGCAACAGGTAGGCGAATAGGCAGCATTCTCCACGTTGCAGCCCTCATAGACGGTTCCATCCTCGCAAAGCAGAGCCGCTCCCACAAAAAAGCCCGAATAGGGGGCATATGCCCGCTCTCTTGCGGCTTTTGCCCGCTTCATCAATTCTTCCGCATTCATTCTGTCCATATGGGTCTCCCGTCACAAGAAAAATCAATATTCAACAGCTTCGCTACCGTAGCGGCAACGTCGGAGAACGTGTCTCGGATCCCAAGGTTCAAGCCCTCGGCTCCCTTTGCCTTAACCAATAGCGGTACGTACTCTCTCGTATGGTCGGTGCTCGCGCGAAAATTCGGGTCACAGCCATGGTCCGCAGTAACGATCAGCACGTCTTCCTCCCGAAGCAACGGCAGAAAGCTGCCAAGCCATCGGTCAAATTCGGATAGCCCCCGCGCATACGCCAGAGCATCTCTCCGATGTCCCCAAAGGCTATCGAAATCCACGAGATTCGCAAAGCAAAGCCCCGAGAAATTCTCCTCTGCCAAGGAAGAAATCGCTTCCATTCCTTCACGGTTGGAATGGGTGCGGATGGATCGGGTAAAGCCCCGTTCCGCAAAAATATCCACGATTTTTCCCACGGATATGGAATCCAGTCCGCTCTCAAAAACCCCGTCGGCGAGCATCCGCGCGGGAGGCTCCAGGGAATAATCACGACGGTCGGCGGTGCGGCGAAAAGAGGGGGCTTCTCCCTCAAACGGTCGGGCAATGACCCGTCCTACGCCAAGGTCCCCCGTCAGCATCTCTCGGGCGGTCTCGCAAATCGAATAAAGCTCCTCCAAGGGAACGACCTCGGTATGCGCCGCAATCTGAAACACACTGTCCGCCGAGGTATACACGATCAAGTCCCCCCCGCGAATATGCTCCTCTCCGAACTCACGAATCACCTCGGTTCCCGAATAGGGACGGTTGCAGAGCCATCCTCTGCCAACCTTTTTGGAAAAAGCGTCAAGAAAATCTTCGGGGAATCCATTCGGAAAGGTAGGAAGAGGGCGCTCCGAAATATAACCCGCCAGCTCCCAGTGTCCGATGGTGGTATCCTTTCCCTCCGACGCTTCCCGCATTTTTCCGTATGCGGCAGCGGGATTCTCACACGAACCGAGAAAGGACAGCCCCTCCACGTTTCCAAGTCCCAGCCTCAAAAGATTGGGAATCTTCAATTCTCCCGTCCGAGCGCAGCTTTTGAGAGTAAACGCACCCACGTCACCGAAGCGGGCAGCATCGGGGGATTCCCCCGCCCCCACACTGTCAAGGACGATGAGAAATACTCGCCTTGCCCGCTTCATCATCGCTTCACTCCCAACGATGCCGCAAGATCTAAGGCTACGGTCATCATGTCGGTAAAGGAGGTCTGCCGCTCCTCGGCGGTGGTTGCCTCTCCCGTGATCAACGAATCCGAAACGGTACAGATCGCCAAGGCTCTCTTTCCCGCTCTCGCCGCGTTCATATAGAGCGCAGCCGCTTCCATTTCTACCGCCAGCGCGCCCATTTTACCGAAGCGCAAGGTCGCCTCGGGGTCATCATCGTAGAAGGTGTCCGAGGAGAAGAGATTGCCCACGTGATAAGGGATCCCCTTTTCCCGCGCCAACGCCGCCGCGCGGCGAAGAAGCTCAAAGTCGGCAATGGGCGCAAAGCTGCCTCTCAAGCCAAACTGCTCGCCATAGGAAGAATTGGTGCAGGCTCCCTGTCCGATCACAAGGTCCCGCAGAGCCACCTCGGGGCGAAGCGCGCCCGCGGAGCCGATGCGCAGAATATTCTCCACACCGAAAAAATGATAAAGCTCGTAGCTGTAAATGCCGATAGACGGCATTCCCATGCCGCTTGCCATGACCGAAACGGGAATGCCCTGCCATTCTCCCGTGTATCCTTGCACACCTCGCACGTTATTGAACAGCGTAGCATTCGTGAGAAAATTCTTGGCAACAAATTCCGCGCGCAGCGGGTCACCAGGCATCAACACCGTCTTTGCGATCGCCTCGGGAGTGGACGCGATATGAGGAGTAGGATATGGATGCTTCATAGGGATTCTCCTTTCGGTAAATGTAGATTTAGTTTTTGGGCAGAACGCCCTCCATATAGTAGGATGCCTCCATGTCCGCCACGCAAAGGGCAAACGCCAAGGGGAACATTTCCAGCGCCTTGCCTACCTGATTGGCTTCCTCTGGACCCGAAAATCCCATGTGATAGCGAATAGCGAAGGCTTCTTCTCTGGTCAGCTTCATAAAACCCGAGAGGATGTAGACCGATTTTTCCCCGTGTCCGTAGGGCAAGGAGTCCTCAATGGTATAGTATGGCACGCTTTCCCATACGCCATTCTTCTTGACGTTCCGCATCTCGGTCTTGTAGAAATTGGTCTTGCATACGTCGTGCAACAGCGAGACGATGGCAAGAGATTCCTCGGTGAAGGTAAAACCGTATTTGTCACGGAAGCGGGGACGCTTCACGAAGTCGCAAAGACATTCATAGACGTTCAGGCTATGCTCAAGCAGTCCTCCCTCATACGCGCCGTGGAAACGGGTGCTGGCGGGAGCGGTAAAAAAGTCGGTCTTTTCGGTCAAATAATCAAGGAATGCCGCCCCTCCCTCACGGGTGATGCAGGCACGGTAGATCTCCATAAATTTTTCTCGATTCGTCATAGACTTGATTCCCTTTCGTCCAAATAAATATACAAAGTAATTATAGCATATTTCCGCCAAAAAAGCAAGGGATAAAGAAAAAGAAATCCGTCGGTGGCGCTAAAGGCGCCGACGGATTTCTACCTTAGAGAAAAAAGAAAGTCTTTTCATGGTACACAAAGACAAGGAGTCTTTGTTAATCCAATCCATAATTTGTATAAAAGTTTTTGCGCCGCTTTTTTCAAAAAGCGGCAAACCGCGTCTCAGCGTCTCCGCATCCCTCACCCCTCCAAGCACAGGGAGAGAATATGATGACAGAGCTCGGGAAATTCGATTCCCATGGCTCTGGCGGAATCGGGAAAAAGGCTCATTTCGGTCATACCCGGGATGGTGTTGATCTCAATGACCATAGGACCTCTTCTCTCATCCACAATAAAGTCAATGCGGGCAAGTCCCCGACAGCGGAGCGCCCGATAGACTTCCCTGCCGATCTCTCGCGCTCTCGCATGATTTTCTTCCGAAATGCGGGCGGGAATGATATGGGTACACATTCCCTGGGTATACTTGGCGGTATAGTCGTAAAATTCACGCTCGGAGGTAATCTCAATGTCGGGAAGCACCATCAATTCCCCATTGCCGAGAATGGGCAGGGTAATCTCGGTCCCCGACAAAAATTCCTCCGCAAGGAGTTGGTCATCGTAGGAAAAGACATCCACTACGGCACGGGACAGCTCCCGCTCCTCTTTGACGATGATGACACCGATGCTGGAGCCCTCGCAGGGAGCCTTCAATACCATAGGAAGTCCGATGGTATGGATCAGCTCGTCGGCGATCGCCGCTCCTCCCTCCTTTGCCATCCGCTCCTTGCGGACGATGGTAAATCTCGCGGTAGGCAGCCCCAACGACATAAGGACCTGCTTGGTGAGAATCTTATTCATGCACACCGCGCTGGATTCCACACCCGAGCCCGTATATGGAATGCCCGCCAGATCCAGAAATCCCTGGATTCGTCCGTCCTCTCCTCCCTTCCCGTGAAGGGTCAGGAAAACGGCATCGGGATGAGCGGCAAGGAGCTCGCCCATATTGTCCTCACGGAGATCAAAGAGTCTGGCGTTGACATACCCATACTCTCTGAGTGCCTCCAAAACGGCTCTGCCGCTTCGAAGGGAGATCGCTCGCTCGGAAGAGGTTCCTCCGCAGACCACCAGTACATTCAATTCAGGATTCATTTTGATCCCTCACTTTTTCATGAAGATCGGAAAGCATCGCCTCCGTCACTTCATTGTAATCGACAGAGAGATTTTTTATGCTTTCTTCCGTTTATAGTGTCTCACAAGACCCAAGGACACAAGTCCCGCGGGAGCCGCCAGCACAAAGATCAGTGCGAACACCGCCATGCTCGTGCCACCGACGCCCAAATAGGGCTCCTCATACAGCACGGGGGGAATCTCTGCAACATTTGAAACGTAGCGCAGATTGGTCCAGGAGGCAGTCAGATAGGGACAGAACGTGGGATAAAAGAGCGACTCCTCCGACTCTGCCGTGATGTCGGACGAGGTCAGAAGATAGCTTCCCGCGCCCGTAAACCAAACGAGATGCGCGCCGTCGGCGGTCTCTGCCGCCGCTCCCAGTACGTAGCTTGTTTTTTCCGTTTCCTCGGCGACAAAGGCGGTATCTACGGTCGTCAAAAGCGCGGTTGTCACCAAGGAGGTATCCTCGGTCTTATGGAAGGAGATGGCGTTGCCACCTTGAATTTTGATCATTCCGTCCCGAATTCCAACGCCAGAAAGAGCCGCCAGGGCATCATGCTGACCGTCAACGTTCACGGGCACCGAATCGGTGATGACCGTCTCGGTCATCTCCTCGCCCTCCTCATCCTTGGAAGTCTTTTCGATCTCCGCTCGAACAGCCCCCTTCTCGGCAGACAATCCGTAGGCAGAAAGAAGTCCCATTAAATTGGGCATATCCAAATTCGCCTCGCCCGTGACAACCGTAAGGGTCCCTCCTCGGTTCAGATACTCCGATAGCTTCCGAACCTCGTCGGCGGTATAATCCTTGGCAGGAGACATCAGCAAAAGGGATGCCGCGTCGGCGGGAACCTCGTCCACGTCGGAAAGCGTGAGCGCTCCGTAGCCCGACAGCAGCGAACCGAGCAAAAGTCCTTTGACATCCGGCTCACCGTGTCCTGTCAGCACGTAGGGCTGAGGGATCAGATCTGCCGAGACGTATTCGATCAACTCATTCAACAGCGTCTCGCCCACAAAATGCAGTTTAACGTCATTTAAAAACGCGGAGTAATATGGCAAATAATTGGAATCGCTTTGGGCATATTGATATAGCACGGTCAGATAGCTTTCATATTGGGAGTAGGAAAATTGATTGGGGATCAGCTGCGCCAGTGTTTGATTGTTGTGGATGTAGTAAAGCATATCGGAAAAGCTGATGATCCGACTGCGCTGATCACTTTTGGCGATGATACAATACGCATATCCCGCCGTAGGAGCCGTGATGCCAAATTCCGCGAGAAGACTGCCGCTCTCGCTCACGGGCAGATATTCTAAGGTCACTCGGTCGCCATAGCTCGCATACCGTTCAAGGAATGCCTCAAAACGATGATCCCTGTACGGATCGTCGGACAGATCGTCCGTGAGAAGATAAAGGGTTACATCGGTATCCAATCCGTTCAGATAGTTTTCGGTCGTCACAGAAACACTCATGGTCCCTTCGGAGCTCATATCCAATGCTTTTGCGTGGGCAGGCAGAAACGCCGTCCCCGCCATAGATGTCAATAAGACCACCGCCAAGAGAACGGAAACAATTCCCTTCTTGCCAATCGCCAACTTCTTCCGTCCGCCAAGGACCAACAGAGTCGCGCCGAAAAAGCCAAGGGCAACCCCCGCGTAAAGAAGCAGAATCTCCCAGGTGAAAAGGTCATACGCAAGGGGAGAAAAGGCATCAAACAAGGATGCGTAGCTCAGGATGGTACCGAACGTTCCCGTCGCCCCCGCCGCCAAACGAGAGCAAACGAAGAGAATGCCCACAAACGCGTAGGAAGCGATCCAAGCCAAGATTTTCTTGCGGAATAAGACCGAGAAGAATGCGATCCCCGCCAAAAGAGCGCATCCCAAGAAAAAGGCGACCGCTAAGGCAAGATAGGCATATCCAAATTGCGTACCGCCAAAGAAGAAAAGCGCAAGGGGAAAGATGCCGAGAACAAGTATCATGCAAAAAAGCAAGGTCATGGATGCCAGCATTTTGCCGAATAGAATCTCGGCTTCGGTCAGGGGAAGCGAGGACAAAAGGCGCTCCTCGTCCTTGTTTTGCTCATCGCAAAGGCGGGGTACGACCCAAATCGGCAACAAAAGCGCCACGCAGAACATCATGGTACCGATCACGATCTCATACCGTGTGTTCCCCAGGAAGAAATGGAAATAACTCAAAAAGAATCCGTTGAAAAGAGTAAGAACGGCAAGCATAATCCAACCGCGCCGTCCACGGAAAAAAGCACCGAGCTCTTTCAAAAATACCGATTTCATTTCCGTCCCTCCTTGCGTCCGCCGTCGAGCGACGCATAGACCGCGGACAGGGTCATGCCGCCCTCGCCTTGCTTTTTGGCGAGCTGTTCCTCCAGCTCCGCAACGGTTCCCGAAGCAAGAATGCGTCCGTCAGCCATTAAGAGAATATCGTCGCAAAGCTCCACTGCCTCTTCATACTGATCAGTAGCCAGCAAAACGGTCTTAACCTCTCCGAGCATTCGGATCAGCTCCCACATCTCCTTTGCCTCGGCTCTGCCGAGCTTTCCCGTGGGTTCGTCCATGAGAAGCAGCTTGGGATTTCCCACAAGTGCCATGGCAACCGATAATTTCTGCCGCTCAAAGGCAGTTAAATTTCCACAGAGTCTTCGTGACAGTCCCGAAAGTCCCACAAGCTCCAGCGCCTCCCCAATACGGGCATTCAGCTTTTCGGCGGGAACCCTTTTGGCACGTCCCACAAATACCATGGTCTCCTCCACGGTCATGGATGGGTCCGTGACGGGGATTTCAGGAAGAAAGCCGATCCGACGTTTGCGGGTGAGGGCATCCTTGGCAAGAGACGCCTCGCCCAGAAGGATCTCGCCCTCAAAGACATTGTCCCATCCCGCGAGGATCCTCAAAAGGGCGGTCTTTCCCGCCCCGTGGGGAGCGAGAAGTCCGTGGATCCCCTTCTTAGAGATCGAAAAGGTCAAATTTCTGAGAAGGATGTCCTTGTCTGTGGATTTACAGAGGCTCTCCACAGTAAGCATCGTTTCTATACTCATTCATTTTCTCCTATATGTTTCTTCACGTAAGGACGTGTTCCTTTGACATGATCGATGCCAGTCTTTGCTTCTGTATCAGTTGCCGATAAAAGTAAACGAACGCCACTACGCTGGCAAGGATCACCACGACCCAGGAAACGGGCCAACACCAATAAACCATATGCACGGTTCGGAACCAGACCGCCAATGTCTTGCACCAAACCACACGCAAGGCGCAGGCTCCCACAAGAGAGATCACCATGGTAGTCATAGACTTGCCCATGCCGCGAATGGCACCGCACAGCGCCTCCATGACACCGCACATCCAATAGAAGGGTAAGATTGCCCAGTTTCGGGTCAGCCCTGCCGCAATTACCTCGGGCTCAGAGGCGTAAAGCCCCACGAAGAATTCCCCGAAAAGCAGAATCACACCGCCAACCGCCAATCCAATCACCGCGGCGCTGATGGCGCAATATAGGGTGATTTTCTTGATATTCTTGTATTTTTTCGCTCCCGCGTTCTGTCCCACAAAGGTCAGCGCCGCATGGTACATGGCATTCATGGCGATGTACACAAAGCCCTCTAAGTTTCCGCCCGCTGCGTTCCCCGCCACAACCACGTCCCCAAAGAAATTGATAGAGGACTGGATCATAACGTTTGCCAAGGAGAAGAGCGAGGACTGGATTCCCGAGGGGATTCCAATGGCAAGGATTTTTTTGACGATCAGCTTATTCAGTCTCAGCCTGCGGAAAGAAAATTTCAGCACGCCGTCGGTCTTTGCCATGTAAACGAGGACCATAACCGCCGATAAATACTGGGAAGCAATGGTCGCGATGGCAACCCCTTCCACGCCCATCCCAAACACGGCGACAAGCAACAGATTCAGAAGAACGTTGACAACTCCCGAGATTGAAAGGAAGATCAAGGGATGCTTGGTATCTCCCGTGGAACGAAGCATGGACGCGCAATAGTTGTACATCATGGACGCGGGAACACCGCAGAAGATAATGCGGATATAGAGGGTCGCTCCCCCAAGAACCGTTTCGGGGGTATCCATCCAACGAAGCAGTGTGGGTGCCAGAACGATGCCAAGCCCCATCACAAACACGCCGAGGATCGCCGCGATCAGAACGGAATTATGTACCACACGGGAAACGGTTTTGTATCGCTCCGCGCCCATGTAGTAAGCGACCACCACGCCAACGCCCGCGGAGAGTCCCATAAAAAGACCCACAATGAGGTTGGTCAAGGCTCCCGTGCTTCCCACCGCCGCCAGCGCAAGCTCCCCACGGAACTGTCCGATGACCGCCAGATCCGCCGCGTTGTAAAAGCACTGCAAAAGTCCCGTCAGGATCAGGGGAATCACAAAAAGAATAATTTTTTTCAAAAACGGTCCCTCGGTCATATTCACGTTTTTCTTAGCCGTTCCCATGTCCGTGTCTCTCCTTTTTTAAAAAAAATTGCTCCTTTTATCATACCACTTCGGGAGCATAAAGTCAAGGGATTTGGGGAAATTTAAAATATTCGGGTTGTTAAAGGAATCCGCAAAAATCGTTGACATTCCAAGGATTTTGTGTTATAATATTATGAATTGATTTTTTGAATGCAGGCGTTTACCGCCCGAAAGGATGACCGATATGTGCGCACAGCTTCTTTCTACTCAACCCTACAAGGGAACCCGTGATTTTTACCCCGAGGAAATGCGTCTTCGCAACTGGTTCTTCGGCAAGATCAGACACACCTTAGAGACCTCCGCCTTTGACGAATACAACGGCCCCATGCTGGAGACCCTCGAGCTCTACGCCGCCAAGAGCGGTGAGGAGATCGCCACCAAGCAGACCTATAACTTTGTGGACCGCGGCAACCGTATGCTTGCCATCCGTCCCGAAATGACCCCCACCGTTGCCCGTATGGTCGCGGGAAAGATGAACGAGCTTTCCTTCCCTCTTCGCTGGTTCTCTATCCCGAACATGTATCGCTACGAGGCGACTCAACGCGGTCGACTCCGTGAGTTCTGGCAGTTGAACGTGGATATATTCGGATGCGACACCTATGAGGCAGACTTAGAGGTCATCATCAGTGCCATCCGTATTCTGAAAGCCTTCGGAGCGGACGAGTCCATGTTTACCGTCCGTATCAACAACCGCCGCTTCTTTAACGATGTCATTGCCGCCATCGCGGGAACAGACCCCGAGGGAAGCCGTCTCGTTTCCAAGGTCATCGACCGCAAAAACAAGGTAACCCGTGAAGCCTACGAAAAGGATCTGACCTCCTTGGGACTCTCCCCCGAGCAGATCACGAAGATCGACAATCTCTACCACATGAGCGTAGAGGAAGCCACCGCGCTGTGTCCCGAATCCGTGGGCGCTTGCGAGCTTCGTTCCCTTTTCTCGGCACTGCGCGGGATTGGACTGGACCGCTATTGCGTATTTGATTTTGGAATCATCCGAGGTCTTGATTATTATACGGGAACGGTGTTCGAGGTATTCGACAACGCGCCCGAAAACAACCGCGCCATGTTCGGCGGTGGACGCTATGACAATCTGGTGGGTCTTTTCGTGAAGAACGCCAAGGTATCGGGTGTTGGCTACGGCATGGGCGACGTAACTCTTGAAAATTTCCTTGTGACCCACGGTCTGGTTCCCGATTCCTTTGGGTCGAGGGTCAAGGTACTGGTCACTCGCTTTGACGACGTTCCCTATGAGAAATATCTGACGCTGACCGATTCTCTCTGTGAGGCGGGCATCACCGCGTCTCTGTATCTTGGCTCGAAGAAATTCGGCAAGCAGATCGATTATGCCGTCAAGGGCGGCTACACCCACGTAGTCATCATGGGTGGCAGTGAGCTAGAGGCAGGTGTAGTCAAGGTCAAGAATCTCGAAACACGGGAAGAATCCACCGTTCCCGCAAACGAATTGAACGCATTCCTGGGGGCATAACCCCAAAAAGGAGGTCAACCTATGATCTATATGTTTTTAGCCGAGGGCTTTGAAGAGGTAGAGGCACTGGCGCCCTTAGACCTGATGCGCCGCGCGGGGCTTTCCGTAACTACCGTCGGTGTAGGCGGCAGGCAGATCACGGGCGCTCACGGCATTACCGTTTCCGCCGATCTTTCCGAGGGCGACTACGCCGACCCCTCGCCCGACATGATCTTTCTTCCCGGCGGGATGCCCGGCACGCTGAATCTTGCCGCGTCCCGCACGGTTTTGGATGCCATTCGCGCCGCGGACGAGCAGGGCGGCTATCTTGCCGCCATCTGCGCCGCTCCCTCCATTCTCGGAGATATGGGGCTTCTCAAGGGTCGGCGGGCGACCTGCTATCCCGGCTTTGAGGACCGTCTGCGCGGCGCGATTCCCGCGGAAGAGCCCGTGGTTCTGGACGGCAAGATCCTCACTGCCAAGGGCATGGGCGTTGCCGTGGAAATGGGACTTGCTATCGTTTCATTGCTCTGCGGCGAGGATCAGGCGCAAGCTCTGCGCCATGCCGTCATTGCGGACTGATATGAAGGAGTCTCTTCCCATCACAGAGCGAAAGCAGGCGCTTCGCAAGCAATTTTTTGCCCTTCGCGCGTCTATTTCCGAGGATGAAAAAAAGAGGCTTGACGATCGGCTGAACAAAAACTTAGCCAAGCATCCGCTCTACAAAAAAGCAGCCGTTCTCCTTCTTTTCTTCCCCGTTCGAGGCGAGCCCGATCTTCTTCCTCTTGCCGAGCTGGCTTTGCGGGAGGGAAAAACGGTTGGGTTTCCCATCTCTCACCCCGAGGACCGCACCATGACCTTTCGGGCGATCCAATCCCTTTCCGAGCTGCAAGCGGGTGCTTACGGTATTCCCGAGCCTCCCGAGTCGGGAGAATTTCTGAATGACCGTACCGACGCCCTCTGTCTTTTGCCAGGTCTTGCCTTTGACCGATATGGATACCGACTGGGCTACGGAGGCGGATACTATGACCGTTTTTTATCGAATTTTGGCGGTGTCACGTTAGCCCCCACCTATGAGCTTTTCCTTACGGAAAGCCTTCCCACAGACGAAAACGACCGCCCCGCGGGGGGGCTGATCACCGAGAAAGGAGAGGAGTCCTTATATGTCCGATCATCGACCTGATGAACGTCCCGCGGGCACCTCGCCCGTCAAGAAAGCGCAGGCGCTCTATGAGCGATATTTCCGAAACAAGACCGTGGTGCTTCATCCTACGGTGTTGGTTTTTGTGACCTATCTCCTCCTGCTTCTGTCCAAGGTGGTCGATCTTACTCTGATCAACCGAGAAAACGAATATTACAGCGTAGTCATTCTTCAAATGATGATCTTCCTGCTCCCTGGTGCCATCTGGTGCCGTTTCAGCGGCGAGAACTATTTGTCGGGACTGAGACTCCGTCTTTTTCGGGCGTCTTCCCTGCCCTTGATCCTCTCCGCTTCTCTCTTGATGGCTTCGGGGGGACTGCTTCTCGGCGTTCTTTTTGGAGGAACCGAGGTTCTCTCAGAGAGCTTTTCCCTCTACGACACCTTTATTTCCAAGAGCAACGGAACCATTCCCAACACCATTTACTTAATCCTTGCCTATGCCCTGCTCCCCGCTCTTTGCGAGGAATTCATTTACCGCGGGATTCTCTGTCGGGAATACGAATCGGGCGGGGTGACGCGAGCGGTGGTATTCAGCACGCTCTTCTTCTCTCTTTTGCATTTCAATCTGGAGAATCTTCCCGTCTATATTTTTTCGGGGGCGATTTTGGCTATGACCCTGTATGCCACCCGTTCGCTCCTCGGCTCTATGCTTGCCCATTTTCTTTATAATATGTTCGGACTCTTTGGGCAGCCTTTTATCAACAATCTCTATCGCATTACGAGAAGCACTGAGCTCTTTCTCTTTTTGATGATCCTTTGCTTCCTTGTCTCTGCGGGGGTCTTTTGCGGAGAAGCGGCGAGAATGTACAGAGGGTATCTGCACAAGGGAGTCAGCTCCGCGTACCGAAAGCCCGTTTTAAAGGATCCTCTCGCCATTCGGGAGTCTTATTTGGCGGTTATCAAAAAGCCGTCTGCCATTGCCTGCTTCGCGGTATACATCCTGGCATTGTTTGTAGCATTTCTGTGAGAACGACCAAAAAAACAAAACCATGAATAAAAAGCTCCTTTTGTGGGAATGATGGATTCATCACCCGAAAGGAGCTTTTTGACTCAATGAAAAAATATGGAATTTTCGCCCTTTTCCTCTGCGTTCTGTTTGTGATCATCGGTCTTCTGCCGGTTCACGGAGAAAGCGAGATCTACGAAAACGTTCTCCGATTGCATGTGCTTGCCAATTCGGACAGCCCCGAGGACCAGGCTCTGAAGCTGAAGGTAAGAGATGCGGTTCTCTCCGCCGCCGACGGGCTTCTTTCCTCTGCCTCCTCCCGAGACGAAGCCATTCGTCTCACCAAAGAGTATCTGCCGCTCCTTACCGAGGCGGCAAGGACATCCATCTCCGCCGCGGGGAGAAACGACCCTGTGCGTTTGGAGCTTGGCGAGGAGGTATATCCTACAAGAAATTACGAGGCTTGTTGTTTTCCCTCGGGAAAATACACCTCCTTGCGTATCATCATTGGCGAAGGAAAAGGACAAAACTTTTGGTGTGTTCTGTTCCCGCCCATGTGCACCTCCGCCGCAACCAAGGCTTCCGCCGAGGATGCCTTCATTTCGGTAGGACTCAACGTGGATCAATACCGCATTGTCACCGAGACGTCCCGTCCCACCTACCGAGCAAGATTTCGTCTTTTGGAGGTCATCGAGTCGGCGTTTCGTCCTCGCTCGAGCCGATAAGAAGCTTTTCTCGGTATTGCGAGGGACTCATTCCCGTATATGCCTTGAAGCACCGCAGGAAATGATGTACGTCGCAAAAATGCAACACCGACGCAATAGAGTGAAACGTGGATTCATTGGCAGCGATCATCCGCTTGGACACTTCGATCTTTTTCTGCATGATGAACTCCTTGGGAGACACGCCGAACTCTGCCATAAAACGGCGATATAGCGTACTCGCGCTGATATAAAAATGCTCGCAAAGGTCCCCCACGTGCAAATCCAGGCAAATATTCTGCTCAATATACCGAACAATCCGCTCCACCTGTGAGAGCGATTCCATCTCTTCCGTTCGATAACGGTCCGCCATCAAGAAGAGGTCAAGAATCCGCTTCATGGTAAAGCTGAGCATCTGATCGGAGTCCGCCGGCGTAGTTCGGCGGATTTTTTTATGAATCTCCTCCATCACCTGTCCCGCGCGGTCGCCAAGGGGCAATACGGCATAGGGGCGTCCTTGCAAAATCAAGGGGCAAAGGGCATCTAAAAAGCTTCCCCGAACGTTGATCCATTTCTTTTCGAAGGGGTCCTTTCCGTCGGAGTAGTAGCAATGAGGGATCTTACAGTTAATGAGATAAAAATCTCCCTCCGTCACTTGGGTACGCTCCCCCAGCGCTTCCAAATAGCCCTTCCCCGCCGTCACGTATTCCAACACGAAAAGATCATAGGAAACCATCTCAGAGATACCTCTTCTGGTAATATAATAATTTTTATCCCGAAAGGTGGTTCCCGCCATATCCACCCACAGTGTGGGTTTGTGACGGGTCTCCCAAAAGGAATTCGCCCAGATAATCTCCTCACGGGAGCGATCCACTCGGCAACGGTCTTCCCCTACGGTATTGCCCCGAGACACACGCATGGTCTTCTCTGTCTTAGGCTTCATGCTCCGCTTCCTTTTCCCTCTCTTTTTCCTCTTTCTTCTTTTTCTTTTCTTCCTTCTTTTCCTTCTTTTCTTTTTCCTTTTCCTTCTCTTTTTCTTCTTTTTCCTTCTCTTTTTCGTCCTTTTCCTTCTCCTCGGGCTCCTCGGGCTGAGGATACCTCAGATCGATCATTGCCTGGGCAGTCTGGCGAAGAAACGCGCTGAGGGACAAAAGTCCGCCCAAGGTGAGCAGAAATCCCTCCTCGTCGGATACGTCCAGACCGTTTCGCTCCATGACTCCGTCCAAGACGTCCCGCGCGTAAGAACGGTTATCTTCCTTAATCTCCATATATCGGTCGTAAATGCGGATCAGCACGTCTCCCGTAAAGCCCTCCCCGGCATACATTCCCCGCAAGAGACGCTTGATCTCGCCAATGGACAGGGTGTTCTTCAGGGTATACACCGTCAGGATCTGAATGATCTGCTCCTTTGAGTATTTCTTCCCCTTGACGGGTGTGATCAGCCCGTCCTTTGAGTAATTATTGATCATTGTTTTGGTCAGCTGACGATCCAAAAATCGAGCGGAGCCCGCTCTCTGCTTATCGGCAACCAAATTGAGAATCTGATCCACGTAAAGGTCGATGGCGGGCACCTCCGAGGACAACAGCTCCGATTCCCCCGTCGCATCCTTAGCCACCAGATAAAGCTCTTCTCGATTCATTTCCATTCCCCCTACATATACGGTTCGGTTTATAATACTATGATACACCTTTTTTGGAACGGTGTCAAGAGGAGTTTTGGATTTCGGAAAGGTTTCTCTTGCCAAGCCCCTCTTTTTGTGATATAATGAAGCTGTTAAACAAGAATCGATTCAAAGGAGTGTCTTACCATGAACGCAACCGACAATCCATCCTATGAGCGAATCCTAAAGCTCCCGAGAACCCTCAAAAATTACCTGCCCCGCCTGATTCTTTTC
Organism: Eubacteriales bacterium; assembly: GCA_045533675.1. Classification (GTDB taxonomy): domain Bacteria; phylum Bacillota; class Clostridia; order Oscillospirales; family CAG-272; genus HGM12713. The sequence continues at coordinate 9,565 of JAZSIF010000005.1, read as the reverse complement.
TTTCTTTATTTTGTTTTTTTGAGCTTTTGGATCTTCCCCATTCTCTATCTCGGACCCAGAATGGAGCTTCTTTTCTTGATCCCGCTCTCTCTTTTGGTGGTCATTCTTCCTACCTGGAAATACGGCTTTTGTGAGTACGAATACATTTTCAGCGGTCAGAGCTTTTGTTTTTCAAAGATCTACGGCAAGCGAAAGAGAAAGCAGATCATGGACCTCGATCTGTCCGACGCGATTCTCATTGCCCCCGCTACGGATGAGAATATGAAAAAGGCAGGGGCGAGCGCCCTTTCTACCGTCATTTATGCCACGGGAGACAACGGTGCCGATGACATTTGGCTGATCCTCTTTGAGGTAGACAAGCAAGAAACGGGGATCGTTTTCTTTCACTGTGACGAGCGCGCCATTCGCTTTCTCCGCCGTGCCAATCCCCACGCAACCGTCCGCCTTCCTCAAACCAACGCTTAAAAGGAGAATTCCCTATGCTGGATTTTGAAAATTATCCCATTATCGCCGCTGTCAAAACAAAATCGGATTTCGAATCGGCTCTTACCTCCGAGGTACAGGCGATCTTCATGCTCAGCTCCAACATCATGGAAATCGATACCCTTGCCCGTCGGGCGCACGAAAAGGAAAAGCTTCTTTTTATCCACATGGACTTTGCCGATGGACTGAGCAAGGACGCGGCGGGAGTCAACTATCTTGCCACCAAATCCATTGATGGGATCATCAGCACGCGCTCTCACATCGTTGCCGCCGCCCGCGAGGCAGGACTCTTCTCGGTTCAACGCTTTTTTATGATCGACTCCCGCTCGGTAGACACGGCGCTGGATTCTCTCCGTCAGTCCAAGCCCGACATGGTAGAGATCATGCCCGCTCTTGCCTACAAATCCATTGCAAAGATCAAAAGGAACGTCCATATCCCCATCATTGCGGGAGGATTGATCGAATACAAAGAAGAGATTTTCCAAGCCCTTGGCGCGGGTGCCTCCATGATCTCCACAGGCAAGCAGGAGCTTTGGAACGAATAGGATGCGGGGATGCGGGGACGCGGGTCTGCTTTTCTCCTCCGCTACGCTACGGGGCACGAGCCTTCGGTTCGTGCAAAAAGCTCCGCAAAACTTTCATACAAATTATCTCTTGGCGTTTATTCTCGTTCCTCGTCTTTGTGCGGGATGTAAACGAATGTTTTTTCTCTAAGGTAGAAATCCGTCGGACCGCGTTGCTTTCGCACGCTCCCGACGGATTTCTTCATTAGAAAAAGAACAATTAAATTTTACGGCACACCAAATATAGGACATAATGAAAAATCATTGTTTTGTAAAATTGTTTTGCGGAGCTTTTTCAAAAGCTGTCTAAAACCATTTCAAACTATCCTCTTGGCTTGAAATATTGATAGAGCGAGCACGGAATCATGCCGTTGTAGAGCTTGCGCACCTTGTCGGCGCGTCTGCCCCAGAGACGCTCGAAATTCTCCGCCGAGGTCAGCACGTAGATCTGCCAAGGGGAGAGAGCTTCAAAGGTCCTCCCTATTTTGCGATAAAGCACCTCTACCTCACGAGGACTCATCAGACGCTCCCCGTAGGGCGGATTACAAACCACAGTTCCCCTTCGTGGGAGCTTTTTCATTTCGGTGGCATCGGCACGGAAGAATTTGATCATATGATCCACGCCCGCGCGCTCGGCATTTTCCCGCGCCGTTTTCAGCACAGACTCGTCGATGTCCGACCCATAGGCTTCAAATTCGCAATCCTGACGGATCTCAGACATAGCCTGACGGCGCGCGTCCCGCCAAAGTGTCTCGGCAATTTGGGGAAATTGCTCGGCGGCAAAGCCACGGCCGAGCCCGGGGGCTTGATTGCTTTGCAGCAGCGCCGCCTCGATCACAATGGTACCCGAACCGCAAAAAGGATCCCAAAGAAGCACGTCGTCACGGGGGCGGGCGATCATTGCCATGGCAGCCGCCAAGGTCTCCCGCAAGGGTGCTTCTCCCGCCACGGGACGGTAACCCCGCTTATGGAGCGCCACGCCCGAGGTGTCGATCATCAATGTGGCTACGTCCTTAAAAATGAAAAATTCAATTTGATACTTGACTCCCTCCTCGGGAAGCCATTTTAGACCATAGGTACTCGAAAGTCGGTCTACAACCGCCTTTTTTACAATACTTTGGCAATCGGGAACCGAAAAGAGCTTGCTCTTGATGGCATGTCCTTTTACGGGGAAGGCATCGTCCTTGCCGATCCATTGCTCCCAAGGAAGGGCTTTGGTTCCCTCAAACAGCTCCGAAAAGCTGGTAACGGGAAACGCCCCCATGCGGATAAACACCCGCTCGGCGCACCGAAGCTTGAGGTTTGCCGCGATGAGATCCCGCTCATCGCCCTCAAAGGTCACTCGTCCGTCCATGGTCTCAAGCCGCTTACAGCCCAGTCGGTCGATCTCCTCTCCGAGGAGCCTTTCCAGACCAAACAGGCAGGTGGCAACCATTTGTAATTTCATAGGGTCCCCTCTTACGCTTTCTTCACTGCCAGAGCGCACCAGCCGTTCTCTTCCACACGCTCCGCGATCTGGAAGCCATTTGCCTCGAAGCAGGAGATCACATCCTCGGAGCGCTCCACGATAATGCCCGAAGCCAAAATCACGGAATGCTCGTCCATCAGCGATCCCACGTCGGGGGTCATGCGAATGATAATGTCCGCCACAATATTGGCGCACACGATACCGTAGGGCGCTTCGTCGGTGTCCACCTGTCGGAGCAGATCGGACACGTCACAGGTGACGTTGGTAAGTCCGCTGTCCTTGATATTTTCTCTTGCCACCTTGACGGCGACCGGGTCAATATCGTACGCCTTGCAATTTCCCGCACCGAGCTTGGATGCGCAAATCGCGAGAATGCCGCTACCGCAGCCCACGTCCAAAACCTTGACGCCCTTTTGTACGTACTTTTCAAGAAGTCCGATCACAAGTCTTGTGGTCTCGTGGGTACCCGTTCCAAATGCCATGCCGGGGTCCATGCGAACCACGATGTCCTTTTCCAGCGGCTCATATTTCTCCCACGCGGGAACGATGACGATGCGCTCACCGATGCGGATGGGCTTATAGTATGCCTTCCAGGAATTCGCCCAGTCCTCCTCATTGACACCGCTGATGGAGATCGACGCGTCAATCCTCAGTGTGTCAAACCGCTCGCGCAAAAATGTCACGGTATCGTTGACACCGCCATCCGCGGGCAGATAGACCGACACCGACGCAATGGTTTTGTCGGCGTTCAGAATCGACTCATCGATCAAGTCACCGTAGCAGGTTTTCAGGTCGATGTCGCTGTAATCCTCGATCTGGAGATAGTTGGAGATCATGTTCATGACCGCAACCACATCGTCGAGAAGCGGCAGCTTCACCGTGACCTTGATCTGCGTCCATTCCGCCTGATCGCCCCAATCCTCGCAGGTATAATCCTTATCCATGCTCTTCTCCTTGATCCTTTTTATTTCTTTTTCTTAAAGAAGCCGCTTTTTTTGCCATAATTGCTTTCCTTGCAGGACTCGGCAAAGGCTCGCATATGTTCCTTCTGCTTTTCACTCAAGCTCTTGGGAATCTCCACGTTGACCGTGAAGATCAAGTCACCCCGACGGTTGGAATTGTTCACGTAGGGGATTCCCTTTTGTCGGAGGGTAAACGCCGTCCCGGGCTGAGTTCCCTCGGGAATGGTAAACTTTTGGGGTCCCTCCAAGGTAGGCACCTCGATCTCGGCACCGAGGGTCGCCTCGGCAACGGTCAAAGGAATCTCGCAGTAGAGATTGTAGCCGTCCCGCTCAAAGAACTCGTGGTTCTTTACCATCACGGTGATGATCAAGTCACCCGTCGGTCCTCCGTTCCGTCCGTCCGAGCCCTGCGCGCGCAGAGCGATCCGCTCGCCGTTGTCGATACCCGCGGGGATATTGACACTCAGCTTCTTGTTGACCTTGACGTAGCCCGTTCCCCGACAATTGGTACAGGGGGTCTTGATGATCTTTCCCGTTCCCCGACAGTTGTCACAGGTGGTCGTGGTCTGGAATGCCATACCGCCCATTCGCTGGGTAACACGGCGCTGACCCGAACCGCCGCAGACCGTACAGGTCTCGGCACTCGTTCCCTTTTGCGCCCCGCTTCCGCCGCAATCCGAGCATTTTTGAATGCGGTTGTAGGACACGTCCTTCTTCACACCGAAGGCTGCTTCCTCAAAGCTGACCGTCACACGGACCCCGATATCCTCACCTCTTGTGGGCGCGTTTCGTCTCTGTCCGCCACCGCCGCCAAAGCCGCCGCCGAAAATGCTTCCGAAAATATCGCCAAGGTCACCGAAGTCACCAAAGCCTCCAAATCCGCCAAAGCCCGCTCCGCCGCCACCCGCGGCAGGATCAAAGGCGGCATGACCGAACTGGTCATACTTTGCCTTCTTGTCCGAATCGGACAGCACGTCGTAGGCTTCGTTGACCTCTTTAAATTTCGCTTCCGCCTCCGCGTCGCCCGGATGCAGGTCGGGATGATATTTCTTTGCCAAGGTGCGGTACGCCTTCTTGATGCTCGCCTCGTCGGCGGATCGGTCTACCCCCAGCACCTCATAATAATCTCGTTTGTCTGCCATAATTGCTCCTCAAAACATAGGCTAAAGATACGCTTTTGCGGGAAAGGGCATAAAAATCCCTTTCCCGCTATGCTTTTTTACAAATCAGTCGTTGGTCTTATCCTCGTAGTCGGCATTGTAGTAGGTGCCGTCTCCGCTCTGTCCCGCATCGCCGCCCGCGGCATTGGGATCAAAGCCCTGAGCGCCGCCCTGCTGACCGTAGAGCTTCTCGGAGAGAGAGTAGAATGCCTTCTCCAGCGCTTCGGTATCCGCCTTGATGGCTTCGGTATCGGTTCCTGCCATGGTGGTTTTCAGCTTCTCAATCGCCGCCTTTACGTCTTCCTTGTCGGCATCGGAGATCTTATCTCCAACCTCCTCCAGGGTCTTTTCAGCCTGGAATACCATGGAGTCGGCACGGTTCTTCACCTCAACTGCCTCCTTGAGCTTCTTGTCCTCCTCGGCGAACATCTCAGCGTCTCTGACTGCCTTATCGATGTCCTCCTTGGACATATTGGTGGAGGAGGTGATGGTGATGTGCTGCTCCTTGCCTGTTCCCAGATCCTTGGCGCTGACGTTTACGATACCGTTTGCGTCAATGTCGAAGGTAACCTCGATCTGAGGTACTCCGCGGGGCGCGGGAGGAATGCCATCCAGATTGAAGCGTCCGAGCGTGGTGTTGTTGGCAGCCATCTCACGCTCACCCTGAAGCACGTGGATCTCTACCGAGGTCTGTCCGTTGGCAGCGGTAGAATATACCTGACTCTTCTTTACGGGAATGGTGGTATTTCTCTCAATGATCTTATTGAATACACCGCCGAGGGTCTCGATTCCGAGAGACAAAGGCGTTACGTCCAGAAGGAGCAGATCCTTCACGTCTCCGCCAAGCACTCCGCCCTGAATAGCGGCGCCGATGGCGACGCACTCGTCGGGGTTGATTCCCTTGAAGGGCTCCTTGCCGAGGAATTTCTTTACGGCATCCTGTACGGCGGGAATTCTGGTAGAACCGCCAACGAGAAGCACCTTATCGACCTCGGAAGCGCTAATGCCCGCATCTGCCAAAACCTGTCTGGTAGGCTTCATGGTCGCGTCAACCAGGTCAGCGGTAATGCGATCAAACTCGGCTCTGGTGAGGGTTGCGTCAAAGTGGAGAGGTCCTGCCGCGGTTGCGGTCAGGAAGGGCAGATTGATGTTGGTGCTCATCATACCCGAAAGCTCGATCTTTGCCTTCTCTGCCGCCTCCTTCAGTCTCTGCATGACCATCTTGTCGCTGCGGAGATCTACGCCGTTTTCCTTTTTGAACTGCTCTACCATCCAGTTGATGATACGCTCGTCGAAGTCGTCACCGCCCAAACGGTTGTTACCCGCGGTAGCCAGTACCTCAAACACACCGTCCGAAATTTCCATCAAGGATACGTCGAAGGTACCGCCGCCCAGGTCGAATACCATAATTCTCTGGTCGGTTTCCTTATCCATACCGTATGCAAGGGCTGCGGCGGTAGGCTCGTTGATGATACGAAGAACCTCCAGTCCCGCGATCTTACCCGCGTCCTTGGTTGCCTGTCTCTGGGCATCCGAGAAGTATGCGGGAACCGTAATGACTGCCTGGGTCACCGAGGTGCCGAGATATGCCTCTGCGTCAGCCTTCAGCTTCTGCAGAACCATAGCGGACAGCTCCTGAGGAGTATAGTTCTTTCCGTCGATTTCCTTCTTGTAAGCGGAGCCCATCTCACGCTTAATGCTGATGACCGTGCGGTCGGGGTTGGTGATTGCCTGGCGCTTTGCCACCTGTCCCACCATTCTCTCACCGCTCTTGGTAAAGGCGATGACCGAGGGAGTGGTTCTCGCTCCTTCGGGGTTGGGGATGACGCTGGGCTCACCGCCCTCAAATACGGCAACACAAGAGTTGGTCGTTCCTAAATCTATTCCGATGATTTTTCCCATGATAATTTCCTCCTTATGGGTCTATTTTAATTTTTTATTGTTGACTTGGTTTAATTGGCGACCTTGACCATCGCGTAGCGGAGAACCTTGTCGCCCTTGGCATAGCCCTTCATAAAGACCTCTACCACCTCGTTCTCGCCTACCGTCTCGTCCTCCACGTGCATGACGGCATTGTGCACGTTGGGATCAAAGGGCTTTCCCACCGCTTCAATCTCGGACACGCCCATTTTTGCCAGCAGCTCCCCAAAGCTCTTGAGGGTCAGCTCTAACCCCTTTCCCATTTGAGATTCTGCCGTATCCTCGGTGTTGTACTGCGCCGCTCGCTCTAAATTATCAAGCACGGGCAGAATATTCGTGAGTGTCTCACAGACCGCGTCCGCATAGGCGCTCTCCCGCTCCTTGGCGGAGCGCTTGCGGAAGTTGTCGTACTCCGCGCAGACACGCATATACTTGTCGTTCAGCTCGGACAGCTCGGCGGTCATCTTTTCAAGGGATTTTTTGACCTCAGCAAGCTCGGCTTCCGCCTTCTTTGCTTTCTTTCTGGAGACCTTGGCGGATTCACCCTCGACAGGCGCCTCCTCGGCGCGCTCGGTGGTTTCTTCCGCTTTTTCTTCCACTGTCTCTTCCACTGTCTCTTCTACTTTTTCTTCCATCTTTTCTTCCATCGCTCTATTCCTTTCCCGTGATCTGCTTTGGCTCATCCACCTCAAACATACTGGAAATGTTTTCGGTAATATCACCGATCGTCTCAAGCACCTGCTTGTAATTCATTCGTCTGGGACCGAGGACACCAATGACGCCGATGGTCCGTCCGTTTCTTTTGATGGGCTTGAACACCAGGGCGGAATTGTTCATGACCTGCACAGGGCTCTCCGAGCCGATCAATACATTGATGTCATCACTATCCGCGCGGGAGACCAAATCCAAAATCTCTTCTTGATTTTCGAGAGTTCCCAACAGCCTGCCGAACTGATCGCTGTCCGAATACTCGGGGTATTTGAGGAGATGATTGAGTCCCGACAGCCGCATCTCGCCGCCGTCGATCTCGTTCATGACCTCATAGACACATTTGACCGCCGGGTTCACCAGATACGCCGCGTCTCCCATGGCGTTTTCCAGCTCCATAATGATCGGCAGGGTGATCCGATCGGCACCGAGTCCGCACAGACATCCATTAAAGAGCTCCGAAAGGGTTCTGAGCGCCATGTCCGTAACAATCCCCGAGGAGGTCGCCTTTTTGGTCTTGACCGATCCGCTTGAGGTGATCATCAGCATGGCGAAATGGTAATCGTCAATGGAGACAAACTCAAACTTCGACATGGTCACCGCCGAAGCCTTCGGCTTGATGGCAATTCCCGTATAGTTGGTCATGGAGGATGCCAGCCGAGAAGCGGTCTCAAGAATCTGATCAATCTCCGCCATCTTGGCTTTGAGAAGCTGATTGATCTGTGTGACCTCTCGGGTGGTCTTGGCATACTGCTCTACGAGAGTGTCCACGTAAAAGCGATATCCCATCTCACTTGGCACTCTGCCCGCCGAAGTGTGAGGCTGAACCAGATAGCCCATCTGCTCCAGCTCCGCCATTTCGTTTCGGATGGTTGCCGAGGAGCAGGACAAGAGATTATTTTGCAGAATCGACTTGGAGCCAATCGGCTCTCCGCCTTCAATGTGGGCTTCGACAATGGATTTCAGAATCAACTTCTTCCGCTCACTGAGCTCTTGCTTTTTTCCGTTCTCTTCGCTCACGCTTTGTCCTCCTCTCCAGTTTCATCCGTTCCTTTTTTGGGAATCATTTTTTGAAATTTTAGCACTCATTTTTGCGGAGTGCTAAACTCTGTATAAAATTTATCATGTTTTTCCCTTTTTGTCAAGGGTTTTTGAAAAGATTTTTATGAAGTTTTTGTAAACAGTGCTAAAAGAACCTGAATTTCCTTTTTTGTTTATTATATCCGAGGAACGGGAGGGTATTCCATAACGAAGGGAACAAAAAGAAATCCGTCGGGACACCCAAGGGTCCGACGGATTTCCACATTAGAAAAAAGCAATATTCTTTTCCGTTACACCAAATCAAGAAAGCTGATATAAGCAAAAACATGGTATGAAAGTTTTTGCCAAGCTTTTTTCAAAAAGCGACCTAAACGCGTCCCCTTTAACCACCCTTACTGCGTCACGTGGATGATGTCGATTGCCGAGACGGAGTCTCCGTTCAGCTTGAAGACCAGCTCCTGAGCTCCCTTTTTGTAAACGAGGGTGCTTTTGCCGGTGGTGGCGGGCTCGCCGTAGGCATCGGTTACGTCATCCTTAGAGGAGCCGATGGCGATTCCCTTGGGAGTCTCAACCAGATCGTCCTTGAGACTGATCTGATCCACCGTCACCTTGCCGTCGGCAGATTCCAAAAGATAGAGATCGAAAGAGTCATAGGAATACTTCATTTGCACGCCCTGCCCGCCGCAGTTTCCGTTGTTCTTCTCGGACTTGGGCTTGCCCAGCGCGTCGAGAAGATCTCCCGCCTCCGCGCCGGGGCAGATCTTTTCTCCCTTGTAGGAAATATAATAGGCGTCTCCCCCGTCCTCATTGCCTCCCGAGCAGCCGCAAAGCGCCGCCAACAGACAAAGCACAAGGGATATGATCAACAATTTGGTTCCTATCCGTTTCATGTTGCTTGATTCCTTTCCATTTCAGATTTTCGTTTGTCCTCCTTGAAGCGCGCAAGACGCTCGTCCCACACTTCCGCCGTGTCGGTCTCTCCCCTACGGTCGGCAATGCCGTGATCCTCGGAGAGGAGCTTCCCGAAATAGCGGGAAAGCTTCTCGGCGCCGTATACGTTCAAGTGGACGTTCTTATCATAGGTATCGGTATCCCAATCGATGCCGATCTCATCACAAAGAGGAATAAAATTGTAGTAAGCAAGCGCATGCTCCGCCGCATAGGCGTCGATCTACTCCTCCCACTCATCATACCACCAGTATACCCAAATATTAATAAGTCGGAGGCCAAGCGGTCTTAGGAAGACAAATGTCTTAGCCA
>JAZSIF010000036.1:0-28120 GCA_045533675.1 Eubacteriales bacterium | reverse complement strand
GCGTTCTCGGTCTCGCGAATATCGGTCTTGAAGGCAGGAACCTGATGTCCGAAGAAGTTCTTCTCAAATTCCTCCATCGCTTTGAAAGGGTCATAGGAACCAAGAAAATGGTTGTTGCGTGCAAAGGGTGTAAGTTCAAACATAACAGAATCCTCCTTATAGATTTTGTGTTTATAGTATTTGTTGAAAGGATGATTTTTATTTATTCGAGATTCAGGCGCCTTTCGAATCTCTTCCTTTCACGATTATATTGTAAACCTAAATTGTTTCATAATTGTTATAGAAAAATGTCATAATTGTAAATATTAGCACTCTAATATGCACAGTGCTAATAAAGACGAAGCCGAAATGAACAACAAAATTCTTAAGACGCAAAATCGTTAGCAAAATAATGCCACATATGCTAAAAATAAGAGGCTATATAATTATTTATTCTGCTTACGTAAACCTCTTCTTACACGAATGATATGACGTTCAAAGTCACCGTTGTCAATAAGTTCAGTGAGAACGTGTTGCATAAAGGTAGGAACGGTGCAGGAGTAAAAGCCGAGCTTTTCTTCATACGTTTTGACAAGATGTTTGGGAAGCGCCATGTATCCGATACGAAGAGAGGGAGAGATCGTTTTGGAAAAGGTATGAAAAAGGAATACCGCTGTACTTTTAGAACGAAAAAAATGATCCGAGCCGCTTTTGTGGAGCTTCTCGGAGAAAAGAAGAATATAGAGACTATCACGGTCGGTGAGCTTGCGGAGCGTGCGGACATTGCAAAAAGCACCTTCTATAACCACTACGACGACGTATATGCCGTGGCGGAGGAGTTTGAAAATGAGCTGATCGCCAAGCTCTCGGCGGTGCTTGATGAGATCGAGCTTGAAAGATCGAGCGAATATGAGAGTTATTTCCGAAAGGTAATCGAGTTTTTGAAGGTGAACGAGTATATCTATCGCAAGGCGATCACATCCTCCGACATCCGATTTTTCATCGAAAAGCTGAAGGCGGTCATTTCAAAAAAGATCTTTGAGGAGAGCGCGGCACTTCCGTTTTCCAAAAATAAAGCCGAAAAATATGCACAGATACGCTTTCTCACCAATGCCTGCGTGGATACGATGGTGGATTATTTCAAGGGCAATATCGACCTCTCTCTTGACGAGGTTGGAGGTGTTATTATAAATTTTCTCAATAATATGAGAAAGTGAAAATTATCGTAAAGTTTGAGGGCTGACCGCTTTGGGTCAGCCCTTCTTTCGTTTAGGCATTAGCTGCTTTTTTCATCTCTGCAATCTCCGCTTTCATGGTTTTTATCAGCTCTGCGAGCTTTTCCTCGCATTCTTCTCGTGTCTTTGCGTAGACATTTTTGGAGATGCGTTTGCCGTTGACTCTCGGCGTGAACCGTCCTTCGTAAAGGTGGTCGTTTATCATCGTCACGCATCCCGTGCCACTCTTTCGTATCTTGGGCTTGTACGGCTCAAAAACCGCTTCTGTGGCGTTTTCGGGGTTTGGGTCGGCACTTTCCTTGGGAGGTGGCGGTTCGGCAGGCGGTGTGACAAGATCGAACCATTCTGTCGGACAAGCCCTCGCCGTACTGCTCCACGAACCGCTTGCGACCGCCTTTCTTCAGCCTTGCGTAAAACTGTTGAAGCTCGTTCTGTGTCAGCTTGTTCAGCGGTATCTTACCGATTTCGGGGATGATGTGCCTATAAATTCGCCCCTCGTAGCTCAGTTGTGAATACAGTATACACCCTTTTTCAAAAAAACCGCAAGTCTTTTTTTGAAAAAACAATGCTTATAAACTAATCCGCCACATAAGGACGAACGCGAAGCGTTGCTCCCACCGATTCGCAAATCTCGCGGCAAAGCTCCTGCTCCTCCTTCGAGGTAACGACGTCAACTACGGTCATAACGACAGAAGGAACATACCCCGTACAATCCTTCGTGAATTTCAGCATCGCATCGTAAGAATCAATGCCGAACTTGGGACGGACAACCTTAAAATACTCATCCTTATTGGTTGCGTTCAAGCTGATCGAAACGGTATCGACAAGCCCCTCAAGCTTTGGCGCGGTCGATTCGTTCCAAATAAGATCGGCAAGTCCGTTGGTATTGATACGTATTTTGATATCACTGTTTGATCTGATATACTTAGCAACCTCAAGCAAATCGTTAAGACGCTCCGTAGGCTCGCCATATCCGCAGAAAACAATCTCATTATATTTGCTCAAATCCCAAGTATCGAGACTGTCACAGACTTCTTTGACGGTAGGTTCTCTATCCAACCACAAGGAATCCGAGTCAAATACATGGTCTTTATGATGGCGAAGACAAAAGGTGCAAGCGCAAGGGCATCGATTGGTCATATTTACATAGATTGCCGAACCTGCGGCATATGTGATGGTCATCATGGTTAAAGTCCTCCGTTTAACTTAGATTTATAATTCATTTTATCAATGGTCAATCCTATAGCGACAAACAGGATTGAACTCGTCACCGACTGCGTGAGCGACGCGGGAATACCTGCAAGGGGAGCAACAAAATTGCTATATAGCAAGGATTCATACAGATAGTATCCTCCGGCACAGATGACAGCGGCAGGTATAAGTGCCAACCAATTACGCAGACTCATCATCCTTTTGCCTTTATTTGTAAACAGCAATGCGGTCACCGCTTTGGTTACAACCGATCCGGGCGCCCATATGGCAAATCCCGTAAGGCAGTCGGCGAGAAGCGCTCCGCCTGCTCCGACAGCCATCGCATACGGCCAAGGAAGAATGCACGCGGCAAGATAGATAAGACCGTCGCCAACGTGTATGTATCCGTTGTTTGTTGGTATGTGCAAATAAGCGGTAACAACAAATACCAATGCCGTAAATACGCCCGCAAGGCACATGAATCGTGTATGTTTATTTTGCATTTTGATTTTCTCCTATCCTATTTCGCTTAAAAATTCCTCAAAGCAAATACCGTCTGTTTGAGGCAGAGCCATCTCATCTGTGCGGCGCAACACCTTCGCGATAAATGATGATGCGTGCCGTACCGCCTCAGCAATATCCAATCCGTTGACAGCATCGGCTGCGATTATGGATGAAAAGACGTCACCCGTTCCTGCGCGGCATGAGCCTACCTTATGCTCTCTGATAATTTGCGGCTCTTTCCCTTGTTCAAAGACGAAGTTTTCCAAATCCTCACCGCGCTGAAGTCCTGAGATAATAACAGACCTTGCTCCCATTTCGCAAAGCGCCTCGCACATCTTGTTAAGCTCATCTTCTCCCATGTCAGATCTGTATTCGGTTTCTGTAAGAATACAAGCCTCGGTCAGATTCGGTGTCAGTATATCGGCATACGGTACAAGGGTGATCATCTGCTTTGCCAATCCATCAGAATAGGTTGGATACAATTTTCCATTATCCCCCATAACAGGATCTATAACGGTGATCGTGTTTGATTCTCTGAATTCTTGCAAGAATCTTCTTACAATGCCGATCTGTTCGGGAGAACCGAGAAAGCCTGTGAGAATTCCCTCAAAGCGAAGGTCGAGTTTCTTCCATTCCTTGAAATATGCTTCCATATGTTTGGTGTAATCGGTATAATAGAAGCTCTCGTATCCCGTATGATTTGAAAAAATTGACGTAGGCAGGGGACAACACTGTATCTTCATTGCGGATATGATCGGAAGCGACACCGAGATCGAGCAACGCCCGAAGCCACAGAAATCATTGATCACCGCGATCTTTTTTTGATGATTATGAGACATTTGATCGTTGCTCCTTGACATTTTAATGATAATATTATATAATACTTTTGTCGATATGAAAATAGTCAGAATAGGAGAATTTTATATATACAGATGAAATATACCATAGACAAGAACAACCGCCCTGTTTATCTGCAGATATACAAGCAGATACGGCAAGACATCATAGACGGAATCTATCCCCTGGGCACCAAGCTTCCTTCCATGCGTTTGCTCTGTGACGAGCTTTCGGTCAGCACGGTTACGGTGGATCATGCATATGCTTTGCTCTGCGATGAGGGTTACGCCGAGGCACGTGAGCGAAGCGGATTTGTCGTAATTTTTCGCAAGGATGACAGCTTTGCCACCACAGCAGCCGTTACACCGAAGAGGATGCCCATTGAGCATAGCAAGCACGATTATCCCGATTTTCCATTCTCGGTGCTCAGCAAGACAATGCGTTCTATTCTGTCCGATTACGGAGAGGATATTCTGGAACTCTCGCCGGGAACGGGATGCTTGCAGCTTCGTGAGGCGATACAGCAATACCTTGCACGTAACAGAGGCATCAACGTATCCCCCGAGCAGATCGTCATTGGTTCGGGCGCGGAATACCTATATCATATCATTATCGAGCTTCTTGGAAAACGAAGGATCTACGGTATCGAGTCGCCCTCCTACAAGAAGATCGAGCAGGTTTACCGCGCTGCGGAGGTAAGCTGCGAGCTCTTGACGCTATCCAACGACGGCATTGACAGCAACGCCCTGCTCCGCACCAAAGCGAACGTTCTGCATACCACGCCTTACAGAAGCTTTCCAACAGGCATCACGGCATCTGCAAGTAAGCGTCACGAATATATCCGTTGGTCGAATAAAAACAACAGATACATTATCGAGGATGACTTTGAATCCGAATTTTCGGTTTCCACAAAGTCCGAAGAGACCTTATTTTCGCTCTCGGAATACAATAATGTCATCTATCTGAATACTTTTTCAAAAACAATTTCTCCGGCACTTCGTGTAGCCTATATGGTTTTGCCTATAGCTCTTGCAAATGAATTCGAGAATAAGCTCGGTTTCTACTCCTGTACAGTTCCTACATTCGAGCAATACGTGCTTGCCGAACTTATTAACAACGGTGACTTTGAAAGACATATCAACCGTGTCAGACGAAGTTTAAGGAAGAGGTATTAGACAAGTATGATTTTAGCCCTCGCTCCGAGGCGGAAGGTGTATTCGAGGATGACCGCTTCCTTTCGGACGAAATGCTCCGCTTGATTCAGGTGATAAAATAAAATAGCCGATGAGGGTTCGGGGGATTCCTCATCAGCTGTTTTATGGATGCCTTTATATCGCTCCAAGGTATGGTTATTTGGTGCTATCCTGCTGGTTGCTATTATCAACCCTAGCTGCTGAGCCTCCCCGCGGTTCCAAGCAGGATAGCGGAATTACAATCAAACATTATCGTCCACTCCTTTGAATAAGTCATTTGGGAAATCATACTTTTTAAAAGCCCCTCCATAAAATATGTCAGGGCGATTTCAACGAGTTTAGAAAAAATGTCGGGGAGAATAGGAGTTGCGCCTAAATAGAGGAACATACCAATCATGTCCGTATATATTCTATCACAAAAAATGTTCTCTGTCAACATTTATAAGCATCAAGAAAACAACAAAAGCTAACTTTTTCATATGCCAAATTTTGAAAGAAGTCTCTTATTTCGGATACACATAGAATAGTCAACCACATATTGGAATACAAATTGTGTACACAAATCAATATTTGAGGTGGGCTATGAAACAATCGATCGGGCTTTCACAATTTTTAGGCTTTGCCGTTACGTCACTGGGTGGCACGCTGCTGCATTTTTTATATCATTGGACGGGAGAAGCCCTGTGGGTCGCTCCCTTTTCGGGGGTAAACGAATCTACCTGGGAGCACATGAAGCTACTCTTTTGGCCCATGTTCCTCTATGCCATCGTGCAGAGCTTTTTCTTCAAGGACCGAGCCGAGTTTTGGTGCGTCAAGCTCAGGGGGGTTCTACTCGGGCTTATGCTGATTCCCGTCATTTTCTATACCTACAACGGGGTAATCGGACGTTCTCCCGATTGGATAAATATTGCTATCTTCTTTATTGCTGCCGCCATTGCTTATCTCTATGAATCACGCCGGTTCCGTAACGGAGAAGCCTCTTGCAAGTATCCCAAATTGTCGATTGTCCTGCTCTGCGTCATCGCCGCTCTCTTTGCGGTGTTTACCTTTTGGACTCCCGAAATCGGTATTTTCAAGGACCCGCTGACGGGAACCTACGGTATATAAGCAAAAAGGACTTCGCCGAGTAACGAAGTCCTTTTTTATTATTCCATCCCGTCCAAATATTCCAAAAGCTCCGAAAAGCCTCCCCGTCGGTAGCACGAAAGATCCTTTCCGCTTTTGTTGATGAGACAGTCGGTAAGCAAAAATACCCGCATACCGAGTGTTTCGGCGATCATATCCTCGTCGGCGTCATTTCCCACCATCAAGCATTCTTCGGGGGAAACGCCAAGCGCGCGGATCACGTCCCAATAATAGTCTGGATTTGGCTTGCAATGGTGGGAGCTCTCATAAGTGGTATAAAGCTCAAAATCCGAGGGGGTAAGCCCCGCCCAGCGAATACGGCTGTCGGTCGCCACCTTAGGAAAGAGGGGATTGGTCGCCAAGGCGACACGCAAGCCTTTCCCACGGATCCTTGCCACCGTTTCCGCGGCGCGGGCATCATAGCCGCAAACCTCTTGTATCTTCTGAAAATCGGTACGGTAGAACTCGTCAAAAATATGCGCGTCCCGTTTGATCGATTCCCCCAAAAGCTCTTCCATCGTTTTCCAAAACATTTCCTCATTGGTAAGAGTCCCGTCGTTTTTTACCATTGCCGCCGTTCCCGCCCAAATGGCTTTTGCCATCACGGAGGGATCGTAGCCGTAGGGCACTGCCGTTTTGGCAAGCCCGCCTATGTATGCCTTGGCGAACAGGTCCTGATCCATGGGGAGCAGTGTCCCGTCCAGGTCAAACAATACCGTAGTGGTTCTCATTGGCAGTCACAATCCCCGCACTCATTGAATTCAGCGATGTAAGGTAAATTACGGTAATATTCTCCGCAGTCAAGACCGTAGCCGATGACGAAATAGTCGGGAATGGTAAAAAGAGAATAATCCGCCTTGAAGTCCACGACACGTCTGGAGGGCTTGTCCAAAAGCGTGATCACGCGCAGAGAAAGAGGATGTCTTGCCCGCAGCATCCGACAAAGATCGTTGAGGGTCCGTCCCGTATCGATAATATCCTCTACGATAATCACGTGATAGTCGGAAATATCCCGATCCAGATCCATGGTGATCTTCACCACGCCTGCCGATTCGGTTCCCTCATAGTAGCTCTTGGCGCACATAAATCCGATCTCACAGGGGACCGTAACGGCACGGCAGATATCTGCCATAAATACGAATGCGCCTTTCAATACGCTGACCAAAAGAATGGGGTGACCGTCGTACATTTCATCAATCTTCTTGCCCGCCTCCTTAATGGCGGCGGCGATCTCGTCCTCGGTAATGATCACTCTCTTAATATTTTTCTCAAATTCCTGCTGATTCATCTCGGTCTCCTTAACCTGTTTTTATGCTTCACTGTTTTCTGTTGTCTTGGTTTTTAAAACGGCATGGACACTGCCAAAATAAGCAAAAAGTATCGCCATACCGAGAAGGGCTCCCCCAAAAATATCGGTCAGCCAGTGCACACCAGACAGCATCCGTCCCACCGTTGTTCCCACCGCAATGGCAATCCAAACAATCACGGAAATCCACTGTCCTACGCGCGGAGAAATCCTCCGATACAGCTGATGCGCCGCAATTCCCGCCAAGCAGATCACAAGCATGGTATGGGAGGACGGGAAGGATGCCTCCAGCTCCCCTTCCATTAGGACGGGTCTGTAATTGACCACCATGATCTCAAAGAGAATGTAGAAAACGGCAACCAACGCATAGGCTCCCGCCACACAGTAAAGATCGCGATCCACCGCCAAAAAGCTTTTCCCTCGAATCAACTGATACACCCCAAGCAGTCCCAAGCAGCCCGCGAAGGCAAGCGCTACGTAGCCAAGCCACTCGGTCACCTCGTACCACCCGTAATTCTGCCCGATGGAATCTCTTGCCGCCCCATTGATCGAGGAAAGCCCAATCTCGCTACCCATCGGTCCCACGGGAGCTACGTCGATCCATAAGACCGCCGCCGTTAGCCCCAAAAACAAGAGCGCGCATCCGATCGATGCCCACCACCATATCTTCCTTCGCATATGTTCTCCTTATGTTTTTACAAATCTTTCGTTTATTGTATCATATTCCATGTCGAAATTCAAGCGTTTTTTTCATATCCTCCGACTTTTTTCTCCTTTCCCCCCTTTTTGACAAAAACCACTCGGTTTTGCTTGACAACTAAAATGTAATATGATATAATATTTCGTATCTTAAAATTAAAAAGACGCAAGTCAGAAAACGAACAATAGAAGGAAAAAAACATGATCTGGTCAAAAGAAGAAACATTGCCGAGAGAGCAGCTCGAAGCGCTCCAACTGGAACGATTGCGGGAAACGGTACACCGTGTCTACGCAAAGGTTCCCGCCTACCGAAAGAAAATGGACGACGCGGGAATCAGACCCGAGGACATCAAGAGCCTTGCGGATCTTTCGAAGCTTCCCTTCGTCACCAAGCAGGATATGAGAGACAACTACCCCTTCGGACTCTTTGCCGTTCCCAAGGACGAGCTGGTGCGCATCCATGCCTCCAGTGGAACTACGGGAAAGCCCACAGTGGTGGGGTATACCCAGGGCGACCTGGAATCCTGGACCGAGTGCGTGGCAAGAATTGCCTGCATGGGAGGCGCGTCCGCCACCGACGTAGCGCAGATCTGCTTTGGCTACGGAATGTTCACAGGGGCTCTCGGGCTGCACTACGGTCTGGAAAAGATCGGTGCCGCCATTGTTCCCTCCTCTACGGGAAATTCTCAAAAGCAGATTATGTATATGCAGGATTTCGAGACCTCTCTTTTGGTGGCAACACCCTCCTACGCCTTGCGTTTGGCAGAGGTTGCCCGCGAGATGGGCGTCGAGCCCGAGCGCGACCTGAAGGTTAAGATCGCTCTGGTCGGCAGCGAGCTTCTCACCGACGCCATGCGAGAGGAGATGCACAAATACTGGGGCAGGGATATGCTCATCACCACCAACTACGGCATGAGCGAGCTCATGGGTCCCGGTGTATCGGGCGAGTGTCTCGAGCACTGCGGCTTACATATCAACGAGGACTACTTTATTCCCGAGATCATCAACCCCGAAACGGGAGAGGTACTCCCCGTCGGCGAGCAGGGTGAGCTGGTCATTACCTGTATCAAGAAGGAGGGGATTCCTCTCATCCGATACAGAACCAAAGACATCACCCGCCTTTTCTACGAGCCCTGTAAGTGCGGAAGAACCTTCTGCCGCATGGAGAATCTGTCGGGACGAAGCGACGATATGCTCAAGATCCGAGGTGTCAACGTATTCCCCAGTCAGATTGAGGAGGTCATTCTCAGCATCGAGGAGCTGGGACCTCACTACGAAATTATTCTGGAAAGAGAGGGATACCTTGACAAGCTTACCGTTAAGGTAGAGCTGGCGCACAGCACCGACTCCTTCTCGGTCTTGGAAAAGATCGCCAAGGAAGTCAAGGACAAATTAAAGATCATTCTCGGGCTGGACGCAAAGGTCCTTTTGGAATCTCCCAACACCCTGCAGCGGTTCGAGGGTAAAGCAAAACGAGTAAAAGATTTAAGGAGAATGTAACGTGTCAAAGAAAACCATTATGCTCGGAAACGAAGCCATTGCAAGAGGCGCGTACGAGGCGGGCGTCAAGCTCTCCAGCGCATATCCAGGAACCCCGAGCACGGAGATCAGTGAATATCTTGCGAAATACGAAGAAGTTTATACCGAATGGGCACCCAATGAAAAGGTGGCGGCAGAGGTCGCCATCGGTGCCTCGATCTCGGGTGTGCGCAGCCTTTGCTGCATGAAGCACGTGGGTCTGAACGTAGCCAGCGATCCCCTCTACACCTTCTCTTACACAGGTGTAAACGGCGGCTCCTTGATCGTGGTCGCCGATGACCCAGGTCTGGCAAGCTCTCAAAACGAGCAGGATACCCGCATGGTCGCCCGTTCCGCTCACATCCCCGTCCTTGAGCCCTCGGACAGCCAGGAAGCCAAGGATTTCGTGAAGCTCGGTTATGAACTGAGTGAGCGCTACGATACTCCCGTCATCCTGCGCACCACCACTAAGCTCGCGCACTCCCAGAGCGCGGTGGAGCTTTGTGATCGCGAGGAGATCGCCGACAAGGAATATGCCCGCAATCCCCAGAAATACGTCATGATGCCCGCATCTGCCATCGGCAGACACCTTGTGGTGGAAGACCGTGAAAACCGTCTGGCGAAGGATGCCGCAGCCCTTTCCGTCAACCGCGTGGAGATGGGCGACAAGAGGATCGGCTTCATTACCGCGGGTATTGCCTATCAGTACGTCAAAGAGGTTTGCCCCGAGGCAAGTGTTTTGAAGCTCGGACTTGTGAACCCTCTTTCCCGTGAGCTGATCGAATCCTTCATTCATCAAGTGGAGACGGTTTACGTATTTGAGGAATTAGAGCCTGTCATTGAGGAGCAGGTTCGCGCGTGGGGCTTTGAGGTTAAGGGAAAAGAGCTTTTCACCCGTCAGGGCGAATACAGCGCCAACCTTCTCCGCCGTGTCCTATTTGGCAAGGACGAGGCAGTCTTTGAGAAGCAGGCGGCTCCAAACCGCCCCCCCATTCTCTGCCCCGGCTGTCCCCATAGAAGCGTTTTCTCGGTTCTTAATAAGCTGAAAATCCACGCCTCGGGCGACATCGGATGCTACACTCTTGGTGCCGTCGCCCCCTTGAGCGTCATTGATACCACCATCTGCATGGGCGCCAGCATCTCGGCGCTTCACGGCATGGAAAAGGCAAAGGGCAAGGAGTACATCAAGAATTGGGTCGCCGTCATTGGAGATTCCACCTTCCTACATACGGGTATCAACTCCCTTGTGAACATGGTCTACAATAAATCCACGGCGACCGTCATGATCCTCGACAACCGCACCACGGGTATGACAGGACATCAGGAGCACGCCGCGACGGGTAAGACCTTGAAGGGCGAGGATACCTACGCCATTGATCTGGCTGCGCTCTGCCGTTCCATCGGTGTTCCCAACGTCATCGAGGTAAATGCCTTTGATGTTGCGGAGCTGGAACGCATCATCCGCCAAAGCGTGAACGGCGACGTTCTGACCGTGATCATCGCCAAGGCTCCCTGCGCCCTCTTGAAGGGACAGAAATTCCCCAACAAGTGCGTGATCCATCCCGATACCTGCAGAAAGTGCGGTATGTGCTTGAAGATCGGCTGTCCCGCCATCACCAAGGGTCCGAACGGTCTTTCGATCGACGCGACCATGTGCAACGGCTGCGGTCTTTGCAAGAGCTACTGTAAATTTAACGCAATTGAAATGGTGGAGAAATAATATGACGAAAAACATTATGATCGTAGGTGTGGGAGGACAAGGTACGCTCCTCACCAGTAGAATTATCGGAAAGGCGGCGCTCTCCGAGGGCTTGGAGGTCAAGATCTCCGAGGTTCACGGCATGGCGCAGAGAGGCGGCAGCGTCGTTACCTTCGTCCGCTTCGGCGAAAAGGTAAGCGAACCCGTAGTCGAGGAAGGACAGGCAGACGTGATCATCGCCTTTGAGCGTTTGGAAGCGCTTCGCTATTCCCACTTTTTGAAGAAGGACGGCGTGCTGATCGTCAATGATTGCCGCATTGATCCCATGACCGTGGTGATCGGTGCCGCCCAGTATCCCGAAGAGATTCTCGAGGGACTTTCCAAGGAGCACAAGGTCCTTGCCATTGACGGCAAGGCGATCGCACTGGAGCTGAACAACTCCAAGGTCCTCAATTCGGTGGTGCTCGGCTTTGCCGCTCCCTACGTTGGCTTTGACAAGGAAGTTTGGCTGAATACAGTTGAAAATACGGTTCCTCCAAAGACCATCGAGATCAACAAACAGGCATTCATGCGCGGATACGAAGCGTGCAAATAAAGGAGAGAAAACATCATGATTTGGAATGAAACAAAGGAGTGCATGAGCAGAGATCAAATGACCAATCTGCAAAGCGCAAGACTCTGCAAGCTGGTTGACTATGTATATCACAATGTGGAATTCTACCGCAAAAAGATGCAGGCGGTAGGTCTGATGCCCGGCGACATCAAGGGACTTGAGGACCTTACGAAGCTTCCCTTCACAACGAAGGACGATCTTCGTGACAACTACCCCTTTGGACTCTTTGCCGTTCCCAATTCCCAAATCGTGAGAATTCACGCATCCAGCGGAACCACGGGAAAGGCGACTGTTGTAGGCTACACCCGACACGACCTTGAGATTTGGTCGGAATGTGTGGCAAGATGTATGACCATGGCAGGCGTAACCAAGGACGACATCATTCAAATCGCTTACGGGTACGGTCTCTTTACGGGCGGTCTCGGTGCCCATGACGGCGCGCAGAAGATCGGCGCTACCGTTGTTCCCATGAGCACGGGAAACTCTAAAAAGCTGACCACCATGATGATAGACTTCGGCGCCACCGCCATTGCCTGCACCCCCTCGTATCTGCTTCATATCTCCGAGGTCCTTGCTGAGGAGGGGCTTTTGGACAAGATCAAGCTGAAGGCCGCTATCTGCGGTGCCGAGCCTTGGACCGAGAAGATGCATAAAGAGATCGAGAGCCGTCTGAACATCAAGGCGTTCGACATCTACGGACTGAGTGAGGTCATGGGACCCGGTGTGGCTTGCGACTGCGAATTCCATAAGGGTCTGCATGTGTGCGAGGACCATTTCTACCCCGAGATTCTCAATTCCGCCACCCTCACTCCCGTTGCCGACGGCGAGGTTGGCGAGCTCGCCTTCACCACGCTCACCAAGGAGGGAATTCCCCTCATTCGTTACAGAACCAAGGACCTGACAAGCCTGGACCGCACGCCCTGCGAATGCGGACGAACCAGCGCCCGTATCTCCCGCTTCAAGGGACGTGTGGACGATATGCTCATCATCCGAGGTGTCAACGTATTCCCGAGCCAGATCGAAGCGGCTCTTGTTGAAGTGGATGAGGTAACTCCCCACTACATGATGATCGTAGACCGTGTCAACAATCTTGACACCCTTGAGGTTCAGGTCGAGCTTGATCAGAAATATTACACCGACGAGATCCGTGTCATTGAGGCACTGACGAAGAAGATCGCTCACGTGATTCAGCAGGCACTGGGAATCAACGCGAAGGTCAAAATCGTGGAGCCTCAGTCGCTGGTCAGAAGCCAGGGCAAGGCGGTTCACGTCATCGACAACCGTAAGCTTTATTAAATTACAAGGAGGAAATATTATGTTTGCAAAACAGTTAACCGTATTCATCGAAAACCGCTCGGGACGTCTTTCCGAGGTGTTGAACGTATTGAAAGAGAACAACGTGAACATTCTTTCTATGAGTCTGGCAGATACCACCGAGTACGGTCTGCTTCGTCTGATCGTGGACAACGCGGCGCTGGGTAAGGAAAAGCTCACTGAAAACGGATTCTCCTCCCTGCTCTCGAACGTCTCCATCATTAAGATTCCCCACAAGGCAGGCTCTCTGCAAGAGCTTCTTCGTGCCATCGACAAGGGCGGAGTCAACATTGAATATATGTATGGTCTCTCCATCGAATCCGACGAGGCATACGTGGTACTCAAAGCATCCGACAGTGAGAAGATCGATGCCATTCTTTCGGAAAACGGCGTACGCACCCTCTCTTGCGAGGATCTTGCCAACATCTAAATCAACGATAAACGGAAGTAAAAAAATGGTAATTGATTTTCATACCCACGTGTTCCCGGAGAAAATCGCGAAAAGGACCATCGAGCTTCTTTCGGAAAAGGGCGGACATCCGCCCTTTTCCGACGGAACGGTAGGGGGGCTCCTGTGTCGCATGGAAGAGGCGGAGATCGACTGCGCGGTCAATCACCCTGTTCTGACCGCACCTCGGCAGTTTGACAGTGTCAACCAATTTGCCGCCGAGCTGAATGCCGCCTTTGCGGACCAAAAGCGCCGCCTGATTTCCTTTGCCGGCATTCATCCCGCTTGTGAAGAGATCGACCAAAAAATGAAGTGGATCAAGAGTATGGGCTTTCTCGGGGTCAAAATCCATCCTGATTATCAAGGAACCTTCATCAACGATGAGGGGTATATCCGCATCATGGAGTGCGCAAAGGAATATGACCTGATCGTCCTGACCCATGCGGGTGTGGACGTGTGCTATCGCGACTGCACCCATTGTCCGCCGATTCTGACCAAGGAACTCATTCGCAAGGTTCCCCATGCCAAATTCGTTTTAGCGCACCTTGGGGGATATGAAATGTGGGAAGGTGTTCTCGATCACCTTTGCGACGAGGACGTGTATCTTGATACGGCGTATATGCTCCGCTACATTGACAAGGACCTTTTCAAGCGGGTTCTTGCCCGTCGGGGAGAGGACCGCGTCCTTTTTGCTTCCGATTCCCCTTGGAGCGATATGAAAAAGGACGTGCAAATCCTCAAATCCTTCTCCCTTGGAGAGGAAACCGAAAAAAAGCTCTTCTCCACCAACGCAAAGAGATTGCTTGGAATATAAACGAAAGGTAAATGATTATGGGATACAATCAAGAAATGTTCGGGCTGGGCAGCAAACGCTCGATCATTCGTGAAATTTTTGAATACAGCAAGGCTCGTGCCGCGGAGATCGGCGCGGAAAATGTCTTTGACTTCAGTCTGGGCAACCCCAGCGTACCCGCCCCCGCCGAGGTGAACACCACCATCGGAGAGCTGATGGCAACCGAATCCTCGGTCCTGCTCCACGGATACACCTCCGCACAGGGCGATGCCAAGGTCAGAGCCACCATCGCAGATAACATTTGCCGTCGTTTTGGTGTGGACATTTCTCCCAATCTTATTTACATGACCTGCGGTGCGGCGGCTTCTCTTTCCATCTGCCTCAAGGCTGTCATGGAGGAGGGTGCCGAGGATGAATGTATTGTGTTTGCCCCCTTCTTTACCGAATACCGTGTGTTCATTGAAAACGCGGGCGGTAAAATCGTAGTGAGTCAGCCCATGGAAAAGACCTTCCAGATCGACGTTGCCGACTTTGAGGCAAAGATCAATGAGCATACCAAGGCGGTGATCGTGAACTCCCCCAACAACCCCAGCGGCGTGGTCTACTCGGAGGAGACGGTCAAGGCTCTTTGCGAGGTGTTGAAGAGAAAGTCCCATGAATACGGACACGTGATCTACCTCATTGCCGACGAGCCCTACCGTGAGCTGGTCTATGCGGGTGTGTCGGTTCCCTACCTGATGAACTACTACGACAATACCTTCGTGTGCTACTCTTACTCCAAATCTCTTTCCCTGCCCGGCGAGCGGATCGGATATATTGCCGTGTCGCCTACCATGGAGGAGGCAGGCAACCTCTATTTGGCGGTCTGCGGTGCGGGACGCTCGCTTGGCTACGTCTGTGCCCCCAGCATGTTCCAACAGGTCATCGCCCGCTGCATCGATGCCAAGATCAACGTGGAAGCCTATAAGGAAAACCGTGATCTTCTCTATAACAATCTGACTGAATACGGCTACGAGTGCGTAAAGCCCGACGGTGCGTTCTATCTCTTTGTCAAGGCGCTGGAGGATGATGCGTACAAGTTCTTCGAAAAAGCCAAAGCGCACGAGATTCTTGTAGTTCCCTGCGATGACTTTGGCGTCAAGGGATACGTCCGAATCGCCTACTGCACCGACAAGGCAAAGGTCGTAGGCGCTCTCCCCGCCTTCAAGGCATTGGCTGAGGAATACGGGAAATAATTAGGATACGGGTCGCTTTTGAAATAATTTGTATTAGTTAAAATAAAGGTAAGTTTGGGGCGCTTTTTGAAAAAAGCTTGGCAAAAACTTTTATACAATGTTTTTCTTATATCACCTTTCGTGATTTGGTGTATCATAAGATTTTAACTTCTTTCTCTAAGGAAGAAACCCGTCGGACGGCTGCTGCGCCACCGACGGATTTCTTATATTATTAAAAAATGAAATCCGTCGGGATGCCCGAGGGTCCGACGGATTTCTACCTTAGAGAAAGACAGTCGATCTCATCCCAAACAAAGACGAGGAGTCTGTGTTTCACCAATCCATATTTTGTAATAAAGTTTTTGCGGAGCTTTTTTAAAAAAGCGACCGCGTCCCTCGCGTCCCCGCGTCCACTTAAAGCATCGCAAGAATTTCCGCGGCATTGGTATCGGGCTTGACCTTAGGCATGATGGCTTCAATATTGCCGTTTTCATCAATGAGGAAGGTCGTGCGAACCACCCCCATACCGATCTTGCCGCACATTTTCTTTTCCTGCCAAACGCCGTATGCCTCGATGGCAATGCGCTCGGGATCGGACAGCAGTACAAAAGGAAGCTCGTACTTCTCGGCGAATTTCACGTGAGACGCTACGGAATCCTTACTGATGCCGATGACCTCTACGTTCTTTTCACGAAAGCCCGCATACGCCCCCGCAAACGCGCATGCCTGTCTGGTACAACCGAAGGTGCTGTCTTTGGGATAAAAATAGACCACCACCTTTTTCCCAAGAAAATCCGAAAGCGAGACGGATTTTCCTTTTTGATCGGTGAGTGTAAAATCGGGAGCCTGATCTCCTACTTTCAACATTATAAATCTCCTTTCGTATCCATTAGAATTGCCCGACAGGGCGCACCGTCCGCGCCTCCTAAGGCAATGGGAGCGGCATTCAACAAATACATTCCTGCGGAAACGTGAGAAAGCCGAATGCCCTCAAGAAGCACTACCTCCCGCGAGAGAAGCGCCAAGTGGGCTGCCATAGGTCGGTCTTCGGAACCCACGGTCTGGGATTCATTGCCAAGCAACCAAATCCCGTCTTCGGCAAATACCTCTGCCGCTTCGGTGGAAACGGTGGTGTTGCCCTTAAAAAGCAACCGCTTTGCCGCTTCCGTGTTTTCCTTTTTCGTCCGATCTAAAATCAACGCGGCATCTTTGGCGGAAAGGATGCCCTTGTGCTCGATCACAAAGCAGAGACCTACCACCCTTGCAAGGTCGATTTTCTCAACGGTTTTTCCATCCTTGATAAAATGATACGGAGCATCCACATGGGTCCCGTTGTGGGCACATAAAGAGAGAGCGGTCAGGTTGTAGAGCGCTCCTTCCTCCATGGAGGAAAGGACCTCTCTCTTCGGCTTGGGGTCTCCGGGAAACACCACGCAGCCGAACAGCTCCTGTGAGATGTCAAAAATTCTCATTTCCGACCGTCCTTTAAAATCTCATAGAGATAGTCACGTAAACGTTTCACATCCCCATCAAAGAGATATCCATGAATTCCAAAGGCATTGGCACCCTGAATATTCTTCTCATTGTCGTCTACAAACATGCTTTCCTCGGGAAGAATGTCACAGGTACGGCAAAGATAATCATACATATCCGCCGAGGGCTTCACATATCCGCAGACTGCCGAATAAACCCGCTTTTCAAATTCTGCAAGGCAATGGACCTCGTCTTCGTGTGCGGCAAAATAGGTGCTGATATTAGAAAGCAGAAAGGTACGGACCCCAAAATCCCGTTTGATATCCCGCACCAACTCTCTCATCCCATCGATCTCGGGAATGCGGTGAATCCAATCAAAATAGATCTCCTTCGCTACCTCATGAAGACGTTCGGGCAGACGGGCGCATACGGCATCCACCGTCTCCTCATCGGTAATGGTTCCCGCATCCATCCGATCCCAATAGAGTCGGTCAAAGACCACCTCCTCTAAAAGTGTCGCATCCTCCTTGTCGGTCACACTTACTCCTACCATATAGGCGGGATCAAAATGAACCATGACCTGCCCAAAATCAAATACTACGTTCCGAATCATCATTTTCCTCCTTTCCTCGAACAGATTCCCACAATCAATCCAACCGCTCCTCCTACCAACAGAACCCCTCCTCCCACAAGGGCAAGAACGAGCCGCCGAGGCGTTCCTCCGCTCTCGGGATCCGAATCGTTTATGGTGTCCTCTTCGGACTCCCACTCGGTCATTTCCTCGGTCCGATCAAGACCCTCGGACTCGGCTTCCGTCTCGGTTCCGCTTTCCTCTTCTATCGCCCGACAGATATTGAGTGGTGGTTACCTTGAAAATATTCTCATTGAATTCAGTATCGTTGTGAAGATCGAGATAAGGAATCTCCCTCTTCTCTAAGATCTGCTTTTGAAGCGCAATATAGGAACTCTGGTGCCGAATTCCGAGAACAGGCTGCCCGTCCTTGGAGCCCAAGGGCATTTGGTACATAATGATGTAGCAAATGGTTGCGTTGGGAAAAGAATCCTCGGCAAGAGCGTAACCCGACGCGCCGTAATTTTCCCAATTCATATTGTAGCTCATACCAATGTGTCCCGCGTATCCCGCATTCGGCTTTCCCGCCTCCCGTTCTTCCCTCGCGTTGCAAAAGGAATCTCCAAAAAAGAGAACGTTTCGTCCATAGATCGGATTTTCCTTTCTTTCGGCATAGCTGTAATTTGATTCATTGCCAATTTCACTCGCATACGAGCAAAGAGACGGCTTGGCAGACACGGGCATGCTCGCGGGTCCCGAAAGCAGGGCAAGTATAAGAATCCATCCAATAAAAGTTTTTATTTTCGTTCTTTTTTTCCCTTTTTCTTCAAAAAACGCCGAGCATATCCGCATCGGCGGCAAAGCTCCTCGGCGGCAATCCCCTTCTGAAAACCCTCTGAAATAGCACGGGCACGGTCTCCCGACAAAATGTCCGAAAGCTCCTCGGAAAAGATATTTCCGAGGGTAAGCGTCCCCTCGCTGTCAAGGCAGCACGGCACCACTCTGCCGTCGGAAAGAATCCCGAAGTGGTCGCAAAGACCATAGCAACAAACTCGCTCGTCCCCCAAAGGCGCTTGAAGATCGGGCCACGCAAAGCGCTCGCCCCACTCTAAGTGAAGCTTGTCATGAATGCGGATTCCCTTGGAATTTTCCGTCCATTCGCCCTCGATCCGCTCACGGAAAAAGGAAAGGACACGATCGTTTCTTCCCTCGTCATAGCCTCGGTTCCACATCCGAAGCACCACAATGACTCCTTGCTTCGATGCCGCCTCGGCAAAACCCGCCACCTCGGTAAGATACCGCCAAAAGGCGAATTCCCCGCCCTCCTCAAAGCTGTGAAGAGAGATGCTGACCTTGTGAATAGGAGACGCCAAAAGCTCCTCCCTTCTCTTGTTCAACAGAGTCCCGTTGGTGGTCAGGATCGACCGAAAGCCTCGCTCCTTTGCCATCCGCAAAAAGAGGGGCAGCTCGGGGTGACAGAGGGGCTCCCCCATCAGGTGATAATACACATATTCCGTTTTTCCCTCCAAGGAGGACAGCACGCGGGAAAATTCCTCACGGCTCATCTGCCTCGGTATTCGGCTGTGTCCGTGGCAAAAGGAACAGCGCATATTGCAGATATTGGTGATCTCAACGTAAGCCTTTGAATACATGGAATCCCTCTCTCGCTTTTTCGTTTCCATTATATCACAAAAATTCGGTTCACTCAAAAAATTTCACACTCCCGTATGGCAAAAATCCATATTTTTCTTTCTATAAGGTAAAAGAAAATACAATTTACGGACCGTGTCGTTTTTTATTCAAACAAATCGTTATCACGGAACTGCAAAGAATAGAGGTCCTTGTAGGTACCTCCCTTTGCCATCAGCTCCTCGTGAGTTCCCCGTTCGGTCACCTGACCGTCCATGATCACGGCGATCTCGTCGGCATTGCGAATGGTAGAGAGCCTATGCGCCACCACAAGGGTGGTACGTCCGCGACAAAGCTCGTCCAGTGCCTGCTGAATGAGGACCTCGGTGGTGTTGTCCAAGGCGCTGGTCGCCTCATCAAGAATCAAAATGGCAGGGTCCTTCAAGAACACACGGGCAATGCTCAGCCTCTGCTTCTGTCCGCCCGACAATTTCACTCCACGCTCTCCGATCTCAGTATCGTAGCCCTTCTCCAAGGTCATAATATACTCGTGAATATTGGCTCGCTTTGCCGCCTCGATCATTTCTCCCTCGGTAGCATCGGGTCTGCCGTACATGATATTCTCACGAATCGTTCCCACAAACAGGAACACGTCCTGCTGAACAATACCGATGTTGCGACGAACCGAGTCCAAGGTAAGCTTTCGGATGTCCTCGCCGTCAATCATGATCGTACCGCTTCCCTCCTCCAACTGATAGAAATTGGGAAGCAGATGACAAAGAGTGGTCTTTCCTCCGCCCGAGGGTCCCACCAGGGCAAGCTTTCTGCCCTGTTCCAAATGAAGATTGACGTGACGCAAGACCTCCTTGGTCTCGTCGTAGGAGTAGCTCACGTCCGAAAATTCGATCTCGCCCCGCACGTCATGAAGCTCTCGGGCATCGGGGGCATCGGTCTCCGCCTTTTCATCCATGACCTCCAAAAAGCGTCGGAAGCCGCTGACTCCGTTCTGGTACTGCTCCATAAAGCCGATCAGCGTATTGATCGGGTTGATAAACAGGTTGACCGACACGATAAAGGTGGAATAATCCCCAAAGGAAATCCGTCCCGCGTAAAGGAAGAGACCTCCCGCGATCAGAATAAACACGTTAAAAATGTCGGTAATAAAGGAGGTAGACGCGTGGAATCTTGCCATAGCGTCGTAGGCACGGCGGGAGGAATCTACAAATTCGTCGTCTCCCTTTTTGAATTTTTCCCGCTCCACCTCAGCGTTGGTATATGCCTTGGTCACACGAATGCCCGTCACGCTGCTCTCTACCGCCGCGTTGATCACGGCATTGCTGGCTCGACGGTCACGAAAGGCGGTCTTCATCGCCTTGCGGTAATGCGCGGTAACCACAATCAGGATCGGTATGCAGGCAAAAATGATCATGGTAAGAATCCAGTCGATGGTTACGAGATACGCAAAGGACAAAATGATCATCACCGAGCTGATCAGAAGATTTTCGGGTCCGTGATGCGCCAGCTCGCAGACCTCAAAGAGGTCGCCCGTCAGACGGGTCATGATCTTACCCGTCTCGTTGTTGTCATAGAAGCGGTACGGGAGCTTTTGCAGGTGTCCAAACAAGTCCTGCCGCATCTGGGACTGCATCTTCACACCGATGATATGACCGTAGTACTGCACAAAATAGCGCAGAAGCAGGCGGATCACGTAAAGCGCCAGTACAATCACACCCGCAATGACAATGGTCGTGTACATCTTATTGGGAATATAGTCGTTGAGCATCTTGTTGGTCACAATGGGATAGACCATGCCAATCACCGAGATCAAAAGCGCCGCCAACATATCTAACACCAGCATCTTCTTGTGTGGCTTGTAATAGCTGATAAACCGTTTTAACATTTCCTTTTCCACCCGTTCGACAAAACTTTTCGTTATCATTATATCAAGATTTTGGCTTTGAGTCAAGATTTTTATAAATGAATGAAGGAAAAGCTTCGCAGAGTTTATGCTCAAACATACAAAAAGCCTTACGGATCATTTTCGCAAGGCTTTTTCACTATTTGGGAATATTGGTTTTTGGGATTGAAACGATTTTGGATTGGGCTTGGACAGGTGTGTTTTTGACAAACCCTTCTATCGTCATCGGGGCAAAGTTTTTTATCCACAGCGAATGAAGATAAAACAATGATTTTACTCACACTTTTTCCCGAAAATCATGGTTTCACGGCACTTTTTGAGTAAAAAAAAGACCTCGAAGGAAAACTCCTTCAAGGTCTGATTTGATGATTCAATTTTGCCTTTTGTGGTTATTGGGTTTTGCCCAAAAACATTGTGTATTATTCCCACTCTATGGTTCCCGTAGGCTTGGGAGTCAGGTCATAAAGAACTCTGTTGATTCCTTCGACCTCAGCGGTGATACGGGCGGTGATCTTATGGAGAAGCGCGTAAGGGATCTCCTCGATGGTGGCGCTCATAGCGTCCTTGGTATTGACGGCACGGATGATGGCGGGCCAGCCCTCATAGCGGCTGTCGTCCTTCACGCCTACGCTCTTCATATCGGGGACCACGATAAAATACTGCCATACGGTCTCATTTAGACCGCTGTTGGCAAACTCCTCACGAAGGATCGCGTCTGCCTCACGCAGCGCGTGGAGACGGTCACGGGTAATGGCTCCCAAGCAACGGACACCCAGTCCGGGACCCGGGAAGGGCTGACGGTACACCATGGCATGAGGAAGTCCCAGCGCCTCGCCGACCACACGGACCTCGTCCTTAAAGAGCAGCTTGATGGGCTCGACCAGCTCGAATTTCAGATCCTCGGGAAGTCCCCCTACGTTATGGTGAGACTTGACTGCCTTCTTGCCCTCTGCCTGCTTGATGCTTTCCAGGATATCGGGGTAGATGGTTCCCTGCGCCAAAAAGTCTACGCCCTCCAGCTTTCTTGCCTCGTCGGCAAACACCTCGATAAATTCCTTACCGATGATCTTTCTCTTGGTCTCGTGACCAGCTACGTCCTTGAGAAGATCGAGAAAACGATCGGTAGCATCCACGTAGATCAAGTTGGCATCCAGCTGATTTCTAAATACCTCCACCACGTTCTCGGACTCGTTCTTTCTCATGAGCCCATGGTTGACATGTACGCAAACCAGCTGCTTGCCGATTGCCTTAATAAGAAGGGCGGCAACTACCGAGGAGTCCACTCCTCCCGACAAAGCCAAAAGAACCTTTCTGTCACCCACCTGCGCACGTACCGCCGCTACCTGCTCCGCGATAAACGCGTCGGCAAGGGCTTTGGTCGTAATACGCTCCATCGATTCGGGACGCTTGTTGTTATCCATCATCTGATCCTCCGATAAATACAGAATAAAATATCTCTATGGAATTTATTTTACCACAAAATGAAAAAAACGGCAAGTATTTTTTGAAACTTCCTGCCGTTTTTTTGAATTTTTCCGTATTTTACAAAATCGATTTTTCCAAGGTCACAAAAAATGTCGAATTTTACGGAAGTCTTATTTATGATATTTGGTTCCCCTTGCGATATTGAACGCCCGATAGACCGTCTCCAGCAGAAGAACCCGCATAAGCTGGTGAGGAAAGGTCAGTTTGGATACCGACAGGCGCAGATGACAGGAATCCTTGACCGAATCGGATAGCCCATAGGAGCTTCCGATGATAAAGCATACGTCTCCGTGCCGCTCTGCCACCCGTTCAAGGTGCTCCGACAGCTCCTCCGAGGATTTTTGTACACCCTCCACGCACATAGCGACGCGATAGGCTCTCGGGGGGATCTGTTTCTCGATTGCCGCCGCTTCTTTCTCCAGAGCATTTTTAATCTCGGAGTCGCTCGGGTTGTCCGAAAGCTTTTCCTCTTTCAGTTGAACCGTTTCAAAGCGACAAAACGCCGACAGACGCTTTTCATATTCCGCCGCCGCTTCCCGAAGATAAGATTCCTTAAGCGTTCCAAGGGTTATAAATTTCACGCCGATCACGTTCAATATCCTCCTTTGTCGGTACTGTCAGCTCGGTAGGCGCATCGGGAGCGGCAATCATGATCCGAACCCCCGCGTCGGAAATGGCACGCTCGGTCTCCTCCAGCGCCAGCGTCGGCTCATTGTTCTCCTCGCTCAGATGCGCAAGAAGAAAGGCTCTTGTACCCTTCCCCGCCAGTTCAGCGGAAAAGAGGGCACTGTCGTGGTTGGAAAGGTGCCCTCGCTTTGAGAGAATCCTCTGCTTCAGGTCATAGGGATAAGGACCGTTCCTCAGCATATCCACATCATGATTGGACTCCAATACTACGGCGTCACACCCCAAAAGGCCCTTTCGGATCTCCTCGGTCACATATCCGATGTCGGTGGCAACACCCACACAAGAAATCTCCGCTTCACCCTCGCATTCAACGCGATAGCCAACGCTCATGCGACTGTCGTGAGGCGTAAGAAAAGAGGAAACCCGAAGCTCTCCCACCTGCTCCGAAAAAACAGGACCATGCCGTACAAGACGAGCATGAATGGGAGAATCGGGGTACCAATCGTAAAGGGATGCCGAACGGTCGGTCATATGGATGGGAATTTCGTATTTTTTGGAAAGCACCTCTAAGGCGGACACATGATCGTGATGGTCGTGGGTAACAAAAATCGCACGGATCTCTTTCATATCCGTGCCGATCGCCTTTAAGGCATTGCATAGGGCACGGGCGCTTTTGCCGGCATCGATCAGGATGGCGGTATCCGCCATCCTGATATACACCGAATTTCCGCCCGAACCGGAATATAGGGTTACGATTCTACATTGATTCATTTTCTGTGGTTCTTTCTTAGGAAAACATAGTTCGAAAATAGGGTACGACAAACAGCTCTATCATATCATAGGCAAAGGTAAAGCCAAAGGCTACAATGGGAAGAAGCATCCATTTGGATTTCCTCATCCGTTCTCTTCCGTCCTCAAGAAACGCTTCCTTTTCCTCCTCACTCCATTCGTCGGGCAACATTTCCACCGTCAGATTGCGACGGGAAAATCCTCGGTTATAGATCACATATGCCAAAAGGAATAGGGTAAACATCACCATATACACACCAAGGACCCACGGGAAAGCGGGAGAGGTGAGGAAAGAACGGTAGAGGAGTAGCACAGCCACCGACAAAATGATCATAGAAAGAAGCCAAAGAAGATTTTCCGAGCGTCGGCTCTTTTTCTCCGTCTCGTTTGCGCCGTCCCGATCGTTACGAATACGCTTCAACATAGAGTCTCTGTGATCAGAAGATTCTGACCGCCCCTTCGGGACGGATGCGCAGAACAATACACTTGCCCTCACCGAAGACGGAATCCATCAGCGCACGGAAGCCCTCTACCTCGGAGGTAGGAACGAACGCCTGAATGGTTCCCGCAAATCCGCCGCCATGTACACGCCAAGCGGCTTTCTTTCCTGCCAAGTAGCCCTCAGCGAGACATAGAGCCAAGGAGAGTCCCTGCTCGGTCAGGTTCTTCGATGTATATACGTTTTGCAGATAGCAGAAGGAGGAACGTCCGGAGGAGATAACCTCGGTAAAGAAAGCATCCAGATCTCCGGCACTCAAGGCTTCGGTCTGCTTCAGCACACGCTTGTTCTCATTGAGGAAGTGGAAGGCACGGAGCACCGCTCTGTCGCCCACCTTTTCACGCAATACGGGAATGGCGGCAACAAGATCGCTCTCGTCCACCTCACGAAGCACAGCCTTTCCAAAATGAGCGGCAACCGCTTTCATCTCAGCGGGTACAGAAGCGTAATCGTCGGTCAGATCAGCATGGTTTCCGCCCGTGTTGACAATGCAAAGGTTATATCCCTTGGCGCTCAGGTCAAAGTCCACCTTATTGATCACGGGAGTCTTGGGGTCCTTGAAATCGATGGCAACGATACCGCCCACGGCACATGCCACCTGATCCATGAGACCGCAGGGCTTACCGAAGAACTGATTTTCGGCGTACTGCGCCAGCTTTGCGATCTCTACGTTGTCCACCTTACCGTCATTGTACATATGGCTGAGGATATTCCCTACCATGTCCTCAAAAGCGGCAGAGGAGGAAAGTCCCGATCCCTTGAGCACGTTGGAGGTAGTATAGGCATCAAAGCCGCCTACCGCATAGCCATCCTTCATAAAGCCCGCGCACATACCCGCAATGATGGACTCGGAGGTCCCAAACTTCTCGGCTACGGGAGCGGCATAGGCGGAAAAGTCCACCATGTCCTCGGGGAAGCCCTCGCTCTTGACGCGAATAACGCTGTCCTCTCTCTTAGCGGCAACGGCAATAATATCCAAATCAATGGAAGCGGCAACCACACATCCGTGGTTGTGGTCGGTATGGTTGCCCGACAGCTCGCTTCTTCCCGCTACCGAATAGAGGGTGATCTCTCTGTCCTCTCCATACAGAGCGGTAAATTCATCAATGGCTTTGAGATAGCGCTCGTTCTGCTTGGCAACGGCATCCGTACCGTAAATATAGGTGAGCGTCTTTGCAAGACCACCTGCCAAAATATGCTGCTTCAGTTGTGTTGCGTTCATAGTTTCATCCTCCGTAAATTTCAAGGGACCTTCGTCCTCAGTATAACAAATTTATTATAACATAATTGTCAAATTCCTGCAAGTGTTTTTTTAAAAACGGCAAAAAAACAAATCCGAGGGCTTGCAAATCGATCAAAAATGTAGTATAATGTTTGAAAGCGGCTTCACATAGGAGTCAAACAAGACAAGGAGGAAGGATTTATGAGCAGAATCAAGAAGTTTACCGATTTTTTTGCCCTGTTCGGCGCATTTGCTTCGGCGATGTATCTGATCATGAAATTCATGTCCTTTGAACCCTCGGAGGAGGAGTTCTCCCTCTTCGAAAAGCTCCGATTGTTTTTCTCTCCCGACCTAAAAAAAGACTACCTCATTGTTTTGATCCTGTTTCTTCTGTTTTTCGGATCGTTTCTGCTCTCTCGTCTTCTTCCAAAGCTCCATTCCCTTCATTTTGGGCTGTCTCTTCTTCCCCTTTCTTGGAGCTTTTTCATGTTCGACTATATCCATACCATCCTCGGAAGTCAGGAACTGACCCAACGGATGGAGGATCGCCCCATGCTTCTTCTGATCCCCGCCATTTTAAATACCGCAGGTGCCTTTACCGACTGCATTTTGACCGATCGAAAAAACGAAAAAAGCCATGCGGTCATTGCCACATGGAGCAGCTCCGCCTTGCTTGCGCTCTTCTCTCTCAATACCTTTATCGTTACCCGATGGATGCCGGAGGATCTGACAGAGGAGCCCTACCGTTTGTACCTTGCCCATGTGGAATCCAAGCTGAGTGCAGAGGACTTCATGCCCTTTTTATGGATCGCTTTGATTTATGCCATTGTTACCGCCATCAGTGTGATATTGAAACACGTCCATTTCTTAAATGCCATCCTTTCGATTGTGGCAATGTGCTACACCATGGACTATTGGCTTTCCAACGATCTGCCGCTTTTTGGAGCGGCGGTTGCGGTACTCGCCGTTACCTGCACACTGTGCCATCTGCTTTTGACCTTTATTCCAAGGAGCAAGGCCCTTTCCTCCCTTTCATAATCACGCGAATCTGCCATTCTGTGTCTCATCGTACACAGGATGGCTTTTTTTTGCATAATTTGGTCGACTTGGCGCATGATAACCATACACATATAAGGAAGGATGGTTTTCATTTCATGAAGCTATATTCGGAGAGGATTTCAGTATCCGGAATTCGTCTTTATCCCATTGACGTACTGGATTGCCTGACAGTTCGCTTTGGAGCAGACGCGTATGAGGAGATCTACCGTCTCTATTCGCAGAGCGCTCTGGGCACGCCTTTTGTGCTTCTTCGCGGAATCCAAACGGAAGAGGAGTGGCGGAACGGGTTGTCTCTCTGCCATCGGTGTATTTGCGACCTGTACGAAGACAGACGGGAAGTGAATGGATATCTGCCCCGAGGAATGATGATCGACACCCCTGTGGCTCTCACGCCCTCCACACGTTTTTGGGGATGTGATTTCTTCTGCGTCGATTATGACCGATTGTGCCGACTCAGCAGCGGAGAAGAGGTCCCCCCCTCCCTTTCCATCCGTCACGCGGTAGAAAATCAAATCCGTCTTTTTCTGGAGCATCACAAAGGATTGGAAGCAAGACTCCTCTGCCGATCCTCTTTTGACGAGGATCTGGGACGATTCTCTATGGATTGTCACATCCGAGAGGTTTATCTTTCGGAAGAGTTTTTCCCCGTGGCTCAGCACATTTTCCAATCTCTTCATAAAGAGAAAAAATAAATCATAAAAAAATAAAAAAAGGTATTGACAAAGCGAAAGATTTGTGATAGAATATGCAAGTACGCGAGAAACGGAAGCTCCTTTCTCCGTGTATGCGGCGTTAGCTCAGCTGGATAGAGTGCCTGGCTACGAACCAGTAGGTCGGGGGTTCGAGTCCCTTACGCCGCGCCAAACAAAACACCGAGGCGATAGCCTCGGTGTTTTGTTTGTGTGGGTAAAGCGAGTTCCTTGCCGTCGAGAGACAGTGCAGTCCAAAATCACACAACGCCCCGACGAATTTGGTCAGGGCGTGCGTATATGTAAGGAGGATTATTCCGTCGTGGCTCGCTCCACCAGTCGGCCCGCGCTGTAACGATCACGAAGACGAGGCTGCTCGATCTTGCCCGTAGGATTGCGGGGAACGTCGTCAAAGATGATCTTCTTGGGGCGCTTGTAGCGGGGCAGGGCTTCGCAGAATTCGCTGAGGGCCTGTTCCGTGCAGGAGAAGC
>JAZSIF010000006.1:0-18582 GCA_045533675.1 Eubacteriales bacterium | reverse complement strand
GTGTCATCCTGAGCGAAGCGGAGCGGAGTCGAAGTTTTGGTGAGGGAGCTTCGCGAGCCGATCCAAAACCGAGGAGCCGTCGGCGACGACGGGATCTACAAAGACGATTCCGAAGCTTTTTATTCGTAAGATAATAAAATGAAAGCAACCGATCCGCCGAGATCTCAACTCCCGCAAGGGGTGTTGTCCTCCTTCCGTCGGGTTCGACTGCGAAAACATCACACCGTGATGTTTTCTCCGCTCAAGATGACAACGGCGGGGCGGGTGTTGAAAAATATTTTTTTAATTTTTCGACAAGCTGAAACCCGCTGCGGATCATCCGCGGCGGGTTTCCTTTTTTACTTCTTTATTACAGTCTCTTTGATCTCAAAGTCATGTCCGATCAGGGAATAAAGATGATCCTTCAATTCCTCCTCGTTGTAGAAGCGAGCGCGAAGAATCAAGGTGTCCTCGGCAAAAAGCTGCTTTTCGCCGTCGTGGTCCATGTCCTCGTTGAACTCCTTGGCACGGGTAATGCCGATGACCACGGAGGAGGCGGGCCACATAATGTCACGCACGCTCTTTCCGATGACAAACGCATCGTGAGACACCTTCATCTCAAAGCAAGCGATCCTTGCTTCCTTGCCCTCATTCTGTTGTCCCTCCATGCGCTTAATGACTCGGTCATAGAAGGGCATGAGATTCACCAGATCGTTGGCGGTGGCAACGATAAATACCACCAATGCCACGAAGAAAAGGTTGGTAAACTGTCCCGTCAATTCCAAGAAGAAGACGGTGGCGGTCAGGGGCGCGCGAAGCGTTCCTCCGAGGAACGCGCACATACCCAACAGCATGGTAACGGTATAAAGCTCCGCTGACATTCCCATCACAACCAGCAATCGCGCAAACAGAGCACTGCAAAGAGCGCCGATGGCAAGAGAGGGGATGAAAAGACCTCCCGTGGCACCGCTGCTGGCGGAGAATAACATCATGCAAAGGCGGATCGCGAGGAGAGCCAAAAGCATCCAAATTTCCTCACGGGGCAGAAGCAAATTTTCAATCACATCATGACCGCTATACGTGCCTTCTGTGAGGAACAGCGCCAAAACACCCGCAAAGAGAAACAGAATGACCAGCTTGACGGTGGGAGAGAGAACCTCGGGGATTCGCTTTACCGTTCGGTTGTATAGATATACCAGTCCGTCAAAAATCGTTATCGATACCGAGATTAGAACGCTGAATAGCAACAGATACCCC
The DNA here is from genome assembly GCA_045533675.1 of Eubacteriales bacterium. Classification (GTDB taxonomy): domain Bacteria; phylum Bacillota; class Clostridia; order Oscillospirales; family CAG-272; genus HGM12713. Next base: position 17,346 of record JAZSIF010000006.1, on the reverse strand, counting down.
GTATCCGCCAAGCCGAAGGAGGATAGAGATGGAATGTGAAAGAGAACGGGAGAAATTCCTGTTGCCGAGCAGAGGAGGTAATTGACAAGGGTGGCGGAAAGGGTGGACAGGGAAGCGGTTACGATCAAAAGAGGGGTAAACCGCTTATGTACCTCCTCCAAGGCAAAGAGAATGCCCGACAGAGGAGCACCCGTAGCGATGGCAAAGCCCGCGCCAGCACCGCCCGTCATGACATATCGCTCCCAAGGAACCTGTTTTTTGAAGAAGCCGCTGAAAAACCGCCCGATGGAGGTTCCGATCAGAACCGAAGGACCCTCGCTTCCCAAGGGAAGACCGCACAGAAAGCTGAGCATGCTTCCAAAGAAGGTACCCACAAGAGTCTTCAGCCAACGGAAGGTAAGAACGCCACGCAAAATTCCCTCGCTTCGGGGAATGCCTCCCCCGGCAACCTCGGGGATCTTTCGGTGCAGGATCGCCATAGCGCAGGCACTGATCAGCAGGACCGCAAAGGTAATGAGAATGCCCACAAGAGAAAGTCTTGCCATGCCGTACAAAAAACGGGAAATGGACTCGGCTTCCTTGGCGGCAAGACGAAAGAGGAAAATGGTGGCGCCTGTTAAAGCTCCGCACAAAATTCCGAAGCCGATACAGGGAAATAGTGATTTGAGATATTCTTTATGGTAATGAGATTTCAATGGAATCGCCTTCTATCTTTGAAAAATTAAAACGTCACTCCAACTCCAAACGGTCAGCGTTGAGAAATTCATGAGCGTGAATGAGAGAATCTGCGGGAATGAGCTTGGAGGCACCGCACGTAACACAGGTCACCATAACACCGTCCCGTCGGATCTCCGCCTCGTAATTGCCCTCGATTCCCTCGGGGCATCGGCAATAAATTTTTCCCTCCTCGTCTAACTCCTTAACGACGTAGGTGACGATCTCTGTCACCTGAGGATCCGAGAGATAGCGCTCGCCGTCTCCCTGCAAAAGCTCAAAGCTTTCAATACCACTCTTTTCCAGAAGGTCGAGCAGCTCCAGCTCGGTGCGGGAAAGCTCGGCTTTGACGTGGTTGGTCTCGCCCATCATGCAGATGTTGATATCTGAATAGGGGCAGGGAAGGACGAACAGCTCCTTGTTGAAAAAAAGATTGGAGCTGACCGAGAAGTTATGAGGATTAGGGCAGAGCATACAGGGAACGGTAAAGCGTACCTTCCCGTCCTTGCCGTAAACGATCTTCATTTCACTTTGCCCGCAGGAGCATTTCAGCTTGACCATATCGGCGTGAAGATTGAAAAGTCCCACGGCACTGATGACGCCAGCGCCGCAATGGGGACAGCGGTAGGCGACGGTAGTTTGTTTTTCTTCCAGAATCATAGTAGCTTCCTTTTTTTAATAGGCATTGAAAGGGCGCCGTTGCATGGCAACTGCGCCCTTTTTGGTTTACGCCTTGATTTTGCTGATGGCGCGATCGTTGGTTTCAATGGAATCGCCGTACTTGTCTTCCATATCCTTGTACTGCGCTTCTTTCTTTTCACTCATAATGGCATCTTTTACAGCCATCTTCCAGTTGAGGTCACCGTCCGCGGTGTAGAAAGCAACTGCCCAAGTGGAGTTATCCAGCTTCAAGGGCTCCTTCGTGTAAGCACCGACGGTCAGCTCCTTGTCAAAGAGCCAGTTGTCGAAAATGGTGCTGCCTACCTGACCCTTGCGGCAGTCCTCAAGGGTGGTGTTGCCCGCAGAGCTGTTTGCTTTTACGATCTCTTCAAATGCGGCGATGTCAAGAGCTTCCTTCTTGGAGAGAGCGTCGACGGCACTCTTTGCGTTCTTTTCGGTTTGGAAAACCGCGTAAGCTACGTCACGGGTCTTTTCCTCATCCTTGTGAGGAGCGTTCTTCAGAATGTATGCGGAAACGTAGGTGTATCCGGTCTTGGAGGAGAGCTCCTCTTCGGCACCGTCACCCTCGGTAATCACTTTGGTGTCACCTGCCGCTCTTCCGTCGGCAAATGCCCATTCCGCAAAATCATCGTCCTCTTGGAAGGTAATCTTTTCCAAAACGTAGGAGGACAGGGCGCTGGTAGCCTTGGTGTCAAGGGTATCCTTGATCTCCTTCAAAATTTCAGCGAAGGCAACGGGTACGTCCTTGCCGTATGCCGTAGCGGTCTTTGTCGTTACGTCCTTACCCTGCTCATCCTTCGTGGTCGTTTCGATAATGGAGATGGAGTCCTTCTTTTCGGTATCCTCGGTGTCGGAGGATTCCTTCTTATCTGCCAGGGTGTTTTCAATAACTTCGGCGATCATAGCGGAGCGAATCTCCTTCAGCTCGTCGTCGGTCAGCTTGTCTTTCTTGTCGGCAGCCTTTTTGGTGTCATAGGTGCTATCATAGCTCTCACCCAATACGATGTCGAGAATAGCGCTCTTCAGCTCCTTCTCATCGGTGATGGCAACAAGAGCCTCAGCTTTTTCCTTGGCTTCGTTGATTTTTGCCTGATAAGCGTTCAAAACCTTATCCTGATTTTCCTTATTGTCCTTCAGAAGGTTCTGATAGTCATCGCCTAAAGTGTCCTTTGCGATTTCATCATAGTTTACACGGAAAGAGTAGTAGGTAAAGTCAATCACGTCGAATTTTTTCTTATCGGCATCATATTTTTTGTCAATCTCGGTGGGATTATCCTTGATCCACTTGTCAATTTCCTCGTAGATCACATTCTGTACCTTGGATGCCAGAGTAGAATATTCCACTGCTTTTTGAACGTCCTTTAAAGAAACGCCCTTGCCATACTGCATCGAGTAGTAAGTATCGGCGCTGTAACCATACAGCGCAGGCGTGGACTCCAAGGATTCCTTGATACTGTCTTTTTCCTCATCGGTCAGAGAAATTCCTCTGGTATTGGCTTCCTCCAGGTAGAGAAGCATAGAGGAGACATCCTCCTTGGTCAGCTTTGCGAAATAGTCAAACCAGGTTCCCGAGAAATCTCCGAGAAAAGCCTTGTCGTTGGCACCGCCAAATTCCTGGTCCTTGAGGGATTTGGAGGTATCCAGACTGAAGTAGGTCATGTAATCGCTGTAATTCTCAACAAACTCATTATAGACCGAATAGAAGTAATAGGACATCATATTGGTGTTGACCGAGAAGTTTTCGGACTCCGCCGATGTTCTCAATCGGTTGGGAACACCCTTTCCGATCAGAACGAAGGCAAGCACCATCAAGAGGATGGCGACTGTTACCACAATGGCAATGATGGACATTGCTCGGCTGGACAATCCTTTCTTATTGTTTTTCTTGCTCGCACGAGGCGCGTTCACGGGCTTTTGCGCTCTGTCCGCGCGAATTCTGTTTGATTTTCCCATGGAAGAATCCACCTTTTCTTTTTTATTTTTGGGTCGTAATACATAGTGGTATCGTTTCAAATGAAACAGCTCGTCTACACAGAACAAGCACTATACATTATACAGGGATAGCATGATAAAATATTGAACGTTTTATGAATACAGTATGAATTTTAAATATCAAGCGTGAAAAAAACGTGATCAAAGATTCATAATAACGGGAAGAACCATGGGCTTTCGCTTGGTTTTTGAATAAAGGAACTTGGAAATGTCATCCTTGACGCAGTTTTTGAGCTCCATGCGATCCACCTTTCCACGATGGGTCAGAGCTTTTTCAATGGCGCCTGCGGCGATCTGACGCACCTCGTCCATCAGCTCCTCGGACTCCCGTACGTAGACGAATCCGCGAGAGACGATGTCGGGACCCGACAAGAGGAGTCTGGCTTCGGTATCTACCGAGGCAACCACAACGATCAAGCCGTCCTGTGCTAAATGACGGCGGTCACGGAGTACAATATTGCCCACGTCGCCTACACCGTAGCCATCCACAAGAATCTTTCCCGCGGGAACCGTTCCCGTAAACTTGGCACTGCGGCGGTCTATCTCCAATACCTTTCCGATGTCTGAGATAAAGATGTTCCGATCATCCATGTTCATGTCCAATGCCAGCTCGCGGTTTGCCGCCAGATGACGATATTCTCCGTGAATGGGCATGAAATATTTGGGCTTCAAGAGTGCTTGCAAAAGCTTCAATTCCTCTTGGCAGGCGTGTCCCGAAACGTGGACCTCCACCACAGCGTCGTGCAAAACGCTGACGTTGTTTTTTGTAAGCTCATTGATGATGCGTCCCACCAGCTTTTCATTGCCGGGGATGGCGCTGGAGGAAAGGACCACCAGATCGTTTGGTCCGAGTGTGACCTGCGAATGGTCGGAAAACGCCATGCGGTAAAGAGCGGACATGGGTTCTCCCTGACTTCCCGTGGTAATGAGGGTTAGCTGCTCGGGCTTGAAACGCTTGATTTCATTGATGTCAATGAGTACTCCCTCAGGGACGGTCATGTAGCCCAGCTCCACAGCGGCACCGATGATATTGAGCATACTTCGTCCCGTGATGGCGACCTTGCGTCCGTGGCGGGCACTGACATTGATGATTTGCTGAACTCGGTGGACGTTGGAGGAGAAGGTGGCAATGACGATCCGCTTGTCGGCATTGGTGGAGAAGATATTCTCCAGAGATTTTCCTACCTTTTTTTCAGAGGGGGTGTGTCCGGGTCGCTCCGCATTGGTGGACTCGCACATAAGAAGCAAAACTCCTTTTCGCCCGATCTCACCAAGGCGGGTAATGTTCATCATGTCGCCGTCAATGGGGGTAACGTCCAGCTTGAAATCTCCCGAATGGACCACCACACCCACCGGGGTGGTGATGGAGAGACAGCAGGCGTCAGCGATCGAATGGTTGACATGAATGAATTCTACAGCAAAGCTGCCAAGCCGCACCGTCTCGCCCGCATTGACTTGATTGAGGGAAGGGGTGCAGGGAAGAGAGTGCTCCGAGAGCTTATTTTGAATGATACCGAGGGTCAGTCTCGTCCCGTAAATGGGAGGATTGATCTGGCGCAGGATATAGGGAATGGCTCCGATATGGTCCTCGTGACCATGCGTCAGGACGATTCCTCGGATCTTTTCACGGTTGGCTTCCAAATAGGAAATATCGGGAATGACCAGATCGATGCCGGGCATATCCTCATCGGGAAATCCCAGTCCGCAATCGATGATGAGAATATCGTTGGCATATTCCAAAACGGTCAGATTCTTACCGATCTCGTTCAATCCACCCAAGGGGATGACACGAAGCTTACTTTTTTCTTGTTTGGGCATAAAAACTCCTGTTCTTTTATAAAGTATGGTTTCAAAAATCTAAAAAAGCACGCAATCAAGCCTCCTCAAAATATGCGACACCGCTCCCCGCATATTCCTCGAAGGCAACTGTTTACTTGTTGGTATGGATAGTATACCATATTTTGGGTGTTTTGTCAAGAGGGCGACTTAGGGGAAAAGCGCAAGCGCGAGCAGAAGTGAAAGAACGGCTCCCGAAGCAAGTCCCGCCAAAAAAGGAAGAAGCCTTTGCCAAAGACGCTGCTCCCGACGGGGCGTGGTTTTTCGGGTTCCCTCTGAGAGAAGACGGTTTGCTTCTCGAAGCATTTCTCCCTCTCGGGGAGGAGCGGAGCACGCGTTTGGACGCATGACAAAGTATGCCGCTTCAAAGAAACGGCTCTCGGGGGTACGGACCCATATCATATTCTTTTGAATTCCCTTTAGCATAATGCTCCTCCCGGTCAGTCGTATATCGATATGGGTATTATAACCAAATGATACTTTCTTTAAACCAAATTTGAGCAAAGGAGAGGAACATGAATCGGTTTTCCATCTCTATCTTAATTACCCAATTTTGGGCTTGACATACCTCGACGGATTTGTTATAATAAGGACATAAATCGACCGAAAACGGTTGAAAGAGAAAAGGAGATGGAAGAATGAAATCCACGGGAGTAGTTCGCAAAATGGATGATCTGGGAAGGATCGTATTGCCCATTGAGATTCGCAAAACGCTGGGGATCAAGGAAAAGGACTCCATCGAAATTTTTATTGACGAGGATCGGATTGTGTTGCAGAAATATCAGCCTACCTGCACCTTCTGCAATCGGGCGGATCATATTGTCTATTTTTCGGGGAAGCGTATCTGTGCCGAGTGCATCGAAAAGCTCAAGGAGCAGCTGTAAGGTTACTTCATTTTATGACAAAAATTCGATAACATGATAAAAGCCGACGTAATCCGTCGGCTTTTTGTTATATGTTGGTTGATGTAAGGGAGAGAAAGATACGTTCCGCTTCACGAATAATAGCTTTCGATTCTTGCTCGGAAATGGTTTTCAGTTTCTTTTGGCGGGGGAGCCCCCAGATATTGAAGAGTCTCGGACCGATCCATTCGCGCTGACCGCAATTCCAAAAGATTCCCGAAAGAATGCAGAGACTTGCCTTTCTCGGGGACATAAAGATCACCTTCATGGGATGCTTGATCAACGCAAAAATCAAGGGTGGGTAATGGGCGGTGATATTGGTAAAGGTGATGCCCGGATGGACGACGGATACCGAGAAATCCCTGTTTACCAAAGCGGGGAGGGATGCCATGAGATACCGTTTTGCGTTACCATAGACCAGGCTTGCTTTTTTTCTTGTTGAAAAATCTACGTCGGAGGAATCGGTCTTTGAATAATTATGGGCAATGCTTCCCACGGCAATCACCTTTCCGCCTCGCGCCTCGATGGAGGGGAGCAGCCGCCTTGCCAAATAGTAGGGAGAAACGAAGTTGATCTGGAATACGTTATCGAAGCCTGTTTTACAGGTGTGTCTTGGAATGCTGTATGCGCCCGCGTTCAAGATCAGGTAGTCTAAGGGAAGCGATTCCAGCCTTGCCGCCGCCTCCCTGACGGTATCCATATCCTCTAAGTCTACCCGAATATGGGTCACGGACAAGGAGGGATGGAGTCTTTTCAGATGGGCGGCAAGGGCGTGGGATTTCTCTATGTTCCGATCTAAGAGAATCAGAGAGGCACCGAGCAGCGAAAGATTCTCACAAAGAGGTTTCCCGAGTCCTCCTGTGGCACCGCTGACGGCAACGGTTTTCCCCGCAAGAGAGGGGTAGTGCGCCAAAAGCCATTTCGATGTATTCATAATCTCTCCTTTGCGCGGGATTTTTTATAGTATAGCACAGGGGATTGAAAAAATCAAGTGCGCATACGGGGCGTAATTTAAGCGGAAGACAAATTTCTTTTATTTCCCGCGGAAAGAATGGGAAAAAAGCCCTTTTCCCGTCGAAGAAGAAAAGAGAGGGGCGAACGATTTTTCTCTTTTTGCAAAATATAGGCTGATTTCGACACGCTTTTCAAGGAGAGTTTGATACAATAAGTCCGAAGAAATCGGCGTGTGCCGAAAAGGGAAGGATAAAAAAATGGATACAAGAGAAAATCGGATGGGCGCAGAGGGGATCGCAACCCATAAAGGAGACGAAGGTCGGGCAGGAATCCTCTTGCGAACGGTCTTTTTCGGAATGCTACAGGCACTTTGGGGATATGTGCTCAGTGCGGCAACTTTACCCTTTGGCGCGGCTCCCTTCGGGGTGGCTCTTCTGGCAGCCGCGGACCATCGAGCGGTATACGTGCTTGGCGGTGCTTGCCTCTGGGCGATCGGAAGCGAGGAAAGGGTCATATGGCTTTTGGTATTTGGTTCCGTGGTGGGTATTCGTATTTTGACACGTCTTGTGTTAGACCTGCCTGCCCGTCTTCGGTCCAAGGGGAGGGGGAAAGTAAGGCTTGGCGATGTTATGCCCCATTTTTTTCGGGAGCATATCGCTCTGCGGATGGCGACCTCTGCCGTGGCGGTATTTGCCGTTGGGTTAGTAAGACTCAGAACGGGCGGATACTTGTTTTACGATCTCTACGGCACCATTTTATCGGTTTTTGTCGCTCCCGTGGCAGTTCTTCTTTTAAGTGTTTTTTTTGAGAAGGATCGAGAGGGATGGCGCCATCAGATCGGATTTTTGACGTTAGGAACGATGCTCTGCTATGGGGCGGCGGATTGGAAGTTTTACGGGATCTCCCTGGGAATCTTCGGCGCGATGTTCGCGGCGTTGTACGTGAGCAGCAGGAGAGGGCTTGTAGAGGGAATCGTTACGGGTACGCTGTTTGGAATGGCGCTCTCTCCCTTCTTAGCCCCCATGTTTGCGTTCGGCGCGCTTGTTGGGGGAATTATGTTTCCCTATTCCGTAGGGCTTGGCTCTTTTCTTTCTTTTTTGGCAAGTCTTGGCTGGAGCTATTACGTCGTAGGCTTCGGGATTCTTGACGGAATATTTGCCGCCTTACTGTCTGCTCATTTTCTCTTTTTGGTATGGGACAAGCTTTTCTCGCGTACCGCGGCGGAGAAGGAGGAGGCCCCGACTGAATCGGAGGAGGCAGTAAGTGAGGTGCCCTCTTTTTCCTTGGAGGACAGGGTTCGTTTGAACGATTCCATGGAAAGGCTCCAAACCCTATGTCGGGGTTTTCGGGAACTTGGCGATCTGTTTTACAAACAGGCACGTTCTCGAGGGCATGCCGAGGAGGCCGATCTCAGGCAGATCTGCGACCGTGCCTTTGACGCGTGCTGTACCAGCTGCCCTACCAAGGACACCTGTTGGGGGGAGAAGTTCCGAGAAACCTCGGAAATGATCGGTGAGCTCTCCTCGGTGTTGCACCAAAAGGGACGGGTCGAACGGGAGGATGTGGATCGGGAGTTATCTGATCGTTGTGGAAGAATGCACGATATTTTGGAGGAAATTCATCATAACACCGCCCGATACGAGGCAGAGCTGCTGGCGGCGGATCGTACCGAGATTTTTTCGGAGGACTTTCGCATGCTTTCGGAAATGCTTGCCTCTGTCATGACCGACGGAGGCATGGAATATGAGATCGATGCGGCGGCATCGGAGGCGCTCTGTCTGGCTCTTAGCGAGAAAGGATTGGAGGGATGCGCGCGGATTGTTGGCAAGCGCCGCCGCCGTGTATTTATTTGGGACAGAGACGGAGAACGGCTGTGTCGGGAACGAGAGACGGTTCGTCTGATCGCCGAGGAGTGTGTGGGCTTTTCTCTTGATGAGGTGCGGTGGGAGGACGAAAATCGGCTCTTGGAATTGCTTGAAAAGCCGAATATGATTCCCCGTGTGGCGAGACGGACGGTATGCGCCTTGGGAGAAGAGGAGTTTTGTGGGGATACGGTGAAATCCTTTTGCACCGAATCGGGCAATTTCTACGCCTTGATCAGCGACGGCATGGGATCGGGACGGGAGGCATGCGCTACTTCGCAGATTGCGGGGGTCTTTTTAAAAAAGCTATTGCAGGCAGAGGGGGGATGTGAGGAATCCATTCGACTGCTCAACGTATTCTTGCGAAACCGAGGGAGCGGAAGTCTTCACGAATGCTCCGCTACCGCCGATCTTCTGGCATTGGATCTTATGAAGGGGCGGGCATCCTTCTATAAGAGCGGAGCGGCTCCCACCTACGTCTATCGGGAGGGAGGACTTTTCAAGCTTCGTTCTCGCACCGTTCCCTTGGGGATTCTTCGGGAGCCGGATGTAAAGCGGATCGGTCTGGACATGGGAGTGGGAGATCTGATTATCATGGTCAGTGACGGAGTGACACAGGGAAAAGAAGAATGTCCGTGGCTCTATGATCTACTGAGGAGCCATGCCGAACATTCGGATGTGGAGCGATTGGCGGATCTTGTTGTAAAATACGCCAAGGACGAGGGAAGTACGGATGATATTTCGGTACTTGTAATGAGGCTCGAAGCGGCATGACGCTCATGAAATTCAAAAGCAGCCTTCCCCGAGGGGAAGGCTGCTTCTCCGTATTTAGTCTTCTTTTTCGTATTCCGAAAGATCGATGGCTTTGAGGGCGGCATCGGGAATTTTTCCCTTGGTCTTTTCGAAATAGGCAATGTTATTTCGGAGCATAAAGGCAAACTGTGCCGAGGGCGAACGGTGCTCTGCTTCGGAAACGTAAAGAAGCTTGCGCAACAGGTCCTCAGACAGCCTGACATTCACGTGATAATTATTTTTCATGACGATTATTTCTTGTTGTTCTTACGAACGGTTCCGCCCTTATTGCCCTTTTTCTTATCCGAACGGATGAGGAAGAAGGCACCAACGCCGATACCTGCCAATACGAGAACCATGATCACGACGGCAATGATGGAGGAAACAGGGTTCTTTTCTTCCTCGGGCTCGGTTTCCGCAGGGGTGGTCTCTACGGGCTCGGTTTCAACGGGAGCGTTTTTCGTGTAGGTGACGGTGATGCTTTGGTCCACTGCGGTACCCGTAACCGTAACGCTGGTTTTGTCAGCGGTATAGCCTTCAATTGCGGGGGTGGGCTCGGTTAGAGTAGCATACAAATCTAAAGTTTTTTCAACCTTGTTGATTGCGATTCCGTCCTTCATATAGGTGATAGTCACCTTGGAGCTGCCGGTTGCGTTATCGGATTGCTCTACTATGGGAAGCTTCTCGGGGTTAATGCCTACAAATGCTTCCGCAGGCAGGTTCTTGTCTACCGACGTGCGAACGACGATGCGCTCCAGTGCGTGGCAGTTCTCAAATGCTTTGGATTTGATCGCCAAGGGAGCTCCCATGATGATGGCGCTCTTCATGTTGTAGCAGTAAGCAAAGGCGTGTTCGCTGATGGTCGTAATGCCCGCGGGGAGAAAGACTGCGGAAAGTGCGCTGCATCCCTCAAAGGCACCCTTGCCAAGGGCGGTGAGGGAAGCGGGGAAGTTCACGCTTGCCAGCTTGGAGCAGTAGGCAAAAGCGAAATCGCCGATGGCGGTAAGAGACTGAGGAAGCGCAATTGCGGTTGCGTTGGCAAAGCCCCAGAACGCATAGGATCCCACGGAGGTTATTCCCTCGTTTATGACAATCTTTTCAGCGCTCATGCGAATGTCGCCTGCCCAAGGAGCGTTGTCCTCGTTAAAATCAACGTTACCAATGGCTCCCGCGCCTGTGAGGGTCAGGGTCTTGGTGTCCTTCTTGTAGTCCCAAGTGATGGCACCGAAGGTTCCGTTGGCATCGCTCGCATCGGGCATCGCCTTGCCGCACGAGGCGAAGGCAAGGACGGTGAAGCAGATCACGAGCAACAGGCACGCAACTCTGCGAAACATTTTTTTATTGGTTTTCATGTTTGATCGAGTTCCTTTCGATAATTTCGTCCTCTTATTTTATCACAAAAATTCCATTCTTGCAACAGATTTTGAAAAATATTCAAAAAATCCTTGCGTTATTGATTTTTCCTGCCCACAAGGCGGCAATATTCCTCGTAGCTCGTAAGAATTTTGACGGCGGCGAGAAGGGCATTGGCGCTCATACCATCGGGCAAAGAAAGCGCTTTGGCAAGCGCATCTCGCTTTCGGACGCTGTCGGGATTTCCCGAAAGCCCGTCTACGTAAAAATCGGTCTTAGACAGTGGATTTTCTTGAATTTTTACGTGAGCCTTGGCGGACTCAAAGGGAGCGAGCAGATCAAAAAGAAGCTTTCGTTCCATTCCCTCTACGCCGAGAGTCCCCTCTGCCGAAGGGGTGTCCTTCCGCTTTTCCTTTCCCTTGATTTTGGGAATGTAGAGCTGAATGAGGCGTTCCTTGGGGATGGCGCTTGTCAGATGAGAGCGGATTAGCTTCCCCGCTCCGTCGCTGTCGGTCAAGAGAATCACGGGGGTGCTTTCGCTCAATCGTCGGAACAGGGAGAGCTTTTCATTTTTTTTAAAAATACCAAAGCCGTCTGTGGTCAGAATGTTCGCTTGACACACCGACAAAAGGCGGAGACGGTCATATTTTCCCTCCACGATGATGGGGTAGGGAATGATCAGTGTTCGTTCATCATTCATAATTCTATCCTTGATTTTAGAAGAAATAGTCGGAAAGTACCAGAAGTCCCAAAAGGATTCGGTAGAGACCAAAGGAGAAAAAACCGCGGCGGCGGACGTAGTCGGTCAAAAAACGAAGAGTGATCAGAGAAACGGCAAAGGCAGAGATCGCTCCGATCCCTAACCAAAGAAGCTCCTCGGCAGTGGGAAGAAATCCGTCTGCTACGAAGCGGACTCCCTTTAAAAGAGAAGCGCCCAGCATGGTGGGAATGGCAAGAAAAAAGGAAAAACGGGCGGCACATTCCCGAGAGCAGCCGAGAAGTCTGGCTCCGCACACGGTAGCTCCCGAGCGGGAGGTGCCGGGAATGAGCGCAAAGATCTGCCAGAGTCCAATGAGAAAGGAGATCCTTGGTGTCAGCTCTTCCGCATAGCAGAACGAGGGGGATCGTGTTTTGAGGATTCGCTCCAAAACCAGGAAAAAGATTCCCCAGAGGATCAGCATGGCAGCTACGGTCCTGGGATTGAAAAAAAGGGAAAAGATGAAATTGTCCAGCAAAAATCCCACAATCGCCGAGGGCAGGACGCCCACAAGGATACATCCCCACAAATGAAGCGCGGAGGCGCGTTTTTCTCCTTTTTTTGAAAAAGGATTCAGGTCCTTGTGCCAGAGGCAAAGAACCGCTAAAATGGCGCCGAGCTGAATGACAACATCAAAAAGCTCGCGAAATTCATCTGACATGGAGAGGGGAAGACGCTCTCCGAGCAGGATCAGGTGTCCTGTAGAGCTGACGGGAAGCCACTCGGTGATGCCCTCAAGGACACCTAAGAGCAGGACGCATAAAATGGAAAGCATAGGAATTCCTTTCTTGGTTTTTGTTTGTTTGGAATTCCTTTGTCTTAATATTCAGACCATCGAGGAGGTCGATCTTTACAAGATACGTTTGTAGGGCGGTGGCTTGCTGCCGCCGTTTTCTAATCGGGAATCTCTTGTTTCGATGGGAGTAAACCCCTTTACTACGGTGTAAAAAATTTTTATTCCCCCGAGCGCATAATATCACCGGGGACTACCTCAAAGGGAACGCGGGCAAAAAATTTCATGGAGGGGTGGGGAGCGGCGGAAATGGGAGAACCATCGGTATCATACAGCTCCCGTACCGTAAAGGCTTTTCCGATTTTATGGGGAGAGATCAGCTCGGCAGAGTCACCGATCGAAACCTTATTTCTTTGGATAAAGGGATAGAGCCGTCCGTTCTCTGTCTTGGCTTCCGCAATCGCGGGGAGGGGAAGTTCTTCTGGGGAAAGCGCGGTGGCAAAATATGCTTTTTCCCGAATGTAGCCGTTGAAGGTAGACAGATTCGCCTCCTTCATAGGGTCATCCAGGTAGTAGCCTGTGCAATATTCGCGGTGAGATACGCTGTCCAACTCCCGAAGAAGTGCGGGATTCAGTGTATATCCATTGGGATCGGAAAGGTAGGAGTCCATTGCCATGCGGTAGGCATTGGTCACGACAGCAGTATAGTAGGCGCTCTTCATTCGCCCTTCAATTTTGAAGGAATCTATTCCCGCATTCATCAGCTCGGGGATGATGGAGAGGGTACACATGTCCTTGGAGGACATGACGAAGGTGCCCAGCTCATTTTCTTCAATGGGGAAGGGCGTATCGGGACGCTTTTCCTCGGTGATGGTGTAGGTCCAGCGGCAGGGTTGGGTGCAGGCGCCGCGGTTGGCGTCCCGTCCCGTCAGGTGATGGGAGAGCATGCAGCGACCGCTGTAAGACACGCACATGGAACCATGGATAAACACCTCCAGCTCCACCTCGGGGGAAAGCCCCTCTCGAATGGCACGGATCTCAGAAAGGGTTAGCTCCCGTGCCAAGACCAAGCGTTTGGCTCCCAGTGCGGCATAGGCTCTTGCCGCCTCGGGGCTGACGATGCTTGCCTGGGTAGAAATATGCACCTCCATTTCGGGCATGATCTCCCGAACGGTGGAAAGGACGCCCAGATCGGCAACGATCACCGCGTCGATTCCAAAATCCTTGATACGGAAAAGAAAGTCACGAAGGGCAGGGTATTCGGTGCCGTGGGGCATGGTGTTGAGGGTAAGATAGAGCTTTTTGCCCCTTTCGTGTACGTAGGTTACCGCTTCGGAAAGCTTCTCGTCCGTGAAATTGTCGGCGGCAGAGCGCATTCCGAAGCGCTGCCCTGCCAGATAAACCGCATCCGCTCCGTAGAGGATCGCGGCACGCAGCTTTTCAAAATTTCCTGCCGGAGAAAGAAGCTCCGGCGCTTTTCTTTGTTCGTTCATATGAAATTCCTATGTGAGTATATTCATGTTCGGCGGGGGTTATGTGTCAGCGAGCTGCTTGCAGCGCTTGGCATATTCTCGGGGAGAGAGTCCTTTCCTTTTTCGGAACATACGGGAAAACTGGGTGTAGTCCGTGTACCCCACCTCGGTGGCGATCTCTCCGACGTTCATATCTGTATGGAGCAGAAGGTCCGCTGCTACCTCGGCTCTACGGTTGAGGAGATAATCCTTGGTGGACATACCTATCTGTTGCTCAAGGATAGCACAGAGGTATTTGCGGGAAATGTGCAGCCGTTGGGCAATGTCGTTGATTCGGATTGGCTCCCGATAATGTTCGTCCATATACGCCATAGCCCTTTGAGCATAGCCGTGCTTAATATTTTTTTTTGAAAGGGAATTTATATATTCTTGTTTGTGATAGGACAAAAGAATATAAAAAACCCCCTGCATATAGGTATTGAGATCACAGTCGCCATGGTCCCGATAAAGCAGATCATCAAACAGCTCCTCCAATCGGTCTCCGAAGGAGAAAGTAAAGAGCTGATGGTCCGCATCCAGTCCGAGGGACTTCATTTGTCTTGGCGCGTCACCGCCCATGAAAGCAATCCATTTGAAGTGCCAGGGGTTGTCGCTGTCCGCTTCCATGCGGTTGGGCTTTCCCGGTACAATCAAAAAACCTTCGCCCGCACCCACGCGCTTTCCGTCAAAGGTACCGCTACCGCTTGTGACGTAATGCAGAATATAGTCGGGGTTTCGGTTTCGGCTGACCGTTCGGTTGGGGTAGGATTGCTCCTTGCCGAAGGCTAAAAAGTCGAGTTCTCCGCTTCCCTCGGATTTTGGGGGCTTGGTCAGGATGTCATCGTAATACAGCTGGTCCAGTTCGGGGCGGTCAATACGATCCTCAAAGTATTGCTTTGAGCCATCGGGCAGATCTCGACGGTATTTTGGATTTTTCAAGGGAGTTCTCCTTTCCCGCCACAATGCTTTTGTGATCCTATTATACCATGATTGTGGATTTCCGTCAACAAACATGCGACATTTTCCCATACTTTTCTAAAAATTTTTTAAAGAATAAGACATTTCGTCATGTTTTTGTGTCATTTTGCCCTTGCAATACGAGAAAAGAACCGATATAATGATGATAGAATGGATGAGTGTGGACTTGCCCGTATGTACAACGAAAACCTTTAAGAAAGGATTATAGTTATGGTATTCCCTTATTCTTATCACACCTCTCTTGCTTCGCTTCATGTGAATTGCGAAAAGACGAGAGCCTATTTTATTCCTTATGGCACGGAGAAGGCAGCCCTCAAGGACAACCGTTCCGAGAGCGAAAATCTTCTCTCTCTTTGCGGAGACTGGGATTTTCATTATTATCCCTCGATCTTTGAGGCACCTGAGTTTTTGCGGGAAGGCTTTACCACCGAAGGGTTTGACAAGCTGACCGTTCCGAGAAGCTGGCAGAGCGTGCTTGGAAAGGGCTATGACGTGCCTCACTATACCAATGTTCGCTATCCCATTCCCGTTGACCCGCCCCATGTTCCCGTGGAGAACCCTTGCGGACTTTATGTACGCGAGCTTTTTGTGGATGCGACAATGCTTGAAAAGGAAGTTTACATCAATTTTGAGGGTGTGGATTCCTGCTTCTATCTGTTTGTCAACGACAAGTTCGCAGGATACAGCCAGGTCAGCCACATGACCTCGGAGATCAACCTGACGGGTCTTTTGCACGCAGGCGTGAATACCTTTAAGGTTTTGGTGTTCAAGTGGTGTACGGGTACATATTTGGAAGATCAGGACAAGTACCGCTATTCGGGTATTTTCCGTGAGGTCTATCTGCTTGCCCGTGACAAGAAACACGTAAAGGATATTTATGTAAAAACCGCTTTGAGCGAGAAGTACGAAAAGGCGACTCTCACTCTTGCCCTTTCTGCGGACGAGGCACTTTCCTATGACTACCGCCTGTTGGATCCCAACGGAAAAGAGGTGGCAAGCGGTCGGGCAAGCACTGATTCCGATTCGGTGATCTCCGTAGATGCGCCCGTTCTTTGGAGCGACGAGACCCCTAATCTTTATGCGCTCATTCTGCACTGCGGAAGTGAATATATTTGCCAGTACGTTGGATTGAAGGATCTTCGTATTGTGAACCGTGTCATTTATATCAATGGCAAGAAGGTAAAGGCAAAGGGTGTGAACCGCCACGACAGCCATCCCATTCTCGGATCGGCAACGCCCATGGATCATATGCTTCGTGATCTTTATGTCATGAAGCGTCATAACGTGAACACCGTCCGTACCAGCCACTACCCCAATGACCCGAGATTCCTCGGTCTTTGCGACAAGCTTGGCTTCTACGTAGTGGACGAGACCGACCTTGAGACCCACGGAACTACGGCGGTCAAATATTGGGATCTGTTCAGCGACTCCCCCGAATGGACCGAGTCCTATATGGATCGTGTCACCCGCATGTTTGAACGGGACAAGAACCATGTGTGTGTGGTCATGTGGTCTCTCGGAAACGAGTCGGGTGTGGGCGAGAATCAGAAGAAGATGTACCGCTATCTCCACGAGAGAATGCCGAATTGTATTGTACACTGCGAGGATGCCTCCCGCCGCTACATGCAGATCCATCAGGTGGGGTATTACACCATTCCCGAGGGAGTCAAGGAGGACTTCCATTATTCCGAGTGCTCCGACATTTTCAGCTTCATGTATTGGAGTCCCGAGATGTGTCTAAACGATATCATCAAGAATAAGAAGTGGGATCAGCCCCTCTTCCTTTGCGAATATTCTCACGCCATGGGCAACAGCCCCGGAGACCTGAAGGAATACTGGGATCTCATTTACAATTACGATGCTTTCTTCGGAGGATGCGTGTGGGAATTTATCGACCACTCGGTGGCAACGGGAGAGGATCGCTTCTATGATCCTCACTATACCTACGGCGGCGACTTTGGCGACAAGCCAAATGACGGAAATTTCTGCGTGGACGGATTGGTTTATCCTGATCGCCGTCCTCACACGGGACTTCTGGAATATAAGCAGGTCATCAAGCCCTTCTCGGTGACAGAGGCAGATATTAAGGCGGGAAGCTTCCGCATCAAGAACCTGCGGTACTTTACAAAGCTGTCCGATTTGTCGCTCTGGTGGAGCTTTACGCAGAGAGGAAAGGTGGTTCGGGATGGCATGATCCCCTCTGTAAACATCCGTCCTCAGTCTTCGGTGAAATATACCGTGGATCTTAGTGGTGTGGATATGACCCTTGGCGGCGAGCTTC
>JAZSIF010000059.1:0-4308 GCA_045533675.1 Eubacteriales bacterium | reverse complement strand
GCGCTTTCGGCTGCCGCGGCAGCCTCGCACTCGGCATGGTAAGCGGCAATGACCTCGGACTCCACCAGATTGCGGAACTGCGCATTGATGGGATGTACGATGTCACGGTAGGTCTCGTCGGGATTCTTGCGGCTGGGCATGACGATGAAATACTTGTCACGGGCGTTGATGACCTTAATGTCATGGACTGCCAGCTGACCGTCAAAGGTGACCGAAACCACCGCCTTCATGGGTCCGTCGTCAAAAAGCTTTCTGACTTTGATGTCTGTGATCTGCATATTTGTTACCTCCGTAGGTTCCTTTCGGAATCAAATCTTCTGGTACTATTATACAGTAGTTATTTGATGGTTATACAATCGTTTTGCGTTTTTTCTGTGAACATTTGAGCTTTTTTCAAAAGAACTCTGCAAAAAGGAGAGAATTATGGCAACCGAAAACACCCATTACGGCGCCGATCGGATCGGCGAGATGCTTGCCTCTTGCCGAAGCGTTTATTTTATCGGCATCGGCGGAATCAATATGTCGTCATTGGCGCACCTGACCCACCGTCGGGGCTTTCGTGTGGGCGGATCGGACCGTATGCGCACCGATCTGACCGAACGCTTGGAGAAAGAGGGCATCCGTGTCTTTTACGAGCACAAAGCCGAGCAGGCGGAGGGGTACGACGCGGTGGTCTACACCGTTGCCATTTCAAGGGATAATCCCGAATATACATACGCCATGGAACAGGGGCTCCCCTGCATATCCCGTGCCGATTATATGGGATATCTGATGATGGCGTACTCTCGCCGTGTAGGGATATCGGGGATGCACGGAAAAAGCTCCACCACCTCCATGTGCGCCCATACGCTTCTGCGCGCGAGAAAGAGCCCTACGGTGCTTTCGGGTGCGGAGCTGTCCGATATGGGTGGCGCGTACTGTCTCGGAGAGGGAGAGGATTTCGTCTTCGAGGCGTGTGAATATATGGATTCCTTTTTGGATTTTAACCCCACCGTTGCCGTGATTCTGAACGAGGAAATGGATCATGTGGATTATTTTAAGAGCATGGAGCAGATCCGCGCCTCCTTTGGACGCTTTGCCGCCAAGACGGGAGCGGACGGATGTGCCGTGGTCAACGGCGACGACGAAAACGTTCTTCTGTCCTTAGAGGGATATGAAGGGGAGGAGATCACCTTTGGCGTAGAGAACCGCGCGGTGGATTTCTTTGCCACGTCGCTCTCGGAGGAGAGAGGGTGCTATTCCTTTGATATTGTCAAGCGGGGAACGCTTTTTTGCCACGTGGATCTTTCGGTCACGGGACGGCATCACGTCTATAACGCGCTTGCCACTGCCGCCGCCTGCGACCATTGCGGATTGTCAGCCGAACAGATCGCTGACGGACTGTCAAGCTTTCGGGGCGCTGCCCGTCGGATGGAAAAAAAGGGATTTCTTCCGGGGGGTGCCGAGGTTTATGACGACTACGGGCATCATCCCACCGAGATCAAGGCGACCCTTGGGGGAGCCAAGGGTCTGGCAAGAGGAAGGCTGATCTGCGTGTATCAGCCCCATACCTATTCGAGAACACAGGCGCTCCTTAAGGATTTTTCCTGTTCCTTTGACGCGGCGGATCGAGTGATTCTTATGGATATTTATGCCGCGAGAGAGCAAAACGAGTGGGGTGTCAGCTCGGCGATCCTTGCTGAACGCATCGGAGAGCGGGCGGTCTATGGCGGTTCGCCCGAGGCATGTGCCGCGCTTCTTTCCCGTGAAGCGGGGGAGGATGACGTGGCGGTCATCATGGGAGCGGGAGACATTTATAAAATTTATGAGTATCTGGAAATAAAGGAAGAAAAAGAATGAGTATGTATGAGGGCTACGATGCCATCGCAAGGGTATATGACCGCCTCAACAGCGAGCTGGACTACGAGGCGTGGGCGGATTTTTTTGAGGGGCTCTTTGACCGCTTCCTCGAAAAAAGACCCGAGCTGGTTTTGGACCTTGCCTGTGGAACAGGCCCCATGACCCGCACCCTTGCAAAAAGGGGCTACGACATGATCGGCGTGGACGGCAGCGAGGAAATGCTTGCCAAGGCATATGCCGAGGGGGGCGGGATTCTGTATCTCTTGCAGGATATGCGGGAGCTGGAGCTCTACGGAACGGTAGGAGCGACGGTGTGCTGTTTGGACAGTATTAACTATCTTTTGGAGGAGCGGGACGTGGCACGGGTATTTTCCCTGGTGCACAACTATCTCGATCCCGACGGGCTTTTTCTGTTTGACGTGAACAGCCCCTATAAATTTGAGCGGATCTACGGGGACAATGCCTATATTTTAGAGGACGAGACCGCCTTCTGCGGCTGGCAGAACGAATACGACAGAGGGACAGGCATCTGCGACTTTTACCTGTCGATCTTTGAGGAGCAGAGGGACGGCTCCTACCTGCGAGCCGACGAGCATCAGAGAGAGCGCTGCTATGAGCGAGACACCCTCTGCCGTCTTTTGACCGAGGCGGGCTTTGAGGTGTTGGGGCTTTACGGAGATTATGAAGGCTCCTCGCCCTCGGAAACGACCGAGCGGTGGTATTTTGCCGCGAGAGCGAAGAAATAAGAAACGAACCGAAAGGAAATGATAAAACCATGGAAAAGCAATACGCAACCATTCTCCGTGCCATGACTCGGGACGGAAGCGCAAGAATTCACATCATAAACGCCAAGCCCCTTGTAGATGAAGCGGTGAGGATCCATAAGACCTCGCCGACGGCAACCGCCACCCTCGGTCGGCTTTTGACCGTTACCTCCCTCATGGGATGTATGATGGGCGACAAGGAAAGCTCGATCACCGTCACCCTCGGCGGAGACGGACCCGCGGGCAGAGTCCTTGCCGTTGCCGATTATTACGGAAACGTGAAGGGATATATTCAAAACCCCGAGGTAGACCTGCCTCTCAAGTCCAACGGAAAGCTGGACGTGGGCGGAGCGGTTGGCAAGGGACTTCTGACCATCATCCGTGACGAGGGAGGAAAGGAGCCCTATACGGGCTCGATTCCGTTGACGAGCGGGGAGATTGCGGAGGACATCGCGGCATATTATGCCAACAGTGAGCAGATTCCCACGGTGTGCGCTCTGGGTGTTCTCGTGGATACCGACCTTTCCTGCCGTTCGGCGGGCGGAGTCCTTGTACAGCTGCTGCCCTTTGCCAACCCTGAAACCGTGGATGCGATTGAAAAGAATATTCCCGAGCTTGCCAACGTGTCCCGTCTCTTTGACCGAGGTCTGAGCAATCAGGCGATTGCCGACATTGCCCTCAAGGGGATTGAATACGACGTGTTTGACGAGCTGGAGGTGGAATATCGGTGCGACTGCTCCCGTGACAGGGTAGAGCGGGCTCTTGTGACTCTTGGGGAGAAGGAGCTTTACGGAATGCTTCGGGAACAGGTTTCCGAGGGAAAGTCAGAGGAATTGGAGGTCGGATGCCGATTCTGCGGACGGAAGGAAATCTTTACCAAAGAGGATATTGACCGCATGGTAAAGAGGTCGAAGTAAGGGGCGAAAAAAGATTAAAAATTTTGGAAAATCGTATTGACAAAGCGAATTGTTTATGGTATAATGTTGACCGTTGGCCGATCGGATGACCAAGTCAATTGGAAAGAAAAAAGATTTGAAAAAATCTGAAAAAATTTTCAAAAAAGGCTTGACAAACGAAAACGACTGTGATATAATATCAAAGTCGCCGCGAGGATGACATGGGAGCATAGCTCAGCTGGGAGAGCATCTGCCTTACAAGCAGAGGGTCATAGGTTCGAGCCCTATTGTTCCCACCATAAATGGCCCGGTAGTTCAGTTGGTTAGAACGCTAGCCTGTCACGCTAGAGGTCGTGGGTTCGAGTCCCATCCGGGTCGCCATTTCGGTACAGCCCTTGCTGTATGCCTCTGGAGCTCAGTTGGGAGGGCAGGGGACTGAAAATCCCCGGGTCGTCGGTTCGATTCCGACCGGAGGCCCCACCTGCGGATTTAGCTCATTTGATAGAGCGCGACCTTGCCAAGGTCGAGGTGGCGGGTTCGATCCCCGTAATCCGCTCCAAACGGGCACGAGTACTCGTGCTCGTTCTTTTTGAGCCAGACGCTCTTGGGCGATCTGTTATACATAGCTGGATTCCTCCGAATGGAAGGAACCTCAGCACTTGAATGGCGCCATAGCCAAGCGGTAAGGCAGAGGTCTGCAAAACCTTTATTCCCCGGTCCGATTCCGGGTGGCGCCTCCAAAAAGAGAAGCGGTACGCAAAGCGTACCGCTTCTCTTTTTGATCGTGCTACGCACGAAACGGACCGATC
>JAZSIF010000052.1:0-38620 GCA_045533675.1 Eubacteriales bacterium | reverse complement strand
TTCCGCGAAATGATCTGCTCCGACACGGTGGAAGAAAGAGAAGCTGCTCTGGAGAAGATCCTGCCTTATCAGCAGTCTGACTTCGAAGCGCTCTACGAGGCTCTGGAAGGCAGTCCTGTTTGCATCCGCTTCCTGGATCCCCCGCTGCACGAGTTCGTGCCTACCACTGAGGAAGATATCGCACTGCTGGCAAATGCCCAGGGCAAGACTGTTCAGCAGATCAAGGACATCATCACCGGCCTGCACGAGTTCAACCCCATGATGGGTCACCGTGGCTGCCGTCTGGCTGTTACCTACCCCGAAATCGCAAAGATGCAGACTGCTGCTGTCATCCGCGCTGCTATTAATGTTAAGGCTGCGCATCCCGACTGGAACATGGTTCCCGAGATCATGATTCCTCTCGTTGGCGACGTTAAGGAGCTCAAGTACGTTAAGGCAGTTGTTGTTGCAACCGCTGACGCTGAGATCGCAGCTGCAGGCGCTGACCTCAAGTACGAGGTTGGTACCATGATCGAGATCCCCAGAGCTTGTCTGACTGCTGACGAGATCGCTGCCAACGCAGACTTCTTCTGCTTCGGCACCAACGACCTGACTCAGATGACCTTTGGCTTCTCCCGTGACGACGCAGGCAAGTTCCTGAACGCTTACTACGATGCAAAGATCTTCGAGAACGATCCCTTCGCTAGACTGGACCAGAACGGTGTAGGCAAGCTGATGGATATGGCTTTGAAGCTGGGCAAACCCGCAAATAAGAACCTCCACGTAGGTATCTGCGGTGAGCACGGTGGTGACCCCACGTCCGTTGAGTTCTGCCATAGCCTCGGACTTGACTACGTATCCTGCTCTCCCTTCCGTGTGCCGATCGCACGCCTCGCTGCTGCACAGGCTGCACTGAAGTAATTCGAAAGTAATCGACAGGTGTGATTTAGGGCAAAACCTAATATCAAAACCACAATAGAAAAATTGACCTTGCAAAAGAAATTTTGCAAGGTCTTTTTTTACGCAATAAGCCTTGCAAATCCCGCATTTTCGTGAATAATACGAGCATTTTATTCACCTTTTCGGATGTTAAAAATTATAACGGCGTTGCCCCGATTCCTTCTATCGATGTGTCGGAGAAATATACCTCGGATTTATTGGTTGCGCCGAGGCGTTACAGATTGGGGGTTAGTTATCAATGAAAAATAACCAGCTATTCTGAACAAATGCTTGGCTTTTTGACTTATAACACAAAAGTCCATAATTTAATATCCTTTTCTCCATGTTCTTTTGCGTTAAAATATATTATAATTAATGAGTAGAATGCAACAAGGAGGTTGTTATGAAACAATTATACATGATTGGAAATACACATTTCGACCCCGTTTGGCTTTGGCGATGGGAAGAAGCGATGGCATCCATCCGTGCCACCTTCCGCTCGGCTCTCGATCGTATGAAGGAGGATCCCGATTTTGTTTATTCTTTCGCAACGCCTCCTGTGTTTGAATGGATTCGAAAGACCGATCCCGCCCTCTTTGAGGAGATCAAAGAACGAGTAGCGGAGGGCAGATGGGAGCTTGGCGAGGCATGGTGGGTTCAGCCTGACTGCTATTCCGCTTCGGGAGAGAGTTACGTTCGTCAAGGACTTTACGGACAGAGATATTTAAAGGACACCTTCGACAAATATGCCGATTGCGTCTTTAATATTGACAGCTTCGGTCACAGCCCCATGCTCCCGCAGATCCTCAGGAAAAGCGGCGTAAGCTCTTACTGCTTTGTTCGTCCCGAGCCCCGTCATATTGAGCTGGAGCATTCCTTCTTCCGTTGGAAAAGTCCCGACGGAAGCGAGATTCCCACCTACCGTGCGTATCAAGCGTATCGCAACGACGTCAAGAAGAATTTCGAGGAGTGGGATAAAAAAGAGGATGCCTTGATCGTGTTCGGTGTCACCGATCACGGTGGCGCTCCTACCAAGGAAGCTCTTGCCGCCATTCGTGAAAACAAGGACGCACACTGCTCTTCCATTACCGACTTTTTCCAAAACAGAAACACCGATTATGTGGTAACGGAAGAACTCCTGACGGGAGATTTCGGTCCTTACTCCAATTACAGCCGAATCAAAAAGGTAAACCGAATGGCAGAATATGCCGTTTTGAATGCGGAAAGAAGCGCTTGGCTCTCCGGACACACTGAAAAGGAGAAGCTTGGCGACTGTTGGAAGGATATTCTCTTCAATCAATTCCACGATATTTTGGGCGGAGCCTGCATCAAGGATGCTTATATTGATGCGGAAAATCAATTGGGACGAGCCATTGCCACTGCCAATGAGACGCTTCATTTCAATCTGCAGTTTATTACCAAGGATATCGGTATGCTGGGAACCAATCCCGAAACGATTTGGAATCTTGTGGCATGGAACCTCAACGGTACCTCCTACGACGGTTATATCGAGGCTGAGGTGCAGTGGGCACATGAATTCCCTTGGTATGACAAAGGATTGGCTTTGGAGGATGCGGAAGGCGTTCGCTATCCTTGTCAGATCATTCGGGAAAAGTCGGTCATTCCCCGCTTCCGTTCTCGCATGATCTTCAAAGCCACCATTCCATCCATGGGCTACAAGGTATTCAAGCTTGTGAAAACCGAGGAAGAGATCAACAAGCCAAAAATGAATCCTTTCCTGATTGAGACCGATCGACTGCTGGTCAAATTCTCAAAGAAAGGCGTTATCAAAGAGATCAAGGATAAGAAAACAGGCAACGTCAGAACAGGAAAAACGCTCTTCCCTGTTTGTTACAAAGACATGGGTGATACCTGGTGCTTCAACATTGAGCATTATGAGGAAAAACCTCATACCTTTGCCTTTGACGGCTTTAAGGTCATCGAAGCGGGCGAGCAGATGACCGAGATCAAGGGTGTATATCGGATGGGCGAATCCAAACTGGAAATGTACTACCGCTTTTACCGTGACACTGCCTATTTTGATCTCCGCTACCGTGTGGTTTGGGACGAGAAGCATATGGCGCTGAAGCTTGAGTGCGACGTGTCTGATCATAAGCATCAAGTTGCCATTCCAGGCGGTTCGATCGAACGTGGTGAGCATCAAGCCGACGTTCCCCTTGGCGCATGGATCTCCTGCGCCCCCTTTACCGTGACCGCAGACAGCATTTTTGCTTATTCCATGCATGATCGGGTGCTTGGGCTGACCCTTCTGAGAAGCCCTATCTACGGAGACCTTAGAATCAAAGAAATAGACGATTCTCTGGACTACGACATCATCGACCGAGGAATTGTCGAAGGAAAGCTCCGTTTCTCCTTGGAACAGGAGGGGCAACCATTTGCCGATTCCTTCCAGAATCCCCCCGTTGTCATTGATGAATGTAATCACGCAGGCTCTCTTCCCGCCGAGAAAAGTTACTTTAAAATAGAGGAAGATGGCATCTCGCTCATGGCATTGAAGCATGGAGAAGACGATCCAGACACGGTTCTTCGACTGTGCGAGGAAAAAGGAATCTCCTCCGAGGTAACGGTTCAAATTAGAGAAAAGCAGTATAAGGTACACCTTATGCCCTATGAAATCAAGACACTCAAGGAAATCAACGACAGCCTCTTGGAGGTGGATATGTTGGAACGAAACATTTAAAAAAGGAGATAGAAAACATGAAACGCTCTGAGCTCAACAAAATTATGAAGGATGCGGTCGCCTTTATCGACAGCATGAATTTCAAGCTTCCTCCCTTTGCTTTCTGGAGTCCAGAAGAATGGGCAACCAAGGGTGAGGAGTACAATGAGATCCGAGACAATATGCTCGGTTGGGACATTACCGATTTTGGCTCGGGAGATTTCGAAAAGATCGGTCTTCTCATGTTCACACTGAGAAACGGAAATTTCAACGATCCCAAGTACGTAAAACCCTATGCGGAAAAGCTTCTCATTGTGGAGGAGGGTCAGATCACCCCCTATCACTTCCACTGGAGCAAGATGGAGGATATCATCAACCGTGGTGGCGGAGATCTGATGGTCAAGGTTTATAATTCCACGGAGGACGGACAGTTTGCGGATAGCGATGTAGATATTTATATGGACGGACGGCATTTCACCGTTGAAGCGGGCACGGTACTGCGTATTCGTCCCGGAGAGAGCATTGCCATTCAGCAGGGTATGTATCACAGCTTCTGGGCAGAGGGTGGAAAAACCCTGCTTGGTGAGGTGTCTAAGGTTAACGACGACCGTGTGGACAATCGCTTCTACGAAAAGACGGGGCGCTTCCCCGAGATCGAAGAGGACGAAAAGCCTTTATATCTTCTTGGGAACGAATATCCCAACGCATAAGGAAAAAAGCATTCGCAGAAAATTCTGCGAATGCTTTTTTATTGCCCGTTCTATGCCGATCGTTTTACATCCTTGCGGATCTTCCGAACATCACGGAACATACGGAAGGTATCACGGAAAATACGGATTTTCGATTCTCTGTGATTGATCACCCGCACGGGCATTTCCACCACACGAGAGCCAAGCTGATCCGCCCATAAAATCACTTCAAAATCAAAGGCAAAGCCGTCCACCTTGCAACGGCTGAATATTTCCTTGGCGGCTTTTTGACCAAACGCTTTGCAGCCACACTGAGAATCGGACAGCTTAAAGCCACCGAAAAGACACAAAACCTTGATATAACCCTTGGACATGATCCTTCTGATCCACGTGTATCCTTCGTAGCCGTTTTTTCCCAAATTGCGGGAACCAAGCAGCAGATCGGGGAGTCCCTCTGCTATCCAACAATCATATGCCTCACGAATGACATCGGTTCCATACGCCAGATCGGCGTCGGTAAACATCACAAGGTCTCCCTTGGCTTTCAGCATTGCTGTACGAACGGCACATCCCTTTCCGTGATTTTGCTCATATCCCGTTACATAAACAAACGGAAGATTGATTGCTCGAACCATGTCCCCGCATCCATCGGTAGAGCCATCGTCCGAAAATAAAATCTCGTAGGACTCAAAATTTGCCGACATATAAGCAGAAAGCTTCTTGGCTGTATCGACAATCACGGATGCTTCGTTATACATGGGAATAATCACAGATATTTGCATTCTTTTTTACTCTCCCTTTATCTCGGCATTTTTTGGTAAACTGCGATCACCATATCCACCGTTGTGGTCAGGTTCGAGAGTTTTTTTAACTTTTCCCCGTCCTCTTTTGAGGTTTTCCAGTAATAGGGCGTCATGGAAAACAGATTCTGCACTGCCTCGCCCCCCTCTACACAAACCTCAAAGCAAATCCGTCTCTCCTCAATTTTTGTCAATTCGGAAGGAAGATCGACTCTCGTATCGTTTTCATGGACACGGTCATACATAGCCCTCTTTAAGCCCATTAAGTGCTCGGGACCGGCATACATGACGGCAAGAATTCCATTCGGACGCAAAACACGGATGAATTCCCGTTCCGCGCAAGGAGCAAATACGTTAACCACTGCCGAAGCGCTCTCATCGGCAAAGGGAAGCTCGTAGACACTTGCCACCCCGAAAAATCCGTGTTCTCTTCCCCCGCGGGAGAATCTCTTGGCCGCGCTGTCCACAGCGGGACGGGAAAGATCAACGCCCGCTACGGAATAACCCTTTCCCGCAAGCCGCTCCGAATAATATCCTTCCCCACACCCCGCGTCGATGATGATTCCCTCTTTGGCATTCGCATATTGACAGACTGTTTCCGAAAAAGCGTCAGCCGCGGGAGCATAATATCCGAGATTCAAAAATTCTCTTCTTGCCCGTACCGCCTCCTTCGAATCGCCTCCATCGGTTCGCCCCGGCAATGCCAGATTGACGTACCCACTGGCTGCCATATCGTAGCAGTGTCGTTTTGCTCCCACGCACAAAAGAGATACCGCTGTTCCGTCCTTCCCCATGCTCAAAGACATAGCGGAATGGCAGATGGGGCATCGAATGGCTTGTAGAATCTGTTGATTTGGTACGACCTTCATTTTCAAACGTTTCCTTTTTTAGTAACTGATATCATTAAACACTTTCAATTCGAACCAAAAGACGCTGCCTTTTCCTTCGGAACTTTGCACACCGTATGATGCCTTGTGAAGCTCCAAAATTCCCTTAACAATAGAAAGTCCAAGTCCGGTTCCCACCGTGGCTCTCTTATGAACCTTATCCACACGGTAATAGCGATCCCAAATCATAGCGATCTGATCCTGGGCAATCCCTTCTCCCGTATCGGTCACGCTGATCCGCACACGGTCTTCTATCAGGGTCTGCTTCACCGAAATAAATTTGTCCTCTCCCGTATAATTGATCGCGTTATTGATCAAATTGTAGATCACCTGCAAAATCATTCCTCGATCTGCCATGACCTCTACGTCCTTGTCATATGAGAAATCGATCCGATAGCCATCCTGCATCCGCAGACGCTCATATCGAATGAGAGTCTCCCGAACCGTATCGGTCAGGCTGAAGACCTGAAATTCGGGAAGTCTGGTTCCCGCTTGAATTCTGGATATATCCAGCATATCGTTTACAAGCTCGGACAGACGGGAGGTCTCGTCAATGATGATCTGAATATTTTCAGGGGTATTCTCCCCGGGTATATCTCTCATCACCTCACTGTATCCCTTGATCATGGTAAGAGGGGTCCTCAAATCGTGAGAAATGTTAGAGATCAACTCCTTTTGAAGACGGTCGGTTTTGGCAAGCTCCGCGGAAGCATAGTTCAACGTGTCCGCAAGCTCGTTGATCTCCCGATAACCGCTGCCCGAAAAGTTTACGTCATATCTTCCCTGTGCCAACTGCTTTGCGGCATCATTCATTTTGATAAACGGATTGGTGATCAGGCGAGACATGACATATGCCATCAGCAGGGCAAGCAAGGAAAGAATCAAGCCACTCCACAGAGTCTGGTCTTGGAGCGTATTGATCATGGCGCTCATGGGAGAAAGCTCTGTGCTCTGTACAATCAGATATTGCTCCTCTCCTTGATAATGGACCCCCACGTATACCGCCCCTAAACGATTGGAATATCCCAAAAGCATGGGATAGGACTCGGGATCTCCCATATTATCGTCCAAAATGTCGAAGCTCAAGGATTCGTAAAATTCATCCAAGGGAACCATGGCAATATAGAATCCCTCATTCTGCATCGCGAGATTATAAAGCCTCTCCATCTTCGCCTCCAGATACGGAATATCCGTATCCATCGCGCCTCTTGCGTGAGCTACGGGGATCGCATCCGTCTGATCAACCCGATACACCCAGATATCGGTATAATAATCCGATGCGCACTGCTCGGTTTTTTGGAGCAGTGCCTTATGATTTCCCAATTCCGAGGAAACGGTAACGGCACACAGCTCCAGTTCATTAAGCTTTCTTGTTTGATAAAAGTAATGGAGCATCCGTACCTGAAAAAACCACAGGACCCCCACAACCACACCGATAAACAAGATCAAAATGGCATACATCTTCCATTGAATACCGATTTGGCGTTTGTTTTTACGAAAAGATCGGGCTCCGTTCATGTTCAGCCCTCAAAACGGTAGCCAACGCCGCGAAGCGTGACGATCAGTCCCGCATATCGTCCAAGACTCTTTCTAAGCAATTTTATATGAGTATCCAACGTTCGAACATCTCCGAAAAAGTCATATCCCCATACGTCACTGATCAGTTTTTCACGGGACAGCGCTACGTTTCGGTTTTCCAGCATATAGAAAAACAGATCGTACTCCTTCGGTGACATATCGATTCGCTCACCATCAATAAACACAAGACGAGCGGTCACATCGGCACGAAGCTTGCCATCATCGATCGATACCACCACGTTTTCTTTTTTGAGAGGCTCCCCAGCAAAACGGGATACTCGCTTCATAATGGCTTCCACACGGAGCATCAGCTCCTTGGGGGAAAAGGGCTTGACCACGTAATCATCAATTCCCAGTTCAAAACCATTGATTTTGTCATATTCCTCGCCCCGCGCGGAAAGCATAATGATCGGGGTTTTTGAGATCTTTCGAATCTCACGGCATGCCGAAAAGCCATCCAACTCGGGCATCATAATATCCATAATGATCATATCAAAATCGGAGTTCCGACACAAATGGACTGCCTCCATGCCATCCGCGGCCTCGGTAACACGGTATCCCTCAAACTCCGCATATTTTTTGATAATAGAACGAATCCTTACCTCGTCATCTACAATCAGAATATGGTACATCTTACATTCCTCTCTTTTCCAAAGGCTAATCAAAAGGATGCCGTCGGATCACCGACGGCATTCATTTACGGCGACGATATATCTCCGTGATACAAACCGTCCTTCGCGTTAGGATTTCGCTTCTGTTACACGAACGGTCATTGTTACCGTATATTCGTGGAATTCCGCCCGAAAACCGGAGGAGTCCAATCGGCTGACCACCAGTTTCAGCGTGTCGCACTTTTTTAATTGATACAATACGTTGCAATAATCGTTTATGCTGTTAATGGTTACATCATTCATCGAAACGATTCGATCGTTTTTCTTCAGCTGATCGTGATTGGAGGCGGTAATATAGACACCCGCGGGAACCGAAACGGCTCCAATAAAACCTCCGCTTTTTGCCTCGGCACTAAAATCGAGGATCAATTCGCCCGTAACATACCCGTACCGCATCAAATCACTTGCCTTATTCCAAGCAACATCGATGGGAATGGCAAAGCCTAATCCCTCAATCCCCGTTTCCGAGTCAGACATTTTGGCATTGACAATACCGATCAGCTCCCCTGCCATATTAAACAGTCCGCCGCCCGAGTTTCCGTGGTTGATCGCGGCATTGGTCTGCAACAGGGTCATAGGATATCCTTCCACGTTGACCTGGCGATCTATGGCACTGATAATACCGTCGGTGACGGTCCCTCCAAGGGTTCCCAAAGGATTTCCTATGGCGACCACGCCCTGTCCAACCTTGAGCTCACTGCTTTTTCCGAGGGTTGCCGCTTTCAGCTTTGTCGCATTGATTCGGATGACTGCTACGTCCGATCTCGCATTACTACCGATCAGATCCGCCGTATATTCGGTTCCGCTACTCAAGCGAACCTTGATGGCCGTCGCGCCATCCACTACATGGTGATTGGTAATGATATATCCGTTTTCGCTGATAATAACTCCGCTTCCCGCGCCGCTTTTCACATAGTTCCCAACCATGACATCGTACTGGACCTGAGAGGTGGTGATCTCTACCACGCTTTCTGCCGCATATGCCGCGACCTCCTCTACGGTCAAGTTTTTATAGCCCGTAGAACCCACGATCTCGTTGACCTCGATGCTGCCGTTGTTCTTGGTTATGGTAGCATCGGGACGATACAGCCCCCCTCGGTTATTACCCCACAGGTTAGCCACAAAAAAACCGCACAATCCGCCAACAACCACTGCCACCACCGCACTTAATACCATAGAAAGCCAAATATTTCTGGTCGAATGGCCGCTGTCTTTATCGGCGACAGTCCATGCGGACGATTCCTCTCCTCCATTCGTATCAACAATCGTAAAATTCGGCATGTAGGCGGGAGGATCGTAGCTGCAGGAATATTGTCTTGCGAGCTCGGATGGATTGGAGCTTAGAATCTCTTCTTGATCCGCTTGGTGGTCTTGCGAATCTTCTTTCTCATTTTCTTGAGCTTCTTCCCCGTTTTCTTCAGCTTCTTGCGCATGGGCTTGAAGGTCTTCTTCGTCTTTTTTCGAACCACCTTCCACTTCTTTCTCAATACCTTGCGCTTGGCTTTGAGGAACTTTCTCCCCTTCTTCCATTTCTTTCTCAGCTTCTTTTTTGCCTTCTTGAAAATCTTTTTCCACTTCATGATCTTGGTCCGTCCTTTCATTTCTTTGACTGAATTTATCTTCCTGTATATTTTCTACTGTTTGATTTTCATTGTCTCGGAAGTTATTCTCTTGTTCCATGTTTTCACAACCTCCTAAAATGTATTCTTTCTCATATACTATTATAGAATGATTTTGTGACGATTTTTTGACTAAATTTCTAACAATAGTTGAACAGAAGACATATTTTTTAAAAAACAGATGTTTTCCCGTTTTTTTATTGTTTTTTTTGCTTGTTTTTGATATAATAGAGCTATAAGAACAGTGAAATTTGGAGTTTTTCATGATTCGTTTTTTGTTTGGTCCATACGGAAGCGGAAAAACCGCATCTGTCCTAAATTCCATCAAGCATGATACTGAGGAAGGAATCCACACCTTTCTAATTGTTCCTGAACAGGAAACCGTTCAGTCAGAGCGATTGATTTTGGAAATGCTTCCGCCATCGGCGGGAGTATGCTTGGAGGTCCTCAATTTTTCAAGACTTTATAATCGTGTGTGCCGCGAACATGGCGGTCTCTGCTATCGCTATGTCACAAAGCCCATCCGACATCTTTTGATGTGGAAGAATCTAAGAGAGCTCGCCCCTTTGTTAGAGGTATATGGAAGCGATGCGGAGGATTCATCGCTTTCGGAGATCATGCTCTCGGCTTTGGATGAAATGAAGGCGTGCGGCATTCGTCCCGAGGAGATGGAGCTTGCCGCCAATCGTGCCGCATCAAAGAACTCGACTTTGTGCGCAAGGCTCAGAGACCTTGCCTTGATCTTTTCTTCCTTCGAACGACTGGTGGAGGAAAATTATACCGATTCTTCCGACGATCTTGCTAGGCTCCACGATATTCTCAGAAAAGAAAAATTCTTCTCGAATACGCACGTATACATCGATTCCTTTACTTCCTTTACGGCAATGGAACATAAGATCATTGAGCGTATCTTCGCGCAAGCGAAGGAGGTGACCGTTACCATTCCGCTTCCTTCTCCCGATTGCAGGAGCATCAGCGCCCGTGGCGTGCGTCATTCCTTGGAGACGCTGAATCGTTCCGCAAAACTGCACGGTGAGGCAGAAAACGTCATTCTGTCCCACAACCATCGGGCAACAACTTCGTCGCTTGCCTTTCTTTCGGAACATCTATGGAATATGGAAATTTCCTCCGAAAAGGACAAGCACCCCGCAGACGGAAGTATTGTGGCAGAGATCTGTGACACGCCATATGCCGAAGCGGAAGCCGCATCCGCACATATTCTTGAGCTTCTAAGAAAAGGCGAGCGCTGTCGGAATATTGTCATTTTGATGCGCAATCCCGAAACCTATCGGGGCATCATCGAGCCTGCGCTGGAAAAGAACGGGATCCCTTATTTCTTCTCCGAAAAAACAGACCTTTGCATGCTCCCACCGATCAAGCTATTGCTGTCCGCCCTTCGGATTAAGCAGTATCATTGGCAAAAAAATGATATTATTTCACACCTAAAAACGGGAATGTATAACTTTTCTCTGCGGGACATAGACCTTTTTGAAGAATACATGGATACCTGGAATATTCACGGAAGTCGGTTCACCGATTCGGATTTCACCATGAATCCCGACGGCTTTGCCGAAGTCGTTTCCCCAAGAGGTGAGCAGATCCTTCTGTCCGCCAACCGTGTACGTCGGAGCTTGACCGAATATCTGGAACGTTTCTTTATTCTTTTGGATGCCTCGGAAACCGTCGCGGACCAATGCCGCGCCGTTTATCGATACTTTAGGGAGATTGCACTTGAAGAGAAACTACTCAAAATGTCTGAGACGGAAGCTTCCAAGGGAAACCGCAAACGGGCAGAGGAATATCGCACTCTCTTCGGTGTAATATTGAATACTCTTGCGGATATTGGAACCGCACTGTCAAAGGAAACCGCCACCGCAGAAGAATTTCTTCTCATTCTCCAAACGGTGTTCCGTCAGACCGATATCGGCACGATCCCCACCTCGGTGGATGAAGTGACCGTGGGCTCTGCCGCCACACTTCGTGTGTCCAATCCCAAATACACCTTGATTTTAGGACTTTGCGAAGGTGAATTCCCCGCGTCCGTCAATGACCGTGGTCTTTTTACCTCAGGGGACCGACAGACACTCTCAGACATGGGTTTAGAGCTTTCCACCGATGCGGATACCCGTTCCTCGGACGAGCTGTTGTTCGTCCAAAGAGCCATGGCATCTCCCTCTCACGGGCTCTTTCTGTTTACCTCAACGGCGAAGACCGACGGCTCAGCCAGAATCCCTTCTCTTCCCTTTCACAGGCTTTCAGCTCTCTTCTCGGATTTCAAGCCTCATCATTTTGTGGGAAGCGATCTGCGCTATTTGGCAGGCTCCGCTCAAAGTGCCATTCCTTATCTGAGAATGAGCCGCCACACACCCGAGGGAATTTCCTTGGCAAAGGTTCTTGAGGAGCAATTCCCCGAGGTCTCCGTACGTACCGCGGCTGATGCTACTACTACCACTTGCCGCATTGATTCCTCGATAACCCACGTGCTCCCTGAGCATTCGGTCCGTCTTTCCTCCTCACGCTTTGAAGCATACGTCACCTGTCCCTTTCAATATTACTGCACCTACGTGCTGGGACTGAGAAAAAAGCAGTCTCCCGATTTCCGTGCCTCTCACATAGGAACCTTTGTGCACTACATACTGGAACAGCTGATCCGATATGCCGTAGAATATGCCGAGGACGGTGTTTTTCCGGATGACGAGCTTTTGATCCAAAAGACCGAAGAAACCGTCAAGGAATACGTAGATCGTATCTGTCCCGAGGAATTGAAGCAATCGAAGCGTTTGGGACACCTCTATCGCCGCCTGACCAAACTTTCTCTTTTGATGGTGCGCAATATTGTAGAGGAATTCTCCCACAGCGACTTTCGTCCCGCCTTTTTTGAGTTGAATACCAATGGAAAGGAAGGAAATCCCTCTCCTATGGAATTTGTTCTTGAGGACGGGTACCGTATTGCCTTTTCGGGAATCATTGACCGTGTAGACGTATTAAAGAAGGACGGAGCGGTATTCATCCGTATCGTGGACTACAAAACGGGAACCAAGGAGTTCTCCTTAGACGATGTGGCACATGGCATCAATATCCAGATGCTTCTGTATCTCTTTACACTTTGCCGCAACCGTTCCAATTTCTTTACTCATTCACTTGGAATGGAGGATGGATGCACACCTATTCCCGCGGGAATCCTGTATCTGTCCGCCAATATTCCCGTTATTCAGGCAGACGATTATGATGCCGAGGAGACCGTCATGGAAAAGGCGGCAAAATCCTTGAATCGAAGCGGTCTTTTGCTGTCGGACGAGGAAATTCTTTTGGCTATGAACCATCAGCTTTCTCCCGATTTCTTGGCTGGAATCAAGAAAAACAAGGACGGTGTTCTTGTGGGGAACGCGCTTTTTGAGAGCGAGGATTTTTCAAAGCTTTACGATCAGATCCGTGAAACGGTAGAACGGATCACGGGCGAAATGCGAGGAGGAATCGCGGATGCAGCTCCCCTGCAATACGGGGGAAAGGACCCTTGCGCATACTGCCAAATGAAGCCCATCTGCCGAAGAAATGAAGGATAAGGAGGATACAATGGCGAAGAATTGGACCGCCGCGCAGCGTGCGGCGATGGATATTACCGATAAAACCCTTTTGGTCAGTGCCGCGGCAGGTTCTGGAAAAACAGCGACCCTGACGCAACGAATCATCAACCGCTTGACCGACCCATACACTCCCTCCGATATTTCCTCCATGCTGATCGTCACCTTTACCCATGCGGCGGCAGACGAGTTAAAAAATCGAATTTTTCTTGCCGTCAGCGAGGAGCTTGCCAAAAATCCCTCCAATCGACATCTTACCTCCCAATTGATCAAGCTGGGAAACGCAAGGATCTGCACCATCGACGCTTTTTATTTGGACCTGATCCGCGCGAATTTTTCCACTCTGGGAATCTCGCCCTCCTTCCGCATTGCCGACCCGGCTGAGTTGGAGCTTCTCTCCATCGCCACCATGGAAGAAACCATTGAATTCTTCTATGAAAACGATGAGACCTTCCCTTCCTTGGCAGAGTGTCTGATCGGAACGAGAAATGCCGACCAGCTCTCCGATATTCTGTTAAAATTGTCGGACAAAAGTGCCTCGCTTCCCGAGGGGATCGAATTTCTCCGACATAATGCCGAGGAAACCGAACGGCAAGCCAACGAGGGATTGGATTTTCTATCCACAGGCTTTGGAGAGGTGCTTCGCCGTGAAACCATAGACACCGTTACACACTACAAAACCATCTTTGAGGCGGCATGTGAGTTTGCTTCCAACCCCGATCTATCTCCTCTCATTCTTCCCTCCTATTCCTATGACCGTGACTTTACCGAGCGACTTTTGACGGCGCTCAGAAATCCGACAGAAGGATATGAGCAAACCCGCTCAGTGCTTTCCTCCTTCTCGCCCGTACGGATGAAGCCTTTGAAGGATGCGGCTACGGAAGAGAGCGAGAAGTTCAAGCAGCTACGCACAAAAATTCACGCAGACATTCGTAAGCTCTATCAAAAATCCTTTGAAAAG
Source organism: Eubacteriales bacterium (assembly GCA_045533675.1). Classification (GTDB taxonomy): domain Bacteria; phylum Bacillota; class Clostridia; order Oscillospirales; family CAG-272; genus HGM12713. The sequence goes on along the minus strand of JAZSIF010000052.1, from coordinate 24,236 downwards.
CCATCGGAGTCGATTCTCCGAGCCATGAAGGATACCGCTCGCTACACGGATATTCTGTATCGTTTGCTGCGCGAATACGAAACAAGAATGACCGAGGAGAAAAAACGTCGTAACATTCTGACCTTTAACGACATTCGCCGTCTAACCCTCAAGTTGCTTGTCAACGAGGACGGAACTCCTACTGAGATCGCCAAGCAATACGCGGAAGAATTCTCCGATATTTACATCGACGAATATCAGGACGTAGATCGTGTACAGGACCTGATCTTCCGATCGATCGCCAAGCCTAATAACCGATTTATGGTAGGCGATATCAAGCAAAGCATTTACGGCTTCCGCGGAGCCGAGCCCTCTCTCTTCGCGGAATACCGAGCAAGCTTTCCGCCTTATGATCAAGCCGAGGCATCCAATTCCTGTGCCACGGTTTTCATGTCGGAAAATTTCCGCTGCGATGCGAACGTCATTGATTTTACGAACATGATCTGCTCTCGCATCTTCTATGCCTGCCATGAGTCTATCGGCTACTGTCCCGAGGATGATTTGAAATTTGCCAAGGCACTTCCCGCCAAGGACTATCTCTCTCCTTTGGTAGAGGTAGCTGTCCTTTCGGCTTCTTTAGAAGAAAGTACTCCCGATTCCTTCGGTGAGGATGAGCCACCTGAGGCAAAGGAAATCGAGGCAGAATATATCGCCAGAGAGATCGAGCGACTCGTCCGTATCGAAAAGAAAGCGGACGGCTCCCCCATTCAAGCGGGTGACATTGCCGTTTTGTTTCGATCTCGCTCCATGGGATCCTATCTGACCGACGCATTGAATCGACGTGGAATTCTTACCTCGGAAAGCGACGGAGAGCGATACTTTGAAAACCCCGACGTTTTGATGGTTCTCTGTCTTCTCAATACTGTTGACAATCCCCATCGAGATATTTTCCTGACGGGTACGCTCTGCTCCCCCCTCTTTGGCTTTCATATGAATGACGTGATCGCAATTCGTGCCTCAGCGGATGAATCCTATTCCTTGTACGATGCCCTTCTTGTTTGTAAAAAGGGAGACTCGGAGCTTTCGGCTCGTTGCCGTTTCTTTGATGATACGCTGAACGAATACCGCACCCTGTCCGCCTCTCTTTCGGTGGACCGTTTCCTACGCTATCTCTTTGAATCCGACCTCTTTTCGCTGTCAGGCTTTGTCACCTCGCAAAGCGAAACAGGCGAGGGCGGAAACCTTTTGCGCCTGTACGAATACGCGCGAAGCTTTGAAACGGGCTCCTTCAAGGGTCTTTACAACTTCATTGAATTTATCAATACCCTCATTGAGGAAGGAAAAAAACTGAAAATCCCACCTAAGGGGATCTCTCCGGAACGAGTCAATCTGATGACCATTCATCAATCCAAGGGTCTGGAATTCCCCGTTTGCTTTGTGTGCAACGTAGGGGCACAGTTTAACAAAAACGATCAAAAGGAAAACCTTTTATTTGAATATCCCGTGGGAGTCGCCATGAAAATTGCCGATGCAACGGGATTTGCCAGAATCAATACCCCCATGCGTGAGGCACTGTCCGCAAGGAATGCCATTCGCCAGCGGGAAGAAGAAATGCGGGTGCTTTACGTAGCGCTGACCCGTGCCAGAGAGCGGCTTTACGTCACGGCAAGCACCAAACGAAAGCCAGAGGCACTGATGGATACCGCCAAAAAGCGCGCTTCCTTCTGTACCCGTCACGCTATGATGTCCGCTACCTCTTATCTCGATTGGATTCTGATTCCCTTTGCCGACGCATCCGCGTGTACCGACTGCGCAAGGCTCACGTTTGTGGAGTCGGTCATGAGCTCCTCCCCGACAGACGAAACAGCAACGGTCGTACCGAAAAAGAGCGAATCGGTGGCAACCGTAGACGATTCCCTCTACGAGACTCTACGGGAAAAGTATGCCTTCCGTTATGCCTACGGAGATCTTCAACGGATTCCCGCTAAATTGTCGGTGTCTCGTCTGTCCCCCGACGTTCTCGATGATACGGATGGATCGAAGGACCTGTTTCCCGAGCAAAAAAAGACCATGATTCCCGATTTCTTTATTTCCCGGGGAATCCACCGACCGACTGCCGCCGAACGCGGAACCGCAACCCACCTGTTCCTGCAATTTTGCGATTTTTCCCTGGCATACCGCACAGGTGCCAAGGAAGAGCTTGCGCGGCTCATTGAAAAGGGCTTTATTCCTCGGGATTACGAGGAGCTTGTGTATCTTGATGAGCTGGACGCCTTTCTAAAAAGCGATTTCTGCGGCGAGATCAGAAACGCCCGTAAGATCATTCGGGAACAGCGCTTCAATCTCTTGATGGATGCGAAGCATTTTACCACCGATCCAAAAATTAAAGCCGAGTTGGAGGATGCCAAGTTGGCGGTACAAGGTGTCATTGACTTGATCGTCTTTGATTCCGAGGGACATCTCTGTCTGTATGATTACAAGACCGATCGGCTGACAAAGGAGGAGCTTTCCGACAGAGAGCTTGCCGCCAAAAAGATGAATGAGGTACACGGACTCCAGCTTTCCTATTATGCCCACGCAGCCGAACAGCTCTTTGGGGTTCCCTGCCACCGCCTATGCATCTACTCTACCCATAGCGCGATGCTCTACGATGTCATCCCGCATTCTCCGGACGATGCCGCTACGTTGCTCGACACATTCTGACAAAATTCGCCGAACATGCATATCCTGTATTGAAGTGAAACACTTCAAATCGTTTACAGGAGCATCACATGGCAATTATTGAAAATTTTGCAACAGTCCGATATACTTCGGGCAGCACTACCGAAACAATCGTATCTAATATAGCACAGGTATCCCTCACTTCCTCGGTTACGCTGAGCAAGGTTCCCCTTGGCACCACCTACGGAGACGATTCTCTTCTGACCTATATTCTTACGGTTCAGAACACCTCGGACACCACGCTGACCGGTGTCAGCATTGTAGACAATTTGGGAACCTTCCCTTACGGAGCCGCTGAGTTGACTCCCTTGGCTTACGGAGGCAATGCCGTTCTTCTCATCAATGGACAGGACGCAACTGCCTCTCTTGAAGTGGATGCCGCCGATCCTTCGGAATTGCGCTTTGCGCTTCCTCCTCTCTCGGCAGGAACCACGGCGAATATCGTTTACACGGCTCGTGTGAATGAGTTTGCTCCTTTGGAAGCTGGCGGAACCATTGTAAACACCGCGACTCTCTCTGCGGATGCTGAGTGTGCCGAGGACACCGCTACCGCCACAGTAACGGCAGAGGAAGGAGCAGACCTCAGTGTCTTTAAGCAGATGAGTCCGAATCCCGTTGTTTGCGGAGGAACACTCACTTATACGATTCGTATATCCAACTATGGCAATGCAGATGCCGAGGACGTTCAGCTCACCGACGTGTTTGACCCCGCTCCCGAAAACATTTCCATTACCAGAAACGGAGTCCCGTTGGTAGCCACCGACTACACCTATGAAAACGGTGTGTTGACGATCATCGCGGGCTCCTCCACAGGTGACACCGTCCCAGCGGCAACCTTTACCAGAGATCCTCAGACAGGTGAAGTGACTGTCACCCCCGGTGTGGTGGAGTACGTGATCACGGGAACCCTTTAACCCTAAACATCCCTGACAAGATAGGGATTGAATAAAGCAGGTTCTGTCCGCAAAGCAATCCAACGCAGGCGTTGGAGGGGCTCAGCGTGCATTATCTTGTAGCAAAAAAGAAGAGGACATCAAAGATGTCCTCTTCTTTTTTGGTGCGAGAAACGGGACTTGAACCCGTACGGTGTGAACCACACGCCCCTCAAACGTGCGCGTCTGCCAGTTCCGCCACTCTCGCATGCTACCGTTTCGCGGCAACATACAATATTATACACTTTTTTTTGAAAATGTCAAGAGCTTTTTTGAAATATTTTTAAATAAATGAAAAAAATTTTTCACTCCGTCATTTCCCCGTCCGACTCCTGGGGAATCAGTTCTTTTCGACTTTTTTCTCTTCGCTTTACACCCAAATATCCAAAGCCAAGAGCCGCTAAAATCTCAAAAACAATATAGATACCAAATGCTGCCAGACACATGGTCAGATTGATCTTTTCGATCATTGCCGCGGAATCAAAATCCGAGCCAAAGCTCATAATTCCCGCCAAATCTCTGACCCCTCCCGCAAAGATCGGGTTAAAACTCAAAATACCTGCAATGATCATCTGACAGATTCCTGCCAAAGCCACCGAAGGGATCAGGATAGAAGGATAAAACTCAAGACTCTTATAACACTCTCTATATACCAGGGCGGCTAAGATCGCGCATCCCACAAAGAAACCCGAGAATACTCGAATCCACGCTCGCTGATAATACTCTACAAATCCAAACGTCATCCCAATCGCTTCCAACAGCGCGCTGATCAAAAGATTCAAAAGGACGGCAACCACCATACAAATCAAATATACAATCCCATCCGCAATGATCTGCTTTTTCATTTTCACGACCTCCCTCAACGATTACCATAATTATATCACAGTTCTCATATAATTGCAATACCGCATTTTCCACGGAGGAAGCTTTATGAAAATCCGAATTGGCTTTCTTGCCATTATGCTTGCCCTTTCCCTCTTTATCACTCGCTCACTTTTTTCACTGGGACTTCTCCTTGCGGCCCTCTCCCATGAGCTGGGACACATTTTGATGTCCTTTGCCTGCAAAATCCGATTAAAGGAATGCACGGTGGGAATCTACGGCGCCGGACTGATGCCTGAGCACGGACTTTATTCCTACGGAAAGGAACTGCTCTTATGTTTGGCAGGTCCTCTCACCAATTTCTTCCTCGGCTCCTCAGGACTTGTCATCGGTCTTTCTCATCCATCGGAGCTTTTGGAGTATTTTTCCGTCTCCTCCTTTGTTCTCGGTTTTATGAATCTTTTACCCATTCGTGATTTTGACGGCGGCAGAATTCTCTTCTCTCTGTTCTCGGTTCTGTTTTCCCCCACCGTGGCAGATCGGATTCTAACGGTTCTTTCCTTTCTTTTTGTTTTTCTGCTTTGGAGCGTTTCTCTGTATTTACTCCTTTGCCATGCGGCTTCTCTTTCTCTCTTTATTTTTTCTCTCTCCCTCTTTGTGCGAATATTTATACCTGAAGCATGATAATTTTCTTACGGATGAAACGAATCCGCAAGAATACGGGAGAAAAAAGGAGTTTTTCGCCTATTTTCTTCGATTCCTCCGACTTTACGGCGATTGATTCAAAATAATGACGATTTTTCAATTTTTTTTGGAAAAACTATTGCATTTTTTATGAATATCTGTTACAATTATCGCATGGATCATAGGGGCAGTGTTATACGCAAATTTTTGCGTACAATTCTGCCCTTATCCCGATATTTCTCTTTTGAAGGAGTTATTTTGTGGAATGAAAAAGAAGCTGATCGAGCTCAAGAATATCTGTAAGGCCTTTGACGGCGAGCAGATTCTTTCTCATGTTGATCTTTATATCAACGACCATGAATTTATTACGCTGTTGGGACCGTCCGGTTGCGGAAAAACCACCACACTGCGCATTATCGGCGGTTTTGAGTCCCCCGATGTGGGTGATGTGTATTTTAACGGAGAACGCATCAACGACGTTCCTCCCTATAAGCGTCACGTGAATACGGTCTTTCAGCGCTATGCGCTTTTTCCTCACTTGAACGTTTTTGAAAACATTGCTTTTGGGTTGAGAGTAAAAAAACCGGGAGTGCCCCAGCTCTCAAAAGAAGAGGTTGTCGCAAAGGTAACCGAGATGCTCACTATGGTGAACCTCAAAGGCTTTGAGCGCCGTCATATCAACACACTCTCCGGTGGTCAGCAGCAGCGTGTAGCAATCGCGCGCGCGCTGATCAATCAGCCTAAGGTCCTTCTTTTGGACGAGCCCCTTGCCGCACTGGACCTCAAGCTCCGCAAGGATATGCAGAAGGAGCTGAAATCCATTCAGAAGCGAACGGGCATCACCTTTATTTACGTGACCCACGATCAGGAAGAAGCCCTTTCTATGTCGGATACCGTCGTGGTTATGGCAGATGGGCGCATCCAGCAGATCGGTACTCCCGTAGACATTTACAACGAACCGAAGAACGCCTTTGTTGCCGATTTTATCGGCGAGAGCAACATTTTGGACGGCATCATGGAGGAGGACTATCGGGTACGCTTCTCTGCTCAAACCTTCCATTGTTTAGATGCGGGCTTTGAGAAAAACGAGCCTGTGGACGTGGTCATTCGTCCCGAGGACGTGGATATCGTTCCTCTTGACCGTTGTATGCTGACGGGCAAGGTAACCTCCATCACCTTCAAGGGAGACTATTACGAGATCATTACCGACGTTTGCGGCTTCAAGTGGATGATCGAGACCTCGGATGCCGTTGAGGACGGTGCCACGGTTGGTCTTTCCATTGATCCCGATGCCATTCACGTCATGAAAAAATCCGAATATTCCGGTAAATACGGCGACTACTCAACCTACAGCGAAGAGGCTGAGCATCTGTCGGATGTAGATGAGTCGGAGGATGCCGAATGAGAAAAAAGTCGCTTTTTCAAAGAATGGCGGCAGCTCCCCACATTGTTTGGGCAGTTCTTTTCATTGTTGCTCCCATGATCTTTGTGCTGTATTTTGCGCTGACCGATGCGGACGGTAATTTCTCCCTTGCAAATATTACCTCCCTGTCCCAATACTCCAACGTATTTATTCTATCCATTGCCTTTGCGTTGATCGCAACGGTGGTGTGTCTCTTGATCGGCTATCCCTTGGCATATTTTATGGCAAAGGCAAAGCCAAAAACCCAGAAGATCCTTTTGGTATTGATTATGCTCCCCATGTGGTGCAATCTTTTGATCCGAACCTACGCGCTCATGGCGCTTTTGGACAACGGTGGGCTTCTGAATGCTCTCCTTGAAAAGCTGGGGCTGGATAAGCTCCATATTGTGGGAACCAACGGCGGCGTTATTCTCGGTATGATCTACGATTTTCTTCCTTATATGATCCTGCCGATCTTTACTGTTATGTCCAAGCTGGACAAGCGTTACTTAGAGGCATCCGCCGATCTTGGCTGCAATAGCTTTCAAACCATGACGAAGGTGGTCATGCCCTTGTCGGTTTCGGGTGTGATCTCGGGCGTTACCATGGTATTCGTCCCCTCAATCAGCACCTTCTACATTTCACAGAAGTTAGGTGCGGGAAAAGTGGATCTGGTGGGTGACACCATCGAGCGACTCTTCCAAAATCCAAGCACCTACAACATCGGAGCCGCCATGTCCCTCATTATGATGCTACTGATCATCATTTCGGTGGGCATTATGAACCGCTTTTCCGATGACGAGGGAGGGATGATCGTATGAAAATCCTTTCCAAGCTTTATATGTTCCTTATCTTCGCCCTGCTCTATGCGCCGATTCTCGTTTTGATTGTTTTTTCCTTCAACGAGGCGGGCAGCTTGAGTGAATTTTCGGGTGTATCCTTTAAGTGGTATCGGGAGCTGTTTCAGGACGAGGAAGCGATCAACGCGTTGAAAAACTCCATCATCCTTGCGGTCAGTTCTTCAATAATCGCCACGGTCATTGCCACCTTCGGTGCTCTTGGATTGCACCACATGAGAAAGAAATACATCAAGAGCGCTATGCAATCGGTGACCAATATCCCCATGATGAATCCCGATATCGTAACCGGTGTGTCCATGATGCTTCTGTTTGTTGCCGTTGCTACTTTTATCGGCTCCAAGCAGTTTCTTGGCTTTGGAACCATGCTGATCGCCCACGTGACCTTTAACCTCCCTTACGTTCTCCTTTCGGTCATGCCTCGCTTCAATCAGCTGGATCCTTCTCTCTCCGAGGCAGCACAGGACCTTGGCTGTACTCCCTCCTCCGCATTCTTTAAGGTGGAGCTGCCACAGATCATTCCCGGTATTATTTCGGGACTGATGTTAGGGTTTACCATGTCGCTGGACGACTTTGTGATCAGCCATTTTGTCAGCTCGCCCAACTTTCAAACACTGCCCCTTTACGTTTACAACCAAACCGTTCACAACGTAAAATTCAGTATGTACGCGCTTTGCGCCCTCATCGTGTTCGTGATTCTGATCATTCTACTTGCGGTCAACTTCTCCGGCTCGGTCCGTGTAGGAAAAAAGCGCCAAAAGAAGGGGGTAGTGCGATGAAAAAAAGAATGCTTACGCTCTCCCTCGCGCTTGTTCTTCTCATGCTCCCGATCCTTATGACCTCCTGTGCCATTCAGGAAAGCAGAGCTACGGTACTGTACGTCTACAACTGGGGCGAGTATATCTCGGATGGATCCGAGGATTCTTACGACTCCAATGCCGCCTTTGAACAGTGGTATTACGAAACATATGGAGAACGGGTCAAGGTCAATTACTCCACCTATTCCAGCAACGAAAGTCTTTACGCAAAGCTTTCCAGCGGTTCGGTGAGCTACGACGTGATCTGCCCTTCGGACTATATGATCGAGCGGATGATCGCTGAGGAAATGCTTCTTCCCTTGGATTACACCAACATTCCAAATGCGGAAACCAATCTGCGATCCGAATTTTACGGTTCCGACGCAAAATTTGATGACTACGATAAAGGAAACGTATATTCGGTTCCCTACTTCTATGGCATGATCGGCATTATATACAATACCTCTATGATCCCCGAGAATGAGGAGAATCTCGGTAGTTGGGCTTTGATGTGGGACGAGGATTACGCGGGAAATATCCTTCAATTCAACAACTCCCGTGACGCATTCGGTACAGCGCAATATTATTTGGGTGTTGATGTCAATTCCGACCGCGAGGTTGACTGGGAGGCGGCGCTTGCGCTTCTCAAAAAGCAGAAGCCGATCGTTCAAGGATACGTCATGGATGAGATCTTCAACAAGATGGAAAACGGCTCTGCCGCCATTGCCGCCTACTATGCGGGAGATTTTCTCACCATGTATGAAAACAACGAGGAGCTTGAATTTTTCTACCCAGAGGAAGGAACCAATCTTTATGTGGATGCCATGTGCATCCCTAAGGGAAGCGAAAACAAGCTGATCGCCGAGCGCTACATCAACTTTATGTTGGAAGAAGAACCTGCCATCGCCAACGCTGAGTATACCTATTACGCATCTCCCAACCGTCTGGTTTATGAGAGCGAGGAGTATCGGGAATACATGAACGAAATCAAGGAAGACGGTTTTGACAAAATGTATGACCCGAAAAGTATTGAAACGGCGACCTCCTATCAGAATCTTGGCGACGACAAGCTGATCCTGCTCAATTCCCTTTGGGAGGATCTCAAGTCCGATATTTCTATTTCGGTCGTAATTTATATCATCTGCGCAATCATTCTTGTGCTTTTGGTCGGCGGATTTACCTTCTTCGTCTTGCGAAAGCGATACCGAAACAAATACTAAACACGCAAAAGGCTCCCTCGGACCGATCGGTCCGAGGGAGCTTATTATATGTATCTTTAACGCTCAGAAGAGCGATAAGCATTCAATACCTCTTCAGCAAGTCTTGCCGCTTCGTCCGCTACCCATGTGGGAGAAAGAATCTTCATTTTCCCGCCAAAGCCAAGAACCCACGAATAAAAGGTGGGACTGATCATAACCTTGGTGCAAAGATCAAAGGTTTCTCCATGGTTTAGAAGGGTAACGTCGGTACCAAATCGATCGATCACAACCCCCGCCAAGGAAGCGTCCACACGAATCTGTACGTTTACTGCTTCTCCGCCATACATTCCAAAGGTTCTTCGGGAATAGATCGCCATATCGAAATCAGAAAATGCCTGCTCTCCGTCCCGTTTTTCCTCTAACATACGGATCTTCAGCATTTTGTCCACACGGAAATGCTTGATAATTTTCGCCTCACTATCGTAGGCAATCAAATAGTAATATTCGTCATCCCAAGACAGTGCCCAGGGGCTGACCGCATATTCATCTCCGTTTCTGCGAAGAATCCGCTGCTTGTAGGAATTCCATTCAAAATATCGGAATGCGATCTTTCGATTTTCACCGATGGCACGATGAAGAACGGCAATGTTCCCAAAAATCTCCTCGTTCTCGGTTTTTAGGCGATTGGTATCATAGACCTGTCGATGCAGAGCGGATGCCTCGTAGCGACTCCCCAACGCCTCAATTTTTTTGGTCAATTCCCTGCTTTTTTTGGGGGTCAGAAATTTTGCGGACTGGACCGCATCCACCAAAACGCGAAGCTCTGCCAGGTCAAAATCATGTGTCGCCAGATAGTAGCGCACGTGGGTATCCCGAACGATCTGAATATCCATTCCACATAGCTTGAGCGCCTCAATATCGTCGTAGAGACTTTTTCGCTCGGCGCTGATATCGTATTCGCCCAGCGCCGCCGAGATATCTGACAAGGTAAGCCCGTGATTTTCGTCGGTACGCTCACGAAAAATCCGAGCAAGATAGAAAAGCTTCAATTTTTGGTTAGGCATTCTCGCCATGAGCGCACTCCTTCCATTTTCTTTGTTTTAGAGTATGTACCTAAGAAGGAGACGGTTTGATTTCTTACATGGTCAACAAGGCATAGACCAAGATTCCGACACACATCAGAATCCCGCCTGCCACGGCTGCCAGGGAAAATCCGGAAGCATTGCAATTTTCCGCAACCAAGGCTTCCTCCTTCTTCTCCTCATAAATCTCGTAGACATTAGAAGTCTCATAGTTCTTAAAATATCCATCGTAGCTTGTACGTTTCATTGTTCCGTTCATTTGTATTCTCCTTTCACGAAAGAGTTTTTTCTCTTTCCTTGTGAATACATTATAACACACACAATGTGTCATAAAACGGACAATGCGAATCTTTTTCGGAAATTCTTATTCTTTTCTTGGAATTTTTTTTGATTTTTTCTCTTATTTTTTCCTGTTATGCAAGCATATTCATTCCATTTTCGGAATTAAACGGTCATAAACGTTACGATGGAGAATCCTGCATCATCGCCCGTTCAAGGGCGGAAGGTGTATAAAATTTCTTTTCAAATAAGACGTCTCCGTTGCGAACAGAAGCAATTTTCCCCCCAACTTTTCGAAGGACGGCATCATAGGTCGGATAGTTTAGAAGTATGGGAATGACTCTCCTCCCTTTTGTTTCAAGGCGAGGCATGACCGTTCTCGGTATGGAACGAAAGCTTCCGTCTACGATCTCTTCGATGGGCTCGCCGCTCTCCTCTTTTTGAATAGGAATTCGATATCGGCTGCGTACAGCCACCCTTCCGTACTCATCCACCAAAAGCGTGGTTCGTCTTCGATAACACGCCCAAAGCTTTATAAGATAGATTCGATCCTGCCCTTCCAAGCAGAAATCAAAGTCGGTGGAGCGATTATGTGAAAACAGAACAGCGCGCCGAAGCGGCTTAAAAGAAAAGCCAAGCTGCTTTCCCTTTGCCGTCAGACGCTGGATCAGTCGATAACGGTGAAAGACCGACCAACCATATGGAAACAATAACACCGCCGCAATCAGCGGAAGAATCAAAAAAATCATACAACACTCCAAATTATTTAATCCGCACTGCCAAGTGCCTTGACACGAGTACGGTAATATTGCTCTTGGAAACGAATGGCATCGACGATTTCACCCTCGCTGTAATGTAAACCTTCGGGAGCGGCAATCAGCTTGTCCTCCACGTCATTCTCTCGGAACACGATCCCGATGATCTTCCCGTCAAAGGAGGACATAGGCTCTTCCACGCCCATGATGTACACGTCAAGCTCTTCCCCGTCTCCCCCAATCACTCCGGGGATATATCCGTAATTGATGGGATAGACCAAATCATAGTCTTGCTTGTGGTGAACGTATCCAATGGGACGGTCGATCTCTATATGAACCGTCTTCCCAAGATACCCCTCTACCAGCTCACGACGTTCCCTTTGATTCATGTCTCTTCCCTCCAAAAATTCACTACTCCTATCATACCACAAATCCTTCCGTTTGTCAATGCAATAAAAAAGCAAGAACCGCACGTGTCGCGGTTCTTGTTTTCCTATTAAACGATCTTCTGATACTTATGATCCGCGTAATATGCTCGCTTCACGTAGGTCTCCCTTCCCGTGTTGTTTTCTGTGTAATACCCCATTCTATACTTAGCGCAGGGGTACGTGTGCACCCCTGCGCCAAGAAGTGATAAGCTTGTTGATTCACTTATCATTATGTTTCTCCTCATTGCATGGTATCAAAGACACCAATGACAAACAATCAGGATTGTTTGTTCGGCAAAAGAGCCTGAGGCTGAGAAATATCTGCCCAGTTATCGCCATCCTGCTGTCCGTCGCCGTAATTACCGTTCTCGAAATCACTCTCGTAATAATCCGAGCCCATAAACGGCATCAAGAACACACGATAGCCATCAACAGATCCCTTTTCAGCGTAGAAGATTTCCTCAAGGAATATACCCTTCGCCACCTCATCGGGATTCCTATCGCGTTGGTCTATCAGGATCTTGTTAGCTCTCGACTCTTTATCCTCGTCATCGGGATCCATACGTTTATTGTAATGAATCTCATCGGTATGGAAGATCACATACTTGGGCTTTACCAAGCGATAGAGATCTTCGTTTCCGTTCAAACCGTGGTGAGGAGCCGTCATAAAGGTGCTCACCAGTTCGGTTCCATATACCGCTTGAATGGTCTTCATATGATAGTCAGAAGTAGCGGTATCCGCGGTAATCAGTATCGTTTCACCATTGATCGTCAAACGGGAAATGAGGGAGTGATCGTTCTGATTGCTGGTTGCCGAGCCATTCTTATAGAGCATTTCGGAGGTTGCCAGCATCTCAATCTTAACGTTGCCGAAATACATGGTCTGTCCCGCCATAGGAACCATATGCTTGGCTCCGATATGCGCGGCAGTTGCCAAATTAACCTGGCGAATGACCTTCGACAATTCCGCGGATTCGGCAACTCCGCCATTGTCAGAGAAGTTGGGGTTCATTGCCATTTCATAGTCAAACTGGTAAACAACGTACTCCAAATCCACAACGGATTCCCTACCGCCGTATTTCGCGAACTCCAAGAAGTTTCCGTAGTGGTCACCGTGGGGGTGCGTAAGGATCCACGCGCGGATTTTGACACGTCCGCTGGGATGCTTATTGCCATTGACCAGATAGTTATACATTTTTTCGGTATCGTAAGCGTATCCACCGTCGTAGATGATATAGCTACCATCCTCCAACGTAAAGATCAAGCCAAGACCGTTGTCATGGGCACCATTGGGACCACCCTGCAGATCATACGCCATATCCATAAGGGTCATGGAGGGTTTGGTTACGGCAACCGTTGTCAGATTCTCAGGCTCCGTTGCGTAAGGAACGAACGAATCCTTTTCGCAAATCAGAACACGAAGCGCGGAATTTGCCTTGGCTTGATTTGCCAAATAGTACACGTGCAGAACCGACTTTTCTCCCATATAGGTGGTAAAGGTACTGGTTCCGGATTCGACGGTAGACTTTCGCTCTTGATATACGGTATATCCGCTTGCCTTAACCAGATCGTTGTATGCTGCCGCGCCTGCGGCGGTTACGCCCTTCAAGTAGAGGTGGAAATAACCCTCGGTGAACTCAGCGATCGGGAAAGGAGTCACATTCTCTCCCTCCACGGGGACGTACTGAGGCATTTCACTACACCAATCGCTATAAACACCGCTCTCTGCCTCGGGGACCAAAATACGAATCGTCGAGGAATCCTTGAAATAAACACCTCTATTCAGCATTTCCAGCAGCTTTGCCTTCATCAGCTTGATGGAAGCACCGTCATCGCAGTAAAGATACATCTGATTGTCCACGTATTCCATGTGCCAACCGAAGTAGGTCATTCCCTCGGCAAACTCGGCACTTCTGGGATACATCGTGTTACCGACAACGATAGAGGGCTTCGTCAAGTCAAACTTGCCACCCGAACCGGTCGGAAAGTCGTTCAAAATTTTAACTTCTTGGGTCTCATTGGTATGAGCCTGAAGAAATTCGCGGATCTCCATGGCAGCCACACTCATAGGAGTACCTACGGTAGCATTTCTGGAATAGACCACGTCATAGAGGCAATTTCCACCCTGAACAAGTGTCAGATGCTTGAGCTCCGCGGGAGTATAATCCATATTCTCTGGCAACTCAAATTTACCATCACCCGTTGACTTGCAAATGTACTCATCCGCCAGGAAATTCAACGCAACCTCAAGAAGCTGAGTTGTAGGAGCCGCTACGCAGATCTTATCTCCCATGATGGAAATATTATAGCTGAACTTTCCATCAAGCTTTGCAAGGGAATTTTCGGTTTCTGTACGATCGGAAAGTCCGACCAGGATTTCCTTACCGGTTTTATCTGCCCATCTGTCCAACTCAGGGACGACCTCCATTCCCAGAGGACCGGAAATCTTTTCGACAAAGGCAGAAACCATACTCACAACCGTATCGGATGCCTTATCATCGTACACGATCTTGTATTCTCTCATGTCAATGGTCTGAGTAGGACCCGCGGGAAGATCGGAATCGCCCGACTGATCGCCCGACTGATCACCCGATTGATCACCGGATGCATCCCCCGAACCGGTAGGCTCTTCCTGCTGTTGGGAGTCATTCGGCTCTTCCTCTGTATCGTCACCGCAAGATGTCAGCAGCATTGTGAAGAGAAGCGCCAAAGCACAGAAGAGCACGAGATATTTTTTGTTGAAAATCTTCATAATTCTCTTTCCTTTCTAAGAGGAAATATCGCTTGAAATAAACGCTGTCGGGAATGCGCCGCAACCTGCGCCACAGTCCCGACAGCCGTTTTTATAATTCAATGATCAAGCCAACCAAAACCCACATTACTTGTAGCAATCGTAGATTCTCTGCAGGGTTTCTTCCAACATATTTGCCGCCGCATCATAGGTAGACTCAATCGCCTTACTGCGGTCAACGATCAAATTACGAGGCAGGTAGGTATAGTCACCAATATGCCTCCAGAACTGAATGGAGGTATCGAAGTGGGGATTCTCCATGACCTTATCAACCATTTCAGCGGTTGCGGGATCCTGAGCGTAACGCCCCTTCAGCAGTACCTCGTAGTACTGGTAGTACAGAGTCTCAGAGCTTTCCGCGCAAAGAGCGTCGGTGATGTGCGCCGTGAACTGACGGTCAGCACTCTTCACAGAGGTAGGAAGTCCCCAGATGGTATAACGGTCGTTCAGCTTGGTGCGGTAAAATTCCTGAGAATCACTGTACTTAGGAGTGGGTACAATACCAAAGTTGGACATGTTATTAAAGCCATCCCTACCGTACACGCTTCTGAACTGAGAGGTTACAAATCCAAGCTCCTCGTTCCGGAACTTCTCCTCCTCGGTGGGCTTGGAGTCATCGCCGTAAGGATACAGAACGTTATTACTGTCGTGGAAGAAGCTGCGAAGCTCATTGATAATCGTTACGTTGGTGGGATCGGTCATAAAGGTAGCGGAGATGGTATTGTTCACCTCATCGCGCGCCGTAATCTCACGGTTGAAGGAGGGGAACCAAATGTCACCCGAGTTACCGGATTTCGCGTAGTATCCGAGAATGTCACCGGTATCAAGACCGGGGGTAGTGTTTTCCTCATAGATCTCTTCAACAAGACCCGTAAAGGTAGTAAAGGTCCAGTCGCCCGCCTTTACGATACCGTAGAGCGTAGCGCTGTCCATACCGCAATACTCCTCCAAAAGGTCAAGGTTTACAAACATCGCCATTGCGGACTGGAGCTTGGAGACACCAAGGTCACCCGTCAGGGAGAGAAGCTTTCCGTTGTATGTTACCTCGCTGTTCAGCTTCTGGTCCCAACGAATCGCGGAAAGATCTAGATACTTGGTTCCTTTTTCGTCCACCTGCGAGCCCAGTGCGTTCCAATCCTGGAAACATCCGTTTATGATGAACTCACTAATCATGTATGCGTAGTGCCCGTAGATGTTATGTTTCGAAAGACCGTTCTTGATCTCGGGAGCTGCCTGCTCGTAATACCCATCGGCGTTCTGGTTGGTGTTCCAGTTCTTATGCTCGATCTTTACGCCGAAGGTATCCTGAACCTTCTTTTTCCAACGATAGATCGCGTCACCCTCCAGGTCACCGGTATATCCACTGGGATCAAACTGGTAGGAGTGCTCGGCGTTGGGGAGAGATACACTGAACACCTTTCCCGCGTAGTTCGCCTGAGGAAGGGTTGCGAGAATATGCTCGTCTACGGTGCCGTCCCCCAAAGAGGTTCCCTTGGACTCAGACTCTTGGCTGCCGTCGGACAGATCTTCACTTCCGGCAGAACCACCGGGAGTGGAATCGCTTCCGTCATCCTCGGGCTCATCGCCGTAAGGATCGTCTCCGCTGATAGCAGGGTCATTGTTGGGAGTTTCCTCGCCTCTGCCGCCACACGCTACCAAAGCAAACGAAAGCAAAAGCAATACCAAAAACAAACTAAGTACTTTTTTAGCCATTTTTTCTTTCCTTTCTTTCTCTTGGTTTGTTGGTTTATTTTATTTTCAAATTAAAATAAAATCAATTGGATTGATATTGTTTCCGATACTCCAAGGGAGACACTCCCTCGTACTTTCGGAAAAAGGTGTAAAAATAAGATTCGTTACGGAAGCCGCAGGCATAAGCAATCTCTTCTACCGAGCGTTTTTGCTTCTCGGATAGCATCTCTTTCGCCTTATTCAAGCGACAGAGATCCAAAAACTCGTGAAGCGTACATCCCGTATAAGAACGCAGGTCTCTGTCCAACTTGGAACGGCTGACAGAGAATTCGTTCGCAACGCTTTCGGAACTGATGTTGTTCATAAAGTTCTCGGAAATATACCGAAACACGTTTTGAATATACAGATTGAATTTTCCAACCGTCTCCACGTTCGCCTCGTCGCAGATATGAAACAGATGGCTCAAAAACAGGATCATTGCCAGCTCTTTCTCATCCGGCGTCAGCCTTTCCCTTCCTTGCTTGGTAATCATCTCCCCCAAGGGAAGCAAGCTGTTCGCCTGTTCCACCGTCAAGGAGATCAAAAGGCACTCGGAATGGATGGGGCGTTCGGGAAGATACCGATCCTTGAATCGATCCAAAACACGCTCGGAAAAATAGAACACCATCCTGGGAAATTCCGATGGATTCATGGTAGACATGGAGTGAATAAAGAACGGAGGAGAAATTACAACGCAGGGACTTTGGCGACAATATTCCTTGCCGTTGATCATCATATGTTGTTCAATTGCCGAGGGGCAAAAATACACTTCATACTGGGGATGCAGGTGCAGGTAATTCATCACCTTTGATTCTGTACTGTATTCTGAATAGGGAATCTCTCCCATATCCGTAAAAAACTGGTGCGACACGGTCTCTTTTCACGCTTTCTCTATTTTTGGGCATAGTGCGGACATAGGCAAAATACTTGCATAATAATTATATCATTTTCACCAGTTACAATCAATACAATTTTCAGCCAATTTTTTTAGAATTCATTTACTTTTCACTCAAAATCATTTTAAAATACCCATTTTTTTGAGTATATTGTTTTCTTTTCAATACAGCCCCCCATTTCGTTTGTGCAAGGTGAACAAAACGGACTGCATTTTTGTAGCAGAAAGCCCAAGCAAAAAAATAGAGATTCCCAATCCTATTTTGGAGGACAAAAAACCAAGCACGTGTATTTCTGTTGTTCCCTGTTTTTCGTACATTTTTTCCGCGGAAGGATATGTACTCTCCCCTATCATACATATAGAAATCCCAATACGCCAAAGGGCGATCGCCGAAGCAATCGCCCTTTTACAGTCTTTAAATATTTGTTATCTTACATATCGGGAGAAGGAATTCTGGACTTGTCGTATTCGAAGTCTACGGTGTCCTGATGCTTCTCATATTCGCCTTCGAAGTAGATAACACCCTCATTCACCGTGAAGCTCGAGGTGCTGTCGGTTGCCAGGTAAACCGTGGTATCCGCATAGCCCTTGACGTAGTACGGCGTCACTGTGATCTGCAGGTTCTTTACATGTTCGGGAATGTTGTTGATATGGTAAGCGAACAGCTTTTTGCCGTTCTCACCATATTCATGTCCATCCGCCATCAGCGAATCATATACGTATCTGCACTCGCGATCATACTTTACAGTCTGCTTGCCGAGTTCCTTGTCAACCCAGGTCATCTCAATGCGGAAGCCAAGAGTCTGGCACTTGATGTTTTCGGTCTTTCCGATGACGCGGATCGCATACTTGCCATCCACGGGAGTCGACACCTGGTAACCAACAATCTCGGGAATAAGACGACGGAACACGAGTACAACGGAAAGATCCGCGTCAACAGTCAACATTTCAGCGGGAATCGTCTGGACAATCGCCGGAGTCACCTCGGCAGGAGCGGCAACTGCCTTACGATCCGTCACCTGCATACCGACATATTCATATCCATACGGAACTTCCCCATCATACTCATAATCGGCACCGACATGCGCAACCAACACCTCGTTGCTTTCGTCCAAGCTATTCAACGCCGCGATCGCAATACCGTTGCGGCAGACGGGAGGCACGTATCCGGGGCTATAGAACAGCTCCTGCGTACCACCTGTGGGGCGAAGCTGGGTAGCATTATATGCCATACGTCCCATTCTCTGGGCGCAACTCTCGTTTCCGTCACGGTTGTAGGTAATCTCAAAGGACTTGTCGTCGGTCGCGCTAAACGAAGCGGCTTCCCTACCAAAGTGACCATTGAACACATACTCATCCTTCATCGGAAGCTCGGTGATCTTTTCGGTATCGTACACGATCTCGTCGTTCTTATCTCTGACAATATTACCGTTTTCATCCCGTTTGGGAATCAGCTTTCCGTTATTGTCAACCTTATATACGATCGTTCCCACAGGGTAAGTATCATCGGCAACGCTGACCGTCGTGCGAACCTCAAAGCCGACAACCGTGGTTCCCGAGGTTGCGCCCTTGGAGCTCATCGCAACGTAGTTCTCGTAGTACGGGAACATCTGGTTATTGGGCTTGCCTACGCCGATTCCCACAGGCTTGTAGGCATCGGGATCCGCTTCAAGCTCCTCAGCGGTAGCCGTATTCTCCACCTTCATCAGCGCCACCATGGTGGACTCGTTGAGCTCGTCGATCACACGGAAGGGGAATTTATAGGGATTGGAGCAAGCCTCATGCCAAGGCTCCAGTACGTCATCCGTGGTGTCATCCGGCGTATTATTTACATCCTTCAGCTTCCGCTCGCAGTAGGTGTATTCGGTACAACCGCATCTGCTGTAATCATTGTCGCAAACAAAGGTCTTAAAATCATCATCGATAGGAGTTCCGATCTTTTCCAAATATGTGCGGAAGTCCGTATCGCTCACAGACTTACCGCCCTGTACCGCGGTATAAGGAAGCAGAACGATCGCCGTCTCGCCGGGAGCGATCTCACCGTCCTCAAGATCGGGGCTCTTAAAGGTCTGATATCGATCTTCCTCTTTCTCTGCCTTGGGATCAACCAGCAGCTTCTTCTCACCGGGAGCAAAGTATCCTACGGTAGAGGCTGCATCCTTATCCCATGCATTGTAGGTGTTTTCCATGATCTTAACGATGTTTCCCTTGGCATCCTTATAATAACGAGTGGTCGTTCCCAACACCTTATCGGTCTCGTCGCCGATCGTACCCGCAAGGGAGGTTCCAACACAGCCGTTATAAATGACCACACAGTAATCATAGATGTTTGCGGGAGCATCGGTGGCGTTATAGATCTCCAGCCACTGATATTCGCCCGATTTTCTTGCGTTCGCCATGATCTCAGAGATCTGGAGCGCGGGCGCATATTCGGACACGCGAATGTTGTCGATGGTAACGTCGGCTCCCTCTGTAACTACCAAATTCAGCAGATCACCAACCACCTGATTGACGCTTTTGGATGCGTTAGGGCCGTACTGGGTCCAAATCTTTCGCTGATCAAACTTCATATTGGTCATGGGGACATCATCCACGTAAACCAAAACACCGTCGGAGTTAGGGTCGATGATGCACTTCATGGTATGGGACCTACCCGCAAACTCGGCGAAGGGCTTCTCAATCTTTAAATCAATCAGATTCTCAAGCATGTTCTGAGCCGATCCGCCCTTGAAGATCATGTTACCAACATCAATGGTTCCCGCCGCGGTGACAGGGGTTGCCCTGACATAGTTGTTGTCGTCCGCGCAAATGTTAAAGGACAGATACGAGCTCTGTGCCGAGGTGTTTGCAAAGGTAAAATCATACTCAATGGTAATGGCATTCCCTGCCATGTTTTTAACCTGTCCCAGATTGGTGGCATAGGACGCGCCTGCCGAGGTAACGATTCTCAGCTTCCCGTCTTCTGTAATAGAAAACTGAACATTCCCGTTATCAGTTGTCTCCCAACCGAGAGCTTCAAGCAGAGCGTTGCCCGTTTTATACTCAACCCCATCGTTGGGTTCATCCGTAACGGGAGCAACGTTCGAATCGTCTTGAACAACCTTCAGATTTTCACCATCGAAGTTTTCGCTGTAAAAGATGTGCCCGGAGGTACCGGATACCTTTTCCGTTGTTGCGGTTGAGCCTGCGCCACCTTCGCCGCCTCCTTCATTATTTTCGGGAGTCGTCGCGTTCACAAGGAGGGTCATGGAACTCAACAGCATCAACAGCGCCAACAGGACGGAAAGTATTTTCTTCATATATGTTTTCCTGATCATGCTTATGCACGTTTCCTTTCCTTAGCTATTGTTTGGTAGATTCCGGCGATCACGCACCGGGTGTGGGGGCTACGGGAGGCACAATGGCAAAGGAGTTCTCCTCACTGGAGACACTATACCCCGTACTCTCATCAACGATGAAGGCGGTTACCTTAAAGGTAAGGTTCGTTACCTTCTCCGCAGGGATCCCCCTGACATGGAGAGCGAAGAGATAATCACAGCCAAGATCCTCTGCCGTCACTTCCGTGCCGTCTGCCAAGACAGATGTATATACGTAATTACATACATAGTCTTCTTCGGGAGTATAAGTGATCTCCCTGCCCTTTTCATTTATATAGCTGTACGAATACCTAAATCCTGCCGAGTAGATATCCTTGCGATTGATACCGCCAAGGAGACGCACCGTATACGTGCCGTCCTCTGCCAGCTCGGATACCTGATACCAGTTTGCATACGGAGAAGTTCTCTCATATACGGGACGCACTTTAAGTCCGTCGCTGGACAATTTCACGGTCTGGACCAATTCCTCGATGCCTTCTACGGAATAACCGATAAATTTATAATGGTTCTTATATTGGTGAAAAGGATCCTTCCACTCCGTCATGAATTTATCGGTAACCACCGTAGGATTCTCGCCGTTTTCATCATACACAAGGATAGATACTTCAAAGCGGCAATCGACGGGTACAAATCCGGGAGTCTGAGTTCCCTTCTCACCCGTTACGGTTTCACGCTCGGCGGAAGCATCATACTTCACGTTGGCCATCCGAGAGGTAACATTCTCGGCATGTACATTCCAATAAGTAAGCTCTACCGTCTTTCCGGCTTCGCCAAAGTTTATGCCACAAGGAACGATTCCCTCATGAAGCGCCAAGCCTTCATAGCCCATGTTACTATCTGCGGTATTTGTGGTCATAATTACGTAGCTTTCAAGGAACACACGCAGAGTGTCGTTCAACCCTACGTACTTGCCCACGCCCGTTTCCTTGTCAACCTCCATCAGACCCACGACCATGCCGCCATTCGCAGCCAACACAAAGGGATCCTCGGTGGTGTTGTCGCAAGTAAAGATCTTCGTGTCAATAGGCGCTCCAACACCCGTGAGGTATTCACGGAAGGCTTCACCGGAAACATCCATCCCTGCCGCCACTGCGGTAGAAGGA
The DNA here is from genome assembly GCA_045533675.1 of Eubacteriales bacterium. Classification (GTDB taxonomy): domain Bacteria; phylum Bacillota; class Clostridia; order Oscillospirales; family CAG-272; genus HGM12713. Next base: position 2,402 of record JAZSIF010000052.1, on the reverse strand, counting down.
AGCAAAGCAATTGCGGTCTCGCCGGGCTGAAGCGCGCCATCCGCATAAACGGGTTCGCCAAAAGCACTGAAATAACCAAGACCCGCTCCGCCAAAATATGTAGCCGCCGCAGGATCGTTGTTCACATACAAAGCATAATCGAATACGTTGATGGGATTCAGTGTAGCGTTGTACAGCTCTACCCACTGATAGCCGCCAGCACCTCCATTGGTCGCAATCTCGGTGATAACCAAGGAAGGAGCAGGTTCGTAGCCGTAGATCTGAATGTTATCCAACAGAACGTCCGCGCCCTTAGGAAGCTCAAGGACAAAAACCTCGGTCATCTTTGCGATCAACGCGCGCAGAGCACCGCCGAAGTTTTCGGTATCATTCAAGGTCGATACCACAACGTCATTGAGCATCAAATAGTAAGTTCCGGTCACAGGATCCACCACCGCCTTTACGTGATAATCCGTATCAAAGCAGCTCGATGCTCCATCAGCCATGGGAACAGAGTTTACAACATTAACATGATTGGTGACAAGCCCCAAATTAAGCTCCTGCGTCGAATCGAGCTTCTTATGCGTTCCACGCATCGGTTTTTTAGCCGATGTGTTGAAGGTTCCGGTTGCAGGAAATTTGGTGGCATCCAGCTTTGTGCTCAATTTGTCCACATCATTATCTTGGTCTTCGAGGCATCCCATAATCACATAGGTCGCCTGAGAAGAATAAAATTCTTCGGTCTTGTTTTGGAACTTCAGATCATACTCAATGACGGTAATGGAGGAATGCATTCTTGCATCAAGCTTTTTCCCCTCACTATCGAATTCCGCGCTGTATAAATCCGTTTGATATGCCTTTCCGGTATTTTTACTAACAAAATGGAAAACACCGTCCTCAATACTCATTGCCTGCGCGTCGGTGGGAGCCGTCCAGCCAAGTGCCGCGGCGAGATCCGCATTCGTCAAAGCAGCCAATGTCGCGTCGTCAAAATTCTGCTCGTAGTAAACCCAGCTTCCTTCCGGTCTTGTGGAAGTGTTGGTAGTGGCAGCGCCACCCGCTCCTCCCGCTGGGTCACCCGGTTCCGCCCACGCAGTGGGAATCAGCGTCACAACGGCGGTTAAGACCATCGTAAGCGCCAACACAACGGAAAGTAGTTTTTTCATAGTTGTTCCCTTACTCATGCCCTTCGGCATGATTCCTTTCCTTAGATTTCATTTCGGGAATTTTATGGAGCTCTTTTTAGCACTCTTCCATAAAATTGAAACACCTACACTTATAATTATTATAACATTATTACCATTCACTTTCAATTCAAAATCAACCCATATTTCCTCAAAATTGGTTCAATTTTTACTCAAATCATTTTCCATAAAAAAGAGAACAGATACCCCCGAAATATTGTTCGATTGCATCTGTTCCTTATCATTAAATGTGCTCAGTTTGCGTCCTTACGACACTCATGGTCAAGCCAGATCACACCAAGACTGAAAGCCTCGTAAAGCCCGTCCTTACTGCCCTGTCGCAGGATTTTGGTTGTGTCCTTGGAATCCACCACTTGAATCAAAATTTTTCCGGGAAGATTCTTCTCGTTGTAAGACATGATCTCAAGGATTAAAATACACTTTTCGTTCATATCGCCGTAGCAAATCGTGTTCTCTTCCCTGACCAAAGGCCACCCACGGTATTCGAGATATTTACCGTTAACCTTGCTTCTTATTTCTGCCATATCTATATCCTCCATTTCGAACTGTACCATGATTTTATTATTATACCACGCCAATTTCAAAAAGTCAACCCCCTACGACGGGATAAAACGAAGAAAGCAAAAATATCGAAATAAATATTTCAAAAAAGGCTTGCTTTTTTGGACGGGATGTGATATAATATCCGCGTTCGACTGTGGAGAGATATCGAAGCGGGGACGTTTGCGAGCGCTGCCTGCGGCAGAAAGAGCGAGCAATAAGGAGTGGCAGCGGTCAAAATTTGGCGATGCGTTCGCGAGCAACAAATTTGGGGCACCACAACAGAACATAACGGGGTTCCCCGCAAGGTAATTCACAATATTAAACTCGTTTGAGTTTAATCATATACGGAGAGATATCGAAGTGGTCATAACGGGGCTGACTCGAAAGCGGCTCACAATCGTCACTTTAATCTATCCGCAAGCCCTTGAAACACTTCACTTTTTCGGAATTTTAAGTGCAGAAATTTCAGAGGTTGGTCGACAGTTTTCTATCAAAATTCCAAACCAAAATTTAATACGGAGAGATATCGAAGTGGTCATAACGGGGCTGACTCGAAATCAGTTTGTGCGCAAGCACACGAGGGTTCGAATCCCTCTCTCTCCGCCAAACGCGGCTAAGTCCGCATCTTAAGCCGCAAGGAAATCCTTGCGGCTTTTACTTTTATAATCCAAACCG